>JBAXVE010000001.1:0-150100 GCA_037129245.1 Desulfuromonadales bacterium
GAGCTGTTCTGAACTCCACCAATACCCCGCTGCTTGCGGCGGGGTATTTTATTTTCGTCTCGTATGAACTGTTTTCCGATATTTCAGCTATTTTGTTGCCACTTTTTCCGGTTGGCGACATTATGATGCAAATGTTACAAAGTGACAAGTAGTAAAATGTAGTCACGAAATGGCCTCCAGACTGCTTGTACGTTGACTAAGCCTTCATCGCGAGATAGAAAGAAACTACCAACCTCATCGTTGAAGCAGAAAGTTTGATTGAGGAATTGCATCATGGCAGACCATCTTGTACGTGCATTGTGTCTTACCGGTGGAGTTCGAATTCTTGCATGCACTGCTGCCGGGCTGGCTGAGGAGATCTGTTCTCTGCAGGATACCTCTGCAACCGCGAGTATAGCGATGGCGCGCGGCCTGGCTGCTGGGGCTTTGATGGGGGCGCTGCTCAAGGAAAATCAACGCCTGGCACTCAAATTTGAAGGTAACGGGCCGCTTCACAAATTAATAATCGAGGCTGAAAGCGACGGGGTCGTCCGTGGCTGTGCGGCGCATCCCGAGGCCGAAGTTGAGCCGTTGAACGGATCGTGGAATGTTGCCGGACTGATCGGCAAGGCCGGTTTTCTCACGGTTACCAAAGATCTCGGCTTCGGCGGCGATCCGTATCGGGGTGTTGTTCAGCTGGTCAGCAGCGAGATTGGCGAAGATCTGGCCTATTATCTGACCGTATCCGAGCAGACCCCCACTGCGGTCGGCCTGGGGGCCTCGCTGGATACGGAGGGTCATATAGCCGTCTGCGGCGGTTTCCTGGTGCAGGCTTTGCCGCAGGCTGATGATGAAGTGCTGGATGCGATCATGGCCAATATAAACGTTCTCCCCCCGCTCTCGGCGCTGATTGAAAGTTCCGGCCCTGAAGGTGTGCTGCAGCTGCTTTTCGGCGATGTACCATTTACGGTGCTGGAAAGCCATCCTCTTGTTTTTCGCTGTGGTTGCAGAATAGACAAGATCGAGCGGGCTTTGCTGACATTGGGAATCGCCGAGTTGAAAAACATGCAGACCGAGGGTGACGGTGCCGAAGTTACCTGTGAGTTCTGCCGTAAAACCTACAGGCTTGATGGTCGGGAGCTGGATCTGTTGATATTGAAACAGACCGGATCGCTGGAAGAATAACCATGCCAACTGTTCTGCTGACAATCAGCTACGATGGTGCCGATTATTCCGGATGGCAGGTGCAATCCAACGGAGTCTCGGTGCAGCAGGTGGTTGAGGAGGCGCTCGAAAAGGTCATCGGAAAACGTGTCCAGGTGCGTTCATCAGGAAGAACCGACGCGGGTGTCCATGCCCGTGCCATGCCGGCTGCGTTTACGACGGATAAGGAATTGCCGTTGCGGGCCTACGTAGAGGGCGTTAACCGCTTTCTCCCGCCCGACATTGCCGTGCAGAGTGCCTGTCATGTTAAAGCCGATTTCAAACCGATCAGCGATGCCTACGCCAAACACTACCGTTACCGTATTATCAACAGCAGCGTCCGTTCGCCGCTCGACCGGCGTTATAGCTGGCTGGTGCGTGAATCTCTCGATAGTGCCGCCATGATAAAAGCCGCACATTACTTTGTCGGGCTCCATGATTTTTCTGCTTTCCGGGCATCAAACTGTTCCGCAAAAACCACATTCCGCCGGATTGATGCGGTTGAAATACGGCATTTCGACACTTCACTGACCATTGACGTGGTTGGCGGCGGTTTTTTGAAAAACATGGTGAGGGTTATGGTCGGGACGATGGTTGACGTCGGGCGTGGACGATTCGCGCCGGAATACGTCATGAGTCTTCTGAGAGAGGGTGACCGCAAAAAAGCCGGCGTTACTGCGCCGGCCTGTGGCCTCTGTTTGATGAAGGTGTTCTACACAGAAATAGATCCTGAAACCGTGCTGGCTACTTCTCTGCAAGAAGCTTTTTGACGAGTTGCTCAACTGAACGACCCGTATCCACGGAATAGCCACGGAACACTTCCGCCACTTTCCCTTTTTTGTCTACTACAAACATGACCGGAACCGAACGTACGCCGAATTCCGACGTTGTCTCGCCTGCCAGTGCTACCGGGTAATTCACATGATGCTCGCTGGTGAAGGCCTTAACGGCGCGCTCACCATCCTCGTCTGCACTCAGTCCGAGGATGTGGAGTCCCTGTTTGCCATATTTTCGATTCATTTCGACCAGATGGGGGATCGACTGTCGGCATGGCAGACACCAGGTGGCAAAAAAGTCGATTACCAGCACATGTCCCCGGTAGTTTTCCTGAGTCACTACCTGACCTGATGTTGTGGTCACCCTGAAACCGGGCGCCGACTGCCCCGCTTTGGCGGAGGCGGATGCGGTTGCAGAGAAAATCCGGAGATGGATGACGAAAATCGCCAGCGCAATGCATATACTGCGTGCGCATAACCTCACAAAACTAGAGGGACTTGGCGATCAGGGCGTCAAGCTGGGACTTGGGTACCGCCCCGACGATCTGATCCAGCATTTTGCCATCTTTAAAGAGAATTATGGTCGGGATGCCACGTACGTTGTATTTGCTGGGAGTGGACTGGTTTTCATCGACATTCACCTTGCCGACTTTAATTTTACCGGCATATTCTGTAGCAACGGTGTCTATCAACGGAGCAATTGCTTTACAGGGAGCGCACCACGTCGCCCAGAAATCAACCAGAACCGGGATCTCGGACTGGAGAACCTCGCGGTCGAAATTTGCATCGGTAAACGCCATCACATTCTCACTGCTCATGGATGAATCTCCTTTTATTGATTATATGATGCAGGATGATATACCAGACAGTAAAAAAATCAAGTTCATTTTCCCCGTATCTCCTTCCATGTCATGAACCTTTCCGACGAATCAGTATTTTCATAACCCCAGTGGCGTATTCCAATAATTTGGAATACATTCTAAAATAATGGAATTTTTCTCACTCTACGGCAACTATAGCATATATTTTAAGGCATTATATAATAGTAGTAATCTGTAGGCTTGTCCCGTATATGTGTCATGGCGAAACATTTAATCCAAAATATTGGAATATGAGGCGTGCTGATATCACGATAGACATATTGTTTTAACCGGGTTGAAAATATAATATGCCATAATATTATATTTTTATGGCTATTTTACATCAAGATGAGCGGAGTGGCACAACTGTTGCGATACAAATATTTGAATACTGTTTTATTGGAGCGGGCATGAGCATCAAAGACATTCTTCTCTATCTGGACGATTCGTTCAGAAACGAGAACCGGATTGAAGTGGCCCTTAATCTTGCCAGGGTGCACTCGTCAACTCTGACAGGTATTTCCATCCTGACCCATGAATATTATCAGCCGCGGCAGAACTCCCTGGAGGAACGTCTGGCTGCCGGTGGGGAACTTCTGCAAAACATGGCGCATGGTACTGGAGTGCAGGTGGTCTTGAAGATGATTGAATCGGCAGTTGTGGGAACGGGTGTCAGGGAGCTTCTCACAGGGGAGTCCCATTGCAGCGATCTGCTAATCACCGGGCAGGAGTCACGTCGCAGACAGGCCGGTTCAGCCGTTGTCGAACGTCTCATACTGGCTTCCGGCAGGCCGGTACTGGTGGTGCCCACGGTCGGGACGTTTCCCACGGTCGGGACAAAAATACTGGTGGCCTGGAGGAACGGTCGTGAAGCGGGTCGTGTGATACACGACGCCCTGCCGGTGCTGAAGAAAGCCGGGCAGGTGACCCTGCTGTCGGTTGCTGATGACGGAAATGCTGACGGCACGGCGTGGGAGCGGATATTACAACACCTCGCTCATCACGGCGTCAACGCCCGTACTGATATGCAGCCGGCAACGTCGGCTCCATTGGCCGACACGGTACTCAATCTAGCCTGCGAAGGTGGGTTCGATCTGCTGATCATGGGAGCCTTTTGCGCACCCTCCCGCAGCGGAGCCCGTCTGGGGCCGGCGGCGTCCCAGATTCTGCGGCAGATGACCATACCTGTCCTGATGTCGCACTAGGAGCTGACCGGATGACTGACCACATACTCGAAACCAGAAACCTCACCAAGGAATTCAAAGGTTTTACCGCCGTTTCTGCCGTCAACCTGCAGGTGCAGCGCGGTCACATTCACGCACTGATTGGACCCAACGGCGCCGGCAAGACCACGGTTTTCAATCTCCTGACCAAATTTATCATCCCCACCTCCGGAAGCATCCATTTCAACGGCACCGACATCACCAGTGAAAAACCGGCCGACATTGCCCTGCGGGGAATCGTTCGTTCTTTCCAGATTTCAGCGGTTTTCCCCAATCTGACGCCGCTTGAAAACGTGCGGGTCGCTTTGCAGAGAAAACTGGGTACCTCCTACCATTTCTGGAGGTCGTCGTCCACGCTGAGTGAGCTCGACGGAAGGGCGCTGGAACTGCTTGAGTCGGTGGGGTTGCAGGATGCGGCTGATGTGCAGACGGTCGAGCTTTCATACGGGCGCAAGCGTGCGCTGGAGATCGCCACCACCCTGGCGCTTGATCCTGAGTTGATGTTGCTGGATGAACCGACCCAGGGGATGGGCGGCGAGGACGTTGGGCGTATTACTGAACTGGTGCGGCGGGTAGGTGCAGAACGCACCATTTTGATGGTCGAGCACAATCTGCATGTGGTTGCCACACTGGCGGACAGGATTACCGTTCTGCAGCGGGGGGCTATTCTGGCCGAAGGCAACTACGACGAGGTTTCCCATGATCCGCAGGTCATGGAAGCCTATATGGGGGTCGGCCATGAGTGACGCGAAGGATTTGTTGACAGTTGCCAACCTGCACGCCTGGTACGGTGAATCCCACATTCTTCACGGAGCCTCGTTTGCCGTACAGCGGGGAGAACTGGTTACACTGCTGGGGCGCAACGGCGCCGGCAAAACCACCATCCTCAAGTCGATCATGGGGCTGGTCGGCAGACGCAGCGGTTCGATCGGTCTGAACGGCAGGGAAACTATCGACATGCAGACCCATCACATCGCCCGGCTCGGCATCGGATACTGCCCCGAGGAGCGGGGAATTTTTTCCAGCCTGAACGTGGAAGAAAACCTGCTGTTGCCGCCGGTCATCAAAGAGGGTGGCATGACGCTGGAGGAAATTTACGAAATGTTTCCCAACCTGCTGGAACGCCGCACGAGCATCGGTACGCGCCTTTCGGGCGGGGAACAGCAGATGCTGGCCATGGCGCGCATACTGCGCACCGGTGCAGATCTGCTGCTGTTGGACGAAGTCACCGAAGGGCTGGCTCCGGTCATTGTTCAGACAATCGGGCGGCTGGTGCGGCAACTGAAGGAAAAGGGCTTCACGATCATACTGGTTGAACAGAATTTCCATTTTGCTGCCAATCTGGCAGACCGGCACTACATCATTGAACATGGGACTATTGCGGATATGATTGGCAGAGAAGAGCTTCCGGCAAGTACGGAGCGCCTGAACAGGTACCTGGGAGTATAACTGAACGTCGAGCAGTCAAACAGAAAGGGAGGAATGCATGAAACGATTAATGAGGGTGGCGGCAGCAGTTGCAATGCTTGGAGTGGCGGTCTCTGCCGGTGCAGCGGTCAAGGGGATTTCTGATGATGTGGTCAAGATCGGGGTTCTGACGGACATGTCCGGCCCCTATTCTGCACTTGGGGGGAAAGGTACTCAGGTGGCGGTAGAGATGGCGGTCAAGGATTTTGGCGGCACGGTTCTCGGCAAGCCGATCAAGGTAATCGGCGCAGATCACCAGAACAAGGCGGACATCGCTTCGGCCAAGGCCCGTGAATGGTTTGACAACGAAAAAGTGGACATGATTACCGGTCTGTTGAATTCGGGCTGCGCACTGGCGGTTCAGAAGCTGGCAGGTGAAAAAAAGAAAATTACCATGAACACCGGCGCTGCCAGCACTGAGCTGACCAACAAGGCCTGTACGCCGTACGGTATCCATTATGTCTACGACACATACGCTCTCGGCAAGGTTACCGGCCAGGCCGTAGTTCAGCACGGCGGCAACAGCTGGTTCTTCATTACTGCTGATTATGCCTTTGGCCACTCACTGGAGGAGAATACCACCAAATTTGTGAAACCGATGGGGGGCAAAGTGCTCGGTTCGGTCCGTCATCCCCTCGCAACGACGGATTTTTCATCGTACCTGCTCCAGGCCCAGTCCTCAGGAGCAAAAATAATCGGCCTTGCCAATGCCGGCGATAACACGATCAACGCCATCAAGCAGGCACGGGAGTTCGGCATCGACAAAAAAGGGCAGACACTGGTCGGCTTGCTGATTTTCGACACGGATATCAAGAGCCTCGGTTTGCCGGTTGCGCAGGGGATGCAGTTCACGTCCGGTTTCTACTGGGATCGGGATAAGGCAACCCGCGATTTTGCAAAGCGTTTCCAGGCCATCCACAAGGCAGCCCCGACCATGGACCAGGCCGGTGCCTATTCAGCCACCATGAACTACCTCAAAGCCATCAAGGCAGCAGGTACCGATGATTCTGACGCGGTCATGGCAAAACTGAAATCGATGGATATCTCGGATTTCTTTGCCGTGAACGGCAAAATCAGGGCTGACGGCCGGATGGTGCATGACATGTACCTGATGGAAGTCAAGAAACCTGCCGAGTCCAAGGGCGAGTGGGATCTGCTCAAGATAGTGAAAACCGTTCCCGCAGCAGAGGCTTTCATGCCACTGTCCGAGAGCACTTGTTCGCAGGTTAAGAAGTAACGGCAAATCCCCCCTGCCCCCCTTTGCAAAGGGGGGTGCTTTAAGCTTCCCCCTTCATGAAGGGGGATTGAGGGGGATTTAATTTTGAAGAGGAGCCGGCTATGGAAATATCATTTCAGACAGTCATGTCTCAGCTGATGCTGGGCCTCAACAATGGTGTGTTCTACGCCATTCTGAGCCTCGGACTGGCGGTTATTTTCGGCCTCCTGAATATCGTCAACTTTGCCCACGGGGCACTCTACATGCTGGGTGCCTATGTGGCGCTGCTGGGCTACACATCTCTTGGACCTTTGATCGGAATGCCGGATTTCCATCTCAATTACTGGGCCGCACTGATTGTTGCTCCTCTGGTGGTCGGTGCTTTGGGGATTATCATCGAAAAAACCATGCTGAGCAGGCTGTATAAGTTTGACCACCTGTACGGCCTGCTGCTTACCTTCGGCCTGGCCCTTATCATTCAAGGGGTTTTCACCAATTTTTTTAATGTCTCCGGCGATCCCTACGATGCCAAGCCGGAGGTTTTGAACGGTGCGGTCAATCTTGGCTTTATGATGTTTCCCAAGTACCGTCTCTGGGTAATTGTTATTTCCCTGGTGGTCTGCTTCGGCACCTGGTTCGTGATCGAGCGGACCAAACTCGGCTCCTTCCTGCGTGCCGGAACCGAAAAGCCTGAACTGGTGAAGGCATTCGGCATCAACGTGCCGCTCATGATCACCCTGACATACGGTTATGGCGTTGCTCTGGCAGCTTTTGCCGGGGTGCTGGCTGCGCCGATCTATTCGGTCAGTCCGGTTATGGGGGCCGAGATGATTATCGTCGTTTTTGCCGTCGTAGTTATCGGCGGGATGGGTTCGATCATGGGCTCCATAGTTACCGGGCTGCTGCTCGGAATGGTGGAGGGCTTTACCAAGGTGGTCTACGCCCCCGCCTCCAGCACGGTTATCTTCCTGATCATGGTCATCGTTCTGCTGGTCAAGCCGGCCGGCCTGTTCGGCAGGGAGTCCTGAATGAACAAGATCGTCTGGATAATTCTTTTTGTTCTGGGTCTGGTGGCACCATTTGTCGTCTACCCGGTATTCATGATGAAGCTGTTCTGCTTTGCGCTGTTCGCCTGTGCTTTCAATCTGCTGCTGGGCTATACCGGCCTGCTCTCCTTCGGCCACGCCGCTTTTTTTGGCGGGGCGTCTTACGTTACCGGTCATCTGGTAAAAACCAGCGGGTTGACGCCCGAGCTGGGGGTGTTGGGCGGCACGCTGTTCGCCGCTCTGCTCGGATATATCGTCGGCAGTCTGGCGATTCGCCGTCAGGGGATCTACTTTGCCATGGTTACCCTGGCTCTGGCGCAGATAGTATATTTCGTTGCTATAAAAGCACCTTTTACCGGTGGAGAAGACGGACTGCAGGGCATTCCCCGTGGACAGCTCTTCGGGTTGATCGATCTGAATCATGCCTATTCCGTCGGCGGCAGCCCCCTCGGACTCAACCTGTATTATTTCGTGTTCGTCATGTTCTGCATCGGGTTCTGGATTATCTACCGGACGATCAATTCACCATTCGGTCAGGTACTGAAGGCTATTCGTGAGAACGAGCCGAGAGCGGTATCTCTGGGGTACAAGGTCGAACGATTCAAGCTGGTGGCGTTCGTAATTTCGGCGGCACTTTCGGGAATGGCCGGTTCCCTTAAATCTCTGGTATTTCAGCTTGCATCATTAACCGATGTCAGCTGGCACACCTCCGGCGAAGTGGTGCTGATGACCCTGCTGGGAGGGGTTGGTACGATTCTGGGCCCGCTGGTCGGAGCATTCACGGTGGTGACGCTCCAGTCTGAATTAAGTTCCGTCGGATCATGGATAACGGTGATCATCGGGGTTACGTTCGTTATCTGCGTTATGCTGTTCCGCCGCGGACTTGTGGGGGAGTTGGGCAGGCTGCTGAAGAAGTCGTTATAAATAATTCGGGGAGGCTGAACATGGCGGTTGTCTGTACAAGTATTCAGGAGGCGCTTGAGGGAGTTCACGACGGTGCCAGTATCATGGCAGGTGGCTTCGGACTGGTGGGTATCCCGGAAAAACTGATTCAGGGACTGCGGGAGAAGGGGGTGCGGGATTTGACCGTCATCTCCAATAACTGCGGCGTGGATGAATGGGGACTTGGAATCCTGCTGCAGAACAAACAGATCAGAAAGATGGTCTCTTCCTACGTTGGCGAGAACAAGGAGTTTGAACGTCAGTATCTGGCAGGCGAGTTGGAGGTGGAACTGGTCCCGCAGGGCACCCTCGCGGAGCGTGTCCGTGCCGGCGGTGCCGGTATTCCGGCTTTCTATACGCCGGCCGGCGTGGGTACTCCGATTGCCGAAGGACGCGAGAGAAGGGTTTTCGGCTGTAAGGAATACCTGCTGGAGTACGGTCTGACGGCAGATTTTTCGATTATCAAGGCCTGGAAAGGGGATCGTTTCGGCAACCTGGTCTATCGCAAGACCGCCCGCAATTTCAACCCGATGATGGCGGCGGCCGGCAGAATTACCATCGCCGAGGTGGAGGAGCTGGTGGAAACGGGCGACCTTGATCCGGACCAGATCCATACCCCCAGTGTGTACGTGCAGCGCATCATCGCCTGCCAGGGGCATGAAAAACGGATTGAGCGCCGCACGGTGCGGAAACAGGGGGATCAATAATGGCTTTGACACGTGAAGAGATGGCCCAGCGGGCCGCACAGGAAATTGAAGATGGATTTTATGTGAACCTGGGAATCGGCATGCCGACCCTGGTTGCCAATTATATTCCACAGGGGAAGACGGTGGTGCTGCAGTCCGAAAACGGTCTGCTCGGCATCGGTCCCTATCCGTCCGAGGACGAGATTGATCCCGATCTGATCAACGCCGGCAAAGAGACTATTACCATGATTCCCGGTTCCGCAACTTTCAGCAGTGCCGAGTCGTTCGCCATGATCAGGGGCGGACATATCGATCTGGCGATTCTGGGGGGGATGGAAGCCTCAGCCTCCGGCGACCTGGCCAACTGGGTGATTCCGGGCAAAATGGTCAAGGGGATGGGGGGGGCCATGGACCTGGTTCATGGTGCCAAGAAAATTGTGGTGCTGATGGAGCACTGCAACAAGCACGGTGAAACCAAAATTCTCAACTCCTGTACGCTGCCGCTGACCGGCAAAGGGGTCATCAACCGCATCATCACCGACCGTGCCGTCCTGGATGTCACTCCCGAAGGTCTGAAGCTGGTCGAGACGGCTCCCGGCTACACGCCGGCCGATATTCAGGCCTGCAGCGAACCGAAACTGATCATTGAGCCGTAGACATTGCCGGTGAAAACGCCATGCGTCCTGTTATCATCGCTTCTGCAGTCCGTACGCCGATCGGCTCCATAAGCGGGGCGCTTGCTTCATTGTCGGCGACTCAGCTCGGCCAGCTCGTCATCTCAGAGGTCATTCGGCGCGGTGGTATCGGTGCGGAGCAGGTTGGCGAGGTCATCATGGGGCAGATTCTGCAGGGGGGCTGCGGTCAGAATCCGGCCCGCCAGGCGGCTGTCGCTGCCGGAGTTCCTGCTGGTGTGCCATCATACACCGTCAACAAACTGTGCGGTTCCGGATTGAAGAGTGTCTGTCTCGGAGCCCTGGCGATTGCCGCTGGTGAGGGTGACGTAATAATTGCCGGCGGAATGGAGAGCATGAGCCGGGCGCCGTACCTGCTTGATAAGGCCCGCTATGGCTACCGAATGGGTAACGGTGTCCTGGAGGACTCAATTCTCAGCGATGCCTTGACGGATGCTTTTCACGGTATCCACATTGGTATTACCGCTGAAAATATTGCCGCGCAGTTCCGCATCTCCCGCGAGGAGGCTGACGCTTTTGCCTTGCAGTCGCAGCAGAAAACAGCCAAAGCGATCAGGGTCGGGACGTTCAACCGTGAGATCGTTCCGGTACCGGTTTCCGGCAAGCGGGGCGAAACGGTGATGGTTGCTAAGGATGAATATCCTCGTGGTGATACCACCATGGAAAGCCTGGCGAAGCTGCGACCAGCATTCAGCAGCGATGGAATCGTCACCGCCGGCAATTCGTCCGGAATAAACGACGGTGCGGCCACGCTGTTGCTGATGGATGAGAAAACAGCTGCGCAGACCGGCGTACGCCCGCTGGCCCGGATTGTCAGCTGGGGAACATCGGGCATCGCTCCGGAAATTATGGGAATGGGGCCGGTCGAAGCCGTCCGCAGGGCGCTTGCCAAAGCGGGACTGAAGCAGGACGACATTGATGTTGTGGAGCTTAATGAAGCGTTTGCTGTTCAGTCTCTGGCGGTGATTCGTGAGTTGCGGCTTGACAGTCGTAAAGTCAATGTCAATGGAGGAGCACTAGCACTGGGGAATCCGGTCGGTGCCAGCGGTGCCAGGGTTTTGGTGACGCTACTGCACGAAATGGAGCGGAGTGCCCTGAAACGAGGTCTGGCGGCACTCTGTATCGGCGGCGGTCAGGGAATAGCCATGATTGTGGAGCGTGTGTGAGGAGGGAATAGATGCTCAAAGGTAAAAGTGCTGTCATTACCGGTTCAACCAGCGGCATCGGCCTGGGCATAGCGCGCACTCTGGCCGGGCAGGGATGCAGCATCATGTTGAACGGTCTGGGGGATGCGGCGAAGATAGAAGAGGTGCGCAGCGGTATTGAGCGCGAATTCGGGGTAGCCGCACGATACCACGGAGCCGACATGACCCAGCCGGACGAAGTTGCCGACCTGATCGGTGCCGCCGCAAGTGCCTTCGGCAGTGTCGATATTCTGATTAACAACGCCGGTATCCAGCATACTGCGCCGGTAGAGGAATTTCCGCCGGAGCGCTGGGCCTCCATCATTGCCATCAATCTTTCATCCAGTTTTTACACGATTCACCACGCACTTCCGCAGATGCGGCGCAACGGCTGGGGGAGGATTGTCAACATCGCCTCGGTTCACGGTCTGGTGGCATCGGTCAACAAGGCTGCCTATGTCTCGGCCAAGCATGGTCTGGTGGGGCTGACAAAAGTGGTGGGGTTGGAAACCGCCGGCTCAGGGATCACCTGCAACGCTATTTGCCCCGGCTGGACGCGTACCGAGTTGATTGAACCGCAGATTGTTGCCCGAGCCCAGGTTCTGGGGGTTGACGTGGAAGCCGGCGGCCGGAGCATGCTGGCGGAAAAACAGCCGTCACAGCAGTTTGTTTCCATCGAGCAACTCGGTCAGCTAGCGCTGTTTCTCTGCTCTCCCGCCGCAGACCAGATCACCGGCACGGCCATTCCGATCGATGGCGGTTGGACAGCCCAGTAGTTATTTTCGCTCCAGAGGAAACCCGTTGCGGTACCAGCCGAGGATGCCGTCGGTCATATTGTAGACATCGTACCCGTTCTTGGACAGAACGCCGGAGGCCGAACCGGAGCGTCCGCCGACTGCGCAGTAAATCAACACCTTCCTGTTTTTTGGCAGTTCGCTGATTCGACGCTCCAACTCTCTCATGGGGATCAGCACGGCGCCGGGCAGCTTACCCATACTGGCCTCAGTGGGGGTGCGCACATCAAGTACAAAGATGCCTTTGTCGTTCTCCAGCATGTTCCTGGCCTCTTTTGACGAGATATCTCTGGCACCGGCCCAGGCTGTCGACCAGATCATGCCGGTCATTATAAGGGTTAACAGAACTCTCTTCATCTCAATACTCCGTCTGTTGTAGTTTGACCGCTATACTTCCAGAGTGTAGCCGACCAGGGCCAGCTGAAACTCTTTTCGCATCTTCTGAGATAAACGTGCAGCGGCATCAAACCCGGTACAGTGGCTGGCGGCGACCTTTTTCACTCCCCATTCCTTAAGAAATGCAATCGACCTGTCAAGCTGCTCCTGTCCGCAGAATCCAAGGTGGGTGCCGCCGATGACGGCGTACACATCGCGACGACCCAGAGAACGTGCAATGTGTTCGATCGTATTGACCACTCCGGCATGACAGCACCCCATGACTATCACAATTCCTCTGGCTGTCTCAAGCACCAGCGACTGATCGTCAGGTGTGCTGTCGACATCCCGACCGCTGCAATCACAGAACAGTCCGTTGTCGCCGGTTTCGAAGGTGGTCGTCCGTGGCACTTCTCCCGTCAGATACATACCGGGAGCAATCCTGCGGAAATCGGCCGACAGGTCGAAGTCAGCACCTGCCTGTTCCAATTCCTCGCGTCCCTGGGGCATGCCGATCGGATAGCATTCCCCGGTATCTTTGACCCGGTAGCGGGGACGGAACATGGCCGGATGGCCGTAGACAGTCCGCCTGCCATATTCCGCGAGCAGCGGCAGCAGCCCGCCGGCATGATCGTAGTGTCCGTGGGAAATGACCACTCCGGAAACGGCGGTCAGATCCCTGTTCATCCTGCGGGCGTTGTGCAGCAGCGTTGCCCCCTGGCCGGTGTCGAACAGGAGCGGTGCTCCGTCCGATGGCTCGATCAATGCGCTGAAACCGTGCTCCCCCAGGGTTCCCGATATCGGTCCGACCGAGTTCTCGCAGAGTACCGTGATCCGGAAGGTCATTTACAGCAGCTGCTCTTCGGGAAGCGTGGCACGCCCATTTTCTCAAGGATGTTGAACATGGGGCAGAACTGGGTGAACCCGGACTGGAACAGGTTCAGTCCGACGAAGCCGGTGAACCAGAGCCAGTTGGGTGAATGAAAATGTGCCAGCAGCAGGGAGATCAAAACAAATGTCCCGGCTACGATGCGGACGATCCGCTCAACATAAAATTCTTCTTTCATGGTGGTCTCCCTCTAACGCGTGCTGAGCATTTCTGCGATTTTCCCAGCGACTTCTCCGGTAATCATCGGACAGATTTCCTTGCCATTGTTGGCACGTATCACCTTGCAGCAGGTGACGCCGTATTTTTCCTTGAACCAGGTGTGCAACTCCTTCGTCAGGTGACTCGTGGCCTTCTTGTCCTGCAGGACCAGCCCGATTGCTACCGTGCCGCCGGAAACCGCCCCGCAGATACAGCCGGAACTTGATCCACCACCAAAACCGGAAACGGTACCGACAACGGATTCAGGCGTCTCCGGTGAAAAATGTTTTCTGACGGCTTCCATAACCGCTTCGGCGCAGTGGTGCGTACCGGAGCGATAGAGCGCTTCGGCCTCGCTGCGGCACTGTTCCCCCAAATTTTTTCCTGCGGCTGATACGGGTGTTTTTTTTGACCAGAACATTAAGCTTTCTCCTCCCTACGCTTTTTCAACATGATGACGTTCTTTCCAGTTTTGCACCACATAGTAAAGAATCGGAATGGTAACCCGCGACAACGTGGTGGAAGCAATCTCCCCAAACATCATGGCCAGCGCCAGCCCCTGAAAAATCGGATCGAAGACGATCACAAAACTCCCCACGACCACGGCAGCGCCGGTCAGCAGCATGGGGCGAAAACGCACTGCGCCCGCTTCGATGATCGCCTCGTCCAGTGCCATGCCTTCACGGCGCTTCATCTCGGCGAAGTCAATCAGGATGATCGAGTTGCGCACGATGATGCCGGCCAGGGCGATGAAGCCGATCATGGAGGTGGCGGTGAAGAAGGCGCCAAAGGCGGCGTGTCCCGGCAGAATACCGATCAGGGTCAGCGGGATCGGGACCATGATTACCAGCGGAGTGGTGAAGTCCCTGAACCAGGCTACCACCAGGATGTAGATCAGCACCATCACCGCACCGAAGGCGATGCCGAGATCACGGAACACTTCGTAGGTGATGTGCCATTCGCCGTCCCACTTCATGCCGAGCTTTTCTTCGCTCCAGGGCTGACGTGACGCCAGCACCTCAATCTTTGTGCCGTCAGGGTTTGCGATCTCACCAATTTCTTTCTGCATTTTTAGAATGGCGTACACTGGTGCTTCGATCTGTCCGGCCACATCACCGATGACGTAGACCACATTCTTCAAATTTTTGCGATAGAGGGTCTTTTCCTCATTACCGGTGATTGTCCGCACCAATTGGGAGAGCGGCACACTCCCCTTGTGGCCCGGGACGGTAATCGATGAGAGGTCGGCCACGGAACTGCGCTGTCCGGCCGGGAGCCGCAGATTGATAGAGACCGGCTCTTTCTCCTTCGGCAGGTGCAGCAGACCTGAGTTCAGGCCGTTCAGGGCTATCTGCAGGGTGCGGGCCACATCCTCCACGGCTATGCCAGAGAGGGCCGCCTTCTCGCGGTCAACGGTGAAGGTTACTTTGCGCTGGTCGTCCTCCCGGTACATGTCAACGTCAACCACCCCGGCGGTCTTCTGCATGATTTCTTTGACCCTGGCAGCACTTGCGGCGCGTCCGGCGTCATCCGGGCCGTAAATCTCGGCCACCAGCGTCGAGAGCACCGGCGGCCCGGGGGGGATTTCGGCTACCTTGACCCTGGCACCATATTTATCAGCGATGGCTTTGACCAGCGGCCTGATCCGTTTGGCGGTGTCGTGGGACTGGTCCTTGCGCTCCTCTTTGTGCAGCAGGTTGACCTGAATATCGGCCAGATTAGAGCCTTTGCGCAGGTAGTAATGCCGCACCAGGCCGTTGAAATTGAACGGCGCGCTGGTGCCGACGTACATCTGGAAATCGGTCACTTCCGGCATCGTCCGCAGGGCATCTCCCATTTCGCGGGTGATGCGGGCGGTCTGCTCCAGCGGTGTGCCGTCCGGTGCATCGATTATCACCTGCAGCTCGTTCTTGTTGTCGAAGGGGAGCATCTTGACCGTCACGGCCTTGAAGTATATCAGGGAGCAGGAGATGAGTAGCAGGGCTACAACAATGGCCAGAAAGGTATAGCGAAGCCGTTTTTCATGGATCAGCCGCCCCATCCAGCGGCGGTAAAAGGCGGTCAGTCGGGAATCTTCGGGCGCTGCAGCCGTACCGTGGTGCGACTCTCCCTTCATGAAACGGAAGGCGAAGTAGGGGGTGACGATGAAGGCAATCAGCATGGAGAAGAGCATGGCCATGCTGGCACCCACCGGGATCGGCCGCATGTAGGGGCCCATCAGACCGCCCACAAAGCCCATCGGCAGGATTGAGGCGATGACGGCAAAGGTGGCCAGTACCGTCGGATTGCCGATCTCGTCAACAGCCTTGATGGCAGCATCCAGCGGTTTCATCACGGTGGTGGTGAAGTAGCGGTGGATGTTCTCCACCACCACGATGGCATCATCCACCAGAATGCCGATGGAAAAAATCAGGGCGAAGAGGGTGATGCGGTTCAGGGTGTAGCCGATCAGGTAGAAGATCAGCATGGTCAGAGCCAGGGTGACCGGAATGGCGATGGCTGCCACCGCTCCGGCGCGCCACCCCATGAAGAGGGCAATCAGGATTGTTACCGAGATGGCCGCCAGGAACATATGGAACAGCAGCTCGTTATTCTTCTCTTTGGCTGTTTCGCCGTAGTTGCGGGTGACGGTCACCTGTACGTCGGAGGGGATAATCCTCCCTTTCAGCGCTTCTACCTTGCGGATCAGGTCTTCAGCTACCCAGGTAGCATTGGCCCCTTTTCTTTTTGCTACTGAAATTGTTACTGCGCTGTAATCCTGCTTAGGGTTACCGGCCAGATTTTTGTGGCCGGCTGCCGATCCCAACCCCATAAAGACATAGTCATCCGGTTCCTGCACACCATCTTTGACCTGAGCCACATCGGCCAGATAGACCGGCTTGCCACCGTAAACGCCCACTACCAGTCGCTTAACGGCGTCGGCGTTGTCGAGGAACGCGCCGGTTTCCACCACGGTTTCTTTGTTGCCACCAGAAAATGAGCCTGATGGAAGAGATGCATTGCCTCTCTGCAGTGCTCCAGCAACCTGCAACGCCGACAGGCCGTAACCTGTCAGGCGTGAGGAGTCCAGGGTCACCCGCACCTGACGGGAAGAACCCCCTTTCAGTTCAACTTCGGCGCTGTTTTCACTCTTCTTCAGTTCATCCGCGACCTCGCGGGCCAGACTCCGCAGGGTACCGTGGTCATAGCGTTCCGACCAGAGGGTCAGAGCCATGATCGGCACGTCGTCGATGGATTTCGGTGCCACCAGCGGATCTCCAGCTCCCGGCGGAAGCAGCGCCCGGTTGCTCATCACCTTGTTGTAGAGCTTGACCAGTGATTCTTCCATCGGCTGACCTACAAGGAAACGGACGGTGATGATACCCATGCCGGGGCGGCTCATGGAGTAGAGGTACTCGACCCCCTTGATCTCCCACAGCTTGGCCTCGAACGGCTTCACAACCCGTTCCTGAACCTCAAGCGGCGACGAGCCGGGCATGGGCAGGTAGATATCCACCATCGGCACGACGATCTGCGGCTCCTCCTCGCGCGGGGTCATCTTCACTGCAAACAGGCCGAGCAGCAGCGATGCTCCGACGATCAGAGGCGTCAGTTTGGAATTTATAAAGGCGCGGGCTATTTTTCCGGCAAAACCGAGGCTGGTCATGACCTATTCCACCTTTACGCCTTCGCTGATCTTTTCTGCTCCGCCGACAACGATCCGTTCGTTATCGGACAGCCCTGAAAGAATCTCCACCCTGTCCCCGGCTATTTTTCCGACTTTTACAAGTCTCATGCGGGCACTGTTGTCTTTATCCACTACCCACACGGAGGTCAATGCGCCGTGCTCAACAACAGCTTTTCTGGCTATCAGCATGCCTTTCACGCTGCTTCCGAGGCTTATGGTGCCACGTCCGAACATGCCGGATCTGACACCTTTCTGGCCGAGCGGGATCTTTGCAATGAAGGTTCGGCTGGCCGGGTCGGCCGACGGTACAATCTCGGTGATTCTGGCACCGAATGTTGTGTTGAGGGCATCCAGGGTCACCTGTGCCGACGTCCCCGGTTTGATCCTGGCGGACATGCTTTCAGGAATAGGCAACTCCAACTGGTAGCTTCCCTCATCCTCTATGGTCATCAGTGGCTGGGCCGGGAAAACGGTAGTACCAAGATTGACCTGTTTGCTGGTGACGATGCCGGAAATCGGGGCACTGATCTTTGTATAACCGGCCATGGTTGCAGCAGTGCGGGAACTTTCGGCGGCCTGTTTCAGGTAGGCTTCGGCCCGGGCAACCTCCTGAGCGGCAATTTCTTTTTCCGTCTGCTTCACATCAAATTCCTGGCGACTGACGGCCTGTTCGTTAAAGAGTTTATGGAAGCGTTCAAAGGTCTTATCCGCCATTTTCTTCCGGGCAACGGCTTCATCAAGAGCCCTGTGTGCTCCATCGGCGCCAAAAGCGGCAGCTGCAGCCAATGACTGGTTTTCCTGGGCGTCCAGTTGAGCAACTGTCTGCCCCTTGCGCACCCGGTCACCTTCACGTACCTTGAGGGCGCCGACGGCGCCGGGAATGTGGGCTGAAACGACGGCACTGGTGCGGGCCCGTACCGTGCCGACCACTTCGACTGTTTCGGGCAGCATGGTTGACGTTACGGTTTCCAGCAGGGCACCTTTGACTGCCGGCGGCTGGGGTGCCGTTTTTTTCGCGCTGTCATCATGCTTCGCGCCGCATCCGACCAGGGCAGCAGCCAGTATAAATGTGGCGATGGTTCTGCCGGGAAGGATCACCGATCCGAAGAGTTCACCTGAGTGCGTCATTTGGTCATCTCCTTGAGAAATATCCCTGCAGTAAAGTAAACATAGCCTCGCGACAGGGCGAAACCGGCCTGCGAGTCGACCAGGTCAGCCCTGGTCTGATTCAGTGCCGTCTGGGCGTCGAGAACTTCAGCCATGGTGGCCAGCGAATTTTCAAATCTTCTGCTCAGCAGGCGCACGGTTTCCTCGGCGTCCAGCAGAGCGTGGCCGACGACGTCCAGACGCTTACCGAGCTCTTCGCTGCGGAGATAGCTTTCTCTGACTCGCAGTCCGGTTTCCCGTCGCGCATGCTCACGCATCTCGGTGGCGGCAGATTTTTCGGCGGAGGCCTTGTCGCGTTCGCGGCAGCGCTTGAAACCGTCAAATATCTGCCAGGAAAGGGCTGCACCGGCGTTCCAGGCATCATTGTCACTGCCGAAAGGGGTATCCCTGGAGTTCATCTGATAGGAGGCAAATGCGTTGAGAGATGGAAGATAGCTGCTGCGGGCCAGTTGCAGTGTGGCATCGGCCTTCTCGAATTCCCCTTGGGACAGTTTGAGCTCAATCCTGTTGGCGATTGCTGCAGCGGTCAGATCATCGACTGAAAGGGTGAGCGGTACGGCAGCAATTACCGCATCGTCGACGTCGGCGCTTTCTCCTTCCTTCAACCCGATGGTGCTGGCGAGTTCCAGGCGGGCAATGGTGAGATTGTTCCGGGCGCTGATAAGCTGCTGTTCGCTCCCGGCAATGTGTGTGCGCGCCCGCAGTTCATCGGAGCGAAGCCCGACACCGGCCCGGCTGCGAACCCCTGCAAGCCTCAGGTGTTCCCGGGCGTCGGCGACAGCCTGTTCCGCAGCATGCAGGCGGGACTGCGCCCTCTGGATATCAAGGTACTGTCTGAACACCCTGAATGCGGTCTCCTGTTTTGATTGATCGTGCCGGGTGTCCTGAATCTCCGACTCCTTGACGGCAATGGTGCGCATCGGCCGGGTGGCGGGATCATAAAGTGGCATTTTGGCGGTGAGAGCTGTTCTGAAATCGTGCCCGGTACCGGGGCTGTTGAGGTTGCCGATCAGGAAGTCGTTCTGGGTGAAGCGTCCCTCGTCGAGCTTCATCATGAATGTCCGGGTGGGGGAGTTTGACGCGTTGAAGCTTTCCTCAAAGGAAACGGAAGGGTAGTAACGGGATGCAACTGCAGCGGCCCCCTGGCGTGCGGCTTCAGCAGTGAAGCCTGCGGCCCGCACCTGATTGTTGCCACTGATAGCCATGTTGATCGCCTCTTTGAGGCCAAGGCGGCTGGAATCTGCGAAAGCGTAACCGCTGCAGGTCAGTGTCATCATGAGTGTGATGAAGATTTTCATAATTGAACTCCCCAAAATATATTCAAAAATATATATATAATTTTCGGAATGTCAAGGAAAAACGGAGCCGGAAATTATCCGGCACTTCTCAGGATTTCGGATGCTGCGGGAATTACTGTCGTTCAGGCTTCCTGATAATCAGGAGAGAAAGGTAATCAGGTAGGTGCACTGCTATGTCGGTAAAATCGGTAAGTACGATCTGGCGGGCGCTGCCGGCGCGCTCGACAAACAGGGTGCTCCCCTCGCGTCCGTGTGTGCGGAGCAGTTCCAGAATTTCACTGAAAAGCGGCTTGACCTTGAGCACGACCACGGTATCGAAATCTGCCAGAGCTGTTGCAATCTTTTCAATTCCTGCAGTGGCCGGCACGACGGCCATGGCCTCATTTCCCTCTACCAGCGGTGCGGCAGCCTGGGCAGCGGAAGCGTTGATGCTGGAAATGCCGGGTACTATTTCGAGTGGTATGTGAGGATGTTCTTTGCGAAGAATCTGCAGCAGGTAGATGAAGGTGGAGTAGAAAAGCGGGTCACCAATGGTTATGAAGGCCACATTCCGACCCGCTTCGGCGTGGGACACCATGATGCTTGCCGCTTCCCGCCAGGCTACGGTCAGCCGGGCCTTGTCGGAGGTCATTGGAAACTGGTGGACGATGACCTCCTGACGGGAAGCGTCAATAATGCCATCGACGATGGTGAGTGCCACACTGGCTTCGGTCGGATTTGACACCGGCGCCATAACAACATCAGCCTGCAGCAGAATCCGCTCGGCCTTGCGCGTCAGGAGTTCCGGGTCACCGGGGCCGACGCCGACGGCATAAATAACAGCCACTACTCATTACCCTTGCGGGCCGAGATGATGTAGACCGGATTGTGGGCTTCGAACATCTTGTATTCCGTCAGGTTACGGGTTCTGGCAATGTTGACGCAGGTCGTTTCGACCGTGAAGCCGTGGTCTTCAAGAAATTCAACCGCTCTGGTAAGCGTGTCCAGCGTGACTGCATTAACCACTACTACGCCGTCCGGCCGGAGGCGTTGGGAGACGGCATCGATCACTTCATCAAGTTTGCCACCCGCACCGCCAATGAACACCCGATCAGGATCCGGCAGATCCTCCAGCCCCTCCGGCGCGTAGGCCTCGATCAGCTTCACGTTTCGGGTGCAGAATTTCTTTAGATTCTCGTTAATGAAGCCGATGCACTGCTGGTTCTTTTCGACGGCATATATACGGCCATCGGGCATCAGGTTTGACGCCTCAATGGAGACCGAACAGCTCCCCGCGCCGATGTCCCAGAGAACCAGGTCATCCTGCAGCTGGAGTTTTGCCAGGGTAACGGCCCGCACTTCCACTTTGGTGATCAGTTTTTTTGATGTGTGAAACTCGTCGTCATCGATGCCGATCAGCGGGTAGTGAACCAGGTTCGGCTCATAGGTGCGGATCAAAATCAGGATATTCAATTCCGAAGCGGCGATGTCCAGCAGGCCGCGCACGGAGGTTTTGGTAAACTTTTCGGTCGGCATACCCAGATCTTCACAGAGCCAGGCTTCGTATCCCTCGGCACCCCGGTCGATCAGCTCGGCGGCGATGGCGGAGGGGGTGTTGGTTTTGTCGGTCAGAACGCAGGCTTTCTCGCTGGCAATGATTTTATCAATCGCAGCGTGCAGGCCACGTCCATGGACGGAGACGAAGATGCCGTCGTCCCAGGGTTCCTTGATGCGGGCGAAGGCGTACTGCATACTGGTGACGTTGGGGAATATCTCGATCCGGTCTTTGGTGATATTCCGCAAAATGAAACGTGACAGTCCGAAAAAGGTCGGGTCACCGGATGCGAGAATGACGACGCTTTTCTCGGTCTGCTTGAGAAAGTCAATCAGCTCGGAAAGATCACCCAGCTCTTTTTTAGTCCCGGAGTAATCGGTGAATATCGACAGATGGCGCTGATGCCCGATCAGGATGTCGGATCTGGAAATGACCTCCAGCGCCTTTGCACCAAACCCTTCCCAACCGGCGATACCGGCCCCGACCAGATAGATTTTCTGATGTGCCATCGACATGGCCTCCGATAAAAATTAACTCCAACGCGTGGCGGTGACTATAACATTCAATAGTTGAAAAATCACTTGATTACTTGGTGTCGTACGGAATTATTGCTACGATCCGGCCGCTGTAATGCCAAAAGTTTCTTTGGGGTGATTCCAACTACCTGCTATACTTCCGTCCATGCGAATCCTGCCACGTTATGTCCTTGTCCTGATATTCTGCCTGCAACTTGCGGCTCAATCGGCCGTGGCAGCAGAAATTGTGATCAACGCCGCTGGTGACATCATGCTGGCCGGCCGGTGGGCACCTGTGCTGAAGCGTAAAGGATTTGGCTCATCCTTTGATGGTGTCAGAAAAGAGCTTTCCGGCGCCGATATCAGTCTGGCAAACCTGGAATTCCCTTTGGCAAACCGTGGCACAGAGTTTTTGACAAAGAAATTCCGCTTCAAAGGGGAACCCGATGTGGCAGTTGCCCTGCGTGAAGCCGGTTTCAACCTGGTGACGCTGGCTAATAATCACAGTATGGATTTTGGCGGCGTTGCGTTGAAGGAGACGTTGCGGCATCTTGAATCGGCCGGGATAGCCTGGATAGGCGCCGGCGAGAATCTCGACGAGGCGCGCAAGATGGCGTTGTATACCTTGAAAGGGAAGAAAATAGCCTTTCTCGGTTATTCCCTGACCCAGCCGGTCGAGTTTTTTGCCGACACAGACCGCCCCGGCACGACTCCCGGTTATGAAAAACTGGTGATTGCAGACGTGGCCAGCGCTCGCAGACAGGCAGATGTGGTGATAGTGACGTTCCATTGGGGAAAAGAGGCCGACGTCACAGTTCAAAACTACCAGAAGATCATTGCCCGTAAGGCCGTTGATGCCGGCGCCGACGTCATAATCGGGCATCATCCCCATATTCTGCAGGGGATCGAGCGCTACAGAAACTCCCTGATATTTTACAGTCTCGGCAATTTCGTCTTCGCCAGCAAAAGCGTCACTGCCGATGTCAGCGCCCTGGTCCGTCTACGTTTCGATGACAGCCGGCGGCGCGCCGAAATTATTCCTCTGGATGTGCTCCACCGGCGGGTCGGTTTTCAGCCGAAGGTGCTGTACGGTGAGAGGGGAAACGAGGTCATCGGCAGGTTGAATGACCTTTCCAGGGAATTCAAAACCACGGTGATACACAGTGATGGCAAATTTATACTAGAATTCTAGGCCTTCGGTATGAAAGTTCTCCTGACAACCCTGCACGCCAAATATTCCCATTCTTCGCTGGCGCTCCCCTGCCTGGCGGCCTACAGTCGGGATATTCCCGGAATTGATCTGATTCTGCGTGAATGGACGGTCAATGAACCGCGAAATCTTATTCTACGGCGCATTATCGAAGAAAGGGCCGCTGTGGTGGCTTTTTCCTGCTATATCTGGAACACTGAAGACACGCTCCGGATCGTGGGAGACGTAAAGAAAATATCTCCTTCCACCCTGATTGTTCTGGGTGGGCCGGAAGTCTCCTTCGGTATTTTTGAGCTGATGCACGCTCATCCTGGCGTCGATTTTGTTATCAAGGGTGAGGGAGAGAAGCCCTTTCGGCGGTTGCTGGAACTGCTTGCCTGTCATGACTGCCGCAATCCGCCGGAATCCGAATGCGCCGGAATAGAGAACCTGTTTTTCCGGGACGGAGACGATGTCGTTTCCGGGCCGCCCGGCACCATTCCGTTGAATCTCGATTCCCTGCCATCCCCCTTTGAAGCCGGGCTGGTCGATCTCTCCCGGCAACTGACCTATTATGAAACATCCCGCGGCTGCCCGTTTTCCTGCGCCTTCTGCCTGTCGTCGATCGAGGGAGCGGTCCGCACATTCGGTATGGAGCGGATCAAAAAGGATCTGCTTCAGCTGATGCATCAGAATGTGTCGCACATCAAGCTGGTTGACAGGACTTTCAACTTCGATGCACGGCGTGCCGGGGAAATTTGGGAGTTTATTCTCGAACACAACCGGGGGAGTCATTTCCATTTTGAAATCGCTGCCGATCTGTTGACCGAGGACAACCTGCGCACGCTCGGCAGGGTGCAGGCTCACACGTTCCGTTTTGAAATCGGCGTTCAGTCGGTGTCGGATGAAATCCTCGCACGGGTGGGGCGTACGGCGCAGACGGAGAAAATATTCGAAGCGGTGCGGCGGCTCAGACGGGAAACCAGCATTGAACTGCATCTCGACCTGCTGGCAGGGCTGCCGGGAGAGAGTTATGCCGGTTTCCTCGATTCGCTGCAGGCCGTCGCAAGTCTGCAACCCCACGAGATTCAGATCGAGCCGCTCAAGGTTCTCAAGGGCTCCCCGATGCGGGAGATCGCCCAGCGTGAAGGGTATCGCTACTCAGGCACTCCCCCCTATATAATTCTTTCCAACCCATGGATTTCCTACGACGACATTTGTCGCATCGAAATCATCGGCCGGCTTCTTGACCTGCTCCACCGATGCGGTGGACTGGAAACGGCGCTGGTGGTTTTGACGCAGGACATGCTGTTTGCGGCCGTACTGGATAGAATGGCTGCACAGGCGTTGGAAGAGAATCTGTCGGGGCTTTCCTGCCGGCAGACATTCGAACTGTTCGCCCGTCTGGCGCCCCTGCCGGAAGAGCCGCAGCGGAGTGAGGAGTTCCGTGACGCGCTGTTTTTCGATTATTGCCTTCGGGAGATGCCGCTGATGGGCAAGCTGCCCGGTTTTGCTGCCGATCATCGCGGACACTGCTCATGGCCCGGTCAGCGGGATCTTCGAACCGGTTTGGATATCTCCCCCGGCTGCCGGGTTAAAGTGTTCCGCACTACCTTCGGGCGTGATTATCGTTCCGGAAACCGGGATGAGCAGGCGACTGTCTGCACATTTGCCTATATTTCCGGGGCAGGGCAGGGGTTGAGAGTCGTCCTGACATGACGCCATCATAAAGCGGCGCAAGCGGCTATTATCCTTGCATCGCTCCGGTTGATTTGATACAGTGTCCGACCTTCTGGATATTTGAAACGAATTGATTTAATTAATGAATCTTCTGGCAGTCGAAAAACCGGCCCGCTACATGGGGGGGGAAATGGGGAGCATCCGCAAGGATGCCGCCGAACTGCGTTTTGCGCTGGCGTTTCCCGACGTGTACGAAGTCGGAATGAGCCATCTCGGATTACGAATACTGTACCATATCCTTAATAATGTTGACGGGGTGGCTGCCGAGCGGGTGTTTGCTCCCTGGCCCGACATGGAAGAGCGGATGCGGGCTGACGGTGAGCCACTGGCTACGCTCGAAACAGGTACTCCGCTGACAGAATGCCATATTGTCGGATTTACCCTCCAGTACGAACTTTCCTACACGAATGTCCTCAATATGCTTCGCCTCTCAGGTATCCCGCTGTACACGAATGAGCGTGGTGATGAGTTTCCGCTGATACTTGCCGGCGGGCCCTGTGCCTATAACCCTGAACCGCTGGCGCCGTTTCTGGATGCCGTTCTTCTGGGTGACGGCGAGGAGGCCGTCGTTGAAATAGCCGCAGCGGTTACTGCGTCCCGAAAAGCGGGGGAGGGACGGTTGCAGCTGCTTGAGCGGCTGTCTGAGATTGCCGGAGTATACGTGCCTTCGCTGTTCGAGCCGCATTATCTTCCGGACGGAACGCTTTCCGGCATTACCCCGCTCAAACCGGGCCATGAACGGGTTCGGCGGCGCTTTCTGAGTGATCTCGATGCCGCTCCCTACCCCGGCTCGCCGGTAGTCCCGTTCATGAAGACCGTCCACGACCGAGTCGCGTTGGAAATAGCCCGCGGCTGCACGCGCGGCTGCCGTTTCTGTCAGGCCGGCTATGTCTACCGGCCGCTGCGGGAGCGTTCCGCCGGAAGGATTCTGGAGCTCGCTGAACAGTCACTGAAAGCCACCGGATACGACGAATTATCGCTCCTCTCGCTTTCCACCGGAGACTACTCCTGTGTGGAGCCGCTGGTGGCGGAATTAATGGCCCGTTATGCCGGGGAGCGTATCGCCGTTTCGCTGCCTTCACTGCGGGTCGGCACCCTTTCCGATTCTCTGGTCGAAGAGATTAAAAAAGTCCGTAAAACTGGCTTCACGCTTGCTCCCGAGGCGGGCAGCGAGAGGCTGCGGCGGGTCATCAATAAAGGTATTTCCGAGGACGACCTCGTTTCGGCGTCAACGACTGTCTTTAATGCGGGGTGGCGGCTAATCAAGCTGTACTTCATGATCGGGCTGCCGGGCGAGACTGCTGAAGACGTGGGGCAGATTGCTCTGCTGGCAAAACGGGTCAAGGATCAGGCCAGAGGGAGCAGCGGCGGCGGGGATGTCAATGTGGCGGTAAGCACGTTTGTACCGAAAGCCCACACACCGTTCCAGTGGGAAGCACAGATATCCACCCGGGAAACGCTCGACCTCCAGTACCAGCTGCACTGCGATTTGAAAAAACGCAAACTCAAGTTCAAGTGGCAGGACGCTCCGCTCTCCTTCATGGAGGGAGTTTTCGCCCGCGGAGACCGCCGCCTGGCACCGGTGCTTGCCCGTGCTGTCGAACTGGGGTGCCGGTTTGACGGCTGGCGCGAGCACTTCTCCGAAGAGCGCTGGCATCAGGCTTTTGCCGATGCTGGCGTGACCCCGGAATGGTATCTGCGTCGCCGTGAGCTGGACGAAGTTCTGCCATGGGATCATCTTGACTGCGGTGTCACCCGTGAATTCCTGCGCGCCGAGCGTGAGAGGGCCTTCGCTGAAGCGGGAACGGAGGACTGTCGTAACGGCGCCTGCAGCGCCTGCGGTGTCTGTGATTTCAGCACCGTCAGAAATCGCCTGGCTCCGTCGCCGGCAATTCTGCCCCGACCGGTATCTCCGCAGCACGGTGATGATTCCGCCAGGATCAGGCTCCGTTTTTCCAAGACCGGTTCGATGGCCTGTCTGAGTCACCTCGAACTGATCACGGTTTTTACCCGTGCGGTCAGCCGCGGCGGGGTCCCGATTCTCTTTTCCCAGGGATTCCATCCTCACCCCCGTTTTTCCTTCGGCACCGCCACATCGGTGGGAGTTGAATCTCAGGCCGAGTATATGGACATGATTGTCGCGGCCGCCGCAACTGCCGATGAAGTGGCTGAGCGGCTTAACGCGGTGCTTCCGGAGGGAATTCGGATACTGTCGGCAACGCTGGTGGATGTGCATGCACCGTCCATCTCGACAACTATCCACGCAACCCGCTACCGCATTACAGTCGGAGCTCTTGATGTCGGTGCACTGAGGATGAACTGTGTGCAGTTTTTGGCACATGCCTCTTACATCATTCAGCGTAGCAAAAAAGGGCAGACCAGGGAGATTGATCTGCGCAGTGAGGTTATTTCACTCACTGTGGAGGGTACTACTTTTATCATTGTTGCAAAACGGGGCAAACCGCTGGAATTTGCCAGAGCGGTGACGGGCCGTCAGGAACTTATGCATGATGATATCCGCGTCGAAAAGCTGGAAGTCATTTTTGCCTGAATAAATGTGCACAATTAGGTTTTATTTCAGATAAACGGAGAACATGACCATGGGAGCAGAATTGGTAATCAATGCCGCTTCCCACGAAACCCGCATTGCGCTGATTGAGAACGGCACGATTGCCGAACTCTACATCGAGCGCAGTCGCGAAAAGGGAATTGTGGGGAATATCTACAAGGGAAGGGTAATCCGGGTACTGCCCGGCATGCAGGCCGCGTTTGTCGATATCGGCCTGGAAAAGGCTGCATTTCTCTACGTTGCCGACGTTTTTGACGCCATCGAGGAGTACGAGTCACTCCTTGACGACGGCAACAAGAAGGAAAACGATGCATCAAACGGCCAGGAACAGGGCGATCACGCCGATTTCAGACCGCTGCATCCGATCGAGGATCTTCTGCAGGAGGGGCAGGAACTGCTGGTGCAGATTTCAAAAGAACCGCTCGGTACCAAGGGGGCCCGCATCACATCGCACATATCACTTCCCGGCCGGCATCTGGTATATATGCCGACGGTTGATCATATCGGCATTTCCCGGCGAATCGAGGATGAAGTCGAACGGGAACGACTGCGGGAGATCGTCGAGCGTCTCAAAAAACTGGGTTCGGGATATATCGTCAGGACGGTTTCCGAGGGGAAGAGCGAAGAGGACCTGATCGCCGACATGCAGTATCTGAGCGTGCTCTGGGATGAGATTGCCAAACGGAAAGACAAGGCAGCCGTGCCGTCGCTTCTTCATTCCGACCTGGACGTCGTTCAGAAGGTCGTGCGCGATATCGTCACGGAGCAGGTCGATAAAATCGTCGTTGACTCCAAGCCGGATTATGACCGGATCGTGCAGTTCATCTCCACCTTTGCCGCCAAGATGAAGTACACCATTGAACTGTATGACGAAGAAGAGCCGATTTTCGATAATTACGGGCTGGAGGTCGAAATCAGTCGCGCGCTGGGAAGGAAAGTATGGCTTAAGTCGGGGGGATACATCATCATCGAGCAAACTGAGGCGTTGACTGCTGTCGATGTAAATACGGGGCGCTTTGTCGGGAAGCACAATCTTGAGGATACAATTCTTAAGACGAATCTTGAGGCGGTGAAGGAGATAGCCTACCAGCTGCGCCTGCGCAACATCGGCGGCATCATCATTATCGACTTCATAGATATGGAGAAGGAGGTCAACCGGGACAAGGTTTTCAATGCTCTTGAGGAGGCCCTTAAGGCAGACAAATCAAAAACCAACATCCTCAAAATTTCTGAGCTTGGTCTTGTGGAGATGACCAGGAAGCGCGTCCGCGAGAGTATCGGCCGGATGATGTGCGAGCCGTGCACCTACTGCGAAGGGCGCGGTTACATCAAATCAAAGACAACTGTCTGCCATGAAATTTTCCGGGAACTGCGCCGTGAAATGCTCGACATCCGTGGGGTCAAGGCGACCGTTTCCGTGCATCCCCATGTCGCAGATCTGCTGTATGATGAGGAACGCCGTGGTCTGGAAGAGCTTGAAAAGAAATTCAAGAAGCGGATCACCGTCCGGGCCAAGCCCGGCTTTCATCAGGAACAGTTCGAAATTCTGATGAACTGAAAGGCTGGCTGGCACGAACTGCTAACGCTATATCTGTTACCCTGCACCGCCCCGGCTTCAATCAGCGGGGCGTTCCCGCTTCGAAATCAGGCCGCTTTCCTCTGCATCGAATCCTGCTCGTAGTGCGCGGTGAAATATTCCATCGCTTCACGCATGATGTCAGATACGCTCTTGTGCGTTGTCTTCATCAGGTTCTCCAGGTGGTTGCGCTCTTCATCGCTCACTCTCATCGAAATTACGTTGTAGCGCGGATTTTCTCTCATTCTTCCCATGGTGATTTTCTCCTTCCGGTTGTTGATCTACAGCTGAGCTGTCTGTGTATACGCCTAGCCAATATCGTGCCAACTATGCCTATGTGCCAAATAAGAATTATATTACAGTAACTTGCCTTATATGTAGCAGATGGCAATTTTGTGGAATTTCAATATATGTGTCAATTCTGGCGCATAATGACGAAAAAGTATACACTATTTTTAAACGATCTCAGGTATGAACTGCGAAGGGGATAGTGGCGTTGGCGGAGAAATAGACGGGCAGATATGTTGCGATAAAAATGAGACGCGTCCTCATATATTCCGCCGGTATCAGAGTTTGAGTGTTCTTGGACGACGAACAGCAGAAATACCGTGCTTTTCCAGCAGACGGTAAAAAGTACGTCGCGGAACATTGGCTGTGCGGGCAGCCAGAGCGACATTGCCCCCCGACTCTTCAAGGTAGCGGGATATGATCTGCTTTTCAGTCCGTCCAACCTGCAGCTCCCGTTCTGCCTTAAACGACACCCTTCGGCGACTTACATCGGCGTCAGCGGATGAATCGTAGACTTCGGTAAAGATAGTGGGGAGATTTTCCAGTCTGATGACGCCGTCCTTGACCAGTACGGCCGACCGTTCAATGATATTCTGCATCTCGCGGATATTGCCCGGCCAGGTATAGCGTTGCATTGCCCTGACAGCCCGTTCTTCGACTCCTGCGATGGTTTTATTGAGTTTTTTGCGGGCCTTGTCCAGAAAATGCCGGGCCAATTCAGGTACTGATTCGGAGCGCTCTCTGAGCGGAGGCAGTTCGATGCAGAACACATTGAGCCGGTAGTAAAGGTCTTCCCGGAACCACCCTTCCTGCACTCCAGCCTCAAGATCCTTATTGGTAGCGGCAATCAGACGGACATCAACTTTCCTGGCACTCACCCCCCCGACCTGCCGGATCTCACCCAGGTCAAGAACCCGCAGCAGCTCCGCCTGGAGCTTGGGGGTGATATCACCGATTTCGTCCAGAAAAATGGTACCTCCATCGGCCGCCTCAAACAGCCCCTTCTTATCCGCCACTGCTCCGGTGAACGAACCTTTCTTGTGCCCGAAGAGTTCGCTTTCGAGCAGAGAGTCCGTCAGTGTGGTGCAGTTGACCGTTACCAGCGGTTTGTCATTGCGCAGGCTCAGACGGTGGATGGCGCGGGCGGTTAACTCTTTGCCGGTTCCGGTCTCGCCTCTGATTAAAACAGTTGTCGGAGTCGGGGCCACCTGCCGGATCAACTCAAGCACTCCCCGTATGCCAGGATCACTGCCGATTATCAGATTGTCCTCGGCCTGCAAATCCAGTTCGCGCTGCACCAGCTCATACTTCTGCAGCAGGCGGACCCGATCCTCCTCGATCAGCTGCATATTGTGGGGAAGGCACATTTCAATGTCCGCAAAACCTTGAAATACGGCTACAGCATGCTCCCGACACGAATTGTAGCCACAGGCGCGGCAGTTGAGTTCATCCCCCTGGGTGAATTTGTTGGTGGAGTGCAGCACCCGCTTGATATCATCCTTACCCGTTGCTGGGAGCCGCTTTGACTTGTCGGCATAAACACGGCTCAGATCGGGCAGACTGTTGGCATTACAGTAGTGCTCAGCGGTGTTATAGGGGGGGTGCTCGTTGTTGTGGCAGACGATCAGTTTTCGTTTGAAATAATGATTCAGGTTCCTGTCGCGGGCCGGACCGTCGACGCAGCCACCGTCACAGAAGCGCAGGTCCACGAACGATGGCGAAATCCGTCCGGCGGCCAGATCGCGCACGATGCCGATGGTGTGTGATTCTCCCTCAGCGCTGATGGTGTCGTTGTCCTGAAAGTCGGTGTGGATGCCGAAAACCTTGTGGGGGCCTCCGGCGAGGGAAAAAAGACGCCCGTCACCCGGGTCTATGCCGTCGAACGGTATCTCGGCGAGATTACCCGGCACAATCCCCCTGTTTTTAAGCAGCTTATCAATTTCCTGGTAGGTCAGCACTATATCGATTGCATTGGAAGGCTCTCCCTGAATCTCAAATTTTGCAGCCACGCAGGTGCTGACGTAGACAACGCGCGTGTCCTCGCCGCGAACGCTTTTGATGAAGCGTCCCATGGCGATCATCGGGGAAACGACCGGAATTATGCTGGGAACCAGGGACGGGTAATGTCGTTCAATCAGATCGACCACTGCCGGGCAGTGTGACGAGATCAGCGGAGTTTCTGAAGTTTGCAGTAGCGTTTGGTAGCTGTCGGCAATCATGCATGCGCCGTAGGCTCCTTCGTGGACTTCAGCGAAGCCGAGGCTTTTCAGGGCCGCCACAAACTGTCCGGGGGTCAACGCGTGAAAAAATGCCGGGTAGGAACAGCCGAGTACCGCCACTACCGGAGCACCAGATGCAAGCAGTTCCTGTGTCCTGACCATCCGGTCAACAATTACTTTGGCGTTTTGCGGGCAGCTCAGGCAGTTTCCGCAACCGATGCAGCGGTCATGCATGATCTGGGCAAAACCGCCATCCACCTTGATCGCCTTGACGGGGCAGCTGCGCACGCACGAGTAGCAGCGGCGGCAACGCTCTTTATAGGTTACAATAGGCTCCATAGGGAACCACTCTACACCAAATCACAGGCATGTGCAAGAAATGGCACATTCTTAACTTTCAAACAAAGACCCCGCTGCAGCAAGGAAACGGCAGCGGGGCTGGTTGTCAGTCTTCTGGGCTTGAATTATGCGAAAGGGTTACGCAGTGTAATCGTCTGGTCGCGGCGCGGGCCGACTGAAACCATGACGATCGGGCAGCCGGCCAGTTCCTCCAGACGGTGAACGTACGACCGGGCTGCAGACGGCAGTTCATCAAAGCTGCGTGCCTCGGTAATATCAGTCTTCCAGCCGGGCAGTTCTTCGTAGACCGGCTGGCATTTTTCGAACAGTTCCAGGCTGGCCGGCAGGGTTTCCAGCGCAGAACCGTTAAAAGCGTAGCCGGTGCATACCTTGATGGTATCGAAATCGGAAAGTACGTCAAGCTTGGTCAGGGCGATGCCGGTCAGGCCATTGACTCGAACGGCATAGCGGATAACCATGGCGTCGAACCAGCCACAGCGCCGTGGCCGGCCGGTGGTCGCGCCAAATTCGGCTCCGGTTGCACGCAGCAGCTCGCCGTCGGCATTCAGCAGCTCGGTAGGGAAGGGGCCGCTGCCGACGCGGGTGACGTAGGCTTTGGATATGCCGATGATCTCCTGGATGGCGCGCGGGCTGACACCGGATCCTGTGCAGGCCCCGCCGGCACAGGTCGAGGAGGAGGTGACGTAGGGGTAGGTACCATGATCGACATCCAGAAGCGTCCCCTGGGCGCCTTCAAAAAGCACTTTTTTTCCGGCCTTGAGGTCCCTGTCAAGTACCAGTGCCGTGTCGGCTACGTAGCGGCGCAGAACATCGGCGTACCCCTGATACTCTGCGAAAATATCATCATAGCTGCAGGGTGCCTCCCCGAGGTATTGTTCCAGCAGGAAGTTTTTCTCAACCAGAAATTCCTTCAGCTTACGGGCGAAGGTGTCGGCATCAATCAGATCCATCAGCCGTATGCCACGCCGACCAATTTTATCTTCGTAACAGGGGCCGATGCCGCGGCCGGTTGTGCCGATTTTCTTGTCGCCGCTTTTGGCTTCACGGGCGATGTCGATGCGCTTGTGGTAGGGCATGATGATGTGCAGCGATTCTGACAGCAGCAGGCAGGAATCATCCTTGATTCTACCGGACTGTTTCAGCTTGGTGATCTCCTTGATGAACACTTCCGGGTCAAGGACGACGCCGTTGCCGATAATACAGCGCTTCCCCTCATGGAGAATGCCTGACGGAATCAGATGCAGAACAACTTTTTCATCCCCGACAACCAGAGTGTGGCCGGCATTGTTACCCCCCTGATAGCGCACGATGTCATCGGCGTACTCGGTGTAGATGTCAACGACCTTGCCTTTGCCTTCATCGCCCCACTGGGCGCCTACTACAACCACATTTGCCATGTCTAGCTGTCTCCCCGGTTTTCTTCGATATACTTCATAAGATTTTGCTGGCAGACCAATGACACATCTACCGGCACTACAGTGCCGTCCTTGCTGCAAACGGCGCGGTAGAACCGCTCGCTTTCATCGATGACCAGCATATAGCTGATATTCCTGCTTCTGGCGTATGCGAGTGATTGATCATAGTCGCGGCGAATGATATCGCGGGCGGTAGTGTAGCCGCTTGATCGCAGTTGACGAGCAACCTGTAGCGCAACCCGACGATCATTCCTGGCGTTGAAAATTAAAAAATCACATGCTGTGCTTGCCTCTATCTCGGGATGTCCCTCAAGGGCGTGAAGCAGGCTGAGCACGTTAAAGGTGAACCCGGATGCCGGGGCATCAAAGCCGTAGCGTGCCGTCAGACCGTCGTACCTGCCTCCGCTGCAAACCGGTTCGCCCAGTCCGCTGATGAAGCCTTCAAAGGTGATGCCGGTATGGTAGTCAAGCCCCCTGGTTTCACCGAGATCAAACGTGAGATAATCACTGACGCAGTGGATATCAAGAATTTCGAGTACCTGCTTCAGGTTTTCCAATGCCTCAAGCGACCGTCTGTTAGACGCCACGCGTGCGGCGACTTCCAGCACTTCACGACCGCCAAACAGGCGGGGAAGTGCCAGAATCTCCTTCTCTGACTCGGGGGAAAGCGTGTTCCCGGCCAGAACGGCGGCCACGGCAGCCGTATCCTTGCGCGAAACCGCTTCGCGGAGCCGTGCCAACTCCCGTGCCTCCAGGCCGGAGGCGTCCATAACCCCCTGGCAGAATCCCACCTGCCCGAGGTCAATTTTGAAGTCACTCAACCCCAGGCTCTGCATGGCTTCAATCGCCATTGCGATCATTTCTGCATCCGCTTCCGGTGATTCAAGCCCGATCAGCTCAACACCGGTCTGAAAAATTTCACGGCTCTGACCGACCTGTATATCAGTCTGGCGCAAAACCCTTCCGCAGTAAGCGATCCTGTGTGGCAGGGGCCGGCTTGCAAGGCGGGTTGCCACAATGCGGGCGATTTGCGGGGTTATGTCGGGCGGAAACGCGAGAAGCCTGCCCGATTGCCGCTCTTCAAAGCGGAACGTCCTCCCCTTCAGCCCTGCTCCCATACCAATTGACAGCACATCTTCATACTCAAGCTGTGGCGTAATGACACTCCGGAACCCCCACAACTCAAAAACCCGCCGTAACCGGCCTTCGATAAATCCGATTTTTGCCGTAGTCTCCGGAAGAAAATCGCTAATGCCGCGTGGAAGCGATATGTCCCCGGGGGAACGTTTCATTCCACTCAGCGGGGGCTGCCGGGAGCAGGCGCAATCTCGTCGGGTCTGAGCGACGTCGTACCGCCGGCTCCCGTCTGATCCTGTTGCGGAACGGCGGGAGCGATCTCAACAGCAGCCGGCGCCGGTTTTACATCCGGTGCCGAAACTACGGGAGTCTTCTGCTGTTCCGGCTGCGGCTGGGCAGGCGGAGGCTGCTGCACGTTCTGTGGAACCGGCGGCGCAGCAGGGGCGGGCGGAGCTTTGACAACCGGTGCGGAAGCTGGCCTGCTCTCGCCGCTGACGTCATATTTAATGAGCTTGACCATTTCATCAAAATGCCAACTGTATGTTTCAGGCTCAAGCGTTTCACGCTGCATCCAGTCCTTGCGTTTTTTCTCGAGTGTGCGGCGGATTCCGTCAAGATTTTTGAACTTGATGTCAGCTTTTTGGGTCAGATTCGCCTCGGATTCGCTGAAATCAGGGTACTGCAGGTTGATAAGCGGATAGTAGGTCAGCAGGCGGCTGCGGAAATTGGGGTATTCCCAGAGAACGGTGCTGTTAATGTCCAGAATTTGTCCCGTAATAGTAAGAAAATTGTAGTCGGACTCCTGGGATGCCAGCAGTGTGCCGGAAAAAACTTTGTCAAACTTTGTCAGTCCATTTACCGTTAGAAGCATCACGGCATCGAGGTTGTTCTTCTGCATGTACGAGCGTAATTCATCATTTTTCCAGAAATATTTGTTGTACTGGATGGTGGCGTCGTCCCTGCGTTCGCGGCGGAACAGCAGTTCGCCGAAGATCCTGGCGGGATCACCGTCAAGCAAAGCCACGGTATAGAAGTTACCGGTACTTTTCAGTTTGCGAACCAGTTGGGACTCGTACTTGCGGTTCATTTCCGCGACCAGTTGAACCAGCTGGTCTTTCTGGGGGTGTTTGATATCAGAATCGGCGTCCACGAAAATCGGGGCGACGCCAAGTACCTTGACCCTGTCTGCAAAATTCTCGGCTGGAACGTTGTAGTGATTCTGGGCGCAGCCGCCCATACAGACTACCAGTACCAACAGCACTATGCTCATTTTCATAATTATTCCTCCAGCGGGCGTTCTGCTGACGATAGTAAAAACAACGTGATCTTATACCAGATGGAGCAGCGATTTTCCACTCAATTAATGCAGTCGCGACTCTGCTGCGATCGTTGGATCCTACGTCATATTTGATTGACAATCCGGGAGCAAATTTCGTATTCTGCGAACACTAGACCTGCTTATCGAGAGTGGTGGAGGGAAAGGCCCTGCGAAACCACAGCAACCGGCCATTAAGGCGTCAGGTGCTAATTCCTGCCGAAAGGCAAAGATGAGAGGTGTGCTGCGCGTATCCGGCCCCTTCTCATATTCATGCAGAAGGGGTTTTTATGTCTGTCGACCTGGTACAGGAACAGTCAGTAACCTTCGAGTCAGGCGTCCGGCTCGACAGCGGGCGCATCCTGGCCCCTGTTACCCTGGTTTACGAGACCTACGGCACCCTTAACGGGGAGCGCTCAAATGCCATTCTGGTTGAGCATGCCTGGACCGGGGACGCGCACCTTGCCGGCAAACGACACGAGGCGGACACGCGGCCGGGATGGTGGGATGCCATCGTCGGCCCTGGCAGGTTGTTCGATACCGACCGCTACTTTGTAATCTGTTCCAACGTCATCGGTTCATGCTTCGGCTCAACCGGCCCTACCTCGATCAACCCCAGAACCGGTAAACGTTATAATCTCTCCTTTCCCGTCATAACAGTCCGCGACATGGTGCGCGCCCAGAAAATGCTGATCGAGCGTTTGGGAATCGAGCGCCTGCTGACCGTCATGGGGGGGAGCATGGGGGGGATGCAGGCGCTCGAATGGGCAACCCAGTACCCGGACAGCATCGCTTCGGCTCTCGTACTGGCATCCACCCCCCGCCCGTCGCCACAGGCCATCTCCCTGAATGCCGTAGCCCGCTGGGCAATATACAACGATCCCACCTGGCGCAAAGGGGAATACAAGCACAACCCCAAGGACGGACTGGCGCTGGCTCGTGGGATCGGTCACATCACCTTCCTCTCCGACGAGTCGATGAACAGCAAGTTCGGACGTCGCTTTTCGGCTAAAGACGGCCTGTTCGACTTTTTTGGCCAGTTCGAGGTTGAGCGCTACCTGAACTACAACGGTTACAATTTTGTCGACCGCTTTGATGCCAACTCATTTCTCTATCTGGCCAAGTCGCTGGATCTCTACGATGTGGCCTGGGGGTACGAGTCGATGTTGGAGGCTTTCAGCAATGTCACGGCACCGATCCAGTTCTACGCCTTCAGCTCCGACTGGCTCTACCCTCCCTATCAGACCGAGGAGATGGTGACCTGCCTTGAAAAACTGGGGAAACCGGTCGAGTATCATCTGATCAACTCAGCCTACGGACATGACGCTTTTCTGCTGGAACACGAAACCTTTGCCCCCTTTGTCAGGGATTTTCTTTCTCGCGTACAAAATTAATGGCCAGACCGCACCGTAACGACCCGTTTGCCGAAGCGAAGGCGGGGACACTTTTCAGAAGGATCAGGCACAGCGCTGGCAAGGCTGTCGGCGATTTCGGGCTTATCGGCGCGGGGGACCGCATTGCTGTTGCGGTATCGGGCGGTAAAGATTCCTACACACTGCTGCTGGTACTTGATGAGTTGCGTCGCCGGGCGCCGCTTGATTTCGAGCTGATTGCCGTCAACATCGACTCCGGCTATCCCGGATACCAGACCGATGTCATTGAGTCCTTCCTGCGGGACAACGGGTTTGAGTACCGGATGATCCCGACCGAACATTACGACATCATCCGCGAAAAACGGCGTCCCGGTTCATCGTACTGTTCGATCTGCTCTCGGTTGAAGCGGGGGGCGCTGTATGGGGCGGCGATTACTCTGGGGTGTAACAAACTGGCTCTCGGCCATCACCTGGATGATTTTATCGAAACCCTGCTGCTGAATCAGTTTTTCGTCGGTTCCCTCAAATCGATGGCCGCCAGTATGCTGGCCGACAACGGCCTCACGACCGTCATCCGGCCGCTGGTTTACACGGCGGAGCAGGACATTATCGCTTTTTCCCGCCAGGCGGAGCTGCCGGTTGTCTGCTGCCGTTGCCCGGTCTGCGGCACCGCGGACCTTCAGCGTAAGCGGATGAAGAAGCTGCTTGAAGAGCTGCAGGCCGACATCCCGAATGTCAAAAGCAGCCTGCTCACAGCGCTCTCAAATGTTCATCCGCGCCATTTGCTTGACCGTTCTCTGAGACGAGATCAGCCCGCAGCAGGAGAAATGTAAATTCTTTGCAGCAGACATTTTTCTCGGCGAAAGCCCGATATCCGCAAGAAAATCCATTACGGAATAGTAACCGCCAACCACCACCACGGCCAGTCCTGCAATCATTATTGCGTCCATGACACCCCCCGAGTTTTCAATAGGGGGAAACATAGCATGGCTATGTGACATAATACGTCGCTACATAGGTTGCTGTTGGTCAGAATATTTCTACCGGGGGGCGAGGTTGAACAAAAGCTCGATTCATCGAGCCTGAAATATTTTCCACGTTATTTTTTAGCACGTGCGTTTGAGAAGATATACATCCTGGAGTGAAGCTATCTGAAATGTTATGCGCTTTCCCCGAATCTTACCCATGGGGTAGTAGCCCGCAATTTCAAAACCGGCAGCGTCAAACAGTGCTTCGGCGTACTTATAGCTATGGTAGGTGCCGAATTGATTTGAGCCTTCATCCTGCTCTGTCGTCTCGATATATCCTGTACTGATAAACTCATCATTTCTATCCGGCATGAAAAGTCTAATGTACGTGTGTCCATGAAGTGTTATCAGCAGATGCCCATTCGGATTAAGATGCTGATACATTTCCCGCAACAATTCCTGTTGCGACTGGAGCGACAGGTGAGTAAAAACAGAAAGCAACTGGATCATATCGAAGCACGCATCACCAAGCGGCAATCTATGATGGAGTTTATTATGGAGAAATTCTATCCCGGCAGGCATATTGTTTCTTGCCCACGTGATAAGTTCGTAATTTATGTCGCAACCGACCAACCGTCGAGATGAGTCATCCAGATGCCAGGCTGCCAATATTCGCCCCGACCCACATCCAATATCCAGAACTGATCGTACCGTGGAGATCTCGAGTCCAGCTTCAGTCATGTATGCAGTGACGTTTACTATGAAGGGGATTATAGAGTTCTTATAGGCCTGTACATCCGTATGGCCCTGTGTCAGAAAAATCGTCTGACCATCCGGCATGGGAAGTTGATCCAAAGCCTTCCGCATCCGCTCTAACTGAGTTTGGTTCTCACAAATTGATGTAATGTCATATGAGTATATCTGCTCACGAGTCCCATCTGAGAATACAAGCTCGAAGTCGTAGCATTCAGCCTGGGCATCAATCATCATATCGAATTCAAATCCGCATGTTGCAGCGTTACGGATGTGAGGGATCGTTTTACCAATTAACTCACGAGGGATATTTACCGGGCTGGTTAGAATATGTTTTCCATCACAATAAATACGTATGTCGGTGATAGACCGGTTTCCTATCTCCACCACACTGCCGGAAAAATGCGTGGTCGCTCCCAGGTTGACAAGATGAATAGGTGGGGTGTCAAGGCCGAAAAGCACGGTGTCAGTATCTTCCGCTAAATCGGAGTCGGCTGTACTGGTTAGTGCATCGGTCATTTTTTTAATAAATTTGTCATATAAATATTTCATCTCTCATGCTCCGATAGTCGTGCTATAAGCATTTCAGGCCATTCACGGTTTTGAAGATACCACGATTTATTTCTGCTACAAACAATTTTGCTGGGTGGCAGAGGGTCATCAGAGAAAAGGAAGTTTTCGATGAACTCCCGTCAACGAAAAAAACGGAGGAATGTAACTACGGCTGTTATTTTGCTGTCCGGAATCAGTAGTTCCGGCATCCTGTACCTGACAGCCGGGGAGATATCACCTTCTCCGCTTGAAAGCTTTGAACAGTCCAAGCGGTTCGCCAATGAAGTCGAACGTATGGGCGGGAAAGTGTCGGTGTTCGCAAACGGCTTGAGCAAATGGTTTAGCAGTCTGTGGCAAGGGGAAATGCTGGCATTTACCATAGCCGGCTTCACACTGTTCATCGCGGCCGTTTATTATCTGCTTGCGTCTGCACTGGACAGTGAGGCCGAACTGAGAGAAAACCTTCCCGCTGGTCCGTCAGAAACTGGAATCACGGAACTCTGAACGTGTCCACAACTTGATTCGACGTGTTCCCATTGAAATCGGTCAGATAGATCGACAGCGTATGGGTCTCATTGGCAAAATTAATATAGTCGATTGAGAACGGAATGGTTCCCCTGGATATGCCCGGGCGGTTGATCACGTTTTTAACCCGGTACACAGAAGCTCCCCTGGAATCAAAGACGTTTATCGTCATGGTATCGATGTCGGAGTCGGGCGCGTAAAAATTGACATTACCGACGATAAAATACTTGTCCCTGTCCTTTGAAAATTCATACGAGGTGATCGAGGGCCAGGCCGACCCGTACACCGGAATATCGACCGTAACAGTTGCGCTGCTTCCGCACCCCGATATGAACAATGACATCATCAGCACTGAAATAATCAGCTTTCTCATAGTGCCCCCTCTTCTGACGTGATTAGCCTGCCACACAGTGGCAGCCGGTTATTAAGCTGCATAATTCCTACCAACGCATTATCGGCCATAGTAATTGATCGTAACCATCTCGACTGGAACACCTTTCGTACACAAAAGCAGGTTACCCGTCAGGGCAGAAATACCTCTTCCGGGATTGAACATGTCTCCTTTGCGGCATAAACGCAATTCAGGACAGAATCGTCTTCAGGCAGCCGAGTAAGCGGCTGTTCTCCTCGCCGGTTTTCACCGCAACTCGGAAAAAAGCGGGGGTAAGTCCCCTGAAGTTAGCGCAGTCCCTGATCAGCAGCCACTGCCGCTGCAGCTGCCCGGCAAGTTCTGCAGCAGTCATGCCGCCCAGAATTTCGACCAGCAGGAAGTTGGTACTGGAGTGGTACGGCTTCAGCCGGGGAATCTGCAGCAGTCCGTCGTACAGTGCCTGCCGCTCGAACCGGACCACTTCGCGGGTCTCGCTGATAAACCGGGAATCCCGCAGCGATACGACACCGGCGGAGAGAGCCAGTGTATTGACGCTCCAGGGCCCCCCCTGTGTTTTCAGCCGCTCTGCAAAGGCGCCGCTGCTGATTGAATATCCGAGGCGTAGACCGGGAATGCCAAAAAACTTGGTCATCGAGCGAAGGATAACCACATTGTCGGTCACAGCGGCAATCCGCACGGCAGAATACTCTTCGCAGAAATCCATGAACGCCTCATCCAGCACCAGAAACGTACCAGTGGCGGCGCAGAGCCGGCAGAGCTTTTCCATATCATCCCGGGAATAAAGCATGCCGGTCGGGTTGGCGGGATTGCAGAAGTAAAGTGCATCAACCCCTGCTGCTAGAACGGCTGCTAATGTATCCCAATCGATGGAGAAGTCTTTTTCAGGGTCAAGTTCGAAATATTCTACGACCCAGCCGCACTGTTCAAGTGCACGGGCGTATTCACTGAATGCAGGAGCCACAATCACAGCCCTCTTGCCTTGTAGCAGGTACGGGAGTTTGTAGATAATTTCTGTTGAACCGTTGGCAACGGTGACGCATTCGGAAGGGAGATGGTGGTATACCGCCAGCTCCTGTCTCAGTTGATTGTAGTCGGAATCCGGGTAATGAACCAGACCGTCCAGGGTGCGGAGCAGCTCGTCGCGGATCAGTGGTGAGAAACCGAGCGGGTTGATGCTGGCGGAGAAGTCGGTAAGCTCTTCCGGCGTGATGCCGAGCGAGCGAGCCGTGGCAAAGATTTTACCGCCATGGTCAGAAAATTGGGGCACCGAATCCTCGCAGGCTGAAGGCTGCTCCGGTGCAAGCGGCTGCCATCAGGAGGGTTGAGATATACATCAGTTTGATCATGCGGTCGTAGCTGGTGCCGTCAAGGGGGCGGTGCGGGTCGCCGATATGCTCTTTCAGGGAAGTAACTCCGCTATAGGTTGACACTCCCCCCAGTTGAACTCCCAGAGCGCCAGCGGCAGCTGCTTCCGGGTGGGCGCTGTTGGGTGAGGGGTGCTTCAGTCGATCGCGAAGGACGATCCTGAATGCACCTCGTGCAGAGCAGCCGGCCAGCGGTGCGGCGCAGATCATCAACAGTGCTGTCAGGCGGGCTGGTATGAAATTGAGCAGGTCGTCCATGCGTGCCGATGCCCATCCCATCTGCAGATAGCGCTCATTTTTGTAGCCGACCATTGAATCAAGCGTACTGACCCCCTTGAATGCCAGCGCTGCCAGCGGTCCTCCCAGCGTCAGCCAGAACAACGGAGCGATAATGCCGTCAGAGCTGTTTTCGGCAACCGTCTCTACCAGTGCCCGCCAGATTTCCGGTTCGTCAAGTGCGTCAGTATCACGCCCCACGATCCATGAAAGGTTGTGCCGTGCCGCGACAATATCGCCGCTCCGCAGTGCCTCGGCAACACGGCCGGATTCCACATGCAGGGATCGAACAGCCAGGCAACTGAAGCAAAGGATGACTGAGGCGGTGATGCCTGCCAGCGGATGAATCCCGGCGCAGAGCCGCAGCAGCAGGTAGCCGCCGCCCATCATTGCGCCGACAACTGCCACCAGCAACAGTACGCCGGCTATTTTTTCATCCAACCAGGGGAGTCGCAGCCGATCGTCAAGAGCAGAAATCAATTTCCCCGCTGCAACCACCGGATGGGGAAACCAGCGGGGATCGCCGATCAGCAGATCAAGCAGGAGCGCGACAACAATAATCAGCGGCTCAGGGGGAGTCACAGCCCAATCCGCAGATGCTCATCAGGCGGGGGAGGTCAAGGTGCTGTTCGAACTGTTCGGCCAAATGGTCAAAGGGGTCGTGCTGCGGCTGTTTCATGGCCCCTCTGCGGAGCGGCATGCCTTTTTCGAGGCGTATCCGGTTCAGATAGACTTCGCGGAAACGGGAATTTTCGAAAATACCATGCAGGTAGGTTCCAAAAATCCGTCCATCGGCTGAGACGGCACCATCTTCGATGGAGACGGAGGTTTCGCCACGGCGGAAGATACGGGCAAAGGGCCTGCTCCCCTTGGCCAGAGTAGTTTTACCCATGTGGATTTCGTAGCCGGTCAACACCCCGTTGCAGTCAGTCGCGATTGTCAGCCCGGCATCATCCAGATAGGCCAGTGCCTGATGAGTCTCTTTTACCAGCTGTATTTCGGTTTCCGCGGGGAGCAGATCGAGCCCCTGGGCTTCCCTGATCGAAGATTCAACGCCATCAGGATCAAGTACCCGCGTACCGAGCATCTGAAAGCCTCCACAGATGCCGACGATATGTCCTTTAAATTCTGAAATTGAGTTGAATATGTCCCGCTCCATGAGAAAATAGAGGTCGGCGATGGTCGATTTGCTGCCGGGAATGATCAGAATGTCAAGCCCCTCAAGCTGTACTGGAACCTCAACATAACTGATGCGCACGTCGGGCTCGTTCTGCAGCAGGTCAAAATCGGTGAAGTTGGAGATGCGCGGCAGCTTGAGGATACCGATATGGATCTTCTTCTGGCCGGTCATGATGCTGACGACCTTTGAGGAGCTGTTGAGGGCCATGCTGTCCTCTGCCGGCAGGTTGATGTCGGCAAACCAGGGAAGTATGCCCAGCACCGGCACTCCGGTGCGTTCCTCAATGAACTCTATTCCGGGTGCAAGAATCAGGGGATCGCCACGGAACTTGTTGATGATAATCCCCCGGATGTAGGAACGCTCCAGCGGTTCCAGCAGTTCGATGGTGCCGACCAGCTGGGCGAATACCCCACCCCGGTCGATGTCGGCAACCAGGATGACCGGACAGCGTGCCATCATGGCTACCTTCAGGTTGGCGATATCATTTTTTTTCAGGTTGATCTCGGCAATGCTGCCGGCTCCCTCGATGACGATAAACTCGTAGGCCTGCCGCAGCCGGTCAAAGCTTTCCCAGGCCCTGGCAAAGGCGGTCGGTTTGTAGGCGTCGTATTCCTGCACGCTCATATTGCCGACCGGCCGCCCCTGCACGATGACCTGACTACCGGTATCGGAATTAGGTTTGAGCAGTATCGGATTCATATCGGTATGCGGCTTGATTTCACAGGCCTGTGCCTGGACCGCCTGGGCACGTCCGATTTCTCCCCCTTCAGGAGTTACGCAGGAATTAAGTGCCATGTTTTGGGATTTGAAGGGGGCCACCGTAATGCCGCGCTTGATCAGGTAGCGGCAGAAACCGGCCGTAACGGTTGATTTCCCGACGTCGGAGGCGGTCCCACAGAACATGACCGCTCCCGGCTGCGACAACGGCTCCTGGTCAGTTACTGTTTCCACTGGTTGTGCAGCTGTGCCGTACTTGCCGGAATATCCTCGCGGTGTTACCAGCCGTCCCTGGTGGTCAACAAAGCTGCTGCTGTTACCGACAAAAATGACGCAGGTCATGTCGATATCATGCTCAAGAAGATTTTCAAGCGTCGTAACGACAACCTTCTCCCCGGTGCGACTGGCGTTGCGCACGATGCCGACCGGAGTGTCGGGTTGCCGATGGGCCTGTATGATGTCCCGAGCTTCTCTCAGCTGCGTGACACGGCTCTTGCTGCGGGGGTTGAAGATTGAAATAACAAAGTCGGCGCGGGCGGCTGCATCCAGCCGTTTCCTGATCAGCTCCCAGGGGGTCAGTAAATCCGATAGTGAAATAACGGCAAAATCGTGCATTAACGGCGCACCAAGCAACGCGGCCCCGGCCTGGATGGCGGAAATACCCGGAATCACCTGTACCTCGGGCTGCGGAGAAGCGGGATCGATTCTGGCATCGGCTTCGAGCAGTTCAAATACCAGGCCGGCCATGCCGTAGATTCCGGCATCGCCGCCTGAAATCAGCGTCACGGCTTCGCCGGCGAGGGAGCGGCGGATTGCTTCACGGCAGCGCTGAACTTCCTGCATCATTCCGCTGGCAACAACCTCTTTCCCCTCCATAAGCGGCTGCAGATGTTCGATGTAACTGTCGTAACCGACAATGACGGAGGAGGAACGTATGGCCTGACGAGCCGCTTCGGTCAGATGACCGACAGCGCCTGGACCGCTTCCGACAATGGTAAGTGAAGCCATATCCGCCTCATTGAACTGCAATAATGATGGTCAAAAACTGGCGAATTATTACATAGCAGAAGGCATGGATACAAGCCAAAACTGGCATTTCGGCGTTTCTGCTTTACGCCTTGCATTCTTATGAAAATAAGCTACTATTTCCGGCAGAGTTCACGCAGTTTAAGGAGCAGGTCAGTGCCATTTTTCAGGAAGATAAGTCTGACATGGAAATGCTGCATTTTCGGGGTATTGATTTCCACGCTGCTGGCGCTGTCCATACTGATTTCCTGGCGCAGTATGGCGGGGACGAGGGCGCGCTTTGCAACATTTGCCGACACCTACCACTCCCTGGCACTGGTGGTGAGCGAACTCCACAGCCAGGGGCTGCAGGTTGAACAGGCGCTGAGAAACATCATCCTCAACCCCGCCGATGAGAAGGCGGTTGCCAATTACGGTAAGGCTACCAAAGAATTTTCCGTGCTCCACAAAAAGGCAACCACCCTTGCCGCCACTATGAAAGAGCACGGCAGAAAACTTGACGCGCTGGCAACGATGAACAACGAAAATGCCGTTATTCGGGACGACATCATAAAACTGGTCAAAGCGGGGCAACAGAGCGAAGCTGTCAGCATGCTGGTGCAGAAGGAAACCCCGCGCTGGCGTGAGGTCAAGGCTTTGTTACTGGCTACACAGGATGGCATCGAGCAGGAAATGAAAAACGAGCGCTCCAGCCTTGATTCGTTTGTAAACAAAAATTTTTACCTCACACTCAATGCTTTGATTCTAACCATTATTCTTGTCAACGTGCTGCTGTTCTTATTCTGGAAGATCCTGAAGGGATCGTTTAATGAGCTGATTCTGCGCTTCAAGGATCTGGCTGAGGGCGAGGGGGATCTTACCAGAAGATTGAATGAGACCGGCAGTGACGAGTTATCCGTCATCAGTCGCTGGTCCAACCATTTTCTCCGCAATGTCCACTCCATCGTGTCTCAGGTAACGGCCACTTCAGTGCAGGTATCCGATAGCGCCCACCAGCTTCATGGCAGCTCAGCACTGATAGCCGAAGGTGCCGAGAATATTTCCCGTCAGGTAGTCATGGCGGCAACTGCCGGTGAAGAGATGGCCTCCACATCGGCAGACATCTCCCGAAACTGTCACCTGGCAGCTGATGCCGCCCGCCATGCCACTGTTTCGGCTGAGAACGGTGCGACCATCGTTGAGAAATCGGTGGCGGCAATGGGCAAGATAGCGGAGAAGGTGCAAGAGTCAGCGGTCAGGATTGAAGAGCTGGGAAGACGCTCGGAGCAGATCGGCACCATCATCGGTACGATTGAAGACATTGCCGACCAGACCAACCTGCTGGCCCTGAATGCCGCCATTGAAGCGGCCCGCGCTGGTGACCAGGGGCGTGGTTTTGCTGTCGTTGCAGATGAGGTTCGAGCGCTGGCCGTACGAACCGCCCGTGCCACGCACGAAATCGGTACCATGATCACTTTCATGCAGAAAGAGACCAGGGGGGCGGTTGTCACCATGGAGCAGGGAGTGCATCAGGTTGAAAACGGCATGGAGGAGTCGATAAAGTCAGGCGCTGCCCTGCGGGAAATACTGTTGCAGATCAGTGATGTGGCCATGCAGATCAACCAGATTGCCACTGCTACGGAGCAGCAGAGTGCCACAACCGGTGAGATCTCCCAGACCTTGCACCAGATTACCGAGATAATCCGCACCACCACCAGGGAAACACGAGAATCTACGGTAGCGGCAAACACGCTGATCGACTCTGTCGAATCGCTGCATGACATGCTGACGTCGTTTAAAATTGAAGAGAATGTGGAACTCATCCTGGCCAAGGCGCGTAGTGCTCACCTAGTCTTTATCGGCAAGATCAAGGCGCATCTCGACGGCACAACAGTGATGAACGCCCAGACACTGCCGACTCATCGTACCTGCGCGTTTGGCAGATGGTACCAGGAGAAGGGCACTGCACTCTGCGGAACAGTGAGTGCATTCCGGGAGATCGACGCACCCCATGCCAGAGTACATGATTTGGCCGCCCAGGCGGTGCTTGCCAGCAATCGCAGCGATCACCGGGCGGCGGCAGGTTTTTGTGCAGAAATGACAGAAAGCTCTGCGACGCTTCTTAAACTGCTGGATATTTTGGCGGAGCAATGCGGCGAACATTCGGCATCTTGACTCAATGCAGTAAATATTCATATTCAGGAGGACAGGACGATGATCGGTAAATGTGTGACGGCGGCGATTATAGGTGGACTTCTCTGCTCAGCTGTATTGGCCGTGGCGGAAGATCGGGCGACCAAAAAAGAGGCCGAAGCTATGGTAAAAAAAGCGGTGACTCATTACAAGAAAAACGGTGATAAGACTTTTAGTGACTTCACCGCCCCCAGTACCGCCTTTGTCAGCAAGGATCTGTACATCGTGGTATACGACATGAACGGTAAATGCGTTGCCCACGGCCAGAACGCCAAGCAGGCCGGCAAGGATCTGATCGGCATCAAGGATCCTGACGGCAAGGCGTTTGTCAAGGAGCGGGTCGAGCTGGCCAAGTCAAAGGGGAGCTTCTGGCAGGATTATAAGTTTACTGATCCGCTGACCAGAAAAATTCATCCCAAGCAGACCTACTGCGAGAAAGCAGACGATAAATATGTCATCTGCGGCGGCGTGTATAAATAATTCGGTCAGGATGAAAACAAGCACGTTTCGGAGTAAATGACCATGTACAATCCTTTTCTGCGCCTCAATCTGAGCAGTAAGCTGTTTATCTCGCCCCTGATCTGTCTGGTGTTCATGACCATTTCGGGAGGAGTTTCGCTGTGGGGCATTCGCATGCAGCAGGCTACTATCCACGAGATAAATTCCGTACGGATAGCCAACGACGCCAAAGCCGGAGGAATATCCGACAACGTCGGCACTATCCACACCGCCATGTACCGTCTGGTCGGCTTTTCCCGTGCTGGATTCGACTCGAAAAGACTTGAGGATGGGTCAAAACAGATCAAAACCACTTTGGATAAAACTGCCGCCTCGCTCAAGGGGATGCTCGCCGACCCGTTGCTGAACGATGAGGAGAAGAAAATCGTCGTATCAATTCAAAAGTCGTTTACTGAATACGCCAAGGATGCCCTGGATATGCTTGACATGCTGCAGTCGGATGTCAACGCTGCCACCATGTATATGGAACAGGCCGACGAGGAGTACTCGCGATTGAACAAAAGGGTTGACGATTTTATCGCTCTGGAAGCATCTCTGAACAACAAGAGTCAGAAGGATTCAACCGCTTCAGGCAGGAAAGTAATGACCGTCCTGACTGCGGCGCTGGTGATTTCGTTCGCAGCCGCAATTCTGATCAGCTACATGGTTAACCGTATGATCATGACCCCCATCAGAGGAACGGTGGCTGTCATAGAAGCGATGGTGCAGGGAGACTTGACCAAGCGTATTACTGTCACATCCGATGATGAAATCGGCAGAATGGCCCGCAATATGAATGAGTTCATTGATTCGCTGCACACCACAATCACCGCATTTTCCGGCAGTGCCGTTGCGCTGAACGCGGCAGCCGCTCATCTGACCTGTACGTCGGAGCAGATCGCTACCGGCGCCGAGGAAGTGGCCGCCCAGGCGGGTACCGTGGCAACGGTTGGAGAAGAAATGTCAGCCACGTCCCGTGAAATTTCCCATAACTGCCAGCTGGTTGCGGATGCAGCCAGGAAAGCCACTGCATCTGCGCAGAACGGTGCCGCCGTTGTTTCTGCCACCATTGCCATCATGGGGCAGATTGCCGACAATGTGCGTGATACGGCCAGAACTATCGACACCCTGGGTTCCCGCAGCGATCAGATCGGTACCATCGTCGGCACGATTGAGGATATTGCCGATCAGACCAACCTGCTGGCGTTGAATGCCGCCATTGAAGCGGCCCGTGCCGGCGAGCAGGGGCGCGGCTTTGCTGTGGTGGCCGATGAGGTGCGCAACCTGGCAGAACGCACGACCAGGGCAACCAAGGAAATCAGCGAGATGATCAAAACCATTCAGAAGGATACCAGAAATGCCGTCGCTGTCATGGAGGCGGGGGTGCGTACGGTTGATGCCGGCACAGCTGAGACGGCGCGTTCGGGCGATGCGCTGGAGGAAATTCTGGCCCAGACCAGCGAAGTGGCAACTCAGGTCAATCAGATAGCGTCTGCAGCCGAAGAGCAGACCGCCGTGACCGGCGAGATATCAAACAATATGCATCAGATAAACGACGTTGTCTGCGACACCGCCAGCGGGGCTCACGCCACGGCCGCCGCCGCATCACGTCTCAGTCAGAATGCGGAGGAGCTCCAGCATCAGGTACAGCGATTCCGCCTGTGACGCCGCGAACCCGCCTCCACCTTATCCGCCACGGCCAGGTGATCGGCCATGATCAGCCGCGTTACAACGGTCAGACCGATGTTGCGCTCACCGCTGCCGGCATTGAGCAGTATCACTCACTGAAGAATCGTCTTTCGGGGGTTTCGCTCGCCGCCTGCTACAGCAGTGATCTCATCCGCTGCACGGCCGGGGCGGAGATCATCTGCGGTGATCTGGGAGTTGAAACGTACCGGCGCAGCGAACTGCGCGAATTGAACATCGGTATCTGGGAAGGGTTGACCTGGCAGGAGATACAGAAAAGCTGGCCCGATGAGTGGCAGGCCCGCCTGGCCGACCTCGTTAATTACCGGGTCCCGCAGGGAGAGAATCTGCTTGACGTCGAAGCGCGCGTCATTCCGGTTATTGATGAGATCATCGAGCGCCATCGGGGGGAGGATGTTCTGGTTGTCGCCCACGGGGGGGTGAACCGGGTTATCCTGCTGAAGGCCATCGGCGCACCGCTCAACCGGATGTTCAACATCGAGCAGAGTTACGGCTGTTACAACATCATTGACTATTACACCGACGGGCAGGTGACCGTAAAACTGCTGAACGGTTAGGGGGTGGCATCCCCGCTACTCAAGCGTTGCCTGATGCTCCAGAATTATCTTCCTGAATATTGCAAAAAACTCCCTGTTGAAGATATACGATTCGTTGCTCATGATTTCGAGGGTTTTCTCGGGCGATGTGGCTGCGCGGAACGGCCGGTCGAAGGTGAGGGAACTGTAGACGTCGCAAATTGAGACGATCTGGGCGCAGGGTGGAATACGTGCGCCGGAGATCCCTTGAGGATAGCCGCTGCCATCGAATTTCTCATGATGATAGCGGATGACATCCAGGGCAATTTCGTAGTCGTCCTTCCATGGCTCACAGAGAAAGCTATACCCTTTCTGGGGGTGCAGTTTCATCATCGAGTAATCGATATCCGAATAGGCCATCGGCCCGTCCACGATATTGCTGGGGAGGAAGCTAAGCCCGATATCATGGAAGAGCGCTCCCATGAAGACGGCAGTAAGTTCCTCGGAGGATTTGGCAAAAATTGCATTGTGGGTGATCAGCGAGAGAATTGCGACGTCGACCGAGTGGGTGAACACCTTGTACGTGCCGTCAGAGGCGTTTTTGAGCGAGCGGAAAATTGAAAATTCGTCGATTCCGCTGGTGGTTATGTGTTGCAGCAGTTCCAGGCATCGCCCGATGTCTGCAACCCGGTCGGGGCTTTTGAATATTTCGCTGATATAATTGACCAGAACCTGTGAAAGAACATACCCTTTGGTCTCACCCTCGATGTCTTCGCGTTCCAGAATATGTCCGAGGTTCTCCTCAAGATAGCTGTTAATCTGCTCGGCGTCCCCGGTTCTGACGTACACAAAACCGGTCCCGTTTTTTCTGAAGCGTTCCCGGTCCAGCTCGCTGAGTTCTATCCCCTCCGGCTTGTACAGGATGAAGTTGCCGTTGTCGCGGCGAAGATAGAGTGCCAGGCTGGGAAACAGACCTACAAACAGGCATTCGGTCGAAACCGGCTTATAGAAATCACTGGCGGCAAAAACTGTCATCGCCGTCACCTACCGGCAGCCTGGAACCCGAATCCAGCGAAAATTCCCATCAGTTGATCGACATCGAACGGTTTCAGGGTATATGCATCACAGACGGGATCAAAGCCCATCATGATCAGCTCCAAATCGCTCATAGATGAAATCATGATGATTTTGACCGCATCCTGAAGAGCTGTCCCGGCATCCTGCTCGATCTGGCGGATATGTTTGCGGGCCTGTACACCATCCATAACCGGCATGATGAAATCAAGGCAGATAACGTCAAAGGGGGCACCCTGTTCACGGGCCGCCGTAAAACAGTCCACCGCCTCCTGGCCGTTTTTCGCCAGGAGGCATGAACCGAACGGCGTCAGTATGTCGTTCAGAATTTCACGACTTAACAGGTCATCGTCCACTATCAGTATCTTCATCGTTGCGCCCCCATCAGGTGAAATCCAAACGTGTACCGTCAGTGTAAATGTTCTTTTCATCCCGCAGCTTCTGTGATACCTCAAAACCCATGTCACACCCGCTCGAAAATTACCGGCACCTGCTAGTCAGGGTAGATGCACTCTGCAGGGCTATTGAAACGGCTCTCGCTGAACAAATCACCTGCAGAGCCGGCTGCAGCAGTTGCTGCACCGCTATAACCATCTTTCCGGTAGAAGCAGCCGCACTGCGCCATGAGCTGGCCTCGCTGTCCTGCGACCGGCGTATCGAAATTCAGGAGCATGTCTCGGCACATGACAACGGGGAGCGATGTCCTCTGCTTTTTAACCGGCAATGCCTGCTGTACGCTGCCCGCCCGATTATCTGCAGAACCCACGGGCTGCCGATCGTCTACAGTGACCAGGAGGAGCGCACAAGCGACTGCTGTCCGCTCAATCGGGGAGACGGCCAGCCGATTCCGGGAACACACGTTATCGATCTGGACACGTTGAACACCCTGCTGGTGTCCGTGAACGCTCTCTATCTCAGGCAATCCGGCATGAAAGCGTCTGTGGAGCGGTTTACCATCGCCAAAGCATTGCGTGAACCGCTTATTTGAGGCTGCTGATGTAGCTGCGTACCCCTTCAAGTATCCCGTCGGCGGTGATACCCAGGTAGGCCGGATCTTTCATGCGCGACTCTTCGGTGGCGTTACTGAGAAAGGCGGTTTCGACCAGGATACTCGGCATGGTAGCGCCTACCAGGACATAGAACGGTCCCTGCTTGACCCCCAGATTTTTGGTATCCGCGTAGCGGGCACGGATTTTCTTGTGGAGCGATTTTTGAACCTCTTCGGCCAGATGGGCCGAGTCGTTCAGTTTGTAGTTGGCCATCAGGTCAAACAGAATCGCCTGCAGCACACTGACCTTCTCTAATGATGTGCCGTTCTCCTTGGCAGCCAGCTGGGCAGCCTTCTCGGTCTTTGCCAGGTTGAGGTAGTAGGTCTCGATCCCGGCCGCCGAACGGTTGGGGGCGGCATTGGCGTGTACCGAAAGAAACAGGTCGGCGCCGACTTTATTGGCAATGGCAGTGCGCTCTTCAAGTGGAATAAATACGTCGGTCGAGCGGGTCATGACCACATCCAGCCCCAGCTCTTCCTTCAACAACTCCCGCAGCCTGATCCCGATTGCCAGTACCACGTCCTTTTCCTGCAAGCCGCTGGGACCGACCGCACCCGGATCATGCCCTCCGTGTCCGGGATCAACCACAACTCGTCGTATTTTCGAGATGAGCGGCTTCCGGGCTGGTTTGGCCTTCTTTTCAGCAGCAGCGGCCGGTTCTTCATGCTTCGGCTCAGCCACTTTCTCCGGCAGCGCGCTGATTGCCTCTTCAAGCCTGGCGATTTCGGTGCGATGCGACCCCCTGACGTCGATAATCAGCCTCGCCGGTTCCGAGATCGGAAATATCTTGTAATCTTTTATGTTTTCAGTATCAAGCACCACCCTCACGACATCAGGCCGGTACTGGCCGACCCGGGCCCCCTTCAACAAGCCGTCGCCGATGGTCATCTCCTTGACAGAACTACCCAGGCGGGTGCGCTTCAGGTCGATGTAAATTCTCCCTCCCTTACCGGGTGCACCCGAACCGAGCTGATGCGCCTCCCAGGTGACATCGCGGTCCAACTCCAGTGAGACGCGGGTGTAATCGGGGTTTGACCAGTGTTTCATCTCGGCAAGGATGGCCAGCGGGCGTGAAAGCGCCGATGTCTGCCCGCTGAAGGCGGCCTTGGCTGTGGGCTTCTTTTTGGCAGCGGTCGCCTGTAGAGGAGCCAGCAGTATGGCGCACAGAAGAATCGTTATAAAATGAAATAATCGGCCCATGTTCTCAATCGTCCGCTATGCAGGGTGGGTTATACAAAATATCGCCGGCAGTAATAGCAGAAAAATCATCATGATACAATTGCCGCGCATCGATTTTTACAGATGCTTTACGGCGTAGATAGCCGGCGCGTTGCGCCAGTAGCCTTTGTAATCCAGGCCACAGCCGAAAACAAAACGATCGCCGACCTCGAATCCGCTGAAATCGGCCCGCAATCCTGGAATCACCTTGCGCAGGTGCAGTTTTTCGATCAGCACGGCCATCAATACGTCGCGCGCACCCTGCTCTCTGCAGAAGTCGGCAATGGCGCCCAGGGTGACACCTTCGTCCAGGATGTCGTCCAGCAGCAGCACCGTCCTGCCGCACAGGTCAAGTTGCGGCTTGACACGCCATTTAAGACTCTCGCCGCGCGTCTGCTGACCGTAGCGAGTGGCCTGGACATAGTCCACTTCCAGTGGAAACGGGAGTTTTGTCAGCAGACGTCCCGCAAAAATCAGGCCGCCGTTCATGACGCACATCGCTACCGGGGTGGTGTCGCATAATTGGTCGGTGATCTCGGCAGCCATACGGTTGATAGCGTGGCCAATTTCTGCCTCGCTGACCAGCAGGTCGGCTTCGGCCAGCAGTGCAGTCGCTTCATCATGATTCATGGTTTCTCCTTGTTAATGCCTCTTCTGTGCAGCCACCACCCGGCCTATACAGTTTGAGTCGTCAATTACGACAGGCTTCACGTAGTTCCCCGCCGAGATAAAGAACTCCGCAACTTCTCCCGCCTGGTCGATGCCTACCTCAACGATCAGCCAGCCGAGTGGGGTGAGATATTCAGGTGCTGCGGGTATCAGCGCCCGGTAGCAGTCAAGCCCGTCAGTGCCGCCATCGAGGGCGGTCAGGGGATCAAAGTCCCTCACTTCGGGCTGCAACAGAGGAATATCCTTTGTCGGGATGTAGGGGGGGTTGGAGACGACCAGGTCAAAACACCGGCCGGCCAGCGGAGAAAAAAGTGAGCCTTGCAGAAATTCTATACGGGCGCCATGTCGTTCGGCATTCCGTGCTGCAATTGCAAGCGCCGCGCTGGAAATATCAGTTGCCGTCATGGCAGCCTGCGGCAGCTGTTTTTTCAGTGCCACGGCGATACAGCCGCTACCGGTGCCCATGTCAAGCACCGCAGTTGCATCCGGGGCCCGCTTGAGTGCTTCGGCGACAAGAACCTCGGTGTCGTGCCGAGGAATCAGCACATCGGCCGTAACGTAGAAATCCAGCCCGCAGAACTCCTGACTTCCAAGTATGTGCTGCAGCGGCTCGCGTTTCCCTCTCCGGCTGACCATGCCGCGATAACCGGTCAGTTCGGTCTCTGCCAGTGGCCGGTCAAAATTGAGATAGAGACCCACCCGGTCAAGCCCGCACACGGCACACAGCATCCACTCCGCTTCCAGCCGGGCATTCTCTACTCCTTTGGAAGTCAGATACTCCCTGGTCCAGGTGAGAATTTTAAGAATTGTCCAGGGATCATTCTGCGCCACACCGGTTTTCCTTTCAGCACATAAAGATGGACATTAAAAAAGGGCGTCTCGCCGGCCGCCCTTCTCTGTTTGAAACTACTTCAAATTTTTCTTTATCCTCTCCACCGCCTCAATCACATTCTCGCGATGCCCGAAGGCCGATAACCGGAAGTAGCCTTCCCCGCTGGGGCCGAAGCCGCTGCCGGGAGTACCGACCACGTTGCACTCATTGAGCAGCTTGTCGAAGAACTCCCAACTGGTCAGGTTGCCCGGGGTCTTGAGCCAGATGTAGGGGGCATCCACGCCGCCGAAACAGGTGACGCCGACTTCCCTCAGACCTTCACGGATGATGCGGGCGTTCTCCATATAATAGTCGATGATCTCCCTGGTCTGCTTCCACCCCTCGTCGGAGTACACCGCGGTGGCGGCGCGCTGGACCGGGTAGGAGGCGCCGTTGAACTTGGTGGTGGTGCGGCGCAGCCAGAGCTTGTTGAAGCTGTAGCGCTCGCCGGTGCTGGTGGTGCCCATGACCTCTTCCGGCACGACCACCAGGCCGCAGCGGACGCCGGTGAAGCCGGCGGTCTTGGAGAAGGAGCGGAACTCGATGGCGCACTTCTTGGCCCCTTCGATCTCGTAGATAGAGTGCGGGATCTCCGGGTTGGTGATGAAGGCCTCGTAGGCGGCGTCGAAGAAGATCACTGCGTCGTTGGCGTTGGCGTAGTCGACCCACTTCTTCAGCTCGGCCTTGCTGGCCACGGTGCCGGTCGGGTTGTTGGGGAAGCAGAGATAGATGATGTCCACCTTCTGGGTCGGGAGCGACGGGATGAAACCGTTGGCCTCGTTGCAGGGCATGTAGACCACGTTGGCGTAGTAGCCCTTGTCGTCGGCCTCGCCGGTGCGGCCGATCATGACGTTGGTGTCGTTGTAGACCGGGTAGACCGGGTCGCCGATGGCTACTACATTGTCCAGGGCGAAGATGTCCAGAATGTTGGCGCAGTCGCACTTGGAACCGTCGGAGATGAACATCTCCTCGGTCTTTAAAGATACACCGAGTGGCGTGTAGGATTTCTCGATGATGGCGTTGATAAGCCAGTCGTAGCCCTGCTCCGGGCCGTAGCCGGCGAACCTATCGGTGGTGGCAAGATCGTCCACGGCGTCGTGGAAGGCCTTGAGCACGGCCGGTGCCAGCGGACGGGTGACGTCGCCGATGCCGAGGCGGATGACCCTGGCGTCAGGGTTGGCGGCGGCGAATTCGCGCACGCGGCGGCCGATCTCGGGGAACAGGTAGCCGGCTTTGAGTTTGAGGTAGTTGTCGTTGATTTTTGCCATTACAGAAATCCTCCAGAAAGAATTTACCGTGGTGAAAATAAAGTTGTTATTTTAGACCCAAAACATCCTGCATGTCGTAAAGTCCAGGCGCCTTGCCAACAACCCATTTGGCAGCGCGGACCGAGCCGCGGGAGAACATGTCGCGGGTCATGGCGCGATGCGAAATTTCAATGCGCTCCCCCTGGCCAATGAAGTAGACCGTGTGCTCGCCGATGATGTCGCCGCCACGCACGGTCTGCATGCCGATCTCTTCAGGAGTACGCTCGCCGATGATCCCTTCTCGGCTGCAGCGGGCCACCTTGTTGTAATCACGCCCCAGTGCCTCGGCCACAACTTCGCCCATACGGACGGCGGTACCGGAAGGGGCATCCTTTTTTTTGTTGTGATGAAGCTCGACTATTTCCACATCGAAGTCGTCACCCAGAGTCTTGGCCATGTCCTTCAAAACCTTGAAGCAGACGTTGACTCCGACGCTCATGTTGGGGGCCAGCACCACCGGGATGTCCTTCGCAAGCTCGGCTGCCAGGGTACGTTCTTCAGGTGTAAAGCCGGTAGAACCGATGACAATGGACTTTTTCTTGAGGCCGCAGACCTCCAGATTCTTCAGCGACACCTTGGGGGTGGTGAAGTCGATCAGGACGTCACATCCTTCCACCACCTTGTTCAGGTCGTCGGAGATGGCGACACCCAGAGATCCACAGCCGGCTATCAGGCCGGCATCCTGTCCCACCAGTTCGTGACCCGGACGCTCCAGGGCACCGGAGATGGTGCAGCCGGCTTCTTTTACTGCAACGATGATGCGCTGCCCCATACGTCCGGCAGCACCGCAGACTGCTATTTTAATCATGATAGATCCTCTTTGAAACACGGAGCAACTGAGCAACGGAGATTGTACTGTACATGGTTTCTCCGTTGCTTCGTTGCTCTGTGTTATTTGATAAGTTTGTATTCTTTGAGAATCGCTTCCAGTTTGGCCTTGTTGCCCGCACTCATCTCGCACAACGGCAGGCGCACCTCGTCCGAACATTTGCCCATCAGCCCGAGGGCGGTCTTGACCGGGATCGGGTTGCTCTCGATGAACATGGCGTTGCCAATTTTGAGCGTATCCAGGTGCAACTGGCGGGCTTTTGCCAAGTCGCCGGCGAAGAAGGCATCGGTCAGGTCGCCGACGGCTTTTGGCATGATGTTGGCCAGCACTGAAATAACTCCTTTGGCGCCGCAGGCCATCATCGGAAAGGTAATGAAGTCGTCACCGGAAAGCACGTCAATTTTGTCACCGCAAAGCGCCATAACTTCTGATGCCTGCTGCAGGGAGCCGGTGGCCTCCTTGATGGCTACAATGTTCCTGTGCGGCGCCAGGCGGGCTACGGTTTCGGGGAGCAGATTGACGCCGGTGCGACCCGGTACGTTGTAGAGGATCTGGGGGATCTCGACGGCATCGGCGATTGCCATGTAGTGGCGGTAGAGCCCTTCCTGGGTCGGTTTGTTGTAGTAGGGGGTTACCAGCAGCACACCGGCTACGCCCATTTCCTTGGCCTTCTGGGTCAGTTCAATGGCTTCGGCGGTGGAGTTTGATCCGGTGCCGGCGATGACCGGAACCCTGCCGGCAGACTGCTCAAAAACGATCCTGACCACGTCCATATGCTCGTCGTAGTCGAGTGTGGAGGATTCGCCGGTGGTGCCGCAGGCCACAATGGCATCGGTGCCGTTCTCGATCTGGAAATCCACCAGCTCACGCAGTTTCTTCTCATCAACTGCGCCGTTACTGAACGGTGTTACGATGGCGACGATGCTTCCTTTGAACATATACTGCCTCCTCATACAGGATGTTTGAACAGATCTTTTGTCCAGTCCGGCGGCTATTTTTCCTGCCAGACCGATGTCCCCTTTTTGTTAACATAGCCCATTTTGCGATCTACCTTGATTCTGGCAAGACCGTTCTTGAAATTGTCGGCGTCCGAGAACCGCGGCTCGATGATCAGTTTGCCGTTGTGGTCGATGTAGCCCCACTTGCTCTCCATCTTGACCCTGGCCAATCCGTCGTAGAAACTGTCGGCGTCCTTATAGCGCGGTTCAATAATCAGTTTTCCGGTTCGGTCGATATAGCCCCAGCGGTCGTCGAGACGAACTTTGGCCAGGCCTTCGCGGAACTCCCCGGCATCCTCAAAACGGGGTGCAATGACTTCCTTGCCGGAACGGTCGATATAGGCCCACTGTTTATTGACTTTGACCCTGGCGAGCCCTTCAGAAAAATCATCGTTATCATCGTAGCGGGGGGTAATCAGGCGCCCGGTGTTTTCCAGATAACCCCAGCGGCCGTCCTGTTCAACCCGGACGAAACCTTCCGTGAAATTCCCACGCGCTTTTTTAAACTGGGGAAAAACCACGACCTTACCGGTGGTATCAATAAATCCGATTCTGCCGTCCTGCTCAACTTCGAACAGAACGTGCCCCCCCTTTTTGTCTGCCTGTTTTTTTTCGGCCGCCAGTGCCGCAGATGGCAGACCAAACGCTGCCGTGAGAGCAATTACAGCAAGCCAGTTCTTCAGCATGACGTACCTCCGTGATTGAATTTACAAAAACGATGCGATCTTTTCACCCTTTATCAGATCTTCAATGGTCTCACGCTCGCGGATTACTTCGAACGTATTTCCCTTTACCATAACTTCGGCCACGCGGGGACGGCTGTTGTAGGAGCTGGACATGGCGAAACCGTAGGCGCCGGCTGACATGAAAGCCACCAGGTCGTCCTGCTTGAACATCGGCACTTCACGCCCCTTGACCAGGAAGTCGCCTGATTCGCAGATCGGCCCGACGATGTCGGCCACTATCATGCCGTCCTGATTTTTGTTGACCGCCTGGACGCCGTGATAGGAGTCATACAGGGCAGGGCGGGCCAAGTCGTTCATACCGGCGTCGATCATGATGAAATTCTTGTCGTCGCGGGACTTGGTGTAGAGGGTCTTTGCTACCAGTATACCGGCATTGCCGACCAGGTTGCGCCCCGGTTCAAAAACGAGATGCATGCCGAGATCTTTCGTCGCGGCGACAATCTCCTTGCCGTAGTCGGCTGGCAACGGCGGCTCTTCGTCGTTGTACTGGATTCCCAGGCCGCCGCCGCAGTCAAAGTACTTCAGATCAATTCCCTGGCCGCGAAGTTTTGCGATCATGATTTTCAGTTTCTCGATAGAATCGACGAACGGATTTACCTTTGTCAGCTGAGAGCCGATGTGCATGTCGATGCCGATTACGTCGATACCCGGCAGGGTAGCTGCACGGGTATACTCTTCCATTGCACGCTCGATAGTGATGCCGAATTTGGCGTTTTTCAGGCCGGTGGTTATGTAGGGGTGGGTGCCGGGGTCAACGTCCGGGTTGACGCGGATGGCAATGCCTGCCTTTTTCCCCACGCGCGAGGCGATTTCGCTGATGCGGCTCAACTCCTGCTCCGACTCCACATTGAACATCAGGATGCCGGTGGTGAGAGCATACTCGATCTCGTCATCTTTCTTGCCGACGCCGGAATACACCACTTTTTTCGGGTCAACGCCCGCTTTGAGGGCGCGGTACAGCTCGCCGCCGGAGACGATGTCTACACCGCCACCGAGGTTGATGAAGGTCTTGAGCACCGATTGGGTTGAGTTGGCCTTGACCGAGTAACAGATGGTGTGGGGCACACCGGCGAACGCCTGATCGAAAGCGGTGAAATGGCGGGTGAGCGTGGCGTGGGAATAGGCGTAAAAGGGAGTGCCGACCTGGGCCGCGATATCTTTGAGGGCAACCTCTTCGGCGAAGAGCTCGTTCCCTTTGTACTGAAAATGGTTCATTGATGCCTCCTGTATAAATTCTGGAATGTCGATGGTAATGGTTATATGCTACCGGATAAAGTGGTCTTTTCTAGCATGACGGAGTGTGAAAGTCAAAAAATAAGCTGTGGCCACAACCCCCAAAAATCCCTCCCCCACGTCCGCAATCTGTGCTACTCTTCCACAATTTATTCCGGAAGGTCAGGGTTATGTTGATTCCGAACAGTTCGCCGTCGTTTCTGCCGTGGGAGAGCGGAGAACCGGCTCTCCGCTGGGATGAGGTTTTCTGTAACGGCAACCCTCTGGCGCTTGAGATCGGCTGCGGTGTCGGCGATTTCACCGTACAGATGGCAGCCTTACACCCCGGCCTCAATTTCATTGCCCTCGATTATTACAACAAGGGGTGCATCAAAACCTGCAAGCGGATTGACAAAGCCGGTCTGGAAAATGTGCGGGTGATACGGGCCGAGGCACGCGGTTTCATTGATGCCTGCGTTGCGAATGAATCACTGCAGATGGTGGTCATCAACTGCCCTGATCCCTGGCCCAAGCTGCGCCACAGGAAACGCCGTCTTGTTAATACGGAGTTTGTCGCCTATCTGTCACAGTTCATGCGGCCGGAAGCCGATTTCTACTTTGCGACCGATTTTGTTGACTACGGTCTGGATGTTGCCGGCTTCATGTCCGTTCAACCCGGGTTCGCCAATCAGTTGGCACCGGATGGCTATCGCCATGTTTTGGAGGGCTATCCGGTATCAAAATACATGCGCCGTTTCCTTGATCTGGGGCAGCAGATTTATTACGTTCACCACCTCAAAACAGAGAACAAATAACTTGATGAGGGCATCATGGACAAACCTGCTTCAAACGACACTATCAGCTTTTTCAATCCGCGCGGCGACACCATGCAGGCTGAGGTCCGCGTTATCAGGCGCATTCTGGCTGGCTGGCTGCTGGCTATCGTGGGATTTCAGCTCTTTGCGTACATGCTGGAAGTTAACTATTCTGAACTGTTGCTGACCGACCTGACCTTTTTTAATCTTCCGATTCAGTTCTGGCTGAGTGGCCAGTTGCTGCCGCTCTGGTTCATCATCCTGGGTATTATCTTCAATATCTGGATGGACAGACATACCGTACAATCTACGGAAGGCTCATACCGCTTTCGGATAAAGACCGATGACGGGGAGGACGGATAACTATGGCGTACGGGATGCTGCAGGTTGTACCGCTGGCCATAGTGGCGGCTATGTTTGCCCTCTTTATTCTGTCCGGATTGGGCAATCGCACCAAGCAGGCTGCTGAGTACGGATTCGGCGGCGGTAACACCGGACGGGCCGGTATCGGGGCGGGGATTGCCAGCAACTGGATGAGTGCTGCCAGTTTTCTCGGTCTCGCGGGAGTGTTCTACCTTAAAGGGTATTTTGCCATGGCCTACGTTGTCGGCTGGACCGGTGGCTACGTACTGCTGCTGGTACTGATGGCAACTCAGATCAGGCGCTTCGGCAAATACACCACCCCGGATTTTGTCGGCTTTCGCTACGAATCCGATACGGCCCGGATTCTGGCAGCGCTTATTTCCATGATTATTTCGGTGATTTACTGCGTTGCCCAGTTTCGCGGCATAGCGCTGCTGGTCTCCTGGCTGTTCGGCATTGCCTACACCCCTGCGGTCATCGTGGGAACTTCACTGGTCGTGTCGTTCGTCGTCGTTTCTGGCGCCCTGGGCGTCACCCGCAACCAGAAACTGCAGTATTTCGTTCTGATCATCACCTTCATTTTTCCGCTGATGCTCCTGAACAGGAAACTCGGCTATTTCTGGGTTCTCCCCCAGTTCGGTTACGGTGCGGCCATCGGAGAACTGCAGCAGCAGTTCGGCTATTTCTGGTCCGAGCCGTTTGCCGGCACAACTCTCTTTGAGTGGCTGGCACTCTGTTTCACTCTGATGTTCGGCACAGCCGGTCTGCCCCATGTCCTGTCCCGGTTTTACATGGTACCGGCCATTCGCGATGCCCGCTGGGGGGTGGTCTGGGGGCTGTTCTTCATAGCCCTGATTTACTGGTCGTCACCGGCCTATGGTGTGCTGGCGCGGCTCTTTGAAGCGCGTAACGGCCTGACGCTCAACGCGGGTGGCCCGGATGCCGCCGATATGATCGTGCTCTCAGCAGCCGGTCTGGGGGGGCTGCCGTTGTGGGCGGTCGGTCTGCTGGCGGCCGGTGCCATGAATGCCGCATTTTCTACGACCGCAGGACTGTTGATGACCGGATCGGCATCGTTCTCATATGACATTTACCCGCGTCTTATCCGTTCCGGAGCAACGGACCGGGACAAGCTCTACGTTGCCAAAGGGGCCTTTCTGGTATTGGCTGCCGTCGTGATGTTCCTGACCTTCCGGCCGTGGGGCATGATTGCCGAAATTGCAGCGTTTGCCTTTGCCCTGGCCGGAAATACCATATTCCCCGCCTTCCTGCTGGGTATCTGGTGGCCGAGGGCCAATGCCGCCGGCGTCATCAGCGGCATGCTGCTGGGATTACTGATCAGTTTTTCTTCATTTCTGCTTGGTGGCTCGTTGCCGATGATTGCAAAACTTTTCCCATACACATCATCTGCCTTCATCGGCGCACCGCTGGTGATGATCGTCATGATTGCGGTATCGCTCCTGACCGCTCCACCATCTGCGGCCATCCAGCGTTTTGTGATCAAGGAAGTCCACGAATGTCCGGAAAACTGATGGATTTTCAGCGACGCGCAGTGAGGAAACCGGAACGATGATTATCTCTCTTTCCACCGGGAGTCTGTTTACCCTGCCACTCAAAAGAGCGGTAGAGCTGGCGTCGGAAGCCGGGTATGACGGCGTGGAGCTGATCATCAACCAGGATTTCCAGAAAGTGAATGCCGGCCGGCTGGTCAGATCGCTGCAGGAGACGGTCACCATCCACTCCATCCATGCGCCGTTCATGCCGCTGGACGGATGGGGCGGCCCGGTCGATTCGCTCAAAATGTCGATTGAACTTGCCGCCGAGTGTGACATTCCGCTGGTGAATTTTCACCCCCCCTCCTGGATGGGTTTTGAGGTCGCGTTCTGGCGCTGGCTCTACAGTATTCACGATTTTCAGAAAGAGCTCGGAATGGGTGGCAAAGTAACGGTAACAATCGAAAACATGCCGTGGATCGGATCGTGGAAGATTAATCCCCATGTGCTTTCGAACACCCAGCGAATGGTCGATTTCATTCGCGAGCACAATCTGTTCATGACGTTTGACTGCACCCATATGGGTTCGGGCAAGACCAGCTTCATCAACGATTTTTTCCTCTGCTACGAATCAGGGAGAATCCGCAATATTCATTTCTCCGATTACGGTCACGGGCGTGAACACCTGCTCCCTGGGCACGGCATCCTGCCGTTGATACGCTTTTTGAACCATCTCCGTTCGACTGACTATCAAAGCACCGTTACGCTGGAACTGGACCCCAGGGAATTCCCCAAAGGAGAACACAACATACTTGCCAGTCTGAAGGAAATACTGGCGTTCCTGCGCACTGAAACCTCTCAGCAGGCTGAGGAACCGTCTCGCAGCTATATTCAGGAAATCGTCCAGGCAGCTCCTGCGGGCTGACAGCCACCCCTATCCCATGTCCGATCAGTACATTGAAAAATCTTTTCTGCTGATGGTAATTGTTTCCCTGCTGCTGCACGTCGGGGGCTTTGCTGCACTGTACTATCTGCCGCAGCCGAAGAAAGCACCCACCGATCCTGTTTTTATTGATCTGCAGCAGATACCGGAACTGCAGCAGAAGTCTCAGCTGCAGACCGAGCGCCACTCTGAGCGTCGTGTTCGTGTCCCACGGGAAACGGCTCCGCCGGGTAACGCCGAGCGCGATGGAGGGCAGAAGGTGGCTCCTGCTGAAACCGGTCAACCGCGCGAAGCGTCACCCGGCAATTCATCGACTCAGCGCAGCATTCGGCAGCCGTTACCCCAGGTTGCACCCGGGTCGTCGGCAGACAGCCTGCTGAAACCGAGGCCACTTTCATCGGCCCAGTCACAACCGCAGGTGTTCCCGTCAGCTGGACGGATGGCGCAGTTGGAGGAAAGTTACCGCAAGAAGTTTGAGAAGGACATCGCCGAAGGTGATACCCGCTTTCTTAACAGCGACGACATTCAATTCGGTTCTTTCCTGCGCCGTTTTGAGGGGGCTGTTTACGGTGTCTGGCGCTATCCCCAGGAAGCCGCCATGCGCGGTATCGAAGGGATTACGCCGGTACGGATCACGTTCAACCGGCGGGGTGAGATCACCGGTATCCGCCAGTTGGAAAGCTCAGGAGCACGGATTCTTGATGAAGAGGTGCTGCGCACCCTGCGGGCCATCGGGCCGGTGGGTGGATTCCCCAAAGGGTATGACAAAGAGGAGTTTCATCTGATAGCGTTTTTCCAGTATGGTGGAACCAGGAGGGCGTTACGGTGACGTCAATGTGCGGTTTTCTGATAGCTGCTCCCCAGAGCGGCAGCGGCAAGACCACTGTCAGCCTGGCGATCATGGCAGCGCTGGTGAGGCGCGGCATTGTCGTGGCGCCGTTCAAATGCGGGCCGGACTTCATCGATCCCGGCTATCACCGGGCGGTGACCGGCAACGCTTCGATCAATCTTGATGGCTGGATGTGCCCTGAGGAGTTCGTTCTTACAAGCTTTCAGACAAGTCTGACAAGTCGGACTGGTCTGAAAGATCAGACAATCGCTGTCATCGAGGGAGCCATGGGACTCTTCGATGGCTTGGGCAGCGCCACCATGAAAGGCAGCACTGCCCAGATTGCTGCCATAACCGGAGCGCCGGTAGTTTTGGTTGTTAATGCGCGCGGCATGGCGGCCAGCGCGGCGGCTCTGGTCAAGGGCTTCGCCGGTTTTGATCCGCAGGTGCGGCTGGCCGGTGTTATTTTCAACAATGTCGGCAGTGATTCGCACGCGGCGCTGTTGCGGGCGGTGATGGCCGAACATCTGCCGGAAATTGCGCTCTTGGGCTGTGTCCCGCGTGACGAGTCGCTGGTGATACCGTCGCGTCATCTCGGCCTGACAACAATAGAGGATAATCCACTTTCTGACGAATTTATCGGGCAGCTGGCGGATATGGCTGAACGCTGCCTGGAACTGGATCGGCTGAGTCAGCTGCAAATCCCCCCTGGCCCTTTATGCCCCAGAGGGTACCCTTTCACGAAGGGGGGTAAAGTCTTTTCGCTCTCTCCCAATGGAGGAGGGATTTGCATCGCCGTGGCCCGCGATGCCGCCTTCTGTTTCATGTATGAGGATAATCTGCGGCTGTTGCGGGAGGCAGGAGCGGAGCTTGTTTTCTTCTCGCCGCTTATCGACCAGGCGCTGCCGGATACTATTCAGGGGGTCTATCTACCGGGGGGCTATCCAGAACTGTACGCCCGACAGTTGGCCGACAACGAAAGTATGAAGTCGTCAATCAGGGGTGCCGTGGAATCCGGTATGCCGGTCTACGCGGAATGTGGCGGGTTTGTGTACCTTACCGAAGGTATTGACGGTCAACATAATCCGGCAGCCGATTTTGTAGGGTTATTTCCGGTGCGTTGCAGGATGTTGCAATACCGCAAAGCGCTCGGGTACCGGCAGGTTGCGCTGACAGAAAACGTCATAATTGGTGCTGCCGGGGCGGTGCATCGAGGACATGAATTTCATTATTCAGAAATAGACGCAATGCCGCAGACGGTCGAGCGGGCCTATCGGGTATCCCGGAACGGGGTCGAACTTGAGCAGGAAGGTTTCCGGGTGCGCACCTGTCTTGCCTCATATATACACCTGCATTTTGGATCCAACTGCTCAATTGCGCCGACGTTTGTGGCAGAATGTCGATCCTGGGCCCGGACTGATCCAGAAGGGGGGCGCAGTAAGTGAAAAAAGTATTCATTGCCGGTTGCGGCTATATCGGTGAACGGCTCGCCCGGATATTTCATGAGCAGGGATGTCATGTCAGCTGCGTAGTGCGGTCGCCGGAGCGCAGGGAGAAGTTGAGTCAGGCAGGTTATGACACAGTTGCCGTTTCACTGGATGACGCAAGTTCGATACCTCGTCTCCCGGTTGCCGGAAATACGGCCTATTACCTGGTTCCACCGCCGGGCGGCGGGACACGAGACACCCGGGCGGCAAACTTTATCGAAGCCCTGTCGTGTGGTGAACGGCCGTCTAAAATCATCTACATGAGTGCCACGTCGGTCTACTCCGAAGTCTCGGGGGGAGTAGTCACGGAGGACTCACCCACTCACCCGGCATCGGCCATGGGGAAGCGCCGTCTCGATGCTGAGGCCACCTTCCGTCGCTACGGTGGGCTCAACGGTGTGCCGGTTGTTATTCTGCGGGTAAGCGGCATCTACGGACCGGGGCGGCTTCCGTTGATGCAGATCAGTCAGGGGCAACCCCTGTTACGGGAGGATGAGTCGGGGCCAAGTAACCGGATACATGCGGATGATCTGGCGATGGTGTGCGTTGCCGCTGCCGAAAAAGGGGTACACGGAGATATTTTCAACGTGAGTGATGGTCAGCCGACCAGCATGACCCATTATTTTAACGCATGTGCCGACGCGCTGGGACTGCCGCGCCAACCGCAGGTGACACTTGAAGAGGCAGGTCGGGTCATGTCGCCGCTCATGCTTTCTTATGTGAGGGAAACGCGGATTGTTGACAATTTAAAAATGATGGAGCTACTGGGAACCGGACTGCGCTATGAAGTATTAGCAGAAGGGATCGAGCAGGCTGTCCGGACATAGCGACCAGCCTGCTCTGTTCAAATCTCAGAAGGGGATGTCGTCATCCTGGAACGGGGGTTCTTCGTAAGAACTGCGTGCAGGCTCAGATGCCGAATCGCCGCCGCGGCGTCCCTCACCCTTCGGCGAGAGCATCTGCATTCTGTCGCCGACAATATCGGTGGTATATCGGTCATTGCCGCTTTTGTCCTGCCACTTTCGTGTCTGCAGGCGTCCTTCAATATAGACAGTCTTTCCTTTGGAGAGGTACTCGCCGGCTATTTCGGCCAGCTTTCCCCACAGGGTAATGTTGTGCCATTCGGTGCGCTCCTCCATCTCTCCCGATTTCCCCTTAAATTTGTCACTGGTAGCCAGTGAGAAGCTTGCAACGGCCTGCCCGGAAGCGGTGTAACGAACTTCGGGATCTTTGCCCAGGTTTCCGATCAGCATAACCTTGTTAAGACTTGCCATGGTTCGACTCCTTGTCTGTCAGATACACCCGGATGGTGGCGGGGCCCGAATTGCGAATCACAATACACGATCCACCAGGGCAAAGCAAGATGCAGCTGAGCATCGCTGTGGTGGCTCGAATGCATACCTTATGGTACGGTCAAAAAAATGACTTTTCAAGCTTTTGTCATTACTGTCGTTCAGCTCCGGTTTGTGAATTTGGGCAGCGATATTCTAAATTTAACTATAAAATCTGATAGTTGTGTGTAGTATTTCAAAAAGGCACTAAAAATGCAAATGCTCGCCCGACTCACATTCTACGCACAGACAGGGCATATAACGAGATGGCAAACGGAGCGGTTGAAGCCATAGGAATAAGCGGTCCCCGGAAAAATTCTGATATCTACGTAGCTGTGGCCCTGATCGGGATCCTGGCGCTGATGATCATTCCTCTACCGGCCTTTTTTCTTGACCTGTTTCTGGCCGCCAACATCACGATCGCCCTCTCGATTCTGCTGATCTGTCTCTATACGGATCAGCCGCTCGACTTTTCGGTGTTCCCGTCTGTTCTGCTTGTTACAACACTCTTCAGGCTGGCTCTGAACATTGCCTCCACCCGCCTGATTCTCCTCCACGGCAGCGAGGGAGCTGAATCGGCGGGAGCCGTCATCAAGGCGTTCGGGCAGTTTGTGGTCGGCGGCAACTATATTGTCGGCGCTGTTATCTTCCTGATACTGGTTATCATCAATTTTGTGGTTATCACCAAAGGCGCCGGTCGCGTGGCAGAGGTCGCTGCACGTTTTACCCTGGATGCCATGCCGGGTAAGCAGATGGCCATTGATGCTGATCTTTCGGCTGGTCTGATCACCGACAAAGAGGCCAAGGCACGCCGGCTCAAGATAGCCCGTGAAGCTGACTTTTATGGTTCCATGGATGGTGCCAGCAAGTTCGTCCGCGGTGATGCCGTTGCCGGCATCATGATTGTGCTGATAAATATCTTCGGCGGATTGATAATCGGTATCTGGCAGCAGGGAATGCCGATTATGAATGCCCTTACCAACTACACGCTGCTGACCATCGGTGAAGGTCTGGTGGCCCAGATTCCTGCCCTGATCATATCAACAGCCGCCGGTATCCTGGTTACCCGTTCGGCCGATGAAAACAGCTTCGGCCAGGAACTGACCGGGCAGTTCCTCAATTATCCCAAAGCATTTTTTGTATCATCGGGTGTGCTTTTCCTGTTTGCCATGATTCCGGGGCTGCCGCATTTTGCGTTCCTGCTGCTTTCCGGCATTACCTACCTGATCGGCAAGATGGCCCGTTCCAAGCCGGACCAGGAGGCTGAAGCTGCAATGGCTGAAGCTGCTGCGGTTGCTGCAGCGGCGGAGGACGAGTCGATTGATCAGGCATCAAACATTCGACCGCTGGATGTGCTGGAACTTGAAGTCGGATACGGACTGGTTCCGATGGTTGATGCCTCGCAGGATGGCGAACTGCTCGAACGCATCCGCTCCATCAGGAGTCAGACCGCTCAGAAAATGGGTTTTGTTGTTCCGCCGATTCACATTCACGACAACCTGCAGCTTAAACCATACGAATACAACCTGCTCATCCGTGGCGCTCGGGTGGGTGGCAGTGAACTGACCGGCCAGTATCTCGCCATGGATTCCGGTGCGGTAATTTCGACGATTCACGGCGTTACCACCAAGGAACCGGTATTTGGCCTGCCGGCGGTCTGGATTCGCAGCGAAGAACGCGACCAGGCTCAGATCAATGGCTACACCGTGGTTGACAGCACGACTGTCGTGGCTACCCATATCAGCGAGATCATCAAACGTTATTCTCACGAACTGGTTGGACGGCAGGAGCTGCAGCAGCTGCTCGACAGTGTGGCTACCAGCGCTCCCAAAGTGGTGGACGAGCTGATTCCGGGGCTGCTGAATCTGGGAACCGTGTTGCGTGTGATCAAAAATCTGCTCAAAGAAGGGGTGTCGATCCGCGACATGCGGACAATTCTGGAGAGTATGGCGGACTATGCCTCGCTTACCAAGGATCCTGACGTGTTGACGGAGTTCGTCCGTCAGGGGTTGGGGCGTTTTATCGTTGACCAGTACAAACTCGATGAGGATGCCCTCTACCTGGCCACCATCGACCGCGAAGTTGAAGACCTGATCGCCGAGGCGATACAGCCCTCCGACCAGGGGAGCTATCTGGCACTCGAACCGGCAACGGCACAGCAGATTATCACGTCCGTCCGGAACATGTCTGATCGTTTCGGCGCGAGTGGGGCGCAGCCGGTGTTGCTGGCTTCACCCTCAATCCGGCGGCACGTACGCAAGCTCATTGAGCGTTTTGTGCCCCATATGGCGGTGCTGTCGCATAACGAAATTCCGCAGAATATAAAAATTCAATCACTCGGGATGGTAAGCCTACATGCTGGTTAAAACCTTTCAGGCCCCAAGCATGGCCGAAGCGTTGCGGATGGTCAAGTCTGAGCTTGGCAACGATGCCATGATCCTTTCAACAAAAAAAGAGAAGGCCGGTGGTGTAATGGGCCTTTTCAGTTCAGATATGTACCGTGTGACAGCCGCCGTGGAACCGGCCCGGACGGTGCCTCCCGCTTCAATCCCTCCTGTCGTGCGGGAACCCAGGGCCCGTGAGGCCACTGCCCGGGAGGAGATGGAAAAGTCGATGCTGGCGCCGCTTGCCCGTGAACTGAAAGACTTGCGCGAGAAAGTCGATGTCCTGACCCGTCGCCAGGAAAAGGGGGGGCATGGAAGGTCGTCCGGCACTGAAGCAGCGGCTGTTGATCTGCGGGAGAGCGGCTTCAATCTTGACAAAATTCCGAGTGCAGAACTGGAAGAGATCAAAAGGATGCTGCTGACCACCCTGACCAAGAGTCAGGAGGGGACGGCCCGGACGGTACAGTGGCCGGCGGCCGATGTTGTTGGGGGGAGCACCCCGCATGGCGGTTTACAACATGGTGAAAATGAAACTTCTCTTGTCAGGGAACTGCTGGCGAACGGGGTATCGCCGGCTGTGGTTGACAGGATTCGCAGAGAACTGGACACATCCTCTCCGGGGAGGGCAGACCGCAACAGCAAGGCTCATCTGCGTGAAACGCTCGACCGTCTGATATCGTTTGCCGCGCCGCTGAGGTTTGAAACCGGCATTCCCCGCGTTATTGCCCTTGTAGGCCCGACCGGCGTCGGCAAAACAACAACTACGGCCAAGCTGGCCGCCATGAGTGCATTTAACGGTGGCAAGAAAGTAGCCATGATCACGATGGATATTTTCAGGGTCGGAGCGGTCGAACAGCTCAAAACCTACTCGCGGATCATGGGGATCTCGCTGGATGTGGTTTCAACCCCCAGAGAGCTTGAAAAGGCGGTCGAGAAGCATGCCGACTGTGATCTGATCGTAATCGACACCGCTGGCCGCAGTCACAAAGATAAGGAAAAGCTGAATGAAATGAAAAGTTTCCTCGAACAGAAAACCCCGATCGAGATTTATCTCTGTCTTTCGGCAACCACCAAGGACCGCGAGCTTGAGGAGATATTGAAGCGGTTCAGCATTTTTAGAATCGGTAATGTGATTTTCACGAAACTGGATGAGAGCGAGAGTTGCGGAAACATGGTCAATCTATTGATGAATGATGAATTGCCAATAGCATACTTCACGACCGGCCAAAGGGTTCCTGAAGATATCGAAGTTGCCACGCCCGCCAGGCTGGCTGATATGATTGTGCGCGAGGAGGGAGTATGAGTGCCGTTCCAGGGACAGGCGACCAGGCCGATACCCTTCGCCAGATGGCGCACAACGCCAAAAAGGGGCGACAGAGTGAGAGTCCGGTTCCGGCCAGGCTTGCTGACCAGCAGGGGATACGCGTTATTTCCGTGACGAGTGGTAAAGGGGGCGTTGGAAAAAGCAACGTGGTTGCCAATCTTGCCATCGCCCTGTCCGCTCAGGGCAAGAAAGTGCTGCTGATTGATGCCGACCTGGGGCTGGGAAATCTGGATGTGCTGTTGGGACTCTCGCCCGCATATAATCTGAACGATGTCCTCAACGGCGACAAGGGGATCATGGATATCCTGATCGACGGCCCGGCTGGCATCAAAATTATTCCTGCTGGTTCGGGCGTGCAGGAAATGACCAGTCTGGGACAGCATGAGAAGCTGAAACTGCTGGATGAACTGGATATGCTTGAAGAGCATTTCGACATTCTGATCGTGGATACGGAAGCCGGAATATCTGAAAATGTCACCTATTTTACTGTGGCTGCGCAGGAAATTTTTGTGGTGGTGACCCCGGAACCTACCTCGATTACCGACGCTTACGCCATTATCAAGCTGCTGGCAACGCGCTATTCCGAACATCACTTCAAGGTGTTGGTCAATATGGCCAAAGACAGTGCCGATGCACTTGAGGTTTTTAGAAAGCTTGCCACCGTGGCGGGTCGGTTTCTTGACATCTCTCTCGATTACCTCGGCTGCGTTGTCAAGGATGAAAAAATAGTCGAAGCGGTCAAGCGGCAGAAGGCACTAATGGAAATATTTCCTGATTCCGATGCTGCCAACTGCTTCACAACGCTTGCGCGAAGGGTTATCGAGAATAAACGCAGCACCAGGCTCAAGGGTAACATTCAGTTTTTTTTCAGGCGGATGTTGGACAGCTCCGGGGGAAACTGAACGATGTGCGCTGCCAGAAAGAGCGGAGCTGACAAAAGTCAAAATTATGACCGAGAGCAGCTGATCCTTGATCATATTCCGCTGGTTCGCTATCTGGTAAGCAGAATGGCGCTTCAGCTGCCGCAGCATATTGATCTGCAGGATTTGACCAGCGCCGCCATGATTGGCCTGATCCATGCAGCAGACCGTTTTGACAGCTCGCGGGGCGTGCTCTTTAAAACTTTCGCGGAACAGCATATCCGGGGGACAATCCTGGATGAACTTCGCTCGTATGATGTTCTCAGCCGCCTGATGCGCGAGAAGTACAAACGGCTTGAGCAGGCGTTGCGCAGACTTGAGCATGTTTTGGGGCGCAATCCCAGCAGCGAAGAGGTTGCATCGGCACTGTCAATAAGCCTTGATGAGTATTATGAGCTGCTTGACGACGTCCACGTATTCACCTTCATCAGTCTCGAAGACAGCTGGGAGGGTGAAGACGGAAACCCGCTCTGTCTGGCCGATGTGCTCTGTGAAAGTGATGCGAAGAATCCGCAGCAGCAGGTCATGACGATGCAGCTGGCAGAGGCGCTCGGTAAGGCGATTGACGGGTTGCCGGAAAAGGAACGGCTTGCGGTAACACTTTACTATAACGAGGACTTCAATCTGAAGGAGATCGGTGAGATGCTGGGACTTACGGAATCACGCATTTCTCAGCTGATCAGTCAGGCAATGGTGAGGCTGCGCGGGCGCCTCAGGCTCCACAAAATCTAGAATGTGGGGAGAAGGGAGGAGTACGGTATGAACAGTGGCATGTATGCGGCGGTTTCGGGAAGTCTGGCGTCAATGAAGCGTCTCGATATTATCAGTAACAATCTGGCTAATGCCAACACAATCGGGTTCAAAAAAGACCGAATCTCGTTTGAAGGACTGCTGGCAAGTGCCACTCCTCAGCCGCAGGTACCCCAGAGTACAACCGCCGACCCGATCCTGCAGAAGGAAAACGTGTTTATCGATTTTGCGAGCGGTATGAGCAGGCAGACCGGAAACCCGCTGGATGTTTCACTTGACGGGGATGGCTTCTTTGCCGTGACGACTCCGGATGGTACCGCATATACCCGTCAGGGAAACTTCCGCCTGTCGGCTGACGGCACTCTGGTTACACAGGACGGACTACCGTTGCAGGCTCAGGGTGGAGGGAACGTCCGTATTCAGGGGAGCCGGGTCGAGATTGATGGCAAAGGTGCTATAATGGTTGACGGTACCGCCGTCGGAGCTTTGAATGTGGTGGATTTCCAGAAACCCTATAATCTGACAAAGACGGCCAACGCACTGTTTGTTCCGGTAAATCCGCAGGAAGCGACCCAGCCCGGCACGGCAGCCGTCCAGCAGGCGCATCTCGAGGGTTCCAATGTGGAGAGCATTTCTGAAATGATTCAGATGATCGAGACTAACCGCTATTTTGAAGCATGCTCCAAGGTCATCAAGGGGTATGACGATATGGCCACCAAGGCAGCCAACGAAATTGGCAGAGTCTAACTTTTACTTTTAATATTGCCAGACAAAATCAGAATGCAAGGAGTCTAATATGATACGCGCGCTATGGACGGCCGCTTCCGGCATGCAGGGGCAGCAAAAAAGCATCGACGTCATTGCCAACAACCTGGCTAACGTCAATACCACCGGTTTCAAGCGCAGCCGGGCGGACTTTCAAGATCTGATGTATCAGAACCTGAAGTCTACCGGTTCACCTGCTACGAATGCCACCCAGGTGCCCACCGGCATTCAAATCGGTCTCGGCACCCGCCTGGCGGCGGTCTCCAAGATTTTTAACGCCGGTGATTTTACCCAGACCGGCAATGAGCTGGATATGGCAATCGAAGGGGATGGTTTCTTTGCCATTACGCTTCCCGATGGCACTACCGGATATTCTCGGGCAGGAGCCTTCAAGCGTGACAGCACCGGGCAGATTGTGACATCTGATGGCAATCCGCTTTCTCCGTCGATTACTATTCCAAGTAATGCCACCAAGATAAATATCGGAAGTGACGGCACCGTTTCTGTCCAGCAGGCAGGCCAGAGCGCCGCTACGACGGTGGGAAATATTCAGCTGGCTACGTTTGCCAACCCGGCCGGTCTTTCGAGCCAGGGTAAAAACATCTACCTTCCGACCGACTCTTCGGGAACAGCCACCAGCGGCACTCCGGGGCAGAACGGTATCGGGACGGTAGCCCAGGGGATGCTTGAAATGAGCAACGTGAACATTGCCGAGGAGATGGTCAATATGATTGTCGGTCAGCGTGCGTATGAGGTCAACTCAAAAGCGGTTCAGGCTTCGGATGAAATGCTGCAGACGGCAAACAATCTGAGAAGGTAATGTGACGGGCGGACTTGATACCATGAAAACTATTTTTTTGACAATCTGCTGCGCGCTGCTACTGATACCGCTGGTCTGCCAGGCTGCTCAGCCGACAGCTACACGCGCCGCGCGAGACCAGGAAATTCAGGCTGCAGTGGACAGCTACGTCCGCTCCAAGATAGCCGGGCTGGGGTGGGAGGCCCGTGTCAAACGTTTGACCATTAACGGTAAACTCTCACTTCCCGAAGGAAAGCTTGATTACGAGGTGGTTGCCCCACAGCAGTGGGAAGGGTGGGGGAGCATCAACCTCACGCTGTATGCCAGGCTTGATGGCCGGGTGGTGGGGAATATTTCGCTGCGGGTTGATGTGGAAGCGTTGACCGACATGGTGGTTCCACTGCGGCAAATTGAGCGTGATGAGATCATAACAGCCGGCGACGTTGTTTTTCAGAAGCGGGAGATATCAAACGCGTCATTGAAGGCAGTTCGCTCGTTCGACGATATCGTTGGCAAACGGGCCCGCCTGACGCTGAGATCCAATCAGCCGGTGCTTGCCAATCAGATTGAAAAAGTGCCGTTGGTCAAATCGGGACAGATGGTTACCATTGTCGCCGAAAACGATATTATCAAGGTCTCAGTGGCAGGAAAAGCCCGTAATTCAGGTGCTGAGGGCGATATGATTTCGGTTCAGAACCTGAATTCCCTCAAGGAAATCCCGGCCAGGGTTATCAGCGGCACGACCGTCAGGGTGGCGTTCTGATGGTGTTCGTGAACAGGAGAGCAACCATGAAAATCATTGTTCTGCTGGCAATAGCTACGGCATTGTGTGGTTGTGCGGTAGAAAAAACCCGTGTCAGAGCAAGCGGAATTGACGACCAAGTCCAGCGCCCGGTTGCGGATTATTCAAGCGGCTCCATCTGGCAGGCGTCATCCGGTAGTGTGTTTGAAGACTTCAAGGCGCGCCGGCGGGGTGATATCGTAACTATTGTCATCACGGAAACCGCCAGCGCATCCAAAGCGGCCAAAACCGACACTTCCCGGGGAACAACGCTCAACGCGGGGATTCCAAATTTCATGGGACTTGAAAAAGTCGGGCTGCTGAAAAACAACATCGGCGACCTGTCAAAGCTGATCAATGCCAGCGTCGATTCAACCTACAAAGGCTCCGGTTCTACATCACGCCAGGAAAACCTGAACGCCACCATTGCTGCAAGGGTTATCGACGTATTTCCCAACGGTAATATGTTCATAGAAGGGCGCCGCAATATCAGGGTCAACAACGAAGACCAGGAGATCATCCTGGAGGGAACAGTCCGTTCCCGCGACATCACGGCGAACAACACGGTCGCCTCCACCAATATCGCCGATGCGAGAATCAGTTACTCCGGGCGCGGCATCGTTTCCGACCGGCAGGGTCCTGGCTGGCTGATGAACGTAGTCGATAAGGTATGGCCGTTCTGACCGTTTCTGTCCGCCGGCCTTTACGAAATAGGGTGAACATCATGAGAGTTACAACCATTGTTTTCTGTCTGCTGCTCATATCGTCCATTTATTCAACCGCTGCTCATGCGATCCGCATTAAGGACATCGCTTCCTTTGAAGGAGTGCGTGACAACCAGTTGATGGGGTACGGGCTGGTTGTGGGACTTAACGGGAGCGGGGACAGCGACCAGGCCAAGATGCAGACCCAGTCGGTGGTCAATATGCTTGAGCGTATGGGAATAACCACATCTGTCAGTGACATCAAGATCAAAAACGTTGCCGCCGTCATGGTGACAGCTACGCTCCCCCCCTTTGCAAAGCAGGGAAATCGTCTTGATGTACTGGTTTCCTCAATCGGCGATGCCAAAAGCATAGCCGGGGGCACGTTGCTGATGGCGCCGTTGAAGGGGGCAGACAGCCAGGTGTATGCCGTGGCTCAGGGGTCAATTTTGACCAACTCATTTGCCTTTGGCGGCCAGGGAAGCAGCAGCCAGAAAAACCATCCGACAGCCGGGCGTGTGCCGGGCGGGGCGCTGGTCGAGCGGGAACTGCCCAATACACTGACCGGAAAATCGGTGCTGCGCCTGAACCTGAACGTCGCGGATTTTACTACGGCCGCCCGAATCGTTGACGTCATCAATGATAAATTCAAGGGTCCGGTTGCCGTCAGTAGCGACCCCGGTTCAGTAACCCTGACGATACCTGAGATTTACGCACAGCGTGCGGTCGAGTTCGTTGCATCCCTTGAGCGCCTGGAAGTCAGGCCGGACGTGCAGGCCAAGGTTGTGCTGAATGAGCGCACCGGCACCATTGTGATGGGCGAAAGTGTGCGCATATCAACCGTGGCGATTACCCACGGCAGCCTCTCCCTGGTTATCAAGGAAACGCCTCAGGTATCGCAGCCAGCGGCGCTTGCCAAGGCCGGGGAAACCAAGGTCACCCCCAAGACCGATGTGAAGGTGGAAGAGAGCGAAAAGCGACTGATGCTGATGCCGGAAGGGGCCAGTATCGGTGACGTGGTGCGGGCTCTGAATCTGCTGGGAGTGACGCCGCGCGACCTGATCAGCATACTGCAGGCTGTCAAGGCTGCCGGGGCGTTGCAAGCTGATCTTTCAATCATTTAATACTCAATGTTCAACGAAATTATGACGATGAGCGTATCATGGAATCACTGATTTCTCCGACAATGCCCGATGTTTCCGGTAACGCTGCCGGGAAAGTCCGTATGCTTCAGCAGCAGGCACGCGGGGCATCGGTGCTGACCGAGAAACAGCGTGCAGAGGCAAAAAAGGTTTCTCAGGATTTTGAGGCACTGTTTGTCGGAATGATGATGAAGTCCATGCGATCAACCGTTGGCAAGGACAAGCTGACCGGTGGCGGGCATGGAGAAGAAGTGTACCGCTCGCTCCTTGATCAGGAATACGCCAATGCCTCGGTCAAGCGGGGAGCCGGTTTAGGGTTGGCAAAGATTATCGAGAAGGATATTATCCGCCAGGAAAGCCGTAAGCGTGCACCCATAAACGTCCCATCAATTGATGTTACAGAGTAGCTGGAGTAACTGCCATGGAACTTAAAAATCTGCTGAATGTAATATCGCAGCACGAGCAATTATTAAGCGAACTGTTGGTAGTTCTCGGGCGCGAGACCACCCAGATGAGCTCGGTGGACACTGCTGCAATGTCCGATTCTGACAGGCTGAAGGAGGAATTGATTGCCAAGATCAATCTAAATTCCACTGCCCTGCAGAAAGCAATCTCTGACGTGGCTGTCCGCGAAGGACTTGCTTCAAAATCGATGTTAAAGACGATTGCACAGCAAATGGCTGCCCGAGGGAACCGGGAGCTGCTCGTGAGGCAGGAAAAATTATTCGGCCTGGTGGCACGGGTACGACAGGTATCCGACCTGAATCGAGAGATTGCGGAATGTTTTGCAGACTCGGTGGCAACGTCCCTGGACCTTATTTCCCGCATGATAAACCAATCCAGCTTTTACGGGGCTTCCGGCAGTTATCAGCGCCGGTCGGCCGGCGCCATGCTGGTGAACAGGGAGGCCTGAGATGGGTATTTCTGCAGCCATGACAGTTGGTAGTAGTGGTTTGAGGGCATTCCAGGTGGCCAGTGAGGTTACCTCACAAAATATTGCCAATGTCAATACGCCAGGGTACTCGCGGCAGCGGGTTGTTCTCGAAAGTGCAATTCCGACGAGTCACAACGGCTTTGCCATCGGCAGCGGAGTCCAGATTGCGACCGTCGAACGTTACTACGATAGTCTCCTTCAGCAGCAAATAGTCAACGCCCAGACGTCGCAAGGCTTTGACACGACAAAGTCGACGGTACTCCAACAGTTGGAGCCGTCCTTCAACGATATTGCCAATGATGGTATCGGGACGGCGGTATCCAAGTTTTTCGGTGCCTGGCAGGATTTGACTCTTAATCCGGCCGGGACCTCCGAGCGACAGGTGGTGCTGACCCGGGCGCAGGTTCTGGTTGATAATTTTCATTCCGTCAGCAAAAGTCTCACCGACAGCATCAGCCTCCAGAATGCGGCACTCACACCTTTGACGGACGGTATCAACAAAATTCTGACCAACATCGCCAGCATCAACGACCAGATCAAGACCACCCAGACACTTAACGGCAATCCCAATGAACTGAAGGATCAGCGTGATCAGTTGATACGGGATCTTTCCACGAAGATCGGTATTACCTTTACTGAAAACAGTGACGGCACGACTGATGTGAAACTCAATGAAACCGGGACCCCTGCACTGGTTACCGGATCGACGGCGGGCGCATTTTCGTTGGTGGTTAACGGAACAAAATCGGATGTGTATCTTAATCCGGCGGGGGGGGCTGGCGCTGTGATTCTGGCACCTCAGCCGACCAAAGGACAACTTGGTGCCACCATCAATCTGCGAGATACCATTATTCCCGGCTATCTAAAAAAAGTTGACGATCTGGCAAACGGCATAGCCACTGCAGTCAACACGCAGCATCAGGCCGGATTTGACCTGAACGCAACGGCTGGCATCGCATTTTTCAGTCCGGTTACCGACGCAGCAACAATCGCCATAAACCCGGCACTTAACAGTACTCGTCTGATAGCTGCCGCTGGTGCTAATCCAAATGCTCCGCCTGCGGCGTTGCCCGGTGACAACAGTAATGCCTTGGCGATGGCCAAACTGCAGAACAGTACGACAGCCGCCGTTGCCAAAATCGGGTCGGTAACCTTCAACAGTTACTACAGCAGTTTTGTCAGCTCGGTCGGGCTGGATGTGCAATCGAGCAAAACCACGGTTACCCAGGATGAAGCCTTTGTAAAACAATTGACAACGCTCCGGGATTCCAATTCGGCCGTATCGCTCGATGAGGAACTTACCAACCTGATGAAATACCAGCGTGCCTATCAGGCATCGGCGAAAATTGTATCAACAGTTACCGATATGATGGATGTTGCCATGGGCATGATCCGTTAGCAGAAGGAGAAAACGCCATGCGTATTACTCAGAATATGACCGCCAATAATGCGGTCTACAATCTTCAACAAGGGCAGGCCAGACTTGATAAGCTGCAGAATCTGGTGTCAGCAGGACAGATGGTCAGTCAACCCAGTGATGATCCTATCTCCGGCAGATTGCTATTGGATATCGGAGATAAACTTAAAGCATACGACCAGTATGCCAGTAATAATACCAAGGCCACGTCGTGGCTGAAATTTACCGGTACTGCTTTGCAAGGGCTGACCGATGTGGTGTATCAGGCCAGAAATGTGGCTGCCAAGATGAACAACGGCAGTACCGATCCAAATATCCGCCAGAGCGCCCATGATCAGCTCGTCGAATTGAAAAAACAGCTGATTGACGCTGCCAACAGTCAATATGGGGATCAATACGTTTTCGGTGGAGCCAACAACCTCGGCCCCCCATTCAGCAATGCCAACAACAATTACGCTGGTGATAGCGCTCAGTTAGCAGTTGAAATTGCCAATAACACCAGTCAGGCCATCAGTGTAACCGGCGACCGTTTGCTGAAGGGGACTACAACTCCCGCAGGAATACCGCCAACATACGGAACGGTTGATGTCATGCAAACATTTGATGATCTTATTGCTGCCGTTGGTGACCTCGCGACTCCGACCAATGTGGCAAATATGGTAACAGCCAATCAGAACATTGAAGGCGGAGCTAAGCAGTTAAGTGCAGCAACCAGCGATATTCTCTCACGAACGACGCGGCTTGACAACATGGCAACGCTCAATGAGAACAACAAGAACACGCTGCTCAGTATCACCACCAACATTCAGGAAGTTGATTACGCCAGACTGGGGGTCGAGCTTTCAAATCAAAAGATGGCTTATGAGGCTTCCCTTTCAGTAACGGCGAAATTATCCCAGCTCTCGTTATTGAATTATATGCCGTAGTGTGTACATTAGTTTGTTTTGCCGGTTGACATTCGCCGGTCATCTGCGTCATACCGGTGAGCATGGTTTTTACTTCGCTCATTTCATCAAAGCCCGTTTCCATCCGTCGAAATGTATTCCGCCTCTCAACTCCTGTCCTGCTTTCATCTTTGTTTCAACGTCTGGTTGCAATTGTCGACATTTTTCTGACCGGAGGCCTGGGTGCGGCCGCCATTGCTGCCACCGGTCTTGGCCAGTTGCTGATGTTTGCCACCATGACAGTCTTCTGGGGGCTTTCCACCGGGGTCACGGTCGTAATTGCCCACCTCTGGGGAGGGGGACAGCGCGAGGATGCCGGGAGGGCGGCTTTTGTCGGCTGCCTTGCCTGCATCGTCATGACGGCTGTCTGTTCGGCGTTTGGAGCAGTTTGGGGGGAACATGTTGCTGCTTTGATGGGAGCCGGGGCCGACGTCCAGATCCTCGCGTCAGGATATATCCGGCTGGTTTTTACCTGGATGGTCTGGACTACCGGCTTGAATCTGCTCTCTGCAATCATGCATGGGACCGGCGATACCCGCACCCCGATGGAAGCGATTATTCTGGTTAATATCCTCCATGTGTTGCTGGCCTGGCCGCTGATTTACGGAAAGTTTGGCATGCCAGCGCTGGGCATTGATGGTGCGGCCATTGCCATCAACACGTCAGAATTTTTCGGGTTTGTTTATCTGCTGTTCCAGATGTTTCGAAAGCGGATTCTGACGTTCGGCAATCCCGATATCGCGTTGTTTGGCAGAATCTGGAGCATCGGCTGGCCGGTAGCACTTGAACGGATTGCCCACCAAAGCGGCCAGCTGTTCTACTCCAGCTTTATAATCTCCTACGGTACCACCGCGTACGCGGCCCACCAAATCGGCCTTTCCATAGAATCACTTTCCTTTATGCCGGGGGCCGGAATGGGGATTGCCGCTTCGACGCTGATGGGGCAGGCGCTGGGAGCGAAGAAGATCCGTCGCGCGCGTATCAGCCACACAGAGGCGCTTCGCCTGGCGGTTGTTATCATGATGTTAATGGCGGTTCTCTTCTTCTGCATACCGCACTATCTGATCGGCTTGTTCAGCAGTGATGCTGACGTGATTGAGAAGGGGAGTGTTTTTTTGCGTTTGGTTGCTTTCGCCCAGCTGCCGCTGGCTGCTTCATTCGTCTATGCCGGCAGTCTGCGGGCAACCGGAGATACCTTTTATGTGTTTATCGTGACGCTGGTGGCGATGTGGGGAATCAGGGTGTCGCTGTCATGGGTGGCATCCAGCTGGCTGCATCTGTCACTGTATGCTGTGTGGGGAGTTTTTCTGATTGACTGGTATTTCCGCGGTGTTGCATTTGCCTGGCGCTACCGCAAGCGCGACCTGCACGACATAGTGATATAGCTGAAAGAAAAAGCCCGGAATTACCTTCCGGGCTCTCATAACTCAATATTGCGGGAACGCTCAGTTCGGGTAGACCGACACCTTTTTACGATCCTTGCCCAGTCTTTCAAAGGCAACAACTCCTTCAATGAGAGCGAAAAGCGTATAATCCTTGCCACAGCCTACGTTGTTTCCCGGATGTATCTGGGTGCCGCGCTGGCGGTAGATGATATTACCAGCCTTGACGGTCTCACCGCCGAACTTTTTACAGCCCAGCCGCTGCCCTGATGAGTCTCTGCCGTTTCTTGAACTTCCGCCTGCTTTCTTATGTGCCATTTCCGTATCTCCTGGGAAAATTAATTATTACAGAATCAAGCGCTGATTTTTTCGATTCTCAGAACAGTGAGGTGCTGCCGGTGGCCACGCAGTTTCCGCGAATCCTTGCGGCGCTTGGACTTGAACACGAGAACCTTCTTGCCTTTACCCTGAACAGCAATTTTGGCCGTAACTGAAGCGCCTGCAACCAGCGGTGCGCCAACGACGGTCTTCTCGCCACCCACCATCAGGATCTCGGCAAATTCGACGGTATCTCCGATTTCACCTTCAAGTTTTTCCACCTTCAGGAATTCACCCTCGGTGACCTTGTACTGTTTTCCACCTGTTTTGATAACTGCGTACATAATACCATCTCCATCCGCATCTGATTTTAAAGAGTTCTGGAATATAGATAAGTGACAACGACAAGTCAAGTGTAAAATCAGTTCATCCTGCAGAATTTATGAATCGAAGATCAAATCCATGGCATCCTGAACCGAGGCAACGCCATCCAGGCGGATGCCCCGTTTTTTGATCCGTTTCAGGCTACCGGCCGGCAGAACGCAGCGTTTGAACCCCAGTTTTTCGGCTTCTGCGATGCGCAATTCCGGTTGGGTAACTGCCCGCACTTCACCGGCCAGACCGACTTCACCAAAGACGACTGTCTGGGAGGAGATTGACCGGTCAAGATGACTGGAAGCAACCGCCATGATCATTGCCAGGTCGGCAGCCGGCTCGTTGAGCCGCGCGCCTCCGGCAGCGTTGAGGAATATATCCTGCCCCGTCAGATGCATGCCGACTTTCTTTTCCAGTACGGCAACCAGCAGTGCCAGGCGGTTGTGATCGACGCCGATGGTAGTGCGCCGCGGAACACCGTACGATGAAGGAGTGACCAGAGCCTGCAATTCCACCAGCAGTGGCCGGCTTCCTTCCAGTGAAGTGGTGACGACTGATCCGGAAGCTCCCAGCGGCCGTTCTGAAAGAAAAAGTTCTGACGGATTGGCCACTCCGCAGAGTCCTTCCTGCTTCATTTCAAAAACGCCGATTTCGTTGGTTGATCCATAGCGGTTTTTGACTGCCCGCAGGATACGGAACGGGTGACTGCCGTCCCCTTCGAAGTAGAGTACCGTATCCACCATATGTTCCAGCACGCGAGGGCCTGCTATTGCGCCATCTTTGGTCACATGGCCGACGATGAACACCGGGATGTTGCTCCCTTTTGCCAGCAGCATCAGTTTCCCAGCGGATTCCCGCACCTGGCTGACGCTGCCGGGCGCCGATTCAAGCGCCGATGTCCAGACGGTTTGTATTGAGTCGATGACCATTGCAGCCGGCTTGAGAGTCGTGGCCTGGGTTAGGATGGATTCCAGCGAGTTTTCGGCAAGGATCAGCAGGTTTCTGCTGGAGGCGCCCAGTCGCTCGCCGCGCAGGCGTGTCTGCGAGGCTGACTCCTCACCCGATACATACAGAACCTGCCCCCCTTCTTCGGCAAGCAGATGCATGGCCTGCAGCAGCAGCGTCGATTTGCCGATGCCCGGATCTCCTCCGATGAGCACTAGTGAGCCGGGTACGATCCCCCCCCCCAGCACCCGATCCAGTTCGCCTATGCCGGTGGGGCGGCGTGTCTCGCTCTGGGGGGGGACGTCGCAAATCGGGATCGGTCTGGCCTGCCCCCCGCTCCGTCCCCCTGTGGACGTGGCCGCACTTTCCTCAACCATGCTGTTCCACGAACCGCAATCCGGACATTTGCCAAGCCATTTATGTGCCTGGCTACCGCACTTCTGGCAGGTAAAAACGGTTTTCTGTTTCATGGCAAACTTCCTTCCGGATACTGACGTCGTCCTATTTGTATAGCCCTGTTCGGCGATGCGGGTAGCTTCCTCAGATCATAGTTGACTTTGTAACAGAAACGGGTGGTGCGTGACAACCTCAATAAGCTGATTTGCAGCTGATTTGAGACTTGTGCCGCCGACCGGTACTCTGCTATAATTCAAGTTCATATTATCTGTCCGATTGTGGTAAACCTGCCGCAGGCGGCCGACAGTTACATAGACAAAGGAGATTATAAATATGCTGGGACCGATAGAAATAAAAACAGGACTTTACTGGATCGGATCTGAAGACCCCGATTTGAGAACATTCGACGACCTCTTTCCGACCGAACATGGTACGAGTTACAATGCCTATCTGCTGAAGGGAACGGAAAAGACGGTTCTGATCGATACCGTCGATGAGAAGCGCATCGACGAATATATGGACAAGGTAAGATCACTGGTCGATCTATCTTCCATCGATTACATCATAGCCAATCACGCGGAACATGATCATTCCGGTTCTTTGGCCTACTTGCTGGAGCAGGCTCCCCAGGCAATCGTTATCTGTACGGTTGCCGCCAAAAACTTTCTTGAAAACATCATCCGCAAGCCGTTTTCGTGCCGTACCGTCAAGGACGGCGATACTGTCGATCTGGGTGGGCGCACCCTTCGCTTCATAACCGCTCCCTTTCTGCACTGGCCCGATACGATGTTCACCCGCCTGGAAGAAGAAAAAATTCTGTTTTCCTGTGATGCGTTTGCTGCCCACTACTGGCAGACCGGCCGGATTTTTAATGACGAAGTCGATGATTTTACATCTGCGCGCCATTTTTATTTTGACTGTATCTTCCGCCCGTTTAAGGACAAGGTGCTGGCGGCCGTCGAGAAGATCCGTCACGATGTGATCGATATGATCTGCCCCAGTCACGGCCCGATCATCAGGCGTGATCCCTGGCGGGTGATCCAGCAGTTCGAAAGCTGGAGCAAGCCGGCTTCACAGAACAAGAAAATCGTGATCCTGTTCCTTTCACCCCACGGCAGCACTGAAAAAATGGCTCATGCAGTTGCCAGCGGCGCGGGCAAAAGCGGACTTGACGTCATCAGCTACCACATCAACAGTCTCAATTCCAGCGAACTTCGCGCCCTGATGGAGGAGGCCGACGCCATGATTTTCGGCATTCCGACCTTCAACCGTGATATTGCCAAGCCGATGTGGGAGGTACTGGCCTATCTCAGCACCGTCAGTCTCAAAACAAATCTCGCGGCGGTGTTCGGCAGTTACGGCTGGAGCGGCGAGGCGTGCAAGATGGCCGAAGACCGGCTCAAAAGTCTTGGATTCAAGCTGGTCACCGAGACAGTTCGCACCCGTTTTTCACCGTCTGATGAGATCCTGCAGCAGTGTGAGGCTCTGGGAGAAGCGGTGGCCGAAGCGGTAGCGGTACGCTGAACAGGAGACTCAGCCGTTCCCGTTGGTGTGGTTCCGCCAGAGCTTCCACAGCAGCTCTTCAAAATTCCGGGCAAAGCGGGAAGCATCGAACAATGGGGATGCCAGTGCCATCTGCCGCAGTGTTGAACGTAGCGCGGCCAGTTTCGGCAGGTCGTTGGCGACATTGACGGCCTTCATGACGTACTCATCTTCAATTTCAGCTACCCATTCGGGGAGTCCGGCTGCCTTCATCAGGCTGGCTCCCTGGCGCGTAAGCAGGCTGTTGCCGGCCAGGGTCAGGGTCGGCACACCCATCCAGAGGGCTTCGCAGGTGGTCGTTCCGCCGGGAAAAGGGAACGTATCAAGGATCACGTCAACCTCGGCGTGTGATGCAAGGTAACTCTCCCGATTCATTCCTCCGAAAAACGTGACCCGTGTCGGGTCGATGCCATGCCTTTGCAGCCGTCGGGCAAGCAGTTCGGCCGTCTGACGAGTGCCGAGCTGCCTGTTCTGCAGCCGCAGTTGTGCGTTCGGCAGGGATGAGAGTACCTTACTCCAGCTTGACACTACGTCATCGGTTATTTTTGAAAGATTCTGAAAGCAGCCAAAGGTTATCCGTCCCGAGCTGAGTGCCGGCAGACGTGCCACTTCCACGTGTACGTCCGGCGGGGTGAAACAGAGCCGTGTGTCGGGAAGATATGCCACTTTTTCTGTAAACTGCCCCTCCTGCCCGGGCGGAACCCCTGTTTCATCCACCAGAATATAGTCCATCTCCGCTACCCCGGTGGTTGCGAAATAGCCCAGCCAGGTTGCCTGCAGCGGTGCCGGGTTCCAGGCGAAAACCGGCAGCCGGTTGTTACCGGTATGCCCTGAAAGATCCAGCAGAATATTGATGCCGTCAGAATGTATCAGACGGGCAGCAGCCTCGTCACTTGTTCCGACCAGCGACTTCCAGCTGGAAAAACGGGGCCGTATGCGGCTGGTGAGTTCATCTTCCCGGTAGTTGGTTGGGTAGGCTATGATTTCGAGCCGTGAGGGATCGATGTGCGCCAGGATACTCTCCAGAAAGTGTCCCACCGGATGAGTGCGCAGATCGCCTGATACAAATCCGATCCGCAGACGTTCCGGCGCGGGAGTACAATTCCAGGCGGAAAAGCGTTCGCTACTGTCCCGCGCGATAACCTTCCCGTACCGGCGTGCATCTTCAAGGTAGTTCAAGGTTGAGTGTGAAGCCGTGTAGCACGAGGTTGCCAGCAGACCGCTGAGCGCAATGGCATAATCCGGCTTGATCTCAAGCGCTCTTCGCAGTATTGCCTCCGCTTCCTTCCGTCGTCCCAGCTGCAAAACAGGAGCACTCAGATTGTTATACGCCTCGGTATAGTCTGGTTTGATTTCACAGGCACGCCGGTAGCATGCCTCTGCCTCTTCCAGTCGGCCGGCAGCGTTGAGGGTTACACCGAGATTGCAGTGCGCTTCGGCAAAATCCGGCCTGACTGTAATTGCCCTGCGAAGACATACCTCCGCTTCTTCCAGTCGTCCCGATTCATTCAGGCAGCTTCCAAGATTATTCAGCACATCCGCATGATCCGGCTTGAGCAGAAGAGCACGACGATAGGTTGCCTCTTCCTCGTCGGTGCGCCCCAGGGCGCTGAGGGTGATGCCCAGATTGGCAGATGCCTCCGCATAATCCGGTCTGGATTCCAGAGCACGTCGGTAGCTCTCTTCCGCCTCAGCGAACCGCCCCATTTCATGCAGTACAATCCCCAGGTTGTTGTGGGCCTCCGGGTATGACGGCCTGATCGCCAGAGCCTTTAGATAGCAGCCTTTTGCCTCATCCAGACGCCCCTGCAGCTTGAGGCAGTTTCCCAGATTGTTGCAGGTCTCCGCTGAATCAGGATTAATCTCAAGCGCTTTGAGAAAGCAGATTTCTGCTTCCGTCACATATCCCGTGTCGTTGAGGGTTGCACCGAGGTTGCAATAGGCTGCGGCATAGTCAGGCCGGAGTTCCAGTGCACGGCGGTAATGCAATACCGCCTCGTGAAAACGCCCCATACGGTTATGCATGTTGCCCAGATCGAGCTGCAGATCGGCATTATCGGAGGAGAAATCGGCAGTTTTCGGCCCGCCTTCAACAGCATCCTCCAGGTTTGTCGGTTCCGCGGCTCCATCCGGTTCGACGACGCCAGAACACTCCTGCCATTGCTCCCACATCTTCCAGAGGAGGTTCTCGAAATTCCGGGCAAAGCGGGGTGCATCAAACAGCGGTGATGCCAGCACGTTCCTGCGTAATTCCATACGAATCGAAGCCAGACCTGGCAGGTTGCCCGCCAGTGCCACGGCTTTTTCAACATACTCATCTTCTTCCGTTGCCACCCATTCAGGCAGGCCTGCGACCATCATCAGGCTGGCTCCCTGGCGCGAAAGCAGACTGTCGCCGGCCAGTGTCAGGGTTGGCACTCCCATCCAGAGGGCTTCGCAGGTGGTTGTGCCGCCGGGATGGGGAAACGTGTCAAGAACGAGGTCAACTTCATTGTAGGAGGCGAGGTACGCTTCACGGTGGGCGGCACCCACGAGGCGCACTCGTGAAGCAGCGATGCCATGTTGAGCGAGGCGCTCAAGAGCTTGCTTCACTACCTCCTGATCGCAGAACTGCTGACATTGCCAGTGCAGGCGGGCTGGCGGCAGTTCAGCGAATATACGTCCCCACAGTTTCAGCGTGAATTCATTTGTTTTGGGCAGGCTCTGGAAACAGCCAAAGGTTATCCATCCCGAGCTGAGTGCCGGCAGATTCGACACGTCCACGTGGACGTCCGGCGGGGTGAAACAGAGCCGTGTGTCGGGAAGATATGCCACCTTTTCTGTAAACTGCCCCTCCTGCCCGGGCGGTACTCCGGTTTCATCCACCAGAATATAGTCCATCTCCGCGACCCCGGTGGTTGCGAAATAGCCCAGCCAGGTTGCCTGCAGCGGTGCCGGTTTCCAGGCGAAAACCGGCAGTCGGTTGTTGCCGGTATGCCCTGAAAGATCCAGCAGGATGTTGATGCCGTCAGAATGGATCAGGCGGGCAGCGGACTCGTCACTTTTTCCGACCAGCGACTTCCATCCGGAAAAACGGGGCCGTATGCGGCTGGTGAGTTCATCTTCCCGGTAATTGGTCGGGTAGGCTATGAGTTCGAGCCGTGAGGGGTCGATGTGCGCCAGGATACTCTCCAGAAAATGGCCCACCGGATGAGTGCGCAGATCACCTGATACGAATCCGATCCGCAGACGTTCCGGCGTGGGAGTACACTTCCAGGCGGAAAAACGTTCGCGCACTTTGTTCGATATCAGGCGGCCGTATGAACGAGCGTGTTCAAGACGTGACGATACCGGGTTGTTGACGCTAAAATTAAGAGCCAACAGCCTGTTGCTCCACGCTTCGACGTACTCAGGCCTGATTTCCAAAGCGTGCCGGAAGCAGATCTCTGCCAGTTCCGGCTCCCCCAGTTCCTTCAGGGTGTTGCCCCGATTGCTGGATGCTTCGGCAAAATCAGGCAGAATTTCCAGAGCCTTTTGGTACAGGACGTCGGCCTCTTTCAAGCGCCCAAGGTCTTTAAGCGTGTTGCCGAGGTTGTTAAGAGTTTCGGGGATGTCGGGTTTAAGGATCAACAGCTCACGGAAACAGGCTTCAGCTTCGTGGAAACGCCCCATCTCTTTGAGAGAGTTCCCCAGATTGTTGAGTACCTCGAGGTAATCGGGTTTTATCAGGAGTGCGCGGCGATAACTTGCCTCGGCCTCAGCGAGTCGTCCCAGGCTTTTAAGCGTGTTGGCGAGATTTGCGTGAATCCCTGCAATCTCCGGACTGATCTGAAGTGCCCGCCGGAAAAAAGTTACAGCTTCTTCAAGGTGGCCACTATGTCTCAACGCACTGCCCAGATTGCTGTATGACTCGGTATCATCGGGCAGTAGGAGGGCCGCTTTTCGCATCGGCTCCACCGATTCCGCAATTCGTCCGAGAGAACCACGCGCAGCTCCCAGAACTTTCCAGCCAAAACCATGCTCCGGGTAGAATTCCGTTAAACGGCGTGCCAGAATTTCCGCTTCGGCATACCGGCGCTGATTGAACAGAGATATAAGTTCAGAAATTTCCTGGGGATCAGGGTGCTGATTGGAAAATGATGGGCCTAAGTTATTCAGAACGGGTACCCCAGGCCGACAAAGAGCGCCGGGCCATCTTTGCCGATCCCCAGGTCAACTCTTCCCACAATGTTGGGGCGGACTATGGCACGAATGCCGATGCCCGGATTGAACTCGAAATTTTTGCCTGAAGCCTTGTCCAGCGATTCCATTACCGCTCCGAGATCAATGAACGGAGCTATTTCCCAGTCGGCGGTGACATTAAAAATTTCCCAGCGAAAGAGCCGGATGCGCTGCTCGATGTTGCATAACAGGAAGCTGTTGTCGATGAAGCGGTTGCGGCCATAGCCGCGCAGCGAATTTTCACCGCCCAGGATGCTCTGCTCAAGAAACGGAACATTATCCCCCAGCGTCTGGTTGTACATGAAGCGGAACACGCTGACGTAGCGGGCATTGTCAAACGGGATGTAGCCTTTGGTTTCGACCTCGTAATGCCGGTAGTCCCCCGCTCCTCCCAGTGCCTTCATCGTCGGCTCAAAAGTGACGCGGGCATATCCGCCGTAGGTCGGAGTGTCACGGTTGTCGAGCGTGCTGTAGGACAGCGAAAGGCGCATCGCGTGGGTTGTGAAGCCGTCGATGCCCGGCACTGTCGCCGCCGTGAACCTGTTCTTGATGTAAGGAACCGACAGAATGGCGCCCTTCTTGATACCGACATCCCGGAAGCGGTCACCCAGTGTGAGCTGGAAATGCCGGCCGAACTGGTAGCCGGCAGAGATGGTATAGCCGAGTTCATCGTTGGCGTAGTTTCTTTCCGTCTGGCGTGGGCTTTTCGCCTCAAAGCCGAAGAAACGTGAAGAGCCGTCCGCCAGTTTGAACAGGAAAGCGTTTAATTCCAGCTTGTTATCCAGCAGGGAGGTGTCCCTGACCCGCAGTTCATAATCGTGATTGACCCTGCCGGATTGCGACAAGTTAAATTCAATTACCCGCTCCGGAGTGGGGTAGATGGCGCCGTAGAGCGAAGCGGTTATGCCGAAGTTGGGATTGTGATTGACCTGTGGTGCCAGCAGTGTGTTGATCTCGTCTTTGCTGTTGTGGAGAAGAAAGGCAGCCAGCGCACCGACGGTTATCCCCTCGTTGGGGCTTGATGCGATGACCGGAAGCGGTATGGTGACTGTTTTGATAGAGTCGCTGCAGTTACCGCACGCCAGAGGGACAGGAATGTCGCTGCGTGAAATGTAAGTGGTGCAGCCTGTCGCTACCAGGATTCCGCACGCGAAAATCAGAGCGAAGAAAAAAGTGAAAGCTCTATTGGGCTGGTGAGGTTGCATGGTGAATTCGTTGTATCATCGGGATTCTTTACTGTCAATAATGGCGGCGGCACTGTTTATTTTTGCGGATGAAACGAAAAACGTGTAACGTTTCCCCGTCGGGGTACGTCTTACCAACCAGCAGCATATACCTGACACGGAGGAACTATATGAAAACAGCGAGTAAGACGGCGGCGGTGCTCTTCGCCCTGATGGCGGCAGTCAGTGTAACCCCCCTGAAAAGTTTTGCAATGCCCGGTGGGGATGGTCCCCCCTCTGCAAAGCATTTCAAGCAGATGGCGGCGGAGTTGGGACTTTCTGATCAGCAGAAACTGGATGTGAAGGCTCTCTTCGCCAAAAACCGGCCGCTGGCCGAGCCGTTGATGGCCTCACTCAATACGGAACGGCGTGCTTTGCGAGCGCTGGTGCAGGCTGATGCGGTTGATGAAACGGCAATTCGGGCCCAGTCTGCCAAAGTGGCTGCACTTATGGCCGATCTTGCGGTTCAACGCGCTCACGTTGCCCAGCAGATCAGAACCGTGCTGACACCGGAGCAGGTAAAGAAATTCAAGGAAATACAGGCGAGGCGGGACAGTACGATGGATGCGGCCGGGCACGGCGCAAAAAGAATGATGCCGGGCAACTGACAGCTCTCATGGTCGATGTTTCCCCAGAGCTATCGGACGAGAGTCTTGTCAAGGCGGCACTGGCCGGTGATGACACCTCATTTGCGCGACTGGTCTGCAAACACAAGCGGCGGGTTTTCGGGCTCGCCGCCCGTTTTGCGCGCAACGGTGATGAACTGGAGGACATCTGTCAGGAGACGTTCATAAAGGTGTATGAGAAGCTCAGCACGTTCAGAAACGAGGCTCCTTTTGAAAACTGGCTATCAAGAATTGCCGTCCGGGTCTGCCATGATGCCCTGCGCAGCAGGCGGCACGAGAAACATCAACTTAACGTCGATCTGTATGAAATCGACGTTCGTGATGTGGCGGGGGAGTCACGTCAGGAGGTTCGCCAGGCCCGGGAGTTTCTCAGATTCGCCATGTCGAAGCTTTCCGCTGATGAGCAGCTGGTCATCACGCTGCTCGAACTTGAAGAACTGTCGGTCAGGGAAACAGCCGAATACACCGGCTGGAGTGAGGCAAACGTCAAGGTGCGGGCCTTCAGGGCCCGACACGCACTGAAAAAGATAGTGGAGGAACACGATGGCAGAAAATTCAGATGAACGGCTATCCCGTCTTTTTGCTGCGGCCCGCGATGAACGGATCGACACGACCGCCGCCGAGGCATATTTCGAAACACGGCTGTTGGGACGTATCTGCGAGCTGCGCGAAACTTCCGAGCCCTGGTATGCGGCCGCCTGGCGCATGCTGCCGGCGTTTGCAACTGTTGCCGCCGTGGTGGCCGTCTGCACTGTCACCTTCAACCCGTCGCGGTCGAGCGACCTGTTCTCTGCTATCGGTGCAGGACAGGACGAAGCGGTGTCGAGCTTTCTGACGAGGGAGTGATATGAAATCGTTCAAACCGGTTGCAGGGATCATCCTGGTATTTCTGCTGGGAGCCGCCAGCGGCTCGCTGATTACCTACTTTGTATCGCAGTCACGGATGGAAAGCGTTCTTAAAGGGGGGCCGCGGGCGCGGGAGGATGTTATCCTCAATCGTCTTGCAAAGAGGCTCGATCTTGACGCTCAGCAGCGGGAGCAAGCCGGGGCGATCATCCATGAAACCCACGAGGAGATGCGGCAGGTTCGCCAGAAGTGGCGTCCCCAGATCGAATCGGTTCTGACGGACAGCCAACTGCGTATCAGTTCCATGCTCCGGCCGGAACAGCAGGAAAAGTTTAAAAAATATCTGGCGGAGCGTGAGGCCCGCAGGAAAACTGATCGCGATTTTCGTCATTGATTTCAATAAACGATTTGTTTGACGAGCTGTGCGTGTTATAACTGAACCCCACCTCAGACGAAGCGATAATCTGCGGAAATCCATATTTTGATTGAAAGAGCGCGGATGAGAAAATACCTGCTGACCCTGTCAACCATACTTTTAATTGCCGCCGTTTCAGGTTACTTTTTCTATTCCCGAAAACCGGAGATCAGTTACAAAACTGTCAAAATGGAGCGGGGTATGATCGTTGCCAACGTAGCCGCCACCGGCAATCTGAGCGCCGTCACCACGGTGCAGGTCGGTACCCAGGTGTCCGGCACAATTCAGAAGCTGTACGTTGATTACAACTCGCGGGTAAAGAAGGGGCAGGCTATCGCGGAGATCGATCCGTCGCTGTTCAACGCCTCAGTTGAGCAGTCGCAGGGGAACTTCCTTACGGCGGAGGCAAACCTCCTTAAGGGCCGGGTGACGCTGACCGACGCCGAGCGGACTCTCAAGCGCAACAGGAAAATGCTTGCGGATGGCATTATCTCCCAGAGTGACTTCGATGCGACAGAGACGGCCTACGATTCGGCACGGGCAACTCTGAAGGCTGCCGAAGGCACTGTCGCCCAGACGCGGGGCGCACTGCTGCAGGCCAAAACCAATCTGCGCTACTCAATCATCCGCTCGCCGGTGGACGGTGTAATCATTTCGCGAGCTGTGGACGTCGGGCAGACCGTGGCTGCCTCATTCCAGACCCCCACCCTCTTCACGATCGCCCAGGATTTGACCAAGATGCAGATAGAGGTGAGCGTCGATGAAGCCGATATCAGCCGTATCAGGCTTGATCAGAAAGCCACTTTTACAGTCGATGCCTACCCGGAACAGTCGTTCAAAGGCAAAGTTGTCCAGATCCGTAACGCTCCAATCATTTCCCAGAACGTCGTGACCTACATTGTAGTGGTTACAGTTGACAACAGCGAACTGAAGTTGAAGCCGGGGATGACGGCCAATGTCTCTGTCGAGGTGGCCAGGAAGGACGAGGTGCTCAAACTTTCGCCGGCTGCACTGCGTTTCAGGCCGAAAGCCAAAACGGATGAACCGAAGGAGAAAAAGTCAGCTGCGGTTTCTGCCGGAGGCGGAGCCCGTGAAGGTGGCGGAAAGCCGGGGGGGCGAAAGGGTGCCGGCGGGCAGCAGGTGTATGTGCTGAAAGATGGCAATCCATCCGCTGTCGCGGTTAAAACAGGAATTGCGAACAACAGCAGTATCGAACTGGTCGAGGGAGCTCTCAAGGAGGGGGATGAGGTGATCATCGAACAGATCGGCGGGGATAACGGCAAGAAGAAGCCGGCGACCGGATCGCCGATGGGGCGGCCGTTCTGACCATGAACCGTGTCATCAGCCTGACCGACATACGCCGGGTTTTTATCATGGGAGATCAGCAGTTCGAGGCGCTTAAGGGGATTTCGTTCAGCGTCGCGGCTGGTGAATTCGTGGCTATCATGGGTGCCTCCGGCAGCGGAAAATCCACCTGTATGAATCTGCTGGGATGTCTTGACCGCCCCACGTCGGGGGAATATCTGCTGGACGGCCTTGATGTCGGGGGAATGGACGTCAACCAGCTGGCAGACATTCGCAACAAAAAGCTCGGGTTCGTTTTTCAGGGGTTCAATCTGCTGGCCCGCACGCCGGCGGTAGAAAACGTTGAACTGCCTTTGGTCTATGCGGGGCTTTCCTCAAAGGAGCGCCGTGTCAAGGCGCTGGAGGCAATGAATCAGGTCGGGCTGGGGGGTAAGGAGGAGAATCACCCCAGTCAGCTGTCGGGCGGTCAGCAACAGCGGGTGGCCATCGCCCGTGCTCTGGTGAACTCCCCGGCCGTGATCCTGGCTGATGAACCGACCGGCAACCTCGACAGTCATACCAGCGAAGAGATCATGAACCTGTTCACCGACCTGAACAGGCGGGGGATCACCATCATCATGGTCACTCATGAAGCGGACGTGGCGGCGTACGCCGGACGGCGCATTACGTTCAAGGACGGCCGGATTATATCTGATTCCCAGTCCGTTTCGGCGAGTCTACCGGGTCAGAAGGCCTAGGCGATGGATTTTCTGCAAACCCTCAAAATTGCCCTCCGGGCTCTGCGCACCAACAAGATGCGCTCGTTTCTGACCATGCTCGGCATTATTATCGGCATCGCCGCCGTGATTGCCATGATGGCGGTAGGTTCGGGTGCCAGCTACGTAATTTCCCAGCAGATAGCCAGCATCGGCAGCAACATCATTCTGGTGCTCCCCGGTTCAACCACCAGCGGCGGACTCCGATCCGGCATGGGGGGGGCTCAAACCCTGACCAGCGACGATGTCAGGGCCATCATGACCGAGTGCCCGTCGGTCGAGACGTCGGCACCCACCGTGCGCAGTTCCGGCCTGGCCGTATTCGGCAATATGAACTGGTCGACCGTCATCATGGGCACCACGCCCGAGCTGTTCGACATCCGCGAGTGGGCAGTTGTCAGCGGGCGCGGTATCGGCCAGCAGGACGTGGACAGTGCGGCCAAAGTCTGCCTGCTCGGACAGACCGTTGCTGAAAATCTCTTCGGATCCGCCGATCCGGTCGGCAAGATCATCCGTCTGAAAAAAGTGCCTTTTACCGTTATCGGGCTCCTCGACCGCAAGGGGCAGTCGCCGCAGGGACAGGATCAGGATGACTCGATATTCGTGCCGCTGCGGACCGCCCAGCGCAACCTGGTCCGCTCCCAGAACACCAACACCGTAGGTGCCGTGATGGTGAAGGCCAGGAGCGAAGCGCTGCTCGCCAAGGCCGAAGAGGAGATCAACAGCCTGCTGAAACAGCGCCACCGCATCACCAACGGTAAAGAACCCGATTTTTCAACCCGCAACCTCTCTGAAATCCTGGCGGTGGCGGAGCAGTCCTCCAAAGCCATGTCGCTGCTGCTGGGGGCGGTGGCGTCGATCTCCCTGATTGTCGGCGGCATCGGTATCATGAACATCATGCTGGTGTCGGTAACCGAGCGCACCCGGGAGATCGGTATTCGTATGGCGATCGGGGCCAGAAAGAACGACATCCTGCTGCAGTTCATGACTGAGGCGGTGCTGCTGACCATGATCGGCGGCCTGATCGGTATCGCGCTCGGTGCCGGCGGGGCTACCGTGGTGTCGAAGTTTCTCTCCTGGCCGACGCTCATATCGATCCAGTCCATCACGATAGCCTTCTTCTTTTCAGGTGCTGTCGGGATCTTCTTCGGCTTCTATCCGGCACGGAAAGCGGCCGGGCTTAATCCCATCGATGCATTGCGGTATGAATAGATTACGTTCAGCGCAACGAGGATTTTGAAGCACATGACTATCACATCCATTTCAGAAAAAGTAATTGCCGGTGGCCGGATTTCCTATGGTGAGGCGCGAACTCTTTTCGAATCAGATGACCCGCTGGCTGTCGGTGAACTGGCAGCTGTCGTCAACGGCAGGAAAAATGGCCGGAACGTATTTTTCAACGTAAATCGACACATCAACCCCACCAATATCTGCGTCAACCGCTGTGCATTCTGTGCCTTCTCCCGTACTCCCGGTGACGAGGACGCCTACTCGCTGGCGATTGATGAAATCTGCCGCCGGGCGGTTGAGGCCGAACACCAGGGAGCGACCGAAGTCCACATTGTCGGTGGATTGCACCCTGATCTGGCATTTGAGTACTATGAGGAAACCCTGGCAGCGCTCCGTCGGGCAGCCCCCGGACTCCACATCAAAGCCTTTACCGCCGTCGAGATCGACTACTTCTCCCGCATATCCGGATTGGGTGTCGAAACTGTGCTGGAGCGGCTGATCAGGGCCGGCCTGGGATCCATGCCGGGTGGAGGTGCCGAGATTCTGGGCGAGGAAGTCCGCCGGAAGATCTGTCCGGAAAAAATATCCGGAGCGCGCTGGCTTGACGTTATCCGTCAGGCACACAAAGCCGGCTTAAAAACCAATGCCACCATGTTATACGGTCATGTTGAAACTATTGACGACCGGATTGCACATATGGAAATGCTGCGCAATCTGCAAGATGATACGGGTGGCTTTCAGGCGTTCATCCCGCTGGCATTTCAGCCGGAGAACTCGGACCTGAAGCTCGACATTAAGGGGACATCGGGGCTCGATGATCTCAAAACCCTTGCGGTTGCCCGAATATTCCTGGACAACTTTGAACATATCAAGGCCTATTGGGTGATGCTGGGGGAAAAGATTGCCCAGGTCTCCCTCGCCTTCGGGGTCAACGATCTGGACGGCACCGTTGTGGATGAGAAGATCGGGCATGACGCCGGCGCCCAAAGCCCGCAATCGCTGACCAGAGAGGGGATCATCCGGCTGATCAGGAAGGCCGGAAAAATACCAGTCGAACGGGATACCCTCTACAATCCGCTGCGCACCTATTGATGCTCGGTCTGCATTTCTCTCCTGCTGACGGGGATGCCGCCCGCCATCTGCAGCAGCTTCTTTCCCACTGCATCGACAAAGCCAATTTTCTCGTACCCCTCAAACGTCTCCAGACCCGCTTTGATGTCTATGCAGGGACTTGTCCGCAGCCGCTTCCTGCAACGGGGCTGATCGTCACCGGCGAGATCCGCCGGCAGAGCGAGATCTATCTTCCTCTTTCAGAGATAGTGCCCGCCTTCTGCCGACTGTATCGGGAAGCTTTGCAGTACCGGCCGATTCTGTCGAGCACCCCATTCTACACAGCACTCAGCTGGGCGGATGTTTTCTCAACTCTGCCGCAAAAGTTCCAGTTCAGTCCGAATCCGGTCAGGCTACTATCCGCTCTACTGGACGACCGCAGTTTGCTGGAGCAGTTTCTATTTGCTTCATTCATGCCGCAGCGTTTCTATGGTGCTTCGGGGTGTTACGGGCAGCAGAGTGAATTCGTCAGACAATGGCTGAACGTCCGGCCGAAGAATTTAATCAGCTGTCTTGACGCTGCCTGCGGAACCGGGGAAAATACGTATGAACTGGCGGAAATACTGCAGGGACATGGATACCAGGCGGAGGATGTCTACGTTGAAGGGTGGACCCGCGAGCCGCTTGAGGTTTGGTGTGCCGCTTTTCGGCGCTTTCCGCACGACCCGTTGAAAGACAAGGCGGCAGCTGTGAGACGTGAGGCCTCAGCACAGAAACGGCTGGACGGGAGGATTCACTTTCGCTGCGCTGACCTGCTAGAGCCACGCTGCGGCATTGACGCGGCCGAGGGCAGCTTCGACCTGATCCTCTGTAACGGGCTGCTCGGCGGACCTATCATTCACTCCACTGGTGACATGGATAAGGTTACAGAAAGTCTGACCCGCCTGCTGGCTCCAGGAGGGCTTCTGCTGATAGACGATCGCTTTCATGGTGGCTGGAAATTGTGCTGGCAGCAGGAAAAGCTGCGCTGTCTGTTTGAAGTGAGGGGACTCGCAGCAGTGGATGTGGGCGGGGGCTTCGGCGTGCTGAAGTCGGCTTTATGAAACTGATCGGATGGTACATATCCCCAGCCAGGTGAACAGCAAGCAGACCGCCACGCTGGCAAGCACATTGATGAAGGCAATGAAAAAACGGCCATCCTCCAGCAGGCTGTATGTCTCGTAACTGAAAGCCGAGAACGTCGTTAATCCCCCCATAAAACCGACTGTCAGTCCCAAGCGCAGCGTGTCAGAAATCATCGTGCTGCGCAGGCTTAATTCCATTATCAGACCTATGAAATATGCCCCGACGATGTTTACCGCAAAGGTGCCGTAAGGGAAAGTGCGCCCCAGATGCTCATACACCCAGCCCGAAAGGTAATAGCGCGTCAGGCCGCCGCCGGCACAGAAGATGGCTATCGTTATGGCTGTTTTCATATAACGGGAACTCCTTCCGGCAGCGGTGTCAGCACCGGCAGTACACTCCCCGCCTCCGGCATGACATACCCCTTCCATCCGGCCGGCAACAGCCCGGTCGCCAGCGTCATGGATTCCTCAAGCGACTGCGCCGGCAGCATGCCCATGGCTGTAACCTGCTGTGCGGGAAACTGCGAGACAAGTATGATTCTGAAACGCTGCGCTTTCTGCAGCAGAGAATATGCCGTCTGGCCGTTGATTTCGTATTTTTGCCGCAAGGCTGCTTCGAAATCCTCCAGTTGCGTATGTCTGAACCAGCTGAAAAACGAATCATGGCCGAAACCGTCGCGACACTCCGCCAGCAGTATCATAACGCCGCCGTCCTTAAGCGACTGAGCGGCAAATTCCATCGACTTGTGGGCCTGGATCAGATTAATGTCCCGTGGATACCCGCCGCATGAGGCGACTACCAGATCACCTTTTTCCGGCAACGAAAATGTAAAACGTTCCCGGTAATAGTGGCAGCCGGACTCGTGGGCTTCACGCCATCCTCCGGCGAAAGCGGCAATAACCCGCTTTTCAGGGGAAAGAACCGTGTTGAGTATCAACGACGGTGCGACCAGCGCACATCCTTCCATCATCATCTGATGCACCGGATTGCCATCCAGGTTGCCGGTAACGGCACGCGCGTTCCTGCCGCTCCCGTTTTCCGGATTAAGCACCTTGAAATGACTGTCCATACAGCTTTTCCGACCTGCAATGCCGGGGAGGACGCTTTTCCGTCCGCCGCTGAAACCGGCGAAGTAGTGGAATCCAATGGCGCCGGTGAGAATCAGGTGATCCGCTTCAACCGCCAGACGATTGATGCTGACCTCCACTCCGCCAGAGGTCGTTCCGGCGGTAACCAGAGCAGCGGGATCGTCGCAGTCGTGATCTGTCACCCGGATCCTTCCATAGAGCGGACCGAGAATTTTTCCGTGTTCGTCGGCGGTCTGCCTGCGGTGTATGCCGAGAGCGATCAGTATCTCCACATCGCCGTCAGAAATTCCTTGTTTCCTCAGTCGCTCCAGCAGCAGAGGCAGGTACAGCTCGCTGGCGGTGTAGCGGGTGACGTCGGAAGTGATGATAACAACTTTTTCACCGGCTTTGAACGTGGAGATGACAGGCATGCAGTCATCAAGTGCTGAAGTGATAATTTCTTCTGGAGATTGATCGGTGGTGATCAGCGGAGGGGAAATGACTCCCGCCAGATGCTCCGGCGGGAGATCAAGCTGAAACGATGTTGACCCGTATTTCAGGTTCATGGTGATCTGGAATCAGATCCAGGCGTCTCCGCCGTCATATTGGAAGTCGCCGCCTTTGCTGCGGGGCGTTACTTTGAATTTGGCCTCCCGGGCAAGTCGCTTCATCCGCTCGGCAGCTGTTTCGCCGAAACCGGTCAGCTTTTCGCGTACTTCGCTCCCTGAAGCCGGCGCAAGCAGCAGGGCGGCGGCGGCGCCAATCACGGCACCTGAAACAAAGGCGATCACAGCAGCAGCAGCGTTATCATTGTTAGTTGACATGATGTACTCCTTTTTTTCTTGATAGTCGGCATGAATACGGGATGCCGACGGTTCCAGTTTTTAGCACATAACCCCCTGAACATGAAAGCAGAATTTACACGGTCCGTGCCAGGTGCCGATGGATCATCTCCTCAAAATCGGCGTCGCGGCTGCCGCTGTAGACAAGAGAGGAGCCGATTTCAGCCGCCAGGATGGCGCAGAGATATTTCTGCGGCAGATTTTTCAGGCGCTGCCGGTAAGCCGGTGTTTCCTGCAGCATACGGGGAAGGTGGCTGATGATCGCCCGGCGGAAAGGATGTTGCAGACAGAGTTCCGGTTTGGCGGAGAAAAATTCGAACAGCCGGGAGTAAAAACTGTTGATATTCTGGCTGATGGTCTCCGAGATTTCACTGCAGAGCAGGGTGTGCCCCGATTCCTGCCTGCGGCGCAGGATCAGGCGGGCCTCATCGGCTGCCCGTTTTTCCAGAATGGCGAGCACATCTTCGGCGTAGCGCTGCTTATGCTCCATGAATTCGCGCTCGGTAAGCAGCAGATTGGCGATGATCTCGTACGAGGATGATATCACGCCGCATTTGTTGGCCGACGCATCCCGCATCAGCGTCACGCCGCACTTCTGCAGCTGGATACGCGCCTCGGGAGTGATGAAGGAGTTGGCCCCCTCAACAATAACTCCGGAGGACGGCACGCCGTTTTCATCGAGGAACAACCGCCAGTTCTGGATGTCGATGGTTTCAGGGCGTCCCCCTGCCGGAATGAACAGGTCCGCCTTGACGGTGAATACCAGGCTGTTGTACACGCGGTTGAACTCGTCGATCTCCAGCCACTCCTCAACAGTTCCATCAGCGGTGCAGGCAACTTTGCGGTGCGATTCCTTAAGTCCCTCCACCCGTCGTCCGGTCCGGTAGATGATGAATCCGCCGACGCCCAGGAAACGGGAATCAAAGGCATCCAGATCGTGCGCCAGCACAATACGACGTAATTCGTCATGGTTGATGCCATTCGGATCGTAAAGAGCTGCCGTGCCGTCCAAGACCAGCCTGACCTGCAGCCCGGGACAACGGTCCAGCATGATGCGTAGTGCATTACCGGCCACATCTCCGTTGGGGCCGCCGGTCATTTTGAGTGAAAACCGGTCGCGGCGCATGTCGATTCCGGCAGCTTCAGCCATGGTTATTTCTGCGAACGTCACCACACCGGTCGAAGTGACTCCGAATTCCTTGTGGTTGATGCCGAAGCGCTTACTTGACATGATGCCGACACCGAGGATATAGCCGCGTTTTTTCGAAAGGGAAGCGATAGCTTCGATCATGCCGTCGTGCATGTTTTCGTCCGGCCCGATCTCAATCGGCTCATCATCGCCGTAGTAGTCGACAACGCGTCTGTCGCGTGCCCGGCCGTTTTCGGTTATAAAGATATCGAGAAAGGCGTTGGTGATGCCGTACTGAAGTTTGTAAAGCCTGAAATTTTCAACTTCTCCACCGGGCTGTTCCAGGTCGGATGCATCGAGAACGACCGCCAGTTTGGAACCACCTTCGTAAATGTCCTTGTTCTTGAGCTGCTGTGTATGGGCAAGCACGTACACTTCACGGAAAATAGTATTTGCCGAGGTAATAAAATCATCGGCGCTGCGGGCGATGACGGTGCGCCAGCCGCCTCGGGCAATATCGGAAAAACCGACATGGTAGCCGGCTCCGAAGCGGCTGAAGAAGAAGGTGACGCGGAAGGGGAGTGTCTCGGGGAGATCTGCCGTGAATTCCGTTCCGAGCTGTTTCAGGTAGCGGGGATCAAGCCGGAAAGCCAGAGCCTGTTTTTCGACAACGAAGAAATTGGTTTTGAGGGTGTGCGTCACCAGCAGCATGCAGCAGCGGTAGACCGCGCGACGGATGTCGTCCAGCCAGCGGTGACCGGTATTGTATGCCTCCACGGCGCTCTGGACCTCCGCCAACGCGGCAGTATACAGCTCATCCCGATCCGCCAGCTCAGGGTCAAAGCGAAGCCGGAACAGGCGGATCATCAGCTGGGCTATTTCGGGATGATCGTAAAAGGCGCTCTGGACATCCTCAAGGCCGAAGCGGTCGGGCTGCCCATGGGCGAGACTGGTGTGACAGAACGAAATGCAGGCGTTGATCAGGGATGCATCTTCCCCGGACAGGAGCCCTTCAATAACGTAATGCCTGTATGCAGGCGAAGTCGTGGAGAGGATCTGGGTCGTGCAGAGCTCCCGTTTTAGGCGCGCCGCCAGTTGACTCGACGGCGAAATGTCCTCCCCGGTACGGCTGATGACCAGAAAAGAGCCGAGAAAATAGGGGTGAATACCGTTGGAAATCGTCTGGCAATAGGCTCTGCGGATGCCGATATCCAGGCGGTTGAAAACCTCCAGCACCTGTAGCAGGAATTCCCCCTGAGGTGGATTGCCGACGGCGAATAGAACGCGGGTCTCCGCCCGTCCGTCGCGCTCCACCTGGGAGATATCCAGAAACAGCCCCCCTGATGCATTGCCGCTATCGAACAGCCACACCAGATAGGCAATTCGGCTGGGAGGGGACATGCGGATGTAATTTTCGTTGTTCAACCAGAGAATTTTCAGCAACCGGTCAAGTTTATTCAGGTCAAAGTCGGGGAAAGAGGCACGCAGCTCTGCCCGCACCGTGCGAACCAGAGCTGCCGGGATCTCGAACTTTTTGTTAAGATCGATTTCATGGTTCTGGCGGCGGTCAAATTCAAGGCGCTGGATTTCCAATTCATCGCCAAGTCCCGGCATGGGAGTGTTGGAATGGGAGAACATGGCGTATGAAATTTCACGTTCGCCGACCCGCCGCAAGGTGCCGTAGATCGATCCGGGGCGGTTGACGCAGGCGATCACCAGCCGCTTCTCCTGGTCGGTTAGAACCAGATGGCGATTATGCCGCAGATGCCCCATCTCTCTGGCCAGCAGGGTGAGGGCCTCTTCCTCGTCGGTCATGGCCTGGAAGAAATAGGAGCTCATATGCTGCTGGATCCAGGCGGCGTTTTCTTCTGCAGTAGCGCGGGAAGCGTGTGCTGTTCGGCGAACGAGTGCGGGGAGGTTCATGGACTCTCCTTACAGATGAGCGGGATATGTTTTCTCGGACAGTATAGCGCCTTATTTTAGTTCGGCAACAGCAAATCAGACACGCATGGCGGCTATTTTTATATCTTCTTGATTACCGATGTAAAATATAGTTGCACGAATTTTAAATTCGTGACACGATACCGGCGATCAGTAGAAAATGACAACTTTTTTTGAGGCATTGTCAATAGTTAGATCATGACCAGGAGGCTGATTTGATACGAACGCTCGTAGTATTATGTGGCACAATTCTGTTTCTAATGTCAGCCGATACAGGTAATGCGACGCACCCGCTGATCAGTGACGATGCCGGTACACTGGGCAAGGGTACGGTACAGATCGAGCTGAACGGTGACATCGGAACCGACAGGCAGACACGTGATGGAAGCCGGGTTACGTACAAGTCGTCGCAGATAGCCTCGACAGCCGGTGTTGGGCTGTCTGACAGGCTCGACCTGACGTTCGGGGTTACCCGCCCCTGGGGTAGCGGCAGTCGTGACGGTGTCTCCTTTAATGATTCCGGATCAACCGATTTCACCCTCAACATGAAGTGGCGACTCTACGAACATGAAGGGGTGTGCGTTGCCGTAAAACCCCAGCTCGGCTATTCGTATGCGGTTGGCGCCAGGCAACCCGACTTCACCATTTCCTACGGAACCACCCTGATAGTATCAAAAGAGTTCGAGCCGTTCGCTTTTCATCTGAATGCCGGGTACACATTCAATGCCTACAACCTGAGCGATACCCGAGATGCCAACCGTAGCAGCATTTGGAGCGTCTCCCTGGCCACAACATACGACGTCATCAAAGAGCGTTTGAAGGTCGCTACCGATTTTGGCGCGGCCAGCAGTATCGACAAAGCGGTCAGAGAACTGCCGGTATTCGGCCTGGCCGGGCTGATCTACTCCGTCAACAAAAATATCGATTTGAGTGCAGGAGCAAAAGTCGGGCTTACGAATGCGGAAACTGATTTCACCGGAACCTTCGGTATTTCATACAGATACTGATTTGTTACGGAAGAGAAGGAGGATACACACCCATGCATATGGCAGACGCACTGCTTTCTCCTGTGGTTGGCTGTTCCATGCTGGCTGTTTCTGCGGGCACGCTGGTGTACTGTTGCCGAAAAGTCAGCTCCGAAATGAACGACAAGAAAGTGCCCCTGATGGGGGTGCTGGGCGCATTTATTTTCGCCGCGCAGATGGTCAATTTTACTATTCCGGTCACTGGTTCAAGCGGGCATCTGGGGGGCGGGATGCTGCTTTCCATTCTGTTGGGGCCGTACGCCGCGTTCCTGACCATCGCATCGGTACTGGTGGTGCAGGCGCTCTTTTTTGCTGACGGGGGCCTGCTGGCGCTCGGTTGCAACATCTTCAACCTCGGCTTTTTTCCGGCATTTATCGCCTATCCGCTTATTTACAGGAAAATCGTCGGTAGCTATCCCACTCCGAGAAAAATTTCTATTGCTTCAGTGAGTGCCTCCGTTCTTGGTCTGCAACTGGGATCTCTCGGGGTTGTTACGGAAACAGTGGTGTCCGGGATTTCAGTACTTCCGTTTTCGACCTTTGCCATGATCATGCAGCCGATACATCTGGCCATTGGCATTGTTGAAGGTCTGGTAACGGCATCGGTCATATCGTTTGTCTCTATTGCCCGGCCGGAAATTCTGCAGAGTGCCCTGGAAGCCAGACCGATCGGGGCGCACACAATCCGAAACCTCGTTTTCGGTTTTCTGGTTCTTGCCATGCTGACCGGCGGCGTTTTTTCCTGGTTTGCCTCGGACCATCCGGACGGTCTGGAGTGGTCGATAACGAAAGTGACGGGACAAAAGGAGTTAAAAGGTTCGGAACAGGGCATACATGGCACACTGGCAGTCCTCCAGGAAAAATTGTCATTCCTGCCAGATTACTCCTTCAGAAAGCCGGCAGAGGTAAAATCTGCCGAAGCGCCTGCACCGACTGTAACAGGGCAGGGACAAAGCGTGGCGGGAAAGAAAATTGAGGGGAGCAGACTCGGCACCAGTGTTTCAGGGTTGGCCGGCGGTGCGGTGACTCTCTGTCTGCTGATAGGTGTCGGGTTCATACTCAAGCGTCGGGAACGTACTCATATAACCGGATAAACCATTATAATCGAAAGAAGTTGCGTCAATAAACGTTCTTGACAGGTCGCTTGCGGCGTGGTATCTCATCGGACGTGTTGCAGGTTGTATGACAATTGAATAACGAATCACGGTGCCCGCACGGGCTTGATAGGGAAGAGGGGTGTAGCGTCTGTCGCGCGAATCCCCCGCGGACCCGCCGCTGTAAGCGAGGACGAAGGGCAAGATGTCACTGGTCGATTGACCGGGAAGGCGCCCGGAGATTGAATCGCGAGCCAGAAGACCTGCCATGATTCCTGCCACTCAGTAATTCCCGGGGGACCGGGAGAGTGAACCATACGTAATGAGACTTTGAATACGAAAAGTCCGCATGCTGCTTCGGCGCCTGCGGACTTTTTTATTGCTGTTTATCGAACGGAGCGGATGGTTCATGCACATTATGGAAGGATTTTTACCGGCCGCTCATGCAGCGTGCTGGGGGGGCGTTTCGGCACTCTGTGTCGGTGCCGGGCTGCGCTCGATTTCCAGGGCTGTCAAGGGCAAGCCGGAACTCAAGATGCTCCTGGGAGTATCGGCAGCCTTCACCTTCCTGCTTTCCGCCCTCAAACTCCCTTCGTTAACCGGCAGCTGCTCCCACCCGACCGGAACCGGTCTGGGCGCGATCCTGTTCGGCCCGCTGGCCATGGCACCGATTGCCGCCATTGTCCTGTTGTTCCAGGCGCTCTTGATCGCCCACGGCGGCCTGACCACACTGGGGGCCAATGTTTTCTCCATGGGGGTTGCCGGCCCGCTGATCGGTTACGGCGCTTATCGATTGGCCAGAACAATCGGGCTGCCAACCGGCCTGTCAGTTTTTATGGCGGCTTTGCTGGCCGATATGGCAACCTACGTAACTACATCGCTGCAACTGGCCCTCGCCTTCCCTGACCCTGCCGGAGGTTTCGCCGCTTCTCTGGTCAAGTTTCTCGGCATCTTCGCCGTTACCCAGATTCCGCTGGCTATCGGTGAAGGAATTCTGACGGTGCTGATGTACTCCTACATCCAGAAGCACAGTGGAAATGAACTGTCCGCCCTCGGCTTTATCATGACCGGCAGGGAGGAGCGGGTATGAAAGAACGGCACAGGAACGTGATCGTGGTTGCTTCTTTTACGGCTCTGGCAGCGTTTCCCCTGCTGATAGTCAAACAGGCCGAATTATTCAGGGGTACTGATGATCAGGCCGTCAAGGCCATTCAAACGCTGGCACCGAGCTACGTGCCGTGGTTCCAATCCATCTGCTCAACGTCTGACCCCGTAGCGATCACTCTGCTGTTTACCATCCAGGGTGCGATCGGTGCCGCTTTCATCGCCTATTACCTTATATCTTCCCGCAGACAGGCTAGCAAAAAAGATCCACAGCCGGGTGCCGGCCGTGCGTATTGATAATTTTGCCTACAGTAACCGCTGGCGCAACGTCTCTGCAGCTGAAAAAGGGCTCTTTACGCTGCTCTGTCTGATTGCGACTCTCATCGCTCAATCTCCGCTCCCCCCGCTCGTTGTTGCTTTACTGATGGTTATGCTGACGGTTTTTGGTGCCGGAATACCCTGGCGGGAATATCTGCGTATTTCAGCTGCCCCGCTGTTCTTCATTCTGTGGAGCTGCCTGATTCTGGCGCTCAGTTTTTCCGGAGGCGGGTTCAAGCTGTGTGAAATGCAGAATCTGGGGCTGTCCGTGTTCTGCAGTCGTAAGGGGGGCGATCTGGCGCTGCTGACACTCTCCCGTTCAACGGGAGCCACTCTCAGTCTGCTGTTTCTGGCACTGACCACACCAATAACTGAAATTACTGGACTGCTTCGCTATCTCGGGTCCCCCCGGCTCTTGACCGAGTTGTTGACCATCACCTATCGCCAGATCTTTATTTTTTTTGAAATAGCAGGCCAGGTACGCGCTGCTCAGGAGTCCCGCCTCGGGTATGCATCCAGCGGAAGAGCCATGAGATCCCTTGCCGGGATGGCCGGCAGCGTACTGCTTGGCAGCCTCGACCGGGCGCGGCAGAATCATCAGGGGCTGCTCGCACGAGGATATGACGGTGACCTGCACCAGCTCTCTCCCCGCTGTAAGTCCTCATTCATCAATCTTGCACGTGTTATCCTGTCGGGTGCGGTTCTGATGGCACTTTCCGTCGCCATAAAACCATGACTGAGGCAATTCTCCAGCTTGAGGAAGCTTCATTTTGCTATCCTGGGAATATCACAGCTCTGGACGGCCTGTCAGCCGTTTTCGCCCACAATCGCCGGAGCGCCGTGCTCGGCCGCAACGGTTCGGGTAAGACGACCCTCTTTTCATTGCTGAACGGTCTGCAGCGTCCCCGGCAGGGACGCGTGCTGTTTGAAGGCGAGCCGGTGCGTTACGATCGGCAGGGGTTGCTGAAGCTCCGCCAGGCGGTCGGCATGGTGTTTCAGGATCCCAACTGTCAACTCTTTTCGGCCAGTATTTACGAGGACATTTCATTTGGGCCGCTCAACCTGGGACTTCCCGAGGTTGAAGTGCGAACCAGAGTGGAGCGGGCGTTGTGGCAGATGAAGCTAGAGGGGATGGAACACCGTCCGACCCATTCACTCTCCTTTGGTCAGAAAAAACGGGCCTGCATTGCCGGTGTACTTGCCATGCAGCCGAAAGTTCTGATCCTCGACGAGCCGTTTGCAGGACTCGACCCGTGCATGGCGGCGGAATTCATGGTTATCCTCGAAGAACTTTACCGGGAAGGGGCAACGTTAATCATCGCGACGCATGATCTCGACCTGGCATATGCCTGGGCTGACGACTCTGTTATTCTGCAGGATGGCCGCCTGCTGGCTCAGGGTACCGCAGAGGATGTGCTGCAGCTTGAGGCGGTCCATGCTGAACTGGGGGCGGAACCGTTGATTGCCCAATTCAGCCGGCTGCTCGCCGAAAGCGGAATTACGGGCTCATCCGGCGGGTCGCCGCCGCGTAGCAGGGGCGATTTGCAGAAACTGCTTCAGGCAAAAAAGGTTGATGTGACTGACGTTTCTGGGAGAAATCAGTAAAGACGGCGCGGTTCGCCTTCGCTCGGGCCGGGGGGGCGCAGCATCAGCTTCCCGTCATCAACTCTGCTTTGGTAGGGATTGTTGGGATACGTGGCAAACGGCTCAGATGCCCTGAAGAGGCGGATTTCCTTAACTGAAATCAAGGGGTAGGGATAATCTACACTTTCAAGTTTTTGAATCTTTCTTCCCTTGATTTCACCGATGATAGTAACGAAGCGTCCCGGACGATAAATCACCGGGTCGAGTAACTCACTGCTGACAGCCAGGAAACGCCCCCCCGAGAGGGATGACTCATCCGGCACACCGTTGGCGAACAGTTCCAGTTGTGCCACTTCGAGAAACAGCATATCTCCGCTGCTGCGGGTTCCGACGATCACACCGCCGGTCAGAGCCAGCTTTCCCACCAGGGCGTCAGGGTTTTTCTTGAGCTGCTCATACCGTATTGACCGGTCAGCAAGCTTCAAACCTGTCTCGCTCATGACGTGGGCGCACCCCATTGTCGCAACCGTCAGCACAACAGATATAATCCGTGTCCAGATCATGAAAAGCCCCTCTGATTTCCAGCCCGGAAAATGGTGGAAACGATTCAGCAGGGGGATTGACATGCATTAATTGAGCCAAATGTTTATTTTGCAGTTGGTCTGAATTTGTAGCGAACTATACGGAAGTTGCGGCGGGATACTGGCATGAAGTATGACGCGTTGCACCGGTTTTTTGGCTTTGTATCACGCGGAAGAACGAAGCTCCCAGTTGTTCCAGAATTGTTCCTCCCCGACCCCAAAATCCTCCAGATCAATTTCAAAGTCAGCTTCCCAGGTCCGGTTTTTGTAGTAAAGCTTATCGTAATAGTGTTCCATTAGGCCGCGTGCCGCTGCCGGAACATCCCAATTGTCAAGCAGTGCGCGCAGTTCAGCATAGCGGGCGCCGCCCAGTTTTTTTCTGATCCGTTCCAATGCAGCCACCATCGGTTCACGGTATTCCGTGTGGGCATATTCCTCAGCCAGCCGGTTGACACGGGTATCAAGCGAAACGCTGCACCAGACCTTGCAACTTGAAGACATGACTTCATAGATGCGGCCCGGAAGAGTTATATTACCGATTCTCTGGCTCTCCCCCTCAAGGACGATCGGCCTGTCTGCCGGCGTATGCCGGAAAGCGTCCCATAAAAGGGTATCAAAACGTTTCTGGTGGGGCTGCTTTGCCAGGCCCACGGAGCCAAAGGCTGAACCGCGGTGTGAGGCCAATCCTTCAAGGTCGATGGTTGAGCAGCGGCTGCGGTCAAGGCCGTTGATGAAGGTCGTCTTGCCGCTGCCGGTCATTCCGTGAACTACGATCAAGGGTACCGGTAGGGAAAAGGATTCAAAGAAGGAGAGTACCTGGTTGCGGAAGGCTTTGTAGCCGCCGATTAACTGGGTGACGGGATAGCCGCATGATTCAAGCAGGATTGCCATCGACCGGCTGCGCAAGCCGCCACGCCAGCAATACACAAGTACCGGTCTACCGGCAGCGATAGATGCAATCTCGTGAACCATGTCGGCAAAACGGGAACAGGTCAGTTCAAGGGCACGAATTCTCGCTGTCTGCGGCCCCTGTTGTTTATGGATCGTACCGATCTCGACGCGCTCGGCATCGTTCAGTATCGGTACGTTGCTGGCTCCGGGAAGATGATCCTCAATAAACTCCAGCGGAGTTCGAACGTCGATAATGCAGTGACTATCGAGCAACGCCGGCGAAAATGCTAGTGTGTCAGGCATCGGTACGCACCCAGGGAATTCTGAAATAAACTGCCCCGCATCATGCATCAGATGCATGAAAAGACGAACTGCTTTTCACGTGTCGGAGTAAGTTTCAGACGGTTTTTACATAGCCGCCCGGACAGTCGCAGGTGGACATTTTATAGATCTTGTACCCCAGGTAGCCGGCGGCGGCAATCATTGCCAGCGGGAAGAGTCCATGCCCAAGCACCGCGCCACAGGCCGCTTTGCATCCTTGAAATCCCAGTCCCACGCCGTACCCCGTACCAGTGCCAAAACCGCCACCGAGTGCAACGCCGGAACCCGCTCCTGCTCCCTTACCCCATGCTACCGCCTTTGCGCTGCCAACAACGTTCGGACATGCTGGAACCATTGGTATTCTCCTTGACACGAGTCAGTTACCGATTGCATAACAGGCAGCGGTAATCTAACCGCTTTTCTCTCCAAACTCCAGTGTTCTTTTGGCCAAAATTTGTATTGACACTCTGCTTGCGGTTTGTTACAACAATAAACTATAAAATATGTAGAATTTATATTTACAGCAATCGTGCGAAAAAAGAATCACCAATATAGCCCCGCTCTCTGATATATTCAAAACCCTTATACGATTCGACGCCGGCCACTGCAAGGCAGGTTCAGGCGCTGAAGCGAGATTAGGCACAGGGAGATGGCGCCATGACCGAAGAACAGATCGAACGCTATGCCCGGCATATCATTCTCAAGGAAGTAGGCGGCAAGGGTCAGAAAAAGCTTTTCGGGGGAAACGTGCTGATCATCGGGACCGGCGGCCTCGGTTCACCGGCGGCGCTCTATCTGGCGGCGGCAGGTGTTGGTACCATCGGTATTGCCGATGCGGATAATGTTGATCTGTCGAATCTTCAGCGACAAATCATCCATTCCACCGCTGACGTCGGCAGGCCCAAAATAGAGTCTGCCCGCGAAAAGATGACCGCCATCAACCCCGCTCTGCAGGTTCGTATGTACCGGGAATGGGTTTCGGCGGCTAACATTGCTGCCATGATCGCCGATTACGATTTTGTGATCGACGCGACTGATAATTTTGCTGCAAAGTTTCTGATTAACGATGCCTGTGTACTGGCCGGCAAGCCGTTTTCTCACGGCGGTATCCTGCAGTTTGTCGGTCAGACCCTTACGGTAAAACCAGGTGATTCAGCCTGTTACCGCTGCATCTTTCCGGAACCACCCCCTAAGGACGTTATACCCAGCTGCTCGCAGGCCGGTGTCATTGGCGTGCTTCCCGGGATCATCGGAACGATTCAGGCCACCGAAGCGCTCAAATATCTGCTCGGCATTGGCAAGCCGCTCACTGACAGGATGCTGATATATGACGCCCTGGAAATGGTATTCAGGAATGTGGATCTGCAGAAAAATCCAGAATGCCCCATCTGTGGAGAGCATCCGACCATTACGGAACTGAAGGATGAACAGGGGGCTCTCCCCGCTTGCAGCATCAGCCTATGACGGTCTGCAGGGTCAGATACTCTGGCGTATCCGGAAAATCCCAATCCCATAAACTCAGAATTTAGTTGAAAGGACAGAATATGTCAGAAACACCAGCCAAAATTGATCTTAACAACCTTAAAGCCGGCGGCTTCATCAAAGAGCGCGGCAAGGATCTTTTCACCGTTCGACTGCGCGTGCCGGGCGGCAGAATGAGCATCCCGCGCCTCAAAAAGATCGCCGATGTGGCTGAAAAGTTTGGCGGCGAATTCGTCCACCTCTCAGTGCGGCAGTCGATTGAACTGATCAACATCAACTATAAGCATTTTGACGCCGTTGTTGAAGAACTCGGTGAAGCAAGTCAGAAAGTAGCCTCCTGTGGTGCCCGCATCCGGGTTCCCGTTGCCTGCGGCGGCTGTGAATACAACCCCAACGGCCTCGTGGATACCCAGAAGAACGCCCTGGAGGTCGATGAGAAACTGTTCGGTACACCCACCGGGCACCACAAGTTTAAAGTGGCCTTTGCCGGCTGCCCCTTTGACTGCCCCAAATCGGCCACCAACGATGTGGGCTTTCAGGGTGCTGTCTATCCGGCTCTAGACAGGGACGCCTGCATCAGCTGCGGCCTCTGCGTCAAGAACTGTACTCCCCAGGCGCTTGTTATGGGTGCCGACAATAAACCACATTTCACCTCAGAGAAATGCATCTGGTGCGGCGACTGCGTGAAAGTCTGCCCCACGGCGGCCTGGACGGCGGCAAAAACAGGGTACACCGTGCGCATCGGTGGCAAATGGGGGCGCAACCCGCTGGTCGGGACAGTTTTTGCGATTTTTCTCCCCGAGGAGAAGGCGGTCGATTTCATTGCCGCCGTGGTGGCCTGGTACAAGGAAAAAGCGGCATCGCTTGGCCGCATCCGACTGGGAGATGTGATCATCCGGGAAGGGGCTCAGGCACTGATCGACCATCTCAAAAAGGATTTCCCGGAATATGTTGTCACGGAAACAGTCGCACCACAGGTGATCAACACCCAGGCCGGGGTTTTCACCGTTTCTGGCCAGGAATAGAAGGAGAACCTCGATGCAGGTTATAGATTTGCGCGGCGTAAGCTGCCCGACAAATTTCGTCAAAGCGAAGCTGGCCCTCGAAGTTCTCGACAACGGAACGGTTGTGCAGATGCTGATTGACGACGGCGAGCCGGTCAAAAACGTGCCGCGCAGCCTCAAGGCCGATGGTCACAGACTGATAGGGCTTCAGCAGGCCGCCGATGGCCACTACGTTCTCGAGCTGGAAAAGGTTGAAGAGTGAGTTTCTTCAAACGACGCACCAACGTTCTGCCGGGATTCGGACCGACTCTGGGCTACACGGTTTTGTATCTCAGTGTAATTGTGCTGCTTCCCTTGTCAGCGCTGGTATTCAAAACCGCAGGACTGACCTGGGGCGAATTCGTCGAGGTTGTCACCGCCCCGCGGGTGCTGGCCTCCTACCGGGTAACCTTCGGGGCGGCACTGGCAGCGGCGGTCATCAATGCGTTTTTCGGCGTTCTGCTGGCCTGGGTACTGGTACGCTACCGTTTCCCAGGGCGGAGGATCGTCGATGCTCTCATTGATCTGCCGTTCGCCCTTCCGACGGCCGTGGCCGGGATCACTTTGGCCACCATCTACTCAAGCATCGGCTGGGTGGGGCGCTACCTGGAGCCGCTCGGTATCAAAGTGGCTTTCACCCCGCTGGGGATCATGGTGGCGATGGTATTCATCGGTCTCCCCTTTGTGGTTCGTACCGTCCAGCCGGTGGTCGAGGAAATCGAGGTTGAGTTGGAGGAGGCGGCGGTCTGTCTGGGTGCCAACCGGCTTCAGACGCTGCGCCTCGTCATCCTGCCGCTGCTGTTCCCATCCATACTGACCGGCTTTGCCCTGGCATTCGCCCGGGCCGTCGGGGAGTACGGCTCGATTATTTTCATCGCCGGCAACATGCCGATGGTTTCCGAGATCACTCCGCTGCTGATCATCACCAAGCTGGAGCAGTTCGATTACCGTGGAGCCACCGCTATTGCCTGTGTGATGCTGCTGACGTCGTTTCTGATGCTGCTAGTCATCAATCTGATTCAACGATGGAGCAGGCGCTACGCCGAATAGAGGTTTTCATGTCGGTACCGGTTCATAAAATCAATGTGTCACACGAAACGGCTGACCGTGCCCAGACCGAACCGGCAGCGGTTCGCGTTCTGCTGATCGTCGTTGCGCTTATTTTCGTCTTTTTTTTCCTGGTGCTGCCGCTGGCGGCAGTATTCAGCCAGGCATTTGAGAAAGGGCTCTCCGTTTACCTGACCGCCTTGAAGGAGCCAGACACGCTGTCGGCCATTCGATTGACGCTGCTGACCGCTGCAGTGTCGGTGCCGCTTAACCTCTTCTTTGGCATAACCGCAGCCTGGTCGATCGCCAAGTTCACCTTTCCCGGAAAGAACCTGTTGATCACCCTGATCGACCTCCCTTTTTCGGTATCGCCGGTCATCTCCGGTCTGATCTACGTGTTGATCTTCGGTCTGCAGGGATGGTTGGGCCCCTGGCTTGATGCCCATGACATCAAGGTGGTCTTTGCCGTACCCGGCATAATCCTGGCGACCATTTTTGTGACATTCCCCTTTGTAGCCCGGGAACTGATCCCGCTGATGGAGGCCCAGGGGAGAGAGGAAGAGGAAGCGGCCCTGGTGCTTGGCGCCAGCGGCCTGCAGACCTTTTTCCGCGTCACGCTGCCGAACGTCAAGTGGGGCATCATCTACGGCGTGATCCTCTGCAACGCCCGCGCAATGGGTGAATTCGGTGCCGTCTCGGTAGTATCCGGCCATATTCGCGGCATGACCAACACCGTCCCGCTGCACGTCGAGATCCTCTACAACGAGTACAACTACACGGCCGCATTCGCCGTGGCATCGCTGCTGGCATTTCTTGCACTGATCACCCTGGCGGTAAAGTCGATTGCCGAGTGGAACGTGCGGCGGCAATTGGAAACCAATTGAATTTATGAGGCCTTATGAGTATCGAGATTGAACATATACATAAATCGTTCGGCACCTTCACCGCTCTCTCAGACATCGCGCTCACCATACCATCCGGCGAACTGGTCGCGCTGCTGGGACCGTCGGGGTGCGGCAAAACCACCCTCCTTAGAATCATTGCCGGACTGGAAACAGTTGACAGTGGGCGCATCCTTTTCAACGGACAGGATACCACCTCGTCGCACGTGCGCGAACGCCGGGTCGGTTTTGTGTTCCAGCACTACGCGCTTTTCCGCCATATGACCGTGTTCGAAAATGTCGCCTTCGGTCTGCGGGTCAGGCCGCGCGCCACTCGTCCGACCGAAGTGCAGATCCGTAGCAAGGTCATGGACCTGTTGCGACTGGTGCAGCTTGAATCCCAGGCAGGACGCTACCCAGCCCAGCTTTCCGGCGGTCAGCGACAGAGAATAGCCCTGGCGAGGGCCCTGGCGGTGGAACCACAGGTGCTGCTGCTGGACGAGCCGTTTGGGGCGCTGGATGCGCGGGTGCGCGAGGAGCTGCGCCGCTGGCTGCGGCGGCTGCATGACGAGATCCACATCACCAGCGTTTTCGTTACCCATGATCAGGAGGAGGCTCTGGAAGTGGCCGACCGCATCGTGGTCATGAACAAGGGGAAAGTTGAACAGGTCGGAACATCCGACGAGGTCTACGAGAATCCGGCGACCCCCTTCGTGCTCAACTTTCTGGGGAACGTCAACCTGTTCCACGGCCGCATGCACGAGGGGCAGGCAACGATGGGGGGGCTGCAGGTGGACAGTCCGGAACATGCAGGAACGCAGGATGCTCCGGCCGTGGCATACGTTCGCTCGCACGATCTTGAAATCGACCGCAGCAAACTTGATTCGGGTGCCATGAAGGCGGCCATCAAGCACATCCAGAAACTGGGGCCGACGGTGCGCGTTACGCTGACGCTGGAAGACGGCGAACAGATCGAGGCCGAACTGACCCGCGAACAGTTCCAGAACCAGGGTCTGCAGCAGGGTGAAGCGGTGTATGTCCGTCCCCGGCAGGTGCGGGTATTTGTCGAGGATTACCAGATTTAGGCCTGTGAGCCATAACGGAAAGGGTTTGCAATGTCCCGTATTCCCGAAATATTGCCCGATACTCCGGCAACAGATATACTGAAGACCGGAATTGAATCCGCTGCCGGTCCTGTTTCGCTGGCCTGCTCTTTTTCGCTGGAGGATGTAGCCATTATTGACATTGCTCACACCGCCGGGCTGCAACTGGGAGTGTTCGCCATCGATACCGGCCGTTTGAACGAAGAAACTTACGAGGTGGCCGAGGCTCTGGTCGAGCGATACGGATTGCACATCGACTGGCGCTTTCCCCGGCACGAGACGGTTGAGGAGCTGGAACGTGAAAAAGGGCTGTTCTCGTTCCGCGAATCGCTGGAAAACCGCCATGAATGCTGCCATATCCGAAAAGTTGAACCGTTGGGGCGCGCTCTGGCAGGTCTAAAAGGGTGGGTGACCGGCATGCGCCGCCAGCAGGGGGCCACACGCAGTGACCTGGCGGCCATCGAACAGGACGAGCTGAACGGTGGACTGATCAAGATCAATCCGCTGATCGCGTGGAGCGAAGAACAGGTCATCAGCTATTCCAAAGAGCACAACCTGCCGGTGAACCGGCTGCTGCTGGAAGGGTACCGCTCCATTGGCTGCGCCCCCTGTACCCGGGCGGTCAGGCCGGGAGAAGATGCCCGGGCGGGACGCTGGTGGTGGGAAAACCCCGAAAGCAAGGAATGCGGGTTGCATAGAAGGTAAATCTACCCCAAATCCCCCCCCGGCCCCCCTTTATCAAGGGGGGAGTATATTTAAAGGAGTTTTAAAACAATGTACGACCATTTGGATGATCTCGAAGCGCAATCCATATACATTTTCCGCGAAGCCTACCGAAAATTCGAGAATCTGGCCATGCTCTACTCGATCGGTAAGGACTCGACCACCATGATCCACCTGGCCCGCAAGGCCTTTTTCGGCAGGATCCCCTTTCCACTGGTCCACATCGACACCACCTATAAATACCCCGAGATGATCCGCTACCGCGACCGTATGGCGGCCGAATGGGGCGCTGACATGCGGGTGGGGCGCAATGAGGTGGCCATTGCCAGCGGTATGGGACCGGAAGCGGGGCGGCTGGTCTGCTGCGAGAAGCTCAAGAGCGAGGGTTTGACCCGCATGATCGAGCAGAATGATTTTCACGGGCTGTTTCTCGGCATTCGCCGCGACGAAGAGGGGAGCCGCGCCAAGGAGCGGGTCTTCTCGCCACGCGACAAGAACTTTGAATGGGCCTACAAGGATCAGCCCCCCGAACTGTGGGACCAGTTCAACACCAGCTTCGAGCCGGGCACCCATATCCGCATCCATCCGATCCTGCACTGGACCGAGCTGAATATCTGGGAATACATTCAGCGTGAAAAATTTGAGATCTGTCCGCTCTATTTCGCCGACAAAGGTAAGCGGTTCCGCTCGCTGGGGTGCATGCCCTGCACCTCGCCGATCGATTCCAGCGCCGTCACCGTCGAAGAGATCATCGACGAGCTGAAGACACTGAAAGACCCGGAGCGGGCCGGACGGGCGCAGGATCAGGAAAACGCCTATGCCATGCAGAAACTGCGGGCGAAAGGCTACATGTGAGCCAGCGGGTGGTGGTTGCCATGAGTGGCGGGGTTGATTCCTCCGTCAGCGCCGCGCTGCTGAAGGAACAGGGGTATGAGGTGACCGGCGTGTCGCTGCAGCTCTATGATCCTATCCCACGGGATGCTTCTTGCCGCAGTAAAACCTGCTGCTCGCTGGATGATGTCCTTGACGCCGGGCGGGTGGCGAAAAAGCTGGGGATTCCGTTTGAAGTTATCGATATGCGGGCCGAGTTCAAGGCGACGGTCATCGATAACTTCATCTCCGAATACGCCGCCGGCCGTACCCCCAACCCCTGCATCCGTTGCAACAACCTGATCAAGTTCGACCTTCTGCTGAAAAAAGCACAGGAGATGGGGGCGGATCTGCTTGCAACTGGACATTACGTGCGCGTCACCCAGGACCGGCCGGGAGTCTGGCAGCTCAAAACAGGCCTGGACCCTGCCAAGGATCAGTCCTATTTTCTCTTTACTTTGACCCAGCAGCAGTTGGCGAAGTTGATCTTTCCGGTCGGCGTTCTGGAAAAAAAGTGCGTACGGAAACTGGCCGCCGAATACAATCTGCCGGTGGCCGAGAAGCATGAAAGCCAGGAAATCTGCTTCATCCCCGATAACGATTACGTCGGATTTCTGGAGCGCAACGGTATCGAACAGTGGGAGGGGGATGTGGTTACCACTGCGGGTGAGCACGTCGGGCGCCACAAGGGGCTCCACCGCCACACCGTTGGCCAGCGCAAAGGGCTTGGTATCGCCTGGCACCATCCGCTGCACGTGGTAGCGCTTGACTGCGAATCGAACAAGCTGGTGGTAGGGGGCGCGGACGAACTGTTGCAGCCGGGTCTGACCGCCGGCAATGTCACCTGGGTTGAGCAACCCGCTGAGGCAGCATTCCGGTCATTCTGCCGGATACGCTACCGGCACCGGCCGGCACCCTGCTTGGTTACCATTCTGGACGGCAACCGATTCGCGCTGACGTTCGACGAACCGCAGATGTCGGTCACCCCCGGCCAGGCCGCAGTGCTGTACGACGGCGAGCGGGTGCTGGGTGGCGGCTGGATAGAATAAATAAAAAAGGACTAACCATGAACCAGAATGAAACCCTTAAAATAGTCATCGTCGGCCATGTGGATCACGGCAAATCAACCCTGATCGGCCGTCTGTTCTACGACACCGGCAGCATTCCCGAGGTACGCTATCGCGAAATCGAGGCTACCTGCCGTGCCCAGGGGCGTGAATTCGAGTTCGCCTACCTGATGGACGCCCTCGAAGAGGAGCGCGACCAGAACATTACCATCGATACAGCCTCGACCTTTTTCAAAACCGCCAAACGCCCCTACGTGATCATCGATGCGCCGGGACACAAGCAGTTCCTCAAAAACATGATCACCGGTGCCTCCTCTGCCGACGGTGCCATCCTGCTGGTGGACGGCGCCGAGGGGGTGCGCGAACAGACCCGCCGACACGCCTACGTCCTCTCACTGCTCGGCATCCGCCAGGTGGTGGTGGCGGTCAACAAGCTGGATATGGTCGGGTACGACCGCAACCGCTTTCAGGAGGTTGAAAACGACATCCGCGCCTTCCTGCATTCGGTCGATATCATCCCTTCCCACGTGATTCCCATTTCGGCCCGCGATGGAGAAAATATCGCCAATCGCCATGGCAATGTCAAATGGTATGCCGGTCCGACCATTCTTGAGGGGTTGGACACCTTCAGCAACCTGCTGGCCGACACTTCCATGCCGCTGCGGCTGCCGGTGCAGGATGTATATAAATGGGATGACAAGCGAATCTATGCCGGACGGGTCGAAACGGGAGTCATCAACAAGGGGGATGAGATCATTTTTCTTCCCTCCGGAAAGCTCACCACCGTCAAGAGCGTTGAAAAATGGCTGGAGCCCGATCTGTTAAAAGCCGGGGCCGGCGAGTGTGTTGGCATTACCACCGAGGACATGCTGTATGTCGAGCGGGGCGAAATCATTTCCCGCCGCAAACGGATGCCGGTCAAAGCCCGCGAGATCAGGGCCAGCATCTTCTGGCTGGCCGACCGTCCCTTCACATCGGGGAAGAGCTACACCATCAAACTCGGCACCGCCGAAGTGCAGGCCACGGCCGTCGACATTGAGGAGCGACTGGACTCATCCACGCTGGAAGTCATCGAGCGGCACGCCGCCGAACTGCTCCCCAGCGAAGTCGGCACGGTACTGTTCAGCCTCAAAACCGATATCGCCGCCGATCTCTACAGTGAAAACATTCCCATGGGGCGCTTTGTTATTGAGGACGGGCTGCAGATCGGCGGAGGTGGCATCATCCGTAGCCTCAGCGATGCCAGCGGCGAATCAAGCGAACGGATCAGGCTGAGCGATAGCTTCATCATCGGTGACGAAGGGAGCATTATCGACCTGACGTCCGAGCGGGGAGGCATCGAGTTCGATGTCTCCACCAGTTTCATCGACTATCTGTCAAAAGGTAACCGCGTCCTTTTCCGCCTGCGCAACGTGGATCAGCTGGAGCCGGTGGCCCGCCTTGCGTTCGGGCACGACCTGGCGTTCCTGTTCAGCCGCGACGGCGACCGGGTAAACGTCGTCATGTTCCGGCGGGAAGCCGATATGCTGGCGGATGAATCACAGATAGGCTGCTTCCTGATTTAACCATTCCGCAGCGGGGTGCTGAACGAATGAAAAAAAACAGCGGCGTCATAATTGTGGGCGGCATTATTGTGATTGTTCTCGTGACCGCATTCATGAGTGAACGGGACTGGAATAATGACATTACCTTCAGCACTCATCTCTACCCGAAATTTCAATCACGGGGATGTACCCATTGCCATGACTTCTTTGAAAAAAATCTGAATGGCCTTTCCTTTACCACCCACCGGGAGCGTGCATTTGAGAAATGTGTCGAATGCCACGATCGTGAAGTGACTGGCTTTGCCCGTCCCGATGAGTGGATTGCGCGTCCGGGGCTGTACACGTCTGACATGAATGCCCAGCAGACCTGTGAGACGGTCATAAAGGTCATGAGCGTTTCATCTGGTGGCAAGGATAAGGTTGCCGCAGATTTGACGAAGCACCTTTTCGGGAGTCCCCGCGTGCTGTGGGGCATTTCCGGCGCAACTCCCAACAGTGGAAAGCTGCCCAAAGAGCAGATGGAAACAGATCTCGTCCAGGGTGGCCTGGAGCAATGGAAGACAGAGGTCAATGCCTGGATTAAAGCGGGCATGAAGTGTAATTGATTGTACCTCCCTCATGCAGTAATGCACGATAACTTCTTGCCCAGGTAGCTTTGTCGAAAATGGAGATTAGGGAAAATGTGGAGATGCCCTGTGACTGTGGCCTGTCGCAGGGCATCTGTTTAACTGGATACGAGCGGTTGGGTCACAGGAGTTTAAAGCATTTCGTGGCTGCGGCAATGGTTTTCTCGATATCGGCATCACTATGAGCAGCGGAGACAAAGGCGGTCTCAAACTGCGACGGTGCCAGATAGATGCCTTCTTCCAACATTGCCAGGAAATATTTTGCAAAGGCCTTGGTATCACATTGGGCGGCGGTCGGCCAATCATGGACGTCCCCTTTGCTGAAAAAAGCGCAGAACATGCTGCCGACGCGGGTGGAGTAGATTGGGTAACCGGCATCTTTGGCAGCTTTGGCAATTCCCTCTGCTACGATTCGGCTCTTCTCTTCCAGCCTCTGGTAGAAACCGGGCTGTTTAAGAATATTCAGCGTAGCGATGCCGGCCGACATGGCCAACGGGTTGCCCGAGAGGGTGCCGGCCTGATAGACCCCGCCGGCGGGGGAGAGTTTTTCCATGATTTCGCGTTTGCCGCCGAAGGCGCCCACCGGCAGGCCGCCGCCGATGATTTTACCAAGGGTTGTCATGTCGGGGGTAACGCCGCACAGCTCCTGCACACCTCCCAGCGCCACCCGGAAGCCTGACATGACTTCGTCAAAAATCAGCACGATCCCCTCGTTGGTACAGATCTGGCGCAGCCCTTCCAGGAAGCCTTCGCGCGGGGGGACGGTCCCCATGTTGCCGGCCAGCGGTTCGATGATGATACAGGCGATGGCGTCCCGGTTGGCGGCTACCAGTTCACGGACCGATTCCAGCGAATTGAACTCCGCCGTGAGGGTGTGTTTTGCAAAATCGGCCGGGACGCCGGGGGAGTCGGGAACCCCGAAGGTGGCGGCACCGGAGCCGGCTTTGACCAGAAGAGCATCGGAGTGGCCGTGGTAGCAGCCGGAAAATTTGAGGATTTTGTCGCGGCCGGTGTAGCCGCGAGCCAGGCGAATGGCGCTCATGGTTGCTTCGGTGCCGGAGCTGACCATCCGCACCATCTCGATTGACGGCACCGCTTCGATCACCATGTTGGCCAGAATCGTTTCACGCTCGGTGGGTGCGCCGAAGCTGGCGCCGCTTTCCATGGTGCTTTTCACAGCAGCGACCACATCGGGATGGCAGTGCCCGACGATCATCGGTCCCCAGGAACCGACATAATCGACAAAATCATTGCCGTCTTCATCGTAAATATGGCTGCCGGAAGCTTTTTTGATAAACAGCGGATCGGCGCCGACCGATTTGAAGGCCCGGACGGGGCTGTTGACACCGCCGGGAATGGACGCCCTGGCCTGCTGGAAAAGTGCATGTGAGCGGGAGTTATTCATGGTGAGGACTCCTTTGCGTGAAATGTGGCGAGAAGGTCGTGTTGTCAGGACTCTTCGTTAGCACATCGGAGGCGGGTGTGTCAATCCGTCGGCATTGAATTCCGTGCTGTAATGCTGTACTCTGCCGGAGAGTGACACATTACCGGGAGGGAACCGATGCAGTTGTCGTTTGCAGATATCGCAAACACCCCGGAAAGCACGGAGCGCCGGGTCGAAAGTCTGCGTGTGCTGATCGAATACCATAACCGCCGCTATTATCAGCTGGACGCACCGGAAATCAGCGATGCCGAGTACGACGAACTTTTCCGCGAGCTTAACAAACTGGAAGAAACCCATCCCGAACTGGTATCGCCCGACTCCCCCACCCGGCGGGTTGGCAGTGCTCCCGTCGAAGCACTTCGACCGGTACGACACCGGCTGCAGATGCTTTCGCTCGATAATGCCACAACCGAAGACGAAATTCGTTCAAAACTCGATCAGCGAGTAAAGAAGGAACTTGGCCTGTCCGCTGCAGAGGGCGTGATCTATATGTGCGAGCCCAAAATGGATGGGCTTGCCGTTGAACTGGTGTATGAACGGGGCGTACTGACGGTTGCGTCCACCCGCGGCGACGGGATTACCGGGGAGGATGTGACTGAAAACATCCGTACGCTGCGCGCGTTACCGTTGCGTCTGATCGGTGAGAACATTCCACAGCTGCTGGAAGTGCGGGGGGAGGTTTTTCTCTCTCTGGCGGCGTTTCAGAAAATTAATGCCGAGCGGGAGGAGAATGGTGAGCCGCCCTTTGCTAACCCCCGCAATGCAGCGGCCGGCTCGCTGCGACAGCTCGACTCCCGTATTACGGCAGCACGGCCTCTTTCCCTGTTCTGTTACGCCCCCGGCAGTGTTGAAGGGGCCGTTTTTTCAGGACAGGACGACTTTCTGAAAAGCGTCTCCGGATGGGGACTGCCGGTTAACCCCCTGTGTCGCAGGGTCGATTCCATCGAGGGCGCGGTCAGCTACTACCGGGAAATGATGGATATACGCGAGTCACTCCCGTACGAGATCGACGGTACTGTCGTCAAAGTTGATTCTTTCCCCCTCCAGCGGGAACTGGGCGAGAAGAGCCGCTCACCGGTGTGGGCGATTGCGTGCAAGTTCCCTCCCCGCCAGGCGGAAACGGTGCTTGAGGATATTCTTTTGTCAGTCGGGCGAACCGGTGTCGTCACGCCGGTGGCTTGCCTGCGGCCGGTCGATATCAGCGGCGTGACCGTTGCTCGCGCGACTCTGCACAACTGGGATGAAATAGCTGCCAAGGATATCCGGGTCGGCGACACGGTGATTGTTGAACGTGCCGGTGACGTTATTCCGGCAGTTGTCAGGGTTGTTCCGGAAAAACGGAACGGTTCAGAGCGCCCCTCCAATCCGCCGGCCACCTGTCCCGAATGTGGGTCAGATGTCGTCCGGATTGCCGACGAAGTCGCCCTGCGCTGCATGGGGCTCTCCTGTCCGCCGCAGATACGGGAGTCGATCAAGCATTTTGCGTCGCGCAACGCCATGGACATCGAAGGATTGGGGGAAAAGTTCGTGGAGCAGTTGTTGAACTTGCACCTGGTTAACAATGTTGCAGACATCTATCGCCTGACAAAAGAAGATTTCATGCGGTTTGAGCGAATGGGTGACAAACTGGCTTCCAATCTACTGGCTGCCATCGAAGGCAGTAAACAGCGGGAGTTCGCCAGATTTGTTTTTGCCCTTGGCATTCGTCATGTCGGAGAACGTACCGCCAGAGCGCTGGCCAGGGCCTTCGGAAGTCTCGAAAATCTGCAACGTGCTTCGCTGAATGAACTGACCGGCATTCGCGATATTGGCGTAACCGTGGCCCAGAGCGTTCATTCCTTTTTTAACACCGCAGAAAATATGGCGGTCATTACCCGATTGATGGAGTACGGTGTGGCGCCGACATCGTCAGCAATGACCGTGGGGGGTCGCTTTAGTGGAAAGAACTTCGTCTTTACCGGGACACTCAACGTCTTTACCCGCGAGCAGGCCAGAAAAGTGGTGGAGGATGAGGGTGGAAATGTGATAGGATCGGTTTCGCGAAAAACCGACTACGTCGTTGCCGGTCACGAGGCTGGCAGCAAGCTGGATCGGGCGATGGCGCTGGGAGTAACCATACTCACTGAAGATGATTTTATGAAATTGCTGACGTCTGCCTGACGAAAGGAACGGCTCGTGGAAAAAGTTTCGATGATGATCAAGGCGCGCAAGTTGTTCAAGGACATCAGCGACCTGCCGACCATTCCTGCGATTGTATCGAGGGTTGTGGGAATGCTGGACAGCCAGGATTCTAATCCGGACGATATTGCCGACATGATTCTTTCTGACCAGGTGCTGGCTGCACGGGTTATCCGGGTTGTCAACTCCCCTTTGTACCGCTCTGCAGGAGAAATTACTTCCGTAAAACGGGCACTGGTGTATCTCGGTTTCAAAAGCGTGCGTGAGATGATCCTGACCAGTTACTTCATCGACGGCTTTAAGGAACGGGCGCAGCCGTTCGACATGAAGATTTTCTGGATGCATTCGTTCATTGTTGGCGCCATCTCCCGCCGCATCGCCGGCATGATCGGATACGCCGACGTGGAAAAGGCCTATCTGGTCGGCATTATTCACGACATAGGCAAGGTTTTCCTGGGGCATTACTGCAAAGAAGATTACGGAAAAATGCTGGCTGGCATCAATAATACCAGCTACACTACTTACGAAGCCGAGTACGAGTTTTTCGGCACCACCCATTGCGAAGTCGGGCTCTGTCTGGCGCAGCGCTGGAATTTTCCTCCGCTGTACTGTGATGTTATCTCCTACCATCACGCATCATCCATGGCGACCGAAGATCCCCTGCTGACCTCCATTGTTGCGCTGGGAGATTTTTACTGCCTGTCACACGTTACCGCCAGTAGCGTGGCACAGGCCAGTATACCGGGCTTGTCGGAAGAAAACGCCTGGAAGGTGCTCCGTCAGCTCTCCAAGAAACCGATTGGCGACGGTTTGGAGCATTTCCTTTCCGAGCTGGATGACGAATACGATGCAATCAAAAAAGAGGTTGATCTTCTGTTCAACACCATGACGACGGTATGAGCATGATGCTCGGGAACAACTTGCAGTGACTGTTTCAGGAGGTAAATATGACTGAAGACCCGACGGTGACCTGTTCAAAATGCAGTTCAGTACAGCAGAACAAGGGTACGACCAACTGCTGGAGCGGCGATCCGAATACCGCGCCACCGAAGCCGGCAAATTGTCCATCGGGAGTCTACCAGGACCTTGTACAGGAGGCTTTTGACGAATACCGGGGCGACAGTGAAGATGCAAAAATCGCTTTCGTTGCGGCGAAAGTTGAGGGACTCTGTTATCAGCCGGTACCGGGAAGTGATGCCGTAAATGCCCGCTGGACGCGGGTTGAGGATACGATTGCTTTTGCAAAGCTGATGGGATACAAAAAAATCGGCATGGCAACCTGCATCGGGTTGCTGGACGAATCCGACCGCCTGGCAAAAATTCTGACAGCGCAGGGCTTTGAGCCGGTCAGCGTCTGCTGCAAGGCGGGCAGTATCGACAAGCTTGAGCTGGGGCTCTCCGAAAGCGACAAAGTCCGCCCCGGCACCTTCGAACCGGCCTGCAACCCGATTGCCCAGGCTGAGATCTGCAACCGGATGGGAACGGACATGAACATCATCGTCGGCCTCTGTGTCGGTCACGACATGCTGTTCAACAGACACTCAAAAGCCCCGGTCACAACCCTGATCGTCAAGGATCGCGTCACCGGACACAACCCGATCGCAGTTCTGTACGGTCAGAATTTTTATTACAAAAGGTTGCAGAAACAGGAGATGGTGTTGTGAGGGGTTTTGAATGATTTTGAAGCAATGATAAAAATCAATAAATGTTTGACAGAGTAATAACCTATGGACACTGATCTTCGCCGATCCATAACCCCGGATGACTTCTACTCAATCATCTCCTCCTCAATAGACGGATTCCTTCTGGTAGATCTGAGCGGCAACATCCTGGAAACCAATGACAGCTACTGTCAGATGGTCGGGTACTCCCGCGATGAGCTTCTCAAACTGCAAATCCCCGCAATTGATGCTATCGACAATGAAGAAGATGTCGCCAGGCGTATTGAGCTTATCATTCAGAATGGCTCTTTGAGGTTTGAGACAAAGCTCCTGCATAAAGACGGGACCGTCATTGATGTTGAGGTCAGCACCAATTACGACTCTTCGCACGGCGGTTTGATTTATTCTTTCATCAGAGATATTTCCACTCAAAAACATCTCAATGAAATCATGGCTGCCCGTCTGCGGCTGATGGAATTCTCGCTGACGCATTCACTGATCGAGTTGTTACGGCAGACACTGGACGAGGCGGAAGCCCTCACCGGCAGTTGTATCGGTTTTTATCATTTCAAAGACCCCGTTAGTCAGGTTCTGACTTTGCAGGCGTGGTCCACTAAGACGGCCACCATGTCCTGCAAGGCCGAAGGTTCTGGCGGTCATTATCCTGTTTCGCAGGCCGGTGTCTGGGTTGACTGTATCCGGGAGCGCCGACCGGTCATCCACAATGATTACGAGTCACTTCCCCACAAAAAGGGGCTACCGGATGGTCATGCCTCGGTTATTCGTGAACTGGTGGTGCCGATCTTCCGCCACGATAAAATCGTCGCTATTATGGGTCTCGGCAATAAAGCCACCGATTACACCCAGCAGGATGTGGAGGTTATTTCAACACTGGCCGATCTGGCCTGGGATGTGGCTGAGCGCAGATGTGTCGAAGAGGAACTTGTCAAACAGAGAGACTTCAGTAACCGCATATTTAATTCATCAGACGCCAATCTGGCCGTAATCGATAAGAATGGGGTTGTCCTTGGTGTAAATGATGCGTGGTGCAACTTCGCCAAATGCAATCTGGGAGACGATGAACGTAGTTGGGGCGTCGGTGCCAACTACTTCGTTAAATATGATCAAAAGTTGGGTGATACAGAACAGACTGAGGAGGCTTACGAGGGTATCCGCAAAGTTCAGAGCGGAGAACTGGATCAGTATAGCCTGGAATACCCCTGCCATAGCCCACATGAAAAACGCTGGTTTCTGCTGAATGTGCTGCCGCTTAAGGGCAACGATGGCTCTGTTATAGTATCGCATACCAATATCACCGCCCGCAAATTGGCAGAAGAAGCGTTAAAGGACAGCGAATCTCGCTGGAATTTTGCCCTGGAAGGAGCCGGTGACGGTGTCTGGGACTGGAACATTCTGACCGGCGACGCATTCTATTCAGTACGTTTCAAAGAAATACTCGGGTTTGCAGAGAATGAAATCGGTAACACATCAGAAGAATGGTTGAAGCGCATTCATCCTGATGATTCCCCTCGGGCAATGGCTGCACTGCAACCGTATCTTGATGGTAGAGCAGGGTCGGCCAGGATTGAATTTCGCATGTTGTGCAAGGATGGCAGCTGGAAATGGATACTTAGCCGGGGAATGGTAGTCAGCCGTGACAGCGACGGAAAACCGTTGCGTATGATTGGCACAAACACCGACATTACCGAGCGCAAGAAGATTGAGGAAGTTCAATCGTATCTGCTGCAGATGGGGTCTCAAACCTCCGGAGAGGATTTTTTTGAATCGCTGGCCCGCTATCTGGCCAAAACCCTTAGCATGGACTACGTCTGCATCGATCGTCTGCAGGGAGATTGTCTGGCTGCCCGGACACTGGCCGTGTACCATGATGGTGAATTTGAGGATAACGTAGAGTACACACTGAAAGATACCCCTTGCGGTGACGTGGTCGGCAAAGAGGTCTGCGTTTTCCCCAAAGATGTGCGAAACATGTTTCCACGGGATGCGGCTTTGCAGGACTTACAAGCCGAGAGCTATGTCGGAACTACCCTTTGGAGTTTTGACATGAAACCGATCGGCCTGATTGCCGTCATCGGACGAAAAGAGTTGAACAGCTCTCATTTTGCGGAAACAGTGTTGAAGCTGGTATCTATCCGGGCAGCAGGCGAGCTGGAACGCAGACAGGCTGATGAAGAGAAATCTCTGCTCGAACAACAACTCCAACACGTGCAAAAGCTTGAGAGTCTGGGTGTTTTGGCCGGTGGCATCGCCCACGACTTCAACAACATTCTGGCAATCATTATGGGATATTGCTCGCTGACAAAGATGGATTATGAAAGCGCAGAGAAAAACATCCCCGAAATAGAAAAAGCCGCTGAACGGGCCGCTGCATTGTGCCGCCAGATGCTGGCATACGCCGGGAAAGCCATGTTTGTGCTGTCAAAGGTCAATATGGCGGCACTGGTTGATGAAATGGTACAGATGCTGAAGGCCACCACCAACCAGAACGTGGAGTTCAAATCTGATCTTTCAGCCGATGTACCCACTATTAACGGCGATGCCAGCCAACTCCGACAGATCGTCATGAATCTGATCATCAACGCCTCGGAAGCTATTGGTGAAGCACAGGGAGTTGTTCATGTGTCGCTTGCCAAAACAGCACTACCGGCGGAACCGTCCGTTGTGGATCACCTCGGCAAGGCTATACCGCCGGGCTGGTATGCCCGGCTGGAGGTTGCCGACACCGGTTGCGGCATGGATGATGAAACCATGCGCAGAATCTTTGAACCATTCTACACGACAAAATTCACCGGTCGTGGTCTGGGGATGTCGGCAACCCTCGGCATTATCACAGCGCATAAGGGTGCATTGCAGCTTAAAAGTCAGCCGGACCAGGGTACAATTTTCACAATCTACCTGCCGATTGATACCAGTGATCAGGGTGGGGATGAATCAACTGAACAGATTGCATCAACGCCGTGGCACGGAAGTGGGACACTTCTCCTGGTAGAGGATGAAGATCAGGTCAGGCTGGTCGCCAAAGCCATGCTGGAATCGTTGGGGTTCAACATAATTGAAGCATCAAACGGCAGGGAGGCGTTGGAGTTGTATCAGAATAACGTCTCGGAGATCACTCTGGTTTTGACTGACATCGGTATGCCGGTTATGGACGGCTATACACTGTTCCGGGAGCTGAAAGCGATTAGTCCGGAGCTGCCGATTATAATCTCCAGCGGTTTTGGTGATACGGTCGTTACAACGCGTATTCCACGCGGCAAAATTTCCGGCTTGATCAATAAGCCGTACCGGTTTGAGCAGTTGCGTGATGTGGTGAAGAGGGGCCTCGACGTGACAACAATGCCACCCAAAGACTGAAATCCGTAAATGTAAACCCTTTATCCGAATAGGCCTAAATCCCGTACGCTGAAATTAACTATATTCGGCATAACCAGTGACAAGTCATTAACTGCCACTCCTGACCAGGTGGCCAGAGTTGCTGCAAGTTGATCAACTGATGTGCTGGGAAGCAGGCGGCCTTGTCCAACGTCATCAGGTCCGTTAATTGCTGTGACCGGAAGCGTACCGAAGAATCGACCCCCTTTGACAGCGCCACCCAGTACGAAATGATGACTTCCCCAGCCGTGGTCTGAACCGCCTCCATTAGATGAAAGGGTACGCCCGAAATCTGATGCGGTGAAGGTCGTCACCTTATCGGCCACTCCAAGCTCTACTGTTGACGCATAAAAACTGGATAGAGCGCTGCCGAGGGCTGTGAGCAGAGGCGGATGAAGGGTGGCGAGGTTATCGTGGGTGTCAAAGCCGCCAAGAGAAACAAAGAATACCTGCCGTTTACTACCCAGCGAGTTGCGCGCGGCAATAAGTCTGGCTACCATCTGGAGCTGTAAGGAAAGTGAATTGGTCTGGTCGTAGCTCGTCGTGAGCGAAACCCCTTTTAAAGCTGTCAATACTTGGGTGTTTGCGCTCAGAGCACGTTTCATAATGCCGCTATGCGCATCTTCAAGCAGGTTGGTTCTAGTCTCTGTGACCAGTTTTTGCAGTGCGTTTGAGCAAGCTTGTGACCCGTAGAGCGGGCTGCTTATTCCGCGCAGGGCAACTGCACCGCCAGTGCCTACCTGATACTGGACAGCATTTCGACCTGACATGTAGACGGCATTTCCGCTGATGTTGATACAAGTGAACGTAGAGGATGCATTACCGGAAAGCAGCAAGTCGCCGATGCGCCCGCCCCAGCCGGATGTTGCACCTTCCGGTAAAGATGACTGCCAGAAGGATTGCTGGTCATTGTGAGAAAAAAGTTTGGGTGGCAGCGGCACGTTGGCATTTTTGTACTGTGTCAATGTGGTGGGCTGGACGAGTGTGCCAATGTTAAGGAGTACGGCCAAGTTACCGCTGTCGAAAAGCGTTTTAAGCGGTGCCAGCTGCGGTGCCAGGGCCATTTGGCGCGAGCTGTCCGGCAGGGGAACAATCGGTGTGAGAACCGTAGCGGCAAGCGAATCCCGTGTCAGAGCCAGGTTCTGGCGAATCTGTGCGTAGGCACTGTAATTAGCGGCATCGTATGGTATCAGCGTGTTACCGTTATCATTTCCGCCGTAAAGAAATACGCACACCAGAGCTTTGTAGTCGTCTGGCGATTGAGCCGCCGCCGCCTCCCCAATAGCGGCAAGTTTCAAAGCCAACGGTGCAGCAGCAGCGGTCAACCCCAAAAGGGCGCTGCGACGAAGGAACTCACGACGGGACAGGTCATAGTAGGACATGCTTGTGTTCCTTTCTGCTATTTAAGGGCCAGGTATTCGGGGGTTGCCATGACCAGCAGTATAGATGAATAGATCCGGTTTAAACGGGCAGTGTCAGATACAACGTTGATAGTAGCAACCGCTGCAACAATTGTAGCAACTGTTTCAGCAGAGAGTTGGCCCGCTGCCAGCAGGAGGTTCAGTTTTGCCACGAGTCCTGCCGAGTCGTTAGCCAGTGCCAGCCAGCCGCCGTAATCTGCTTTAACGTCGCCAGCTCCCGATGATATGGTGCTCTGCATAAAGTTGAGATAGGCCACCACGGTTGATTCATTGGTAATTTGGAGTTCAGGCGCTACCAAGCCTTTGGAGCCAAGAGCAGTAGAAGGAGGTACATAGTTCGGACGGAAGAAATTGAATACCGTTGGAGAACGTAGGGGGCTTTGACCGAGGCGGCTGCTTGATTCAGATGTATCACCGATATTCCAAAGCCCGGTGGCAGCAGTTGCTCCAAAACTCCGTGCCCATTGCACAAAGCGTAAGACCGGTTCGCGCAATTTCCCCCAGGTCTCTGGCTGACTGGCAGGGTTGCTGCGAGCTTCTGGATCAAGCAGTACGGCCCTGATAACTGTTTTGAGGTCACCTCGAACACCACTGCCGTTGTCGTTAAACGCTGCAGAAACGCGCCTTATGTAATCCGGACCAGGGTTGCTTGTTACCAGTCGCTGAATCAGCTGACGCCCGAAAAATGGACCGACATTCGGATGGTTGAAAATTATATCGAGGCTCATGTTAAGGGCGTCAGGCCCAGCCAGTGTTCCAGGAATGGTCGCACCGAGGAAGGTTTTGTCGGCTGTTGAGAAACGTGAGGCGATGAAGCTCATTGGGCGCAGATGGAATGCAGGATCAGAACTGTTGTACCCGCTATAATCCCAGCCCGTAAATACCTTTGCCAGGCCGGTAATCGTATCTTGAGTGTACGTTTCCTGTGGTTTGCCTTTTCCATCAACTTTCAACGAGCCATCGTAATTGAGCTCATAGAGGCCGATGGAGAATAGCTGTAAAATCTCACGGGCGTAGTTTTCATCGGGATGGCGGCCGCTCTTGGGATCTTCTTTTTGACTGCCCCGCATATTGAGGTAATTCCCCATACCGGTCGAGAGCGTTACGGCACCCAGCAGGGTTCGGTAGTTACCAAAAGCATGGTCTTCTAGCAGATCCATATATGCAGCCGCGCAGAATCCCCTCCAGGGCACCGGCAAACCATTCATTGAAACCACAAAAATCTCGGACAGAGCCAGAGCTATGCGTTGACGCAACGGATCAGGAGAGCTGATAAGTTTTTGCCACAGGGAGTTGTCCACTCCAGCAAAGTTATTTGTGTTTTTTGGATCGTTCTGATAGCCCTGTTCAATCATCCAATCCCAACGACTCTTACTGTGTGCTGCCGTAAACTGTGCATCAAGCCAACCTGAATAACCTGAAGACACAACTTGGACAATCGATTCATCATCTGAGACCAGAGAGGCTTGCTGCAAAAAGCGCGCAGCCTGTGGTGATGTGATTTTTTCTTGTGAAGGGGTGGGCGTTGAAATTGCTGAACCGGTTGCAGTGGCCTCCTGTCCTCCTCCACCTCCGCCGCAGGCAGATATTGTGGAAGTAAGAGTGCCGAGCGCTAACGAACTGGTCAGGTAATGGCTGCTATTGTTGATTGGTATTTCGTTAACGTCATCATTCGTTGCTTCCTGATTTTCTGAAGACATTGTTCACTCCTTCACTGAGTGCATGTATCCAAGGCACAAAATTGAATATGACCCTAAAAAACGGGGCAGATTGTATTCAAACATGTGCAAGATAGCTATACCGACAAGCCTGTGCCCTGAGAAACATACTGAACAACAAAACCTTATAACCAAGGGATGGGTACTATTCCCATATTGACACTGACAGACATATCAGGTGGTCTGTCGTCACCAGATTCGACTTTTCAATTCGCCCCATCAATTCCGTCCAGCATATCCAGGGCAAAATTCTTCGCCCTCCCACCGGGGGCAATCATGCCGTAGGCGATGGCCTCGCGCAGTTCGGCATCGGTTGCGCCTTCTGACTTCGCGACCGCGAAGTGCTTTTTAAATCAGGTCGGGCATCCCACGGCAATGGCACATCCCACCCGGATCAGCTCGCGTACCCGGCCGTCAAGCACCTCTTCGTAGTCGTAGTCGAGAAACTTCTTTCGCATGGTTACACCCATTTCGCTCCCCTTTCCAGACGTAATCACCTTTGCTGGAGCCGCGCCAGCTTCTGTTCCCAGTTCCAGGCATCGGCTACGATGGTTGCAAGATTGTTGTGGCAGGGCTGCCAACCGGTCAGCCCCCTGATCCTGTCCGCCTGCGCCACCAGGGACGCAGGATCACCGGGGCGCCGCTCGGCCTCGACCACGTTAAAATTGATGCCGCTGATTTCCTTAACGATACTCAGCACCTCGCGCACACTGCTTCCGCGGCCGTAGCCGACGTTGACGGCGGTCGAGGGGCCGCCGTTCTCAAGGTAGGACAGTGCGCAGAGGTGTGCCGCTGCCAGGTCTTCAATATGGATGTAGTCACGGATACCGGTGCCGTCTGGCGTCGGATAGTCGTTGCCGTAGATGTTAACGCAGTCACGCAGGCCCAGGGCGGCCTGACAGGCCACCTTGATGAGGTGGGTAGCCTCCGGCGTACGCTGCCCCATGCGGGCCAGCGGATCGGCGCCGGCCACGTTGAAATAACGCAGCGCCATATAGTGCATGCCGTGGGCAGCCGATACGTCCCTGAGCATCCATTCGCTCACCAGCTTGGAAGTGCCGTAGGGGTTGATCGGAGATAACGAGCTATCCTCGGCTGCCACACCGCCATCCGGGAAACCGTAGACCGCTGCGGTGCTGGAGAATACAAACCGCTGCACGCCATATTTGATGCAGGTTTCCAGCAATCCAAGTGTATTGCGGGTGTTGTTACCGTAGTACGAGAGTGGCTGGGCAACCGATTCGGGTGCGACGATGGAGGCGGCAAAATGGAGTACAGTAGTAAAGCGGAAGTGCCGGAAGGTATCGTCAAGCGCTTCCCGATCCTTCAGATCGGCTTCGATCAGCTGTTCACCATGGATCAGGGCATCGCGGAAGCCGGTGGAAAGGTTGTCGTAGACGACGACCCTGCGTCCTGACTCGGAAAGCTGGCGCACCACATGGCTACCGATATAGCCGCAGCCTCCGGTGACGAGAATGGCATCGTGTTGTGGGTTTGTCACCGTTTTGCCTCGCTTACCGATAGTTCCGCATATTCGTAAGGGCGCGCTGGAGTCGTTCCGCACTATGGGCTTCGATCGTCCAGATTGCATCGGGCGCATATTTTTCCAACAGCGGGAAAAATGCCTTAAAATCGATGGCTCCCTCACCAACCGGCAGGTGCTCGTCGCTGGTGCCATGGTTATCATGGATATGGCTTTCGGCTATAAAAGAGCCGAGTTCTCCGAACCACTCCTCCAGCGAAACATTTGTAAACATGTTCCAGTGACCTACATCGAAGCAGTGACGGAAGGCCGGATCGTCAATCTCTTCCAGAAGCGCCTTCAGAGTTGACGGTTCCTTTTCGAATATGTTCTCAATCGCCAGGATAGTATCGAGTTCACGGGCCCGGGGGACAAATTCCTGCCAGAAGTCGATGCTGTTCTTTAGCCAGACTAGGCGGTGATCACCGTAGTGGAGGTCGTCATAACCGGGGTGGACGACAATCACCCGCGGGCGGACCAGTTCGGCCGCTTTCAGTACCTGATCGATGCGGTGACGGGTGGCCGAACGGATGCTGGAATCTATGGCGCCGGGATTGAGATCGAGAAAAGGGGAGTGGATGGTGGTTGTAAGGCCGGCATCGTGAATGGCGCCGGCCAGGGAGGCCAGCTCCTCCCACACCAGGTTGTCAAGGGATTCTGCCGGGAAAAAAATCTCCGGGTTGATACGGTGGGTGATGGCGTATTCGAGATGCTCGCCCAGTCGCGAGTAGGGGACGTGGGCGTGGATGTTATTTTTCATGGTGTCCTTTCCGGTGCTGCTTGATCAGTTCATCATGTTCCGGGCGGGTGACGAGATCCTCAAGTTTATTTATGGCGTTGGGATCTCCCAGCACGATCAGGGTGTCGTTGCCCTCAATTTTCGTCTGGGAATGGGGATTAAAGACCATTTTGCCGTGGGATTTTTTGATCCCGACGATGATGACGCCAATTTCCTTGCGGAATCCTGACGTGACCAGTGTCTCACCAACAAAGGCCGAATGGAGTGGAATCGCTATTTCCTCCATCTGCAGCTCAAGATGTTCATGGCCGGTAGCAATCTCGATAAAATCGACAACGTTGGGGCGCAGTATCGACTGGGCCATCCTGTTGCCGCCGATGGTGTAGGGGGAGACTACTTTGTTAGCCCCGGCCCGTTTGAGCTTGATGTCGGAACCTTCTTCTCCTGAACGTGACATGATGTAGAGATCCGGATTGAGCCCGCGGGCGGTCAGCGTGATATAAACGTTTTCCGTGTCGGAGGTGACAACCGAGATCAGCCCTTTGGCCCGCTTGATTCCGGCTTTCAGCAGGGTCTCATCCAGAGTGGCGTCACCCTTCAGATGAAGGTAATCATCTTCTTCAAGCTTCTCTATTCCCTCGGCCCCTTTTTCCACAACGACGAACGGTACATCATTAGCTTTGAATTCCTTGCAGATTAGTGAGCCGATGCGGCCGAAACCGCAGATGATATAGTGATCCTTGAGTGCATCAATCATTTTTTCCACCTTCTTTCTCCCAATAATGCGCTGAATCTGACCTTCGAACATGATCTGCGCCAGGCTGCCGACGATGTAGCCGATGACGCTGACGCCGACGATGATCAGCCCCATGGTGAAGAGCTTGCCGCCGTCGGAGAGGTCGTGCACCTCTTTGAAGCCGACCGTTCCCAGGGTTATTACGGTCATATAGGCGGCATCGAGCAGGCGCCATCCTTCGATGGCCTTGTAACCGAAGGTTCCGCCGGTAATCAGCAGCAAGAGAACTAAGAAAGATATTTTAAGGTGTCTGACCGGATCCATGGCGTGGAAGACTACCTGCAAGGGTTCTGAATTACAAGAATATTTCTCTACAGGCGCAAAAACAAATTGATTGCAGGGCACTTCATTGGTATGCTGCCCTGCAGTTAAAAATTACTGATTGCCAGGAATTGAAATGAGGAAGCCGCGCGCAAAGCTGAAATCACTTGGGTCGGGAATCACGGCGTACGCCTACGACACACCGGATGCCGGGCTCCTCGAAGCGTTCCACAGTCCGTTTGCTCAGGAGAAACTCAATCCGGCCGGAGCGGTCGGAACCGTGCATATAGAGTGCCCCGAATTCACCTGCCTCTGCCCCATAACCGGCCAGCCCGATTTCGGAAAAATTGTCATTGATTATCAGCCGGACCAGCTCTGCGTAGAAAGCAAAAGCCTGAAGCTTTACCTGGGATCTTTCCGTATGCAGGGGGAATTCCACGAAGCAGGGATCAACCGCATCTGCAACGATCTGGTCAAGCTGCTCGATCCGGTATGGCTGACTGTGCGTGGCGAGTTCACGCCTCGCGGCGGAATTCCCTTCTGGCCCACCGCAAAATACCGCTGTTGATACAAAACAGAAAATATAGTCCCAACTTACATCCACGAGGAGCACCAGCGTAAACCATGTATTCCACAGCCGACTTCAAAAAAGGTCTCGTTATCCAGCTTGATGGCGCCCCCTGCCTGATAACCGACGTTACTACCCAGTCTCCCACCGCCCGCGGTGCCAACACGATGGTCAAAACCCGCTATCGCAACCTTATTACCGGCCAGGTGCTGGATAAAACCTTCCGTTCCGGCGATAAGGTTGACGAAGCCGATTTTGAGCGCCACAAGGGGCAGTTCCTCTATGCCGACGGTGGGCGGGGCGTATTTATGGACCTTGAAAACTACGAACAGTTCGAAATGGAGGAAGACGAGTTTGGCCCTCTTTCGCTGTACCTGCTTGATGGCACCGAAGTCATCCTGGGGCTTTTTGAGGGGAGAATGGTGAATGTGGATCTGCCGCTGTCGGTCGAGCTGACGGTAACCGAGACCGCTCCGGTACTGAAAAATGCAACCGCCACGGCCGAAACCAAGGATGCCATCCTGGAAACTGGGCTCAAGCTGAAAGTTCCCCCCTATCTCGAGTCGGGTGAAAAGGTGAAGGTCGATACCCGCGACGGTCGTTTCCTGTCACGGGCCTGACCTGAATTTCCCGTATTTTGTAAGGTTCCCTCTTTCCCTTTGCTTTCAGGCGTAAAACAGATATAATCCACCGGTTTTAAACGAGAGACGTTGATTCGATGCGTCTGAAAGGCTGATTACGTAATGGGCAAGACCGTAAGCAAGAAAATGTTGATAAATGTCGTTCATCCCGAGGAGGCTCGCGTAGCGATAGTGCATGACGGGCGTCTGATGGAGCTGAATATCGAGATCAGCGGCAAGGAGCAGACCAAGGGGAACATTTATAAAGGGGTGGTCTTGCGGGTGGAACCGGGCCTGCAGGCTGCCTTTGTCGATATCGGCCGGGCCAAGCCCGGTTTTCTCCAGATAGGTGAACTGCATCCCGATTTCTGGCAGTGGCGTGATGATGTCCCCGAAGATCAGCGCAAGCGCCGTCCCCGCATTCAGGAAGTTCTGCGTCGCGGCCAGGAGCTGCTGGTGCAGGTGGAAAAGGATGAGCGCGATACCAAAGGGTCGGCTCTGACGACCTATATATCCCTGCCGGGGCGCTATATGGTCATCATGCCGGGGAGCGATTCAACCGGCATATCCCGTAAGGTGGAGCAGGAGTCCGAACGGAAGAAGCTGAAGGAGATCGTTGCCGGTATGAACATACCGGCCAGTTTGGGCTACATCATCCGCACGGAAGCGGTCGGAAGGACGCCGGAGGAGCTGCAGAAGGATTTTTCCAACCTGACAGAATTGTACGATTCGATCAAACGGCAGGCGTCGGAAATCAGCGGATCTGGTGAGGTTTATCGTGACAGCGGGCTGATTATCCGCTTTATCCGCGACTATTTTTCCGACGACATTGATGAGGTGCTGGTTGACAGTAAGGATGCCTTCCGCGAAGCCAAGGAGTTTTTTCGAGAAAACATGCCGGCCTGCGAGAAGCTGGTCAAACTGCACAAGGAAAAACGCCCCATTTTTTCGCGTTTCCAGCTAGAGGAGCAGATTGACCAGATCTACGAGAAGCGGGTTGCGCTTCCTTCCGGGGGGTCGCTGATCATCGAGCCGACCGAGGCGCTGGTGTCGATTGATGTCAACTCAGGCAAATCCAGCGGTGAGCGTGGTATTGAAGACACCGCCTTCAAAACCAACATGGAAGCAGCCGAAGAGGTGGCCCGCCAGCTGCGGCTGCGCGACCTGGGTGGCTTGATCGTTATCGACTTCATCGACATGCGTGACCGGAAGCACAACGGTGAAGTTGAGAAGACACTCAAGCAGGCGCTCAAGATGGACAAAGCGCGGGTAAATCTGGGGAGAATCTCCGAGTTCGGTATGCTGGAAATGTCGCGCCAACGCATTGCCAAAACGCTCAATGACGCCATCCATCTGGAATGCCCTCATTGCGAAGGGCGCGGCAAAGTCAAATCGGTTGAGGCCATGGCACTTTCGTTTTTGCGCAAGGTGCACGCTGCAGCAGCCAAGGGTAACATTGCCGAAGTGCGCGGCGGCCTTCCGCTGGAGGTGGCCTATTACCTGCTTAACCGCAAAAAACGTGAACTGGCTCAGATAGAAAATGATTATGACATCGAGGTGACGGTCAAAGGAAAAACCTCGTTCCTGCTCAATCAGCTGGAGCTTGAAACCGCAAAACGCGAGAAACACCCGGATGCTGACTCTCAGGCTGTCGAAGTGGTGCCGAACGAAGTGCGTAAGCCGTCAGATTCCCACGAAAAGGTCTCTGCTCCTCACGTTGCAGCGGATGAGGGAGATGCTGCCGGGCACGAGGGGGCCAAAAAACGCAAGCGTCGTCGCAAGAAGAAAAAGGGGGCTGCCGAGACGGATATCGTGCAGCAGCAGACCTCCTCCGAAACTGAGCGCGGTGAGGATGTTGTTGAGGCCCCCGTGCATGAAAAGCAGGATCAGAGCGCCGTGGCAGCGGTTGAAGGCGGTCACCCGGAGAACGATTCCCCTCACAAGCCGAAGAAGCGCAGAAGAAAACGGGGGCGTAAAACAGCCAGAGGAAATGAAGAAACGAGTGAGGCCACAGGAGATCAGCACTCCCAGATCGAGTCGGCTGCGCCAGTGGTACCTGAAAATGTAACGGAGGCTTCTCCGCTGGCCCCGGCAGGGCTCGCTCCGCCCGTGAAACCGAAGCGGGCACGGGCTCCGCGCGGCACGAAGAAAGCGGTGGTCGAGGATACGGTAGTCGAAACGCCAATCGTGATGCCGGATGTTGAGACAGTCGGTGGAGAGGGTGTCCCGAAGCCGAAGCCGCGCCGGCGCACAGCGGTCTCAAAGACGCCGGCCCAGGATATGACTCCGGTTGAGACTGTAGAGCCGGCACCACCCCGCAAAGGGCGAAAGAAAAAAGAGATTCAGCCGGAGTAGGGCGATGATGCGGAGGTTTTCAGTCCTCTGCGGATCATTCTTTTTACTTCAATAAACGGAGATGTTTCGATACGGGGAGATTTTAATGCGGAAGCTTTCAACGCTCGTTTTTTTCATTGTCACTGCAGCCGGTCTTTCCGGTTGCGGGACCAACTCAAACCCGTCAAAAGTATATGACAGGCCGACGCAGCAGGTGACTTCAATGCCTCAGATGGGGGGGGCGATTCAGGGGACAGTACTCCCGGCAGTCAAAGCGGTTTCTCGCTTTGCCGGTACAAACGGCGTGGCGGGGCTGGTTGACGGGGGTGCAGCGACTGCCCAGTTTAACCACCCCACGGACATTACGACCGACGGGACCAATTTCTATGTCGCGGATTACTTGAACAACGTGATTCGCAGGATTGATGCCACTGGAAACGTGACGACTCTGCAGCTGAGCGATGCTGTTTCAGGCGCCACCATCAACCTCAACCGGCCGACCGGCATTACAACCGACGGCAAGAGCCTTTTCGTGGTTGATTCGGGAAGCAACATGATCCGGTTCATCGATGCGGCCAGCGGCAAAGTAACCTCAGTCGGCAGCACCAACGGGGTTTCCGGCTCTATTGATTCCATCTACCGGGCCGATGCCCGCTTCAACCAGCCGACCGGCATTACAACTGACGGCAGCAGTCTCTACGTAACCGATTCCGGAAACCACACGATTCGCAGGATCGTCATTGCCACTCAGGTTGTTACCACCATGGCGGGTTCTTCGGGAGAGAACGGCTCCAGTGACGGTTCCCAGGCCGATGCCCGTTTCAACCTGCCTGCACGCATTACCACCGACGGTACCAACCTCTACGTAACCGATTTCTTCAACCGAACGGTCCGCAAAATCGTGATCACCAGCGGTGCCGTCACCACCATAGCGGGGCTGGCGACCATTTCCGGTAACGATGACTCTCCTGAGACTGGGGCTGCCGCCCGTTTCAATCAGCCGAACGGTATTACCACCGATGGCAAATACTTGTATGTAAGCGATGCGTACACCAACACCATCCGGAGAATAACGCTTTCATCGTCCAGCGTCTATTCCGGTGCGGTCACGACGATAGCTGGCAGTGCGGGAGTTTCCGGTTCCAGCGACGGCAGCGTGTCGCTGGCAACCTTCAACACTCCGGTCGGTATTACGACCGACGGTACGGCTCTGTATGTTGTCGATAGCGGGAATCATACCATCAGGAAAATTTCCCCTTGAATGATCTCTGACGAGGTCCCGGCGAATCCCGGTGAACCCCTTTTTTTCTTGACGGGACACGGCATTGGCGATATTTTTACCCGCTTGATTATCCGGCTGTGAAAGGTAGCATCACCACTATGGAAGAACTCAGTGAACTCCTGCTCCAACGGCGTCGCAAGGTAGACGCTCTCTGGGAAGCGGGAGTAAACCCGTACCCCAATGATTTCAAGCCGCAACACACGTCTGCCGATATTTCCGACGAGTTTTCTGCGGTTGACCCGATTGACGCTGCAGACAGAACTTTTACTGTTGCCGGCCGCATCCTGGCTCGCCGCTCTTTTGGTAAAGCCGCCTTCATCCAGCTGCAGGACCGCAAAGGGCGCCTGCAGCTGTACGTCAAAAAAGACGAAATCGGTGAAAGCGCCTTTGCCCAGTTTGAGACATTCGATATCGGCGACATCGTGGGGGCCACCGGTTATCCGTTCCGCACCAAGACCGGTGAGCTTTCCCTGCATGTCCGCTCCATCCGGCTGCTGGTCAAGTCGCTCCTGCCGCTTCCCGAAAAGTTCCATGGATTGACCGACGTAGAAACCCGTTACCGCCAGCGCTACGTTGATTTGATCGTCAATCCTGAGGTGCGCGACATATTCATCAAGCGTTCCCGGATTGTTAACCTGATCCGCCAGTTCATGACCGACCGCGATTTCCTTGAAGTCGAAACTCCCATGATGCACCAGATCCCGGGGGGGGCGACCGCCCGGCCATTCATCACGCACCATAACACCCTCGACATGGAGTTGTACCTCCGTGTTGCTCCGGAACTTTATCTGAAACGGCTGGTAGTCGGCGGCATGGAACGGGTGTTCGAGATCAATCGCAACTTCCGCAACGAAGGCATTTCGGTCCGGCACAACCCTGAATTCACCATGATGGAATTCTATCAGGCCTATGCGACCTATGAGGACCTGATGGACCTCACCGAGGAACTGTTCTGCCATGTTGCCCATCAGGTTCTCGGCACGCTCGACTTTATCAGCCAGGGTCTGGCAATCAGTTTTGAGCGCCCCTGGAAGCGTCTGACGGTTCGCGAGGCGATTTTGGAGTACGGTGATGTAGAACCCGCGCAGATCGACGACCGCGACCTGGCACTGGCCTACGCCCGCAGCATCGGCCTGGCACTGCCGGATGGGATCGGCTACGGCAAGCTGCTGATGGAGATTTTTGAGGAAGTTGCCGAACACAAACTGATTCAGCCGACGTTCATCACCGCCTACCCGACTGAGGTTTCTCCCCTGTCGCGCAAAAACGACCATAACCCCGATATCGTTGACCGTTTTGAGCTGATAATCGGCGGGCGTGAGATTGCCAATGCCTTTTCAGAGCTGAATGATCCGGTTGACCAGAAGGAGCGCTTTCTGGCCCAGGTTGCCGAGAAGGACAAGGGTGACGAGGAGGCCCATTATATGGACGAGGATTACGTCCGCGCCCTTGAGTACGGCCTGCCTCCCACGGCTGGTGAAGGGATCGGCATCGACCGTCTGGTCATGCTGTTGACCGATTCCCCCTCGATCAGAGACGTAATTCTGTTTCCCCAGCTGCGCAAGGAAGCCAGATAGCCGATGTCGTATGAACTGTTCATCGGTTTGCGTTACCTGAAGGCAAAGCGTAAATCGACTTTTATTTCAATCATCACCTTCATATCTACAGCCGGCGTGACGCTGGGGGTTATGGCCCTGATAGTGGTTCTGGCGGTCATGACCGGTTTTGAAAACGACCTGAAGGAAAAAATACTCGGTACCAACGCCCATATCGTGGTTATCCGGGGCGGTTCTCCGATGGAAGATTACCGCTCGATAATGGAAAAATTAAAGGGATTCAAGGGGGTTCTGGCGTCGACCCCTTTCATCTACAATCAGGTCATGCTCTCATCCGGCAAGAACGTGTCCGGCGTAGTCATGCGTGGCATAGAGGTGTCAACCGACCGCCAGGTGACACGCCTGAGCAGGTCGATAGTCAACGGCAGCATTGACGGGCTTGACCCGAAAATGGGCTCTGATGCCACTCCCGGTCTGCTGCTCGGCAAGGAACTGGCCAAACATCTGAACCTGTTCGTGGGAGACCGGGTCAACGTGATCTCGCCGATGGGCAACATCACCCCGCTCGGCATGATGCCCCGCATGAAGCCGTTCAAGGTCGCTGGTATTTTCAACACCGGCATGTTCGAGTACGATTCCACGCTGGCCTACATCAGTCTTGATCAGGCTCAGCGGTTTTTCGATCTGGGGGATGCGGTTACCGGTGTGCAACTCAAGGTATCGGATGTGTATCGCACCGACGAGCTTTCTCGCACCATCAACCGTGAACTGGGTTCCGGCTTCTATGCCCGCGACTGGATGCAGATGAACAAGAATATCCTCTTCGCACTGAAGACGGAGAAAATTGTCATGTTCATCATCCTGACACTGATTGTGCTGGTAGCGGCCTTTGGCATCGCCTCGACGCTGTTCATGGTCGTAATGGAAAAAACCAGGGACATCGCCATTCTCAAATCAATGGGGGCCACCGCCGGAAGCATCATGAAGATATTTGTCCTCGAAGGGCTGATTATCGGTGTCATCGGGACAATTTTGGGGGTTGCTTCCGGACTTTTGATTGCCGGCAACCTTGAGCCGATCATATCGATCATCCAGAAAATCACCGGGCAGAATTTTTTCAGCAAGGATATTTACTATCTGGATCACTTCCCGTCGCTGGTGGTGCCAGCGGATGTGATCGTTATTTCAGCGACGGCGGTGTTCATTTCGTTTCTGGCAACTCTTTATCCCGCCTGGCAGGCATCGCGGATGTTGCCGGCAGAAGCACTGCGCTATGAGTAGCCAGCTTGAGGCGCGCGCACTCTGCAAAAGCTATTCGAGTGGAGCAAGCCGGGTCGATGTATTGAATGAAATATCATTCTCGCTAGAGGCGGGGACTACGACCGCTCTGGTCGGTGCCTCCGGCGCGGGGAAGAGCACCCTGATGCATCTTTTGGGGGGGCTGGACCGGCCGACTTCCGGAGCGGTTCTCTTCCGTGGCGAAGAAATATTCGCAAAGACCGACCGGCAGCTTGCCGAATTTCGCAACCGCTGTATCGGTTTTGTGTTTCAGTTTCACCACCTTCTGCCGGAGTTTACGGCGCTTGAAAACGTGATGATGCCGGCGCGCATTGCCCGGATTGGCAGAGATGAAGCCGCCGAAAGCGCCTGCAGATTGCTGCATGATGTCGGTCTGGGGCACAGGATGACGCACCGGCCGGGAGAGCTGTCCGGCGGCGAGCAGCAGCGGGTCGCTATTGCACGGGCTCTGGCGCTTGAGCCTGAGATTCTGCTGGCTGATGAGCCGACCGGCAACCTCGATATGAAAACCAGCGACGGCATACACGCCATGCTGGCTGAAATACAGCAGCAGAGACGTCTGACGCTGGTAATTGTAACCCACAACGAACGCCTGGCGGACTCCATGGGGAGAACCTTACGCCTCGTGGATGGAAAGCTGGAGCAAACTACATGATAATCGGGGGAAGCGTGCCCATAGTGAGAAATATCCTCGTGTCAGTCTCGCTCGTTGCAACAGCGGGAATTACATCAGCCCGTGCTGAAGGCGAAAAAATCGTCGGCATAGAAGTACGGGGAAACCGCCGCATCGAGTCAGCCGCCATTTTGAATGCCGTAAAACTCAAGCCAGACGACCTACTTTTTAACGACAGAACCGATGCTGATATTCGCGCCATCTATAAGCTCGGCCACTTTCAGGATGTTCAGGCGGTGATGGAGCCGGTGGACAAAGGTGTGCTGCTGGCCTACTACGTTCTGGAAAAACCGGTGGTTCGCGAAATTAAATTTGACGGCAACAAGGAGCTGACGACCGAAAAGTTGAAAGAGGTGCTGGAGTTTCGTCAGAATTCCATCTTTTCATCAAAGGATCTTGCCAAGAGCGTTGCGAAGATGAAAAAACTGTATGGTGACGACGGCTATTATCTGGCTGAGATCACTACTCAGACCGAAAAAACTCCCCAGGGGGATCTTGCGGTCACCTTCAAGATCAAGGAAGGCCAGAAAGTACTGATCGCTGAAATCCGCTTCGATGGTAACAAAACCTTTAGCAGCGGCAAGCTTCGCGGGCTGATGGAGACCAAACAGAAATGGTTTATGTCGTGGCTGACCGGTGCAGGCACCTACAAGGAAGAGGTGCTCAAAAACGATTCATTGCTGCTGGCGGAACACTATCTCAATAATGGCTACATCAATGTGAAGATCGGTGAGCCGATTGTTAAGATGAATGACTCCGGGCAGGCGCTGGAGGTTTTTATCGGAGTCACTGAAGGTGATCAGTATCGGGTCGGGGAGATCGGTTTCAAGGGAGAACTGCTTGAACCGGCTTCTGATCTGCGCAAGAAACTGAAAAGCGAGCAGGGGGCGGTTTTCAGCCGTTCACTCCTGCGGACGGATATCGGAACTCTCACCGATGTCTACGGCGACAAGGGGTTTGCTTTTGCAAATGTCAATCCGTTGAGCCGGCCCGACACCGACAAAAAAATTGTTGACCTCACCTTTGAAATGGAGAAAGGGGAGCTGGTCTCGATTGAGCGCATCTCGATTGCCGGCAACCCCAAGACCCGCGACAAGGTTATCCGCCGCGAGATGCGCGTTACCGAAAGCGGTCTGTACAGCTCGACCGGGCTGAAGCGCAGCAAGCAGAACCTGATGAACCTCGGTTTTTTTGAAGAAGCTAATGTTGCCACATCAAAAGGGAGCGCCAGCAACAAACTCAATGTAAGCGTCGACGTCAAGGAGAAACCGACCGGCACGTTCAGTATCGGCGGCGGTTACAGCTCACTGGACGGTTTCATCGGTCAGGGTTCGGTCCAGCAGGCCAACTTTCTCGGTCTGGGCTTGAGGGCCAACCTTTCGGCATCATTCGGCGGTAAATCCCAGACCTACGCAGTCGGCGTATCCGATCCCCACTTCCTTGATTCAAAATGGACCCTGGGTGGCGATGTCTACCGCTCGGAGCGCGATTACATCGACTACAGTCGCCGCTTGACCGGTGGCGATATCAAGGCCGGCTATCCGCTTAGCGACGATGTCAGCCTGTTTTTCATGTATAAATACGAGAAAAAGGACATCTACAAACCGACGACGACCTATCAGATTCTTAACATTGTTGACAGCGGCAATTACCCGCTCGGCAAGACGACTACCAGTTCGATACTGGGGAGCATTTCCCACAACAACACCGATTACCGCATTGATCCCACAACCGGCATGATCAATTCGTTCTCGGCGGAGTACGCGGGCCTGGGCGGAGACAACAAGTTTGCCCGTTTCACGACCGACCACACCTGGTTCTATCCCCTGTATAAAAAAATGGTCTTTTCCAGCAAGTTCACGCTCGGATATATTGAGGAAGTCGGCAAACTGGTCCCCATTGATGAAAAATTCTACCTGGGGGGGATTTTCTCACTGCGCGGATACAAGGCCCGCACTGTTTGCCCGACAAAAAGCCAGCTGACCAAGGATGTGAACGGCAACCAGAACCTTGAGCAGGTGTATCTGGGCGGCAACACGGAAATGTTTGGCAATGCCGAGTTGACCTTCCCGCTGCTGACCGACGTCGGCGTTAAGGGGGTCGTATTCTTCGACTACGGCAATGCCTCCGACGACAAAAGCAAGCTGTTCAACACTATGCTGATGAGCTACGGCGCCGGGATCCGCTGGGCGTCACCCATCGGCCCGCTCCGTCTTGAGTACGGCGTTCCGGTCAATCCCCGCCGCGATATTGACAACAAGAGCGGCAGATTTGAATTTTCAATTGGCACCATGTTTTAATATACCCACATACTACGAGGAGAGCACGACATGAGAGCATTTGTACTTGCAGTACTGGCAGCGACAGTTTTGACGGCCTCAGCAGTATCGGCCGCCGATGTGAAACTTGGTTACATCGATATGCAGCGGGCGTTGAACGGTTCCGAAGCAGGCAAGGAGGCCAAGGAGCAGCTGGCAGCCAGAGTCAAGAAGTACCAGGATGAAATCAACGTCAAACAGGAAGATCTCCGCAAGCTGAAAGACGAGCTTGAAAAACAGGGGATACTTCTTTCCGACTCGGCCCGTTCAGCCAAAGAAAAAGATTACCAGAACAAATTGAAAGATTTTCAGCGCTTCACCAAGGACGCCCAGGATGAACTGCAGGGGAAGGACGAAGAGCTTACCCGCAAGATTCTGGAGGGAATGGAGAAGCTGATCCAGGAGTACGGACGTAAAAACGGCTTCACGTTCATTTTTGTCAAAAATGAGACCATGCTGTTTGTTGATGACAAAATTGACCTGACTGAAGAGATCCTGAAGCTCTTCAACGTCAACCGGAAGAAGTAGCCGATGACTGCCAGCCGAACACTAAGGGAACTGGCCGATCTGCTGGGCGGAGTCGTGCGGGGGGATGAACAGCGTGCCGTCAACGGCCTTGCACCGCTCGAAAGCGCCACAGCAGACAAGATTACGTTTCTGGCGAACCCCAAATATGCCGGCAAGGTTGCTGAAACCAGTGCCGGCGCGGTGCTGATGGCGCCGGGCGGGGAATCCTACGGACGCAATATTATCGAGGTTGCCAATCCGTACCTTGCCTTTGCCAAACTGCTGACGCTCTTTTACACCCTGCCACACCCGCCGCTCGGGGTGATGCCGGGAGCTTCCGTTGCACCGCAGGCGTCGATCGGCGAAGATGCAAGCATCTATCCCGGTGCAGTTATCGGTTCCGGCGTTACGGTCGGGGCCCGTTCGGTCGTTCATCCGGGGGCTGTGCTCTACGAAGGTGCCGTCATCGGCGATGACAGTGTCATTCATGCCAACGTTGTGGTGCGCGAGCGCTGCCGCGTCGGCAACCGCTGCATCATTCAGCCGGGAGCGGTCATCGGCTCTGATGGTTTCGGCTATGCACCTGACGGCAGCGGCTATTACCGCATCCCCCAGATCGGTATTGTCGTGCTTGAGGACGATGTCGAAGTCGGCGCCAACAGCACTATTGACCGGGCGGCGCTGGAAATGACTCTGGTAAAGCGCGGCACCAAGATCGACAATCTGGTGCAGATCGCCCACAACTGCCAGATCGGTGAAGACTGCATGATCGTGTCGCAGGTGGGAATATCCGGCAGCGCGAAGATCGGCAACCATGTCACTCTGGCTGGCCAGGTGGGAGTCGCCGGACATCTGACCATCGGTGACAACGTCATGATCGGGGCTCAATCCGGGGTTCCCAGCTCGATTCCGGCAAATGGCGGTTATAGTGGCTCACCGGTCATGCCGCACAAGGAGTGGTTGCGGGCAATGGCAGTCGTCCCGCGCCTGCCGGAACTGAAAAAGCAGCTTTCATCGCTGGAAAAACGGATTGCTGAACTGGAAGCGGGATCGAATAAGAACTGAATCGGAGGGCTATGCTATGTTGCTTGATGTTAATGAAATCATGAAAATTCTCCCACACCGATATCCTTTCCTGATGGTGGACCGCATTGTTGAACTGGAGCATGGTACCCGTTGTGTCGGGATCAAGAACGTCACTATCAACGAACCGTTCTTTCAGGGGCATTTTCCAGGGCACCCGGTCATGCCGGGGGTGCTGATCATTGAGGCCATGGCCCAGGTGGCCGGCATCATGGCTTATCTGGCTTCTGATGAAACCATTCGTTCCAAAGTCACCTACTTCATGGCGATTGACAACGCCAAATTCCGCAAACCGGTTGTTCCGGGAGACCAGCTGCGCATCGAAATCACCACGACCCTCAACCGTCGGGGAATCTGGGGAGTAACCGGAAAAGCCCGCGTTGGTGACGTCCTCGTAACAGAAGCCGACCTCAAAGCAACCTTTGCCGACGCACCAAAATAACGGGAGACACAACATGATTCATCCCACAGCAATCATTGATTCAACAGCCGCTCTGGCTGCGGACGTGGAAGTCGGCCCCTACGCGATCATCGGGAAAAAGGTGACCATCGGCTCCGGAACGACGGTTGGTGCCCACGCCGTCATCGGCGACTGGACCGAAATCGGCGAGAACAACCGGATCTTCCCTCAGTCGTCGGTCGGGGCGCCACCTCAGGATCTCAAATACCGTAACGAGGAGTGCTGGACACGCCTCGGCAACGGCAACATGGTGCGCGAGTTCGCCACCATTCACCGTGGCACGGTTACCGGGCATGGCGAAACGGTTGTCGGCAGCAATAACCTTTTCATGGCGTATTCCCATGTTGCCCACGACTGCATCGTCGGCAGCGGTGTAGTCATGGCCAATGTAGCCACTCTGGCCGGTCACGTCACGGTCGAGGATAACGTCATTGTGGGGGGATTGGTGGCGGTGCACCAGTTTTCACGCATCGGGGCCTACGCCATGATCGGCGGCGGCACGATGGTCGGCATGGACATCCTTCCCTACACCATCGCAACCCCCGGTAAGCGGGATGCCAAGCATCGGGGCCTCAACCTGATCGGCCTCAAGCGCCGGGGCTTTTCAGATGATACCATCTCCAAGCTGAAAACCGCCTATAAGACCATCTTCATGGCCAAACTGAAACTGCCGGACGCTGTCGCCAGGATCAAATCCGAGATCAGCGGCTGTCCGGAGATCGATTATCTGCTGGCCTTTATCGATTCCTCGCAACGCGGCCTCTGTCAGGGATGAGCGTTCTCAGGGGGGCAGTCATAGGCGTCGGCTATCTGGGCAACTTTCACGCCCAGAAATACGCTGCCATTGCCGATGTCGATCTGGTCGGAGTTGTTGATCATGACCCGCTGCGCGCCGCCGAAATCGCCTCTGCTCTTGGAACCCGTGCCTGCAGCGACCATCGTGAGTTGATTGGAAAGGTGGATGTGGTCAGCGTGGTCGTCCCTACCCAGTTTCACTATGCTGTGGCACGGGATTTTCTGGCGGCCGGCGTGCATGTGCTGATCGAGAAACCGATAACCGTGACCATTGAAGAGGCCGACGAGCTGATAGCGATTGCCGATAAAAACAGCCTCGTCTTTCAGGTCGGGCACCTGGAACGTTTCAACCCGGTGCTGCAGGCGCTTGACGGCGTTCTGCGGGAGCCGCTCTTCGTGGAGTCGGTCCGCATTGCTCCGTTCAAGCCGCGCGGCACCGATGTAAATGTGGTACTTGATTTGATGATCCACGATATCGAAATTATCCAGCATATCGTCCAGTCACCGGTTGCGCGGGTTGATGCCGTCGGAGCCCCGGTATTCACCGGTGAAGAGGACATTGCCAACGCCCGCATCCTGTTCGAAAACGGTTGTGTCGCCAACGTCACCGCCAGCCGCATCAGCCTGAAGAGCGAACGCAAGATGCGCATTTTTCAGCGGGACACCTACCTGACTCTTGACTTCCAGAACCGCAAACTGCTGGTCGCCCAGAAGGGGGACGGCGAACTGTTTCCTGGTGTCCCCAACGTGAAAGTTGAGGAGCGGCAACTCGGAGAGTCCGACGCCCTTCGCAGCGAAATCGAAGCCTTCCTGACGGCGGTGCGGAGCGGAACAGCGCCCCTGGTGAGTGGACGCGACGGCAGGATGGCCCTGGAAACGGCGCTCAAGATCAACGACAGTCTGGTGAGGAGAACCCCATGATCCCGATGGTGGACCTGAAGACGCAGTATCACACCCTGAAAAACGACATTGATGCTGCTGTCCTGCAGGCCATCGAGAGCACCCAGTTCATCCTCGGTCCCAATGTAACCGCCTTCGAGCAGGAGGCGGCAGCGTACCTCGGTGCAAAGCGGGCCGTATCCTGCGCTTCCGGCACCGATGCTCTGCAGCTCGCTATTCTGGCGGCAGGGATTACGGCTGGAGATGAGGTTATCACCTCTCCCTTTACCTTCATCGCCACGGCCGAGGCCATCTGTTACGTCGGGGCGATACCGGTGTTCGTCGACATCGACCCCAAGACGTTCAATATCGATCCGGCGCTGATCGAGGCCGCCATTACTCCCCGCACGAAGGCAGTCATACCGGTTCACCTGTTCGGGCAGCCGGCCGACATGGCGCCTATCAAGGGCATCTGCGACAGACATCAGCTCGCGCTGATTGAGGACTGCGCACAATCATTCGGGGCCGCTGCGGCCGGCGCCATGACCGGAACAGTCGGTCAGCTGGGGTGTTTCAGTTTCTTCCCCAGCAAGAATCTCGGCTGTTACGGTGACGGCGGGATGGTCACCTGCGCAACGGACGAGCTGGCCGAGCAGATCAAGGTGCTGCGTAATCACGGCAGCAGTGTGCGCTACCACCACAGCGTCATCGGATACAACAGCCGCCTCGACGACATTCAGGCCGCCATCCTCAGAATCAAGCTCCGTCACATCGATGAATTCAACAACGGCCGCCGCCGGGTTGCCCACCTCTATTCCGACCTGCTTGCCGATGTCGTCGATGTGCCGTTCGAGGATGGTAAAGGGATTCATGTCTACCACCAGTACACCCTGCTGACCGACCGGCGCGATACCATCATGGCAAAGCTGGCTGAACAGCAGATTTCATCGGCGGTCTACTACCCGATTCCGCTCCATCGCCAGGATGTCTTTGCCGAGGCATA
>JBAXVE010000010.1:0-71418 GCA_037129245.1 Desulfuromonadales bacterium
CTTCGATGCCGCCCATCACCGGCATGATCAGATCCATCAGGATCACGTCGATTTCACTGCCGCGTTCGCGGTATATTTCAAGTGCTTCGCTGCCATTTGATGCGGTTAACGGAGTATGGTATTTGCGTCAACGATGCGCATGTTTCTCAGTCATTGCCTTGGCAAAAGCAGTGCCTTCATTGTCCCGTTGAGCAGGATTTCCATATAGCCTCAGTGCGCTTCGAAGGGTACTCACAGGTTGTGTGAGCGGTACAACCGCCGACACGGCCGTCTTGTTGCCAAGTAAAGTGATTTTGAGATGTTGTACCAGCTTTTCCAAAAGCTTTAACTGATCTGCCTGTGGAAGTGTTTCTATGGCATGCTCAATATCTCTCATACTCGCTGTCTTTGCCATATTACCTCCGTGACAACTGCTTCAAGAATATAAAAAAGGATATGCTGATGATGATTGCGACAATACCACCCGCTCTGAAAAGCCGTTAATTCAATTTCGTGTTTTCTATGCCCCCTCCATAACCCCCTTCAGCACTTCCCGCAGTTGTTCAAATTTATACGGTTTGTTGATCAACCCGGCCATCGCTTCACGAGGAATCTTTGAGGCAATATCACCTTCACCAAAACCGCTGGAGATGATTATCGGCAGCTGCGGGTCGAACTGTTTCAGTTTGTAGAACAGTTCATAGCCGTTCATAACTGGCATACCAATGTCGGTAACAACCAGAGTAATGTCAGCGGCGTTCTGCTGATACAGTTCCAACGCCTCTTTGCCGTTTGCGGCATCAAGAACGTTGAATCCAAGTATCTGTAACAGTTCTATTGCAATGGACTTAACCTGCACTTCATCCTCTGCCAGTAGGATAGTGCCGCTGCCCTGCCATGCTGCTGAAGCGGTTTTCTGGTTCGCTTCTTCTGATTCAAATTCGCTGATAGGAACAGGCAGATAGACTTTGAAGGTCGTACCATGCCCCAATCGACTTTCAAGCTGTAAAGAACCCTTATGAGCCTTGATGATGCCAAGTGCTGCCGACATGCCGAGGCCACGCCCGGTGAATTTGGTGGTGTAGAACGGCTCGAAGATTTTGCGTCTGGTGTCGTCATCCATGCCGCATCCGTTGTCGTTCACTTCAAAGCAGATATAACGTCCCGCTGGTATGATCATGCCGAGATGATCTTTCTCTGATTGATCGGCCTTGATTTCTACTTTTGACAATGAAACGTCAATTTCACCCTCTACATCGCCAATAGCCTCTGCTGCATTGATGATCAGGTTCATGACAACCTGCCGGAGCTGACTGGCGTCTCCGGTAAATGACGAAATATCTGCTGAATAATGAGTCTTGATCACTGCATTCTGCTTGATGGTCGCTTTAAGCATTGATACCACTTCATCTACCAACACCCACATAACAACCACCGTCTGTGTAAGTGTAGCTTTTCCAGCGTAAGCCAGCATCTGGCGACACAAAGCAGCAGCACGTTCTACGGCATTTTCTATTTGAGGAATGTGCTTCTCGGCGGTATTGTAGTCCATCTTTGTCAGGCCGCAATATCCCATGATAACCGCCAGAATGTTGTTGAAGTCATGGGCAATGCCGCCGGAGAGTACGCCGAGGCTTTCGAGCTTCTGGGTCTGCTGAAACTGCTGCTGGATAATCAGCTTTTCCGCCTCGGCCTGCCTCCGTTCCAGTTCACCTGCCGCCCGGATAGCCACCAGCTTCAATACTGTTTCTACAAAATAATAGCGGTTCAACTCTTTTCGCCCGATGACAGCGATCAGGCCGATCGGCTTCATGTCGAAACTCCAGAGGGTGGTGCCGACATAACTCTCAGCCTGTAAATCCTGTAAAGCCGCATCATGAGGGAATAAGCTGCATACTCCTTGGGGGAAGATACAAACTTTTTTGCCAACAACATCGCCGCAGGGGGTATCCTTCAGGGTATACTCGACGTTATCCTCGAATTTGCCATCATGGTAAATTGCGAGTGTGCGGGCTGAGAGACAATCTCCATGAAGGGTATCAATGCAGACGTAGTCCATGCCAAGAATAGTGGCAAGATAGCGGGCCAATGATTCAAAAAAATCCTCGCCTGTGTTGAGAGAGCTGAGCTCAAGTAGATACGACTGAACATCCAAGATCTGCTTCCGCTCGGTGATGTCCTGCCCCTGAGCAATAGTGGCTATCGGTGTTTGACCATCCAGTGCAAACAGGGTTGCCGAATTCCACAGCACCGTTCTCACTGATTCATCCCGATGCAGAATTTTGATCTCAACTGTTTCCCACCGCTCTCCGGTCAAGGTTTTACTAATCTGTCCCATCGACTGCGAAACAAGCTCCGGCGGGAAAAGTATATCAAGGGATTGTCCGAGGACTTCCGCTTCACTCCGGCCGGTTATGGATTCAAAGGCGTGATTGAAGCGTGTGATACGGAATTGCGGATCCCATACAATTATCGGCGCATTGGCATAGTTGATCAGATTTTCAAGATAGGCATTGGATTCCAGCAAGGAAGTTTCGGCTTGCTTCTCCGGGGTGATAATTCTGGCAATGCCGAAGAGGCCGGTGATTTCGCCCTGAGAATTCTTAAGCGGGTATTTACGGTTATCAACCCAGCCGGCAACACCATCATTATCAAGCGTTTTCTGGATTTCGTGCGCAACCGCAATACCGGAAAACACCTGCTTTTCCAACCTGTAATAGACATCGGCAAGGTGCTCGGGAAACACATCGTAATCGGTTAGTCCAAGCAGATCGGACCAATGTTCCGAGGGGTTTGTTATGGCTACCAGTGTCTGACTGGCACCGGTAAAGACATGATTGGGATCCTTGAAGTAAATAAAATCCTGAGTGTTATCCATCATTGCGTCCAGCAGTGGCTGGGCACCCACATTCTGCCAGAGACTTTTGGCATCCCAAAGTGTCAGGTCAAGAACAAGACCATGAGCAGACGGCTCTGGAAGTTTGACATATTCTCCCTTGACGCAGCGGACACGTCCTTCTGAATCCCTCAGTCGCATATTAAACGTGCCGGAAAGCACTGTTGACTCTGCTGAAAACAGAACATCGGCAATGTCTTGGTCGTCAGCATGAATCCGCTCTTTGAGCGAGACGCTGCCATCCAAAAAAGTATCGGGAGTGTAGCCGAGTAACCGGGTGATACCATCGCTGACGGAGAGAGCTGGTCTCGAACCGGTCAATGAGAACTGAAGACGTGCTTCAATAATCGGCGTCATTTAGTTTATCCCCATCTGACAAGTGTTATGCATTATTAGATGCAGAAACCGGCGCACGGAAGGCCGTAACGCCGGTTTATATGGGCATAAATCAAAATAATTGTTGACAGTGGTGTTTTTCAGGAGGAGTTTTTTTGCCTGCCTGCCTGCCTGCCTGCCTGCCTGCCTGCCTGCCTGCCTGTGCGATATCTGTCACCAGCGACACCTTCTGAAACAGGATTTTCAAGCTGCAACTATATCGTTAATCCAGCAAATTACAATCATAAATGCTGTAATAACAGTTGAACGCCAAAAAACCTAATGGTGTGAGACCAAAGGATTACCTCTTCACGATTGCATCGGTAGCTTGGGAGATCAGGGCGGGTGATACATCTACCCCGTAAATCTCTTGCAGATGCCCCTGGATGTCACGGGTGGTCATGCATCGGGCATACATTGAAATGATTTTGTCATCAAACCGGTGAAGCGGGTTTCACCTTTGGGAAGGATAACAGTTTCAAACGTTGAATTGCGATCACGGGGTGTAATTAACTCTGTCTATTGCTAATGAATCACCCCGCCGCAAGCGGACGGGGTATCTGTAAGTTTAATTGATTCTTAAATCGCCCCAAGTGTCGGGGAATTTACCCATAGAGATTCAATAAGTAGACAATTGGTTCGGGATAAGAGTACAATCTTAACTAGGTACAGGAGGGAGGGTGGTGTCATGCCAGTCGTGATCGAAGCTATTGTTGTTTCCGCCGTAATGATGCTGATTTTTTCCGTGGGATTCTTTCTGGTTTACCTTCTGGCCATTGCCATGTTTCCCGTTGAAAAGGGACTCTCGAAGATAATCTGGGAGAGTGCTGCTCAGAAACAGCCCAAAACTCTTCCCACACCCCGCAAAGGTACATTTCAGGATTTCAGTCGGAAGCATTGACCTTCGCGGTTGCAGTAGCAGATTCGGCCTGATACCCCTGATTTGTCGGGGTATCAGGCCTGTCAGTCCACGCAGTCCACGGAGAGTCTTTTCAGAAACCGAATATACCCCGTAGAGCATTCCCCACACCCTCTCCGCGAGGCCTTCTCTCTGCCGGTTCATCTCTGTCAGCCTGAGGCTCCTCCGGTGGATTTTCCCCCTGCTGTTCTACTCTGTTCCGGCGGGAAGATGACTTCGGTTTGCGCTTTTCGCCGTCACCGGCATTCACGCCCAGAGGAGCCATAGAGGTTGATTTAAGGCGCACTTTAACTGACCACTCGGGCTGCCAGACTACTTTGGGGTCTTTCGGTCTGGGGGGGTGAACGATGTCAAGCTGTTCACCGTAGGCGATGAATTGCAGCATCGCACCGGCAGAGTCCTTGAATATGGGGGGCACTGTACAACTGGTACGTGAGGGGTCAATAATGATTTTATCCCGTATAAAGCGGCTTACATCTCCCGGCGTCAGGTAGTCCATCAGGGCCATGCCGTTTTCCGGAATTTCACTTGCCGACCACATGATAATATCGCCATTGGCACCATTGCTGCCCACAGCCGTTGCAAAATAGCCGATAGCGGTGGGAATGCTCTGCCATTCGAATTTTGTCCCCCCTGATGCTGTCTGCTGGAATGATGAAAATTTGACCGGCTCCATGAAATCCCGCCGAGTATCGAGCCTGAACGGAATATCGACCGTATAGTTTCCACGAATCCGGTGTTCGCCGACAAGTGAAGCTTCTTTCGGGATGGCGGTACGATCTTCTGCAGAAGGCCACTCGCCAAATGTCCACCCATTGTGAGGAGCGGGAGGAGTCTGCAGTGACGGCGCTGCACCCTTGAAAATAGTGGCCATATCTTCCGGTTTCGATTTTTCTGAATCGAATACGCGTGGCTGTCCCGGCCCGATGTTGTCACCGCACCCCCAATAATACAGCATGCGGATCCGCGTTTTTTCGTGCTGCTCAGGTTTCCCCGGCAACTCCCTTTCTCTGTGTGAACTTTTTTCCTGCCGGGGTGTCTTCAGCGGCAGGTTATTCCCCATGTTCAGCACGGGAGGAATATCATGAAAAGCTTCAGGTGCACTGACAGTCCTGGGGGATTCCAGTTGCAGCTTGAGGTCGCGTCGGGGGCCGAAAGCGGAGGCTCCACCGAACATGGCTGCCATGCCGGCCATTTCTGATGACATGCCGGGCATGCTCTGACTGCTGGTTGCCAAACTCATCCAGTAGTGGGGGTAGGGATTTGTTTTTGTCTGTCCGGCAGCGGTTGCTGCGCCTGATTCCGATGCCATTGCCCCGAGCAGCGCCAGCAGTATTGCAAACTGTTTTTTCATCTGAATCTCCTTTCATGCAGAACAGTGCCGGTTGAATCGACCCTCCGTTCTTATGGTTCCGTTGATTGTTAATAGCAAACTACCCGGATTTGTCAACGCTTTCATCGTGCAATTATTTGATTCTGAATGATGACAAGCGCTTGACTTGATGGTATAACAGAAACCCGGCTGAGCGTACAGGCAGTCAAAGCTTTGAATATCGATGTATCTCCTGAGTGGTATGCATGATTCACGAAACGAACATAATTCAATCTGACGAATCTCCGGATACAGAAGCGACCCATCCGGAGGTGCATCCTCTTCCACGAATACTGTTGGCTGATGATGAGCCGGTATCACGTTCCATGCTGGAGCGCCATCTCACCAAGGAGGGATACCCGTTTCTTTCCGTCTGTAATGGGCGCGAAGCCCTCGAAGCGTATCAGAGGGAATCATTTCAGATTGTGATTACCGACTGGTTAATGCCAGAAATGGACGGAACCGCCCTCTGCCGTGCCATCCGCAGCATGAGTTCAGACCGTTATACCTTTCTGTTTCTTCTGACGTCCCGAAATTCTCCCGATGCCATTGTTGAAGGTCTGGAGGCCGGTGCCGACGACTATATCGTCAAGCCGCTCAATCCGGCAGAACTATACGTGCGGCTTAAGGGCGCCTGCCGCATTCTGAATCTCGAAGCATCGTTGCAACGCAGTCTTACTGAAATCCGTGAGCTTTCAGTTCGTGACCCCTTGACGGGGGCATTTAATCGGGGGTATCTCGACCATCAGCTAGAACATGAAATTCAGCGTGCCTACCGCTACCGGCATCCATTGTCGCTGGTCATGTGCGACCTCGATCACTTCAAAAAGCTTAATGATACCTACGGCCATCAGACAGGAGATGAAGTTCTCAAACGGTGTGTCGCCAGCATCAGCTCATCCATTCGCAACAAGATTGACTGGGTGGCGCGCTACGGCGGCGAAGAATTTCTGATTGCTCTCCCGGAGACGGACGCAGCCGGATGCAGTATTGTAGCGGAACGGATGCGACAGCAGATCGCAAGCGACCCGACTGACAGTCCGGATACCATGATCAGGATTACGGCCAGTTTTGGTGCCGTGACTCTGGATCCGGCCAGTGACTGCACCCGCTCCACGGTGGCGGACCTGATTCAGCGCGCCGACATCTGTCTGTATCAGGCAAAGCAGAACGGTCGTGACAGGGTCGTTGCTGAAACCCTTTCGCCTGCAGATGGTGAATTCTGATGGCAATTATTGCAACCGACCTGCTGGAAAGCGGAATGGTGCTGAAGTCGGAGGTCACCGATCGGAGTGGTCGTCTGTTACTCCCTGCAGGAGCGGAACTGACCGATAAGCACCTGAATATTTTCCGCACCTGGGGAATCAGCGGAGCTGATGTCGAGAGGGAAGGGGAGGAGGAAGTCGTAGCTCCGGTTGCAACAAGTGATGATGTGGATCCTGAACGATTGGCAGAAGCCCAGCGCGTCGTAGCTTCCTTTTTTATCCATAATGACTCACAGAACCCGTTCATTCAGGAACTGATGCGGATTTGCGCGTTACGGCAGGTGAACAGTGGCGCTTAATTACGGGGCTGTTTCCGTCGATATGCTGCTCAGGGATGTCTCTGCCCTCCCATCGTTGCCGCTATTGTATAACCGGCTGGACGAAACTATCAATCATCCCCGCAGTTCGATTGCCGATATTGCCAAAATCCTCTCGGAAGACCAGGGACTGGCGGCCCGCGTCCTTAAACTGGCGAACAGCCCGCTGTTCGGCTATTTCTCCAAAATTGACACTATTACTCAGGCGGTAACCATTATCGGTGTCCAGCAGGTTCGCGACTTGGCATTGGCCATTTCGGTGATGGGTCTTTTTAAGGGGATTCCGGAAGAGCTGATAACTATGGAGTTGTTCTGGCGTCACAGCATTGCCTGCGCACTGGCTGCGCGAGTGCTTGCCACCAGCCAGCGGGAATCAAACCTGGAGCGGTTTTTTGTGGCCGGAATTCTGCACGATATCGGCAGGCTGGTCATGTTTCTGCGCATCCCTGATCTTTGCCGAGAGATGATCGTTATTGCCAAAAACGAGCGCCGCTGCCTGTATGAAGTGGAGCAGCAGCGGCTTGGATTCGACCATTCAGCAGTTGGAGGCGGGTTGCTCCGGATGTGGAAACTGCCGCAGCGGGTAACCGAACCGGTTGAGTATCATCATTGCTGTAATCAGGCAAACCAGTTCCCCCGTGAGACGGCCATCATGCATTGTGCGGATCTGATTGCGCATGCCCTGCAGTACGGCAGCAGCGGGGACGCTCTCGTTCCGGTGCTTTCCAGCGGCGCGTGGGAACGACTTGCTATTTCGCACCTGGAGCTTCCGGCGCTCGTTTCCCAGATTGAAAGCCAGTTTGAGGTTATCGCCAGTTCCCTGCAGGGGGCTGTCGCGTGACCAGGCATCTTGACCAGCGGGATGCCGCATCACTCAGCGAACGGGTCATTTTTCTTGAAGAGACCAATCTTCACTACGTAACCCTGCTCGACATCGTGGCGGCCTGCAGCGATTTTTCATCCGGGGCAGGTGATGTTCAGGGGAGCGAGCATATCGTTCAAACCTCATTTGCCCAGGCACGACGGCTGATACCTTTTGAGTCGCTGGCACTGTTCACGATTGATGAAGAGGGATCGTTCAGCCTCTCCTCGTGTGATCCTGACGACGCCGGGGGACGCATTCAGGGCGAAGTAGATGCCGCCATTGCAAACGGAAGCTTTGCTTGGGCAATAAACCAGAACCACCCGGTCATCAATCCGGCGTGCGAACCGGACAAAACCCTTGTACTGCATGTCATGGCAACCCATTCCCGCATTCGCGGCATGTTTGTGGGGATGCTCCACCAGGCCCACGGCTCCATCGAAGTTTCAACGCTTAACGCCCTCTCAATCGTTATTACCTACACGACGTTTGCACTTGAAAATTCAGCATTGTACGACATGCTGCGTGACCATATGCACAACCTTGAGCAGAAGGTTCGTGAAAGAACGGCAGAATTGGAGGCAGCCCGGATACAGGCTGAAGAAGCTACCCAGGCAAAGAGTGAATTTCTGGCGACCATGAGTCACGAGATCCGCACGCCGATGAACGGCATCATCGGGATGGCCGAGCTGATGACCGGAACTACACTGTCTGATGTGCAGCAGCGTTATCTGAAAAACATCTCCGTCTCTGCAGAAAACCTACTGGAAATCATCAACGACATCCTCGATTTCTCCAAGATTGAGGCCGGTCGGATGGATCTTGCCCCGCACCAGTTTGCCCCCCGCGAGATATTTGAACACGCCCTGCTTCCTCTTCGCCTTAAAGCCGAATCCAACGGTGTCGGGCTGATCGTCAATTTTGACGCAAGCTGCCCGAAGACCCTGTTTGGCGATAGCGCCAAATTCAGGCAGATCCTGGTCAATCTGGTGGGCAACTCAGTCAAGTTCACCCGCAGCGGGAGTATCACAATTGAAACCACGGTAGACGCTACGACCGACGACGGAGTACGGCTGAAATTAATCATCATCGACACCGGCATCGGCATGTCGCCGGAAGTCTGTCAACGAATATTTCAACCGTTCACCCAGGCTGATTCCTCGACCAGCCGTTCCTACGGCGGGACCGGACTCGGACTGTCGATCACCCTCAAGCTGGCCCGCTTGATGGGGGGGGAGGTCTCAGTACAGAGCGAGCCGGGGGAGGGGAGCACTTTTTCCGTTATGTTGCCATTCGGCGTCAGGCAGAACGGTGATTTGCAGACTGTTTCCCCGTCCGCTGAGATTACACATACGGAGTGCGGGCCCCTTTCGATATTGCTTGCCGAAGACGTGCCAATCAACCAGGAACTGGCCCGTATCGTCCTCGAAAAGATGGGGCACCGCGTGACGCTGGCTTCAAACGGAGTCGAAGCGTTAGATGCGTTCCGGGCCGAAACGTTTGATTTTGTTTTCATGGATATGCAGATGCCTGAGATGGACGGAGTTCAGGCCACTGTCGCCATCAGGGAATATGAAAAGGAACGTGCCGGACGAAGGGTGCCGATTGTTGCCATGACGGCCAACGTAATGGAGGCTGACCGTCAGCGCTGCTACGATGCCGGTATGGATGACTTCATTACCAAACCGGTTCGCACTGAAGCTATCAGGGGGGCGCTTAACCGCTGCGTTTCCGGCGATACCGCTCCTGAGGTATTTGTCGATGCCATTCCCACTTCATCGTCAGAACAGGCTTCCGGCCAGGCATTGGCCGCCTGTGAAGAAGACTCTGGGCTGCCGGTTCTGGATCGGGCTGAACTTATTGAGAGACTGGGGGGGAACGCCGATCTGATTCCACGATTTACCGCCATGTTTGTCGGGAGCGTTGACGAAACCATGAAACAGCTTGTCAGTGCGGTGGCCGCACGGGATGCCGAGGATGTCCACCGCCAGGCCCACACCATCAAGGGGGCGGCGGCCAATATCGGCGCCCACCGCATCAGGGAATACGCAACGCGCGTGGATGAAATGGCCAAGGCGAATGATCTTCGGGAAGTGGACCCGGCGATGGCACAGCTTGTGGCCGAGTGCGAAAGATTCAGAAGCGAGGTCCAGCCGACATGATGTCAGAGGTCAGAATTCTTGCGGTTGATGATGTTCCAATGAATCTTGAGATGCTGGGCGTCATGCTTGAAGATCTTGACGTAGAACTGTTCAAGGTTTTCAACGGTCGTGAAGCGCTGGATCTCCTGGAAACTACCCCTGATGTGGATGCGATTCTGCTGGATCTCCAGATGCCGGTACTGGATGGTTTCGAGACTCTCAAAATTCTCAAGAAGAGCGATGTCTACCGCGATATTCCCGTCATTGTGATTACCGCTGACAAGAGCGAAGTTGTCAAGACTCTGGCGCTGGGGGCCAATGATTTTCTGGCAAAGCCGTACAACCCGGATGAACTTCGGCTGCGCGTCATGAACCATGTCCGCAGTAAGAAGTTGAGCGACATTGCCAAAGACATGAACAACTTTCTTGAGCAGGAAGTTATCAGGAAAACCGCTGCCCTGCGCGAAGCTCTGGCGAAGTCAAAGGCCGCTGAGCACGAAATTTCGCTGCGTCTCGGCATGGCGGCTGAATTCCGCGATCTGGAAACCGGACTGCATACCCGCCGAATCAGCTCCCTGTCGCGTGCTCTGGCCACCCTGGCTGGTCTCTCCGAAGAAGCCGCTGAGGTTTTGCGCCATGCATCTCCGCTCCATGACGTGGGAAAAATAGGCATACCCGACCGTATCCTGCTCAAACCGGGGAAACTTGATCATGACGAGTTTGAGATCATGAAAATGCATACCGATATCGGTGGTAAAATCCTGACCGACAGCGAAGATTACCCGTTGATAAGCGCCGGCAGAATTATCGCCACCCAGCACCACGAAAAATGGGACGGCAGCGGCTATCCCGGCAGATTTTGTGGAAACGATATCCACATTTATGCTCGCATCGTGACTATTGTTGATGTATTCGATGCACTCACATCGGAACGCCCCTACAAGGAAGCGTATAACCTTGAGAAGACGCTGGCGATCATGAAGGAAGGGAGCGGCAGCTGCTTTGATCCGCAACTGTTTGACCTGTTTGTCGCCAATATCGACCAATTCGTGAAGATCAAGGATGAACTGCGGGATGATCATGCCGAAGACTGTCTGAGCGAGGCAGTGCGCGGCATTGCGGCAGGGCTTGGTGCGGTGGTCTGAATAAACTACGGAGGAAGCTGGAGTATATGAAACGTGCTACGCAGATGATTCACGGAGGCCCGACGGTCGATCAGCAGACAGGTGCGCTGGGAGTTCCGATCTATCAGATATCGACCTATCGCCAGACTTCGGTTGATCACTTCAGCAAATACGATTATGCCCGGGGGGACAATCCAACCCGTGAAGCAGTGGAGGATACGATTGCTGTCCTGGAGGGGGGAAACCGCTGTCTGGCCTTTGCCTCCGGCATGGCCGCCATCTCCACAACTCTGATGATTTTTTCCCCTGGTGACCACTTGGTGGTTTGTGATGATGTTTATGGGGGCGCCTACCGAGTGCTTTCAACCATATTTAGTCGGATGGGAATCATCTCTACCTTTGTGGATGCCACCGACCTGAATGCTATTGAAGCTGCCATATTACCTGCGACGAAAGGGATTTACCTTGAAACGCCGTCAAATCCACTACTTAAGGTCACCGACCTGCGTGGTGCGGCCGAAATCGCCCGCCGTCACGGCATCATTACGCTGGTGGACAACACCTTTATGACCCCTTACCTGCAGCGGCCGCTGGAATTGGGGTGCGATATCGTGCTGCACAGCGGCACCAAGTTTCTGAACGGGCACAGCGACGTGCTGTGCGGTTTCGCTGTCGTCAGGGACGCCGAATTGGGGAAACGGATCCGTTACATCCAGAATGCATTCGGAACCGGCCTCGGCCCGCAGGATTCCTTCCTGACTCTGCGGGGGATCAAGACACTCAAGGTCAGAATGGATCAAAGCCAGAAGAATACTCTGGCAATTGTTACCTGGCTTAAGGCGCATACTCGCGTCGCCGCCGTACACTACCCCGGCCTGCCTGAACATCCGGGTTACGCGATCCATTCCGCTCAGGCCGATGGACCCGGTGCGGTTTTTTCGTTTGAACTGGACAGCTATGAAACAACGAAGCGTCTTTTGGAAAACTGCCACCTGGCGGCCTTTGCCGTCAGTCTGGGGGGCGTGGAGAGCATTATCTCCTATCCGGCAAAAATGTCGCACGCCTCGGTACCAAAGGATGAGCGAGAACGGAAGGGGATAACCGACAGCCTGGTGCGGCTTTCGGTTGGCCTGGAGGACCCGGATGACCTGATTGAAGATCTGGGACGGGCAATGGGATGAGTGATTCATGATGCAGTTTTCGTAAGTCCTCGCTGTTTTTTTTGACGGGAGCGTATGAAGTGGAGTAGTTTGCAGTAACAACAAACGCAAAGGAACCTGTCAGCATGATACGCCCAACCTGGGATCAGTATTTTATGGACATTACCCGCCTGGTGGCGACACGATCAACCTGTCTGCGCAGGCAGGTCGGCGCACTGCTGGTCAAGGATCGCAACATCCTGGCCACCGGCTACAACGGCGTCCCTTCAGGGATCAGTCACTGCGATGAAAGCGGCTGCCTGCGGGAGCGGCTCAAGGTTCCCTCCGGCGAACGTCATGAACTCTGTCGCGGTCTGCACGCTGAGCAGAATGCCATTATCCAGGCTGCCCGGCACGGTATCAATATTGACGGGGCGGTTTTGTACTGTACGACCATGCCCTGCATCATCTGCTCAAAGATGCTGATTAACGCCGGCATCACCACGGTAATCTATGCCGAAGGGTATGCTGACGAACTGGCGCGTGAAATGATCAGTGAAAGCGGTATCATAGTCATCAAATTTGAGTCTGAAAATACCGGAGCCGTTTCGTGAAATGCCCTTTCTGCAATAATCTTGACAGCAAGGTGGTCGATTCGCGACCTGACAAGGGGGGCTCGGCAATCCGCCGCCGGCGGGAGTGTGAACAGTGCTCAAAGCGTTTTACGACCCATGAGCGGATCGAAGAGATGCTGCCTCAGGTGTGCAAGAAGGACGGCCGCCGGGAGCCATTCGATCGGATCAAAATTATCAACGGTATTGTCAAGGCCTGCGAGAAGCGCCCGATTCCCAAATCTGACATCGAAGCGCTGGTCGATCGCCTGGAGATGAGGCTGCAGGAGGCGACTGATCGTGAAATTTCAACGACGGTTATCGGCGAATGGGTCATGAAGGAACTGCACGGGATGGACGAGGTTGCATACGTCCGCTTCGCCTCTGTATACCGCTCGTTCCGAGATATCAGTGAATTCATGAAGGAACTGCAGGAGCTGTTGAAAAAATGAAGCCGGTGGAGCTTAAATACATGCGGCGCGCGCTGCTCCTCGCCAAAAGGGGTATCGGGAAAACGTCTCCCAATCCGGCGGTTGGCTGCGTTATCGTCAAGAACGGTACCATCATCGGAGAAGGGTGGCACAAACGGGCCGGCGGCCACCATGCCGAGGTCCACGCCCTGCAGATGGCGGGGGGCGGCGCGGCGGGGGCGGATGTGTACGTGACGCTGGAGCCGTGCAATCACCGGGGAAAAACTCCTCCTTGTTCCGAATCACTCATCCGTGCAGGGGTCAGGCGGGTCATCGTTGGTATGAACGATCCGAATCCCAACGTTGCAGGCGGTGGACTTTCCACTCTGGAGAACGCCGGTATCCGTACGATTAGCGGACTTCTGGAGGATTCCTGCCGGGAAATCAATCGCCCCTTCCTGAAGCAGGTAACAACCGGTCATCCATACGTCACTTACAAATGCGCCATGACTCTTGACGGCAAGATTGCCAGTGCAACCGGCGAATCGCGCTGGATCAGCTGCGAAGAGTCGCGAACGATAGTCCATCGTATGCGGGCACGCAGTGATGCCATCATGGTAGGTGTTGATACCATTATTACAGACAACCCACGGTTGACCGTGCGACACGTCAAGGGAAAGAATCCGTTGCGGGTGATTGTGGACACCCACCTGCGGACTCCTGAAAGTGTTGTGGTGCTGGGGGGAGGGATGGCGAAAGGGACGCTGATTGCCACAACCGAAAAAAATATTGGCATTCACCGGCGCTACCAGAAGACCGGCGCTACCATTCTGGTGTGCAGGTTATCAGACGGTAAAGTTGATCTGTTCGATCTCTGGGGCAAACTCGGCGGGCTCGGCATACAGTCGCTGCTTCTCGAAGGTGGCAGCCGTCTGGCGGGTGAAGCCCTTAAACACGGCCTGATCGACGAGTGTGTCTTCTTCTACGCGCCGCGGGTGGTAGGCAGTGACGGATTTTCTCCCTTTGCCATAACCGGCATTACCAATATGTCACGTGCCGTGACGTTCAGAGACATCAGCGTAAAAAGAGTCGGGAAAGATGTCATGATCACCGCCCGTCCGGAGCTCGTGTGTTCACTGGACTGATCGAGGATACCGGAAAGGTCGCTTCGTTCGTCCATCGCGGCGAAGCCGGCATTCTGACAGTGGAGACATCTATTCCGTCTGCCGGGATTGCCATTGGCGATTCACTGGCGGTAAACGGGGTCTGTCTGACCGTAACGGCTCATGATGGAGCGAGGGTGACTGTTGATGTCTCGCCGGAAAGCCTCAGTCGGACGACTATCGGATCCCTGAAAAATGGCCAGCGGGTCAATCTTGAACGGGCGCTCAGGCTTGGTGACCGCTTTGGCGGGCATATCGTCAGCGGACATGTTGACTGTTGCGGGCATTTGAAAAAACTGGAGCTACGCTCCGGAAATTGCCAGCTCCATTTCACTCTGCCCGCCGAACAGTGCCGCTACCTGATAGAGAAAGGTTCCGTGGCGATCGACGGCATCAGTTTGACGGTCAATTCCGTTTCGGTCGATGGATTTGCCGTCAATATCATCCCGCACACGTACAGTGCCACTACGCTGAAAAGTCTGAGGGTCGGCGATCGAGTCAACATTGAAACCGATATCATCGGAAAGTACGTGGAGCGGCTAGCCTCCCCCTGGAAGAGTGGCAGTGGCGTAACTTTAAAAACATTGGTGGAAAACGGCTTCATGTAACAGAAAGGTACCCACGATTATGTCCGTAGCTACGATAGAAGAGGCACTCGTCGATATTCGCCAGGGGAAGATGGTTATTCTGGTGGATGATGAAGACCGTGAAAATGAGGGTGATCTGACCCTGGCAGCCGAGGCCGCTACTCCGGAAAACATTAATTTCATGGCCAAGTACGGCCGAGGGTTGATCTGTCTGACACTGACGTCAGATAAATGCGATGAATTGGGGCTGCGCCCGATGGTGCGCGATAACACCTCCCCCTTCGAGACCGCTTTCACCGTGTCGATAGAGGCAAGGCGAGGAGTCACCACCGGTATTTCGGCTGCTGACCGTGCCCACACTATTCTGACTGCCGTTGCTGACGGTGCAACTGCCAGGGATCTGGTCAGTCCCGGCCACGTGTTTCCGCTCAGGGCCCGCAAGGGCGGCGTTCTTGTCCGCCTGGGACAGACCGAGGGCTCTGTCGATCTCTCCCGACTGGCAGGGCTGAAGCCGGCCGGCGTCATCTGCGAAATCATGAACGACGATGGCAGTATGGCGCGCATGCCGGAGTTGAAAGTGTTTGCCCGGGAGCACAATATCAAGATCTGCACCATTGCCGACCTGGTAGCGTATCGCCTCAAGAATGAGCGGTTGGTGCGGACAGTTGCCGAAGCGCGGCTCCCTTCCTCATTTGGCGGCGAATGGCGCGCCATCGGTTTCGAAAACGACATCGACAAGCTTGAACATATCGCCCTGGTAAAAGGGGAGCTGAAAAATGAGTGCCCGGTGCTGGTGAGGGTGCATTCGGAATGTCTGACCGGGGATGTGCTTGGCAGCCAGCGTTGTGACTGCGGCGCTCAGCTGCATCATGCCATGGAGCAGATCGCAGCCGAAGGGAGCGGTGTAATCCTCTATATGCGCCAGGAAGGGCGCGGCATCGGCCTGATCAACAAGCTTAAGGCCTACGAACTGCAGGACAATGGCCGCGATACGGTGGAAGCCAACCTGGAACTTGGCTTCAAGGCCGATCTGCGGGAATACGGCCTCGGGGCCCAGATACTGCTGGCGCTGGGAATTACCAAAATCCGCCTGCTGACCAATAATCCCAAAAAATTGATCGGTTTGCAAGGGTACGGTATTGACATTGTCGAACGGGTTGCCATTGAAGCAAAGGCAACCACCACCAACAAAGGCTATCTCAAGACAAAACGGGACAAGATGGGACACCTGCTGGAGAACCTGTAATGCGAATCCTGCTGCACGCCTGCTGCGGCCCCTGCGCTCTCTATCCCCTGCGCACCCTGCGAACTGCCGGCCACGATGTGGCCGGCTTTTTCTATAACCACAACATCCATCCCTACCAGGAATATTGTCTGCGCCGCGATGCCGTCGTGCGGATGGCGGAACAGGAGGCGCTGCCTCTGATTATGAGGGACGACTACGATCTGGAGGGATTTCTGGCCAACGTAGCTGACGCTCCTGAAAAGCGCTGCAGCTATTGCTACGCCTCACGTCTGCAGGCCACTGCCCGGGTCGCAGCCGAAGAAGGCTTTGATGCCTTCACCGCCGCACTGCTCTACAGCCGATATCAGAAGCATGATGAAATCAGGGAACTGGGTGATCAGATCGGACGGAAATTCGGCGTTGCTTTCCACTACGAAGACTTCCGCCCAGGCTGGCAGGAGGGTATTCGACTTTCAAAAGAGTTGGGACTTTACCGGCAACAGTACTGTGGCTGCATCTACAGCGAAAAGGAGCGCTATCTGCCGAGGGCTGCGTAAACATCAGCTAATGGGATATATATGAGCCTCTTGCAAAAAGGTTGTCATCCCGGAAATTTTCTATCCGGGATCCAGATTTTCAGGTGGGGCGATTGTGAAGGTCCACTAAACTTATTCTGCCGATAAATTAGGATTGCTAATTGATAACCTCAAGCTTGATATGGTTAAGAGCGGTAGTCCAGCAAGAAAGAAAATTGGTAAACAGAGTTAAAGACAAGGGGCGATTCAAGTTCACCCTCAGTAGGCTTTATCGTGGGGACCAAGGGCGATAAACTTGATGGTATCGTTGAGGCAGTCAGGACAATCTGCACAGAGGACAATTGCATCGTCCCCCTTCTTTCTGCAAGTTGCGCAATAAAGGAAAATAATCAGAAAATTGCGTTTGACGGGGCAACTGTAGAAACCGCGAAAGTTTCCTTTGAGCGGTTCACCCAGAGTTACAGGGCTTTCGCAGATCATATTCACTTTTTTTCGAACAGCCTCTTTTATTGAACTGTGTTTTTTGAGAGAAGCGGCGAAATCATCGCTAAAAACAAGATTCATTTAAAGACCTCATCATAACTGAGCCAACTGACTGTACCTGCTTTAACACGCTCAATTGTACTTAAAAGCGAATCAGAAAAATCAGGATCTGCCAGTATTGTTTCAGTAGGGTCATTCTCTTTAACCCGCTTCAGCTTTAAAGCAAATTGGGTAAAGACTTCAGAAACCGTTGTTCGCTGGGTTTCAGCATATTCTTTGATAAAGTCAATTAAGTCGGCGTCAAGAGTAAGATTGATTCTAGATTTTTGCATAGCGCACCTCCTGAATGTCATGTTATGCGTACAGCATGCGCCTTGTCAAGTTAGAAAACCACGGCAAGAGAAATATTCAACCAACGGCAGCACCGGTCAGCGGGAAAAAGCCCCCGCCGAGCCGGTTTGCCTTATCACGTTGGACTACAAACCGACACCACGGCACGAACAAGCCTGTCGTTTATGGGAATGGGTACAACGTTGGTAGTTGCAGTACTATGGGAGAATAGAGCGTATATCGCTCATGCCGGGGATAGCCGGGCGTATCATTTGCTGACAAAACACTCCAACCCTGAAGGTGAAGATACTTTGTTGCACCGCATCACTAACGATCACACTATGGGTGACTCACTTCTGTTGAATGGTGTCAGGAGAGAGCAGATACCGGAGAAACAATTTCATACTCTCACCCGGTCTGTTGGCTGCGGTGATGCACCGCAACACAGTCGAACTCAATCAGGGCGATATACTGCTGCTCTGTTCCGATGGGCTGACCGACATGCTGACGGATAAAGATATCGAAACTGTCCTCACCAATAATGCAACCACCCTTGATGGCCTGGCCGCGAACCTGATTGGTGCAGCCAATGCAAACGGTGGGCTTGACAATATTTCTGTGGTGCTGGTGAAATTCCAAAATATTGGTGAAAAAGGGGCTACAAACCAGAATACGGAGCACGTGAGCTGCGGCGGGTAGTAGAAAGGGATTTGGAGATGAAATTGGCCGAAAAACTACTGCAGCGTAAGGATGATGAAAGTAACAAATGGAAAGCAACTATTGAACAGCAAAGTGTTATTATCGTAACCATGTGATCCAAAGAGCAGCTCCAGAAAAGTCGGAATCGAACGTTTGGAACAGAAATACTACTTACTCATTTCAATCTTCTTCTTGATCTCTTCCTCGAAGGTTTTTTCGATCTCCCCTTTCGGGCGTTTCTGCATGTATTTCCAGAAATAATTGATAGTAATGGCCGCTAGCATGAATACAACCAGGATGGTGATTGATAAAATTATCATTTTTCTGGAGTTGTTGCCGGAGTCATCAGTCAATTGTTGACCTGTGTTGTCATTGCTGTTCCGGTACAGGTAGCTTTCGCGCATCTGGCGAATTCTTTTCTGCTGAATGGAGGAGACGTAATTAACGATTGCATCCCGGTCCGATTCGTCGATGTATACGTACTGCATACCGGTGCTGAATGAGTTGTGATCGTCACTGGCAGTATTAATTCTATTGGCAAAGACGACACGTGCAATTACATCAACCAGCCGCTGTGGTTGGGGTACCAGTAGTTCCAGCAGGACGTACTCTCCGGATTCAAAGCCCTGATGGGTTATCATCCGTACGCCACCACCGCTGATATTGGCGGCTAGAGGAATAATGTCGTCCCAGGAAGAAAGGGTATCTTCTTCCTGGACGTACAGATGGGGAGCGCTGCTCCCGTCCTGATCCTGAACCATTTCGTGAGGCAGGGTATCTTCGTCGTGGGGGATAAGTCCACCATCCCAGCGGGCATCGTTCTTTTCAATTTCGAGGCGCTGACGGAGGAGTCTGCGCTCCTCCCGTTGCACGCGGAGCCGGTCGATGTTCTGGTCCTGGCTGACATAATATTTGATCGGCAGGAAGGCGTCGATGCGATAAAATTCCCGCAACTCGTCGGAAACGATTTCGCCGATCAGCCGAAGAAACAGTATCCCTTCGGCGCCCCAGGAGGCAATAATTGCCCGGCAGCAGTAACTGTTGCCTTTGGTTCCACCGCGTATCTCAAGGATCTGGCCGTAGCGTAGCGATACGCCGGACGGCAGTACATCACGGGAAAGCTGCAATGTCATGAGATCTTCGTCAACGTTTTTGACAAAGGCCCAGTCATTAAAAACTCTGGCGTTGGGCATCGGAATTCCGACACCAACTTTGATACCAACCGGAAAAAACCTGGCGTACTGGTCTACGTCGCTCATGCGGTCGATTCCATATTTGAGTCAGCGGTTGACAGCATTATTCAGGGAATTGAGCAGAACATCGATGGATATGTTGTGAACACCGGCGCCATGTTCGATGGTTTCCAGGTCGGCAATCTGGCATTCATAACACTCCAGGTTATAGGCCTTAAACACCGTCAGCGTTTCGGGATGCTGCATAATGATATCGGCGATTATCATTTCTCTGGTGATCATGGCGGCGCTCCTTTGTAACAAAAAAGGGGCGCTTTGCAGCGCCCCGCTGACCTGATGCCTACGTGAGATTCTTTATAGCTTCTTCGATGCGATCCATGCCTTTTGTGATATTTTCCATGCTGATGGCATAGGAAAGACGGGCGTATTTGTCGGCACCGAACGCGACCCCCGGTACCAGGGCAACTTTAGCATCCTCCAGCAGGTAGGCTGCAAAGTCGCTGGAATTGGATATCAGAGTGCCGGACGGTGTTTTCCTGCCATAGACGGCGGAAAAATTGGGGAATACGTAGAACGCGCCGGTAGATTTGAAACAGGAAACACCCGACATGGCGTTGAGCCGGTCCACGATGTACGTACGGCGTTTTTCGAATTCGACGCACATTGCGGCGACGGCGTCCTGGGAGCCGTTCAGCGCCTCAACCGAAGCCTTCTGGGCGATTGATGTAGCGTTGGAAGTTGATTGTGACTGCATTTTGGTCATGGCACCCATCAATTCCTTCGGACCGCAGGCATAGCCGATCCTCCAGCCGGTCATGGCATAGGTCTTTGAAACCCCGTTCACAACTACGGTGCGCGACTTCAGCTCCGGAACCACCTGTACGATATTTGCAAACTCCAAACCGTCATAAATCAGGCGTTCGTAGATATCGTCCGAAATGATCAGGAAATTGTGTTTAAGGCAGACCTGTCCCAGGGCTTTCAGCTCATCGACAGTGTAGCTGGTACCGGTAGGGTTGCAAGGGGAGTTGAGAATCAGCGCTTTTGTATTGGCAGTAACAGCTTTTTCAAGCTGAGCCGGCGTAATTTTGAAAGCTGTTTCTTCTCCGGTTTCTATAAACACAGGTGTGCCGCCCGCCAGTACAACCTGATCGGGGTATGATACCCAGTACGGGGCAGGGATAATGACTTCATCACCTTCCTGAACCAGTGCCTGAGAAATGTTGTAAAGGGTGTGTTTCGCACCGCAGGCGACTGATATTTCGTCACGGGTGTACTCAAGGTTATGGTCACGCTTCATCTTGGCGATGATGGCATCCTTCAGGTCATCGGCCCCGCCAACCGGCATATAACGGGTAAAGCCGGCATCGATGGCTTTTTTGCCCGCTTCGCGAATATTTGCAGGGGTATCGAAGTCCGGTTCGCCGGCACCGAATCCGATAACATCAACTCCCTGGGCCTTAAGTGCCTTGGCTTTGGCATCAATCGCCAGAGTCGGAGATGGTTGAATCTTGTTTACGCGGTCTGCAAGTTTCATGTAGCTGATTCCTCCTTGAATGTGGTTGCCTTCATGTTTCAACGGTCACTGCAAACTGTTAACCGGTATGTCGGTCAGCCAGGCCGTACTTCTGCAACAGGGCACTTTTGACTTCAGCCGGAACAAAATTGTCAATATTTCCATTCAGCGAGCAGACTTCCTTGACAATAGATGACGACAGGTAGCCGTACTGCAGGGAAGTCATCATGAACAGGGTTTCAATTTCACGTCCGATGCTGCTGTTCATCTGGGCAATCTGGAATTCGTACTCAAAATCGGATATGGCCCGCAGACCTCTAATGATGACGTGGGCTCCGCGCGAGGCCACATAATCTATCAGAAGTCCGGTAAAGGTGTCAACTGTGACTCGCCCTTCCTGGTGAACGACATCCTGGATCAGGGAAACTCGTTCCTCGGTTGTAAATAATGAATTTTTTTGAGAGTTTCTTGCCACAGCAACAATAATTTCATCGAAGATCGTCAAGCCGCGCTTGATTATATCCATGTGCCCGTAGGTTATTGGGTCAAAGGAGCCGGGATACACCGCAATTTTCTTCATGGGGCCTCCAGGGTAAACAATTCAAGTGCCGTGTCGCCGTACACGCGACGGTCGCATTGCATAAGGGGTGCTGCAGGCATCGGCAGAGGCGCACGCGCAGAGCATTCTATGACAAGCAGCGAACCGGGTGCCAGCAGACCGCACGAACAGAGCTTTCCCGGAATGGTTGCGTAGAGTCCGGAGCTGTAGGGGGGGTCAAAAAAAACGAGATCAAACATCCTGCCGCCAGCGGATAGAGTGGCAAGCGCCTGACGGGCATCCTGAATCAGCACCTCAGTGCAGCTTTCGACCCGTGCGGACGAGATGTTTTTAGCCAGAATCCCCTTTAGCAAACGGTCGTGTTCAACAAACGTGCAGAACGCGGCACCCCGCGAAAGAGCCTCGATTCCAAGGGCGCCGCTGCCGGCACAAATATCAAGAACCCGAAGCCCTCCGAAAGATGATCGACTGGTCAGGATGCTGAAGAGCGCTTCCTTGACGCGGTCGGACGTTGGCCGTGTTAACAGCCCCGGCGGAGCCGTCAGTTTTGTTCCGCGACTCTGTCCGGCGATGACGCGCATGAATAGCCTGCCCCGAGCAAATGAAGCAGGAAGCTATAACAATTAGTCTGTCAGGTCAAGCGTGAAGAAAAGACGTGAGGAAAAGAGGCGTTACAGCCTCATCGGACTGCTTTTACGTTAGCGGAGACATGTGTACGAGCATTCTGACATTTACCGTACGACAAACCCGGCCAGAACGGGGCGTTAATCCCGCCCTGGCCGTATTTTCTCCGGTTATTTCCTGATCATCTCAATTTCCAGGGTAATCGTTACTTCTTCTCCAACTACTACCCCTCCGGTTTCAAGGGCAGCGTTCCACACCAGGCCATAGTCCTTGCGGTTTATTTTGGTGGTGGCGGTTGCACCGCGACGGATGCTCCCCCAGGGGTCCTTGCTTTCTTTGGAAGGACCTTCAACATCGAGTACGACCTGTCTGGTTACGCCATGCAGGGTCAGATCGCCGGTGACCTTCAGCTTGTCTTTGCCGGCTTTGATGACTTTCTTTGACACAAAGGTCATTGTCGGGAATTTGACCACATCAAAGAAGTCGGCGCCGCGCAGGTGTTCATCACGCTTCTGGACGTTGGTAGTGATGGAATTGGTATCGATGCTGATTTCCACCTTCGATTTTGTTAAATCCTTGTCATCGATTTCGACGGTTCCGGTATGTTTTTCGAAGCTGCCTTTGACATTGCTCACCATGAGGTGACGGACTTTGAAACCGACATTAGAGTGGTCAGGGTCGATGGTCCAAGTGGATGCAGTTGCAAAAGACGGAAGTGCAAGTGCGATTATAGTGCTGATTGATACGATGATTCTTTTCATGACAATGCTCCTTTTTGGTATGATCCTTCGTTCAGTTATAAAAATAATGGGGTTAAATCCGTGCTGTCAATCAATTTATTCAAGGCATCAATTGAAATATGGTGACAGTTCACTCACCCTTCCGAAGGTGACGACCATGATAGAGCTTCATGGAAACAAATGGAAACAAATTGCATTATCCGCGCTCTTTTAGTATAGTCTTCCGCCTGACTTTTTTCAGAGTGAATCATATCGCTGCAAGGATCTGACTGATGAAAGAAATACTTTCCGGAAACGAGGCGATTGCTCGTGGAGCATACGAGGCCGGCTGTCTCGTGGCGTCTGCCTACCCCGGCACACCGTCGACAGAAATACTTGAAAACACCATCAAGTACTCCGAGATAGACTCTTCCTGGGCTCCCAACGAGAAGGTCGCGCTTGAAGTTGCCATCGGGGCTTCGTTCGGCGGAGGTCGGGCGCTTTGCACGATGAAACACGTCGGAGTCAACGTGGCCGCCGACCCGCTCTTCACGCTCGCTTACACCGGCGTTCGCGGCGGCCTGGTACTGGTGGTGGCCGACGATCCGGGTATGCATTCCTCGCAAAACGAGCAGGACAGCCGAAATTACGCCCGCTTTGCCAAGGTGCCTATGCTTGAGCCGTCCGATTCACAGGAATGCAAGGATTTCACCCGACTGGCCTTCGAACTGTCCGAACGGTTTGACGCTCCGGTTATGCTGAAAAGCTGCACCCGCATTTCCCACGGCAAGTCGATTGTCGAGTTGGGTGAACGCGTCGCCGGCCTACCGCAGCCTCAGCTCGAAAAAAATCCGGCCAAGCTGGTCATGCTTCCCGGCAACGCCCGGGTACGCCATCCACTGGTCGAAAAAAGTCTCGAATCCCTGGCCGCTGAAGCGGCAACGATGCCGATCAATCGCACGGAAATCCGTGATACGTCAATCGGCATCATAACCGCCGGTATCTGCTACCAGTACGTTCGCGAGGTTCTGCCGGACGCTTCGATGCTCAAGCTCGGACTGGTGAATCCGCTCCCACGCGAACTGATCCGAGAGTTTGCTTCAAAAGTCAGCAAGCTCTACGTCATTGAGGAACTTGATCCGTTTATCGAAGAGCAGGTCAGGGCGATGGGGATAGCTGTCACCGGTAAGGATCTCACCTCCCTCTGCGGTGAACTGACCCCCGGCAGCCTGCGCAGTGCCTTCGGACTACCGCAGACAGTCGCGGCAGCTGCGGAAAAACTCCCCGGCCGCCCCCCTAATATGTGTCCCGGCTGCCCTCACCGTGGCGTATTCTACGCACTCAACAAGTTGAAGGCGTACGTGACCGGTGACATCGGCTGTTACACGCTCGGCTTTATGCCGCCACTCTCGGCGATGGACACCTGCGTCTGCATGGGGGCCTCGATCGGAATGGCCACCGGAGTGACCAAGGTCGTATCGCCGGAGGAAAAGAAAAAGGTGGTGGCGGTGATCGGCGATTCCACCTTTCTGCACACCGGTGTGAACGGTTTGATGGACATGGTCTACAACAATTCGCCGGCCACGGTGGTGATCCTCGACAACAGCATCACAGCCATGACCGGCCGCCAGGATAATCCGGCCTCCGGCTTCACCCTGATGGACGAACCGTCCCATGCCGTGGACATACCACTGCTCTGCAGAGCTCTGGGTGTGAAGCACGTCCGGATCGTTAATCCGCTCGATCTTGAGGAAACCACCCGGGTCATTTCAGAGGAGATGGAGCGTCCCGAAACATCGGTGGTGATCACCAACAAGCCGTGTGTGCTGATCAAACGTGATGACGTCTTTACCAGGGGGGCTCTGCTTGCGGTAGATTCAAACAGCTGCACCGGTTGCCGGGCCTGTCTGAAAATCGGCTGTCCAGCCATCGAATGGCTGCCGGCCGGAGACGGCAGCAAAAAGGGTAAAGCCCGCATCGACCCGCTACTTTGCACCGGGTGTGATGTCTGCCGCCAGTTGTGCAAATTCGATGCGATCGGGAGTGTGGCATGAGCGGCCAGATAACCAACATCCTGCTGGTAGGCGTCGGCGGTCAGGGGATTTTGCTGGCCTCCGAGATTCTCTCTGAGGCGGCCATGCAGGCCGGGTTTGACGTCAAGAAGAGCGAAATTCACGGCATGTCCCAGCGTGGCGGCAGCGTCGTGTCCCATGTCCGTTACGGAACCAGGGTATTCTCACCGATAGTGCCGGAAGGGGAGGGGGACATCCTGTTCGGCTTTGAGCTGATGGAAACGGTGCGTTCGCTGCCGTTGCTGAAAGCGGGCGGCTCCGTTGTGGCGAACGATCTACAGATCGCCCCGCCGTCAGTGCTGATGGGACATGAAACATACCCGGACGGCCTGGCAGAACTTATAAAATCTCGGTTTGAAGATTTTCTGCTGGTTGACGGCCAGAGTACGGCCGTTGCTGCAGGCAATATCAAGGCCGCCAATACGGTGCTGCTGGGCGCTGTTTCCCTGCGGCTCGACATTGCAGAAGAGTTCTGGATGAAAGCATTGGAGAAAATGGTGCCGGCAAAAGCACTGGAGGTCAATAAAAACGCCTTCCAGATGGGACGAGGGTTATAAATCATGACGCAGCTGGACTCGATAATTGCCGCCAACAAGAGCTTTGTGAAGCCGAATGCGTTTCCGCCGCTTCCCAAATCGCCCCAGAAGCAGCTGGCCATCTTTACCTGCATGGATACCCGCCTGGTCGATTTCCTCGAGCCGGCTATGGGGCTCAAGCGCGGTGAGGCCAAGGTGATCAAAAATGCCGGCAATACCATCGTTGACCCGATGTCCGGAGCCGTGATCCGCAGCCTGGTGGCCGGAATTTTCATGCTGGGTGTCGAGGAAGTCTTTGTGATCGGTCACCGCGACTGCGGCATGGCGGAAATCGATGCCGACTCGGTCAAGCGTGACATGGTGCGGCGTGGCATCTCTCCCGACATCATCGACATCCACATACCGGATCTTAAGCAGTGGCTGGGCATCTTTGCCCATCCGGTTGAAAATGTGGAACGGGTGGTCAAGATAATCCGCCACAATCCGCTGGTGCCAAAGGACGTGCCGATCCACGGCCTGTTGTTTTGTCCCAACGACGGTCGCCTCGACGTGGTAGTGAACGGCTACAGCGGGCAAAGTTTTGCGGCCGCTCTGGTATAATTTTTCGAAGAGGTAGCAACGCATGTTTTTCAACGAGGAATTTGAAACTCTGCCGCGTGCGGCGCTTGAGGCGCTGCAGCTGAAGCGGCTCAAGGCTACGCTCGAGCGGGTCTATGCCAATGTTCCGTTCTACAAGAGTGTGTATGATTCGGCCGGGATTTGTCCGTCAATGGTTAATAGTCTGGACGATTTGAAGAAGCTGCCGTTTACCACCAAACAGGACATGCGTGATTCCTACCCGTACGGCCTGTTTGCCTCTCCGATGGATGAGATCGTCCGCATCCATGCGTCGAGCGGCACTACCGGCAAACCGACGGTGGTGGGGTACACGGCGAAGGATATTTCGATCTGGAGCGAGCTGATGGCTCGCTCGTTCGTCGCCGCCGGGGCCCATAAAGGGGATATCATCCACAATGCCTACGGTTACGGTCTCTTCACCGGCGGTTTGGGTGCCCACTACGGCGCGGAACTGCTGGGGGCTTCTGTTATTCCGATTTCCGGCGGGAACACCAAGCGCCAGATCATGATCATGCAGGATTTCGGGTCCACGGTGCTGACCTGCACCCCCTCATATTCATTGTTTATGGCCGAGGAGGCCCATGCCGAGGGGGTTGACTTCAAAAAGCTGAAACTGCGGGTCGGGATCTTCGGCGCCGAGCCCTGGTCGGAAGCGATGCGCAGCGAAATCGAGCAGAAGCTCAATCTGTCGGCGATTGATATCTACGGCCTGTCCGAAATCATGGGGCCCGGCGTGGCCATCGAGTGCATTGAGGCCAAGCGTGGGCTGCACATCTGGGAGGATCACTTCATCCCCGAAATCATCGATCCCGAGACCGGCGAGCGCCTTCGCGAGGGTGAGCGTGGGGAGCTTGTCATCACCACCATAACCAAGCAGGGGATTCCGCTGATCCGCTACCGTACCCGCGATATTACCAGCCTGACCTGTGAGCCGTGTGTTTGCGGCCGCAGCCACGCACGCATTACCCGCATGAGCGGGCGCTCTGACGATATGCTGATTATCCGTGGCGTCAACGTGTTCCCCTCACAGATCGAGGCGGTGCTGGTTGGGATCGAGGGGATTGAGCCTCATTATATGCTGCAGGTTGATCGCCAGGGAACTTTGGACACACTGACGGTGCAGGTCGAAGTCAGCGAGGAGCTGTTCTCGGACGAGATCAAGGTGCTGCAGGCCCTGTCGCGGAGGGTGGAAAAAGAGATTAAGGATATGCTGGGTGTTACCTGTACGGCCAAACTGGTTGAGCCGAAGACGATCCAGCGCAGCGAAGGGAAGGCCAAACGGGTTCAGGATAACCGGACACTGTAGGGGGTACGCATGAAAGTCGAACAGATCTCAATCTTCATCGAAAACAAGTCAGGTCGGCTGGCAGAAATCACCCGCATTCTCGGCGAGGCTGCCATCAACATCCGTGCCCTTTCTCTTGCCGATACCTCGGATTTCGGCATCCTGCGCCTGATCGTCAATGACGGTGCCACGGCCACAGCCGTACTTAAAAAGAGCGGTTTTACCGTCAGCAAGACGGAGGTTGTCGCGGTGGAAGTTCCCGACCAACCCGGCGGGCTGTCAGCCATTTTGCAGGCGCTTGACCGTGAGTCGATCAATGTCGAGTACATGTATGCCTTCGTGGAACGCTGCGGCGGGAATGCGGTGATCATCTTCCGTTTTGATGAAACCGATAAAGCCATATCTGTTCTGGAGAAAAACCAGTTTAATATGTTGGAAGGAAGTCGCTTGTACGGCATGTAAATTCAATATAAACCGGAGGAGAACATGAAAAAAATCAAGCTGGTATTTAGTGCCGTCTGTGTATGCCTTATGATGGCGTCGGTGTCGTTTGCCTCGGGAACCATCAAGATCGGCGGGCTGTTTTCGGTGACCGGCCCGGCCTCCTTCCTGGGAGAGCCCGAGAAGAAAACCCTCGAAATGCTGGTCAAGGAGATCAACGAAAAAGGGGGCATCGGCGGGCAGAAGCTGGAGGCGGTCATTTATGATACGACCGGCGATGCCACCAAAGCGGTGCAGCTGGCCACCAAGCTGATCAAGGACGACAAGGTCAGCGTCATCATCGGACCGAGCACCACCGGCGAAAGCATGGCGGTCATTCCGGTAGTTGAGAAAGAGAAGATCCCGCTGATTTCCTGTGCGGCTGGAATCAAAATTACCGATCCGGTGAAGCACTGGGTATTCAAGACCCCGGCCAACGACCACGTAGCTGCTGAAAAAATTCTCAATTACATGACTGCGAAAAAACAGAAAAGTATTGCATTGCTTACGGTGACAGACGGTTTTGGTGCTTCCGGGCGCGAGCAGATCAAGGCTCTTGCCAAGCAGAAGGGTTTTACGATTGTGGCTGACGAGGTTTACGGACCCAAGGACACCGATATGACCGCACAGCTGACCAAGATCCGCGGAATCAAGCCTGACGCAATCATCTGCTGGGGCACCAACCCCGGCCCTGCGGTCATCACCAAGAACGTCAAGCAGCTTGGCATCAAGACGCCGCTGTACATGAGCCACGGCGTGGCTTCCAAGAAGTACATCGAACTGGCCGGTGCTGATGCCGCCGAAGGTGTCATGCTTCCGGCCGGCAAGCTGGCTATTTACGACGCAATTTCCAAAAGCGATGTTCAGTACAAGTTGCTCAAGGATTACGACCAGGGTTACAAGAAAGCCTACGGCGTTGAAGCCTCCACATTCGGCGGATATGCCTACGATGCCTTCCTGCTGGTAGTCGGAGCCATCAAAAAGAACGGTACATCAGCGGAACAGATTCGCGCCGGCATTGAGCAGGCCAGCAAGCTGGTCAGTATTTCCGGTGTGTTTACCATGTCCGCCAAAGATCACAACGGTCTTGATCTTTCCGCCTTCGAAATGGTCAGGATCACTAACGGCGATTGGGCCCTGGTAAAATAATTAGCCGCGTCATAAAAATTTTGAGATCCCTGGGAGGTTTTTCATGAATATCCGATGTGTGTCTGTGCTGGTCATGTTTGTTACGGTACTGTTTTCTTCAGCAGTTTTTGCTGCGGCCCCGATAAAAATCGGTGCCCTGTTCGCCGTGACCGGGCCGGCTGCCTTTCTGGGTGAACCGGAGCGCAACAGCGCAAAAATGGTAGTCGACGAGATCAACAAGGCCGGCGGGGTGCAGGGGCGCAAGCTGGAATTGATCTCATACGATACGACCGGCGACGCAACCAAGGCGGTGCAGCTGGCCACCAAACTGATCAAGGATGACAAGGTGGTTGCCATTATCGGTCCCAGTACGACCGGCGAAACCATGGCGGTTATACCGGTAGCCGAGAAGGAGCAGGTTCCCCTGATATCCTGTTCGGCCGGCAGCAAGATCAGCGATCCTGTCAAAAAGTGGATTTTCAAGACTGCACAGAATGATTCTCTGGCGGTCGGCAGAATCTATGAGTACCTGCAGAAGAACAAACAGACCAATGTATCGATTCTGACGGTATCGGACGGTTTCGGTTCTTCAGGGCGCGAACAGCTGAAGGCCCAGGCGGCGAAGTACGGCATCACCATTGTCTCTGATGATACCTACGGCCCCAAGGACACCGACATGACCGCTCAGCTGACCAAAATCCGCGGGTCCCATGCCCAGGCAATCATCTGCTGGGGGACCAACCCCGGACCGGCCGTAATCGCCAAGAATGCGAAGCAGCTAGGCATCAAAATCCCGCTTTTCATGAGCCACGGTGTTTCGTCGAAGAAGTTCATTGAACTGGCCGGGGATGCTGCCGAAGGTATCAAACTTCCTTCGGGCAAAGTTGTCGTTGCCGACCTGCTGCCGAATTCCGACCAGCAGAAGAAAGCCCTGATGGCGTTCGTCAAGGACTACCAGAACCACTTCAAGGCTGAAGGGGATCACTTCGGCGGCCACGCCTGGGATGCGGTCATGCTGATCAAAACCGCCATAGAGAAGGGTGCCGATACACCGGTTGCGATTCGCGACCAGCTTGAGAAGGTCAAGGGCTTTGCCGGAATCGGCGGAAGCTTTACCTACTCAGCCCAGGATCATGCCGGTCTGGGCAAAGACGCTTTCGTACTGGTTGAGGTAAAGAACAAGGACTGGGTTATTGTAAAATAATGCAACTGACAGTGATTTCCATGTGCAGGGGCGAACATTCGTTCGCCCCTGCATGTATGATAGGGTAGTAATGCAGTTTGACCAGATTCTCCAATACGTGTTGTCAGGCCTGTCGACCGGGGCGATTTATGCTCTGATCGGGATCGGTTTTTCAATCATCTATAACGCAACCGGCATCATCAACTTCGCTCAGGGTGAGTTCGTCATGCTGGGGGGGCTGTTGACGCTCTCCTTTCTTGACCTGTTCAAGCTTCCGCTCTGGGCCGCGATTCCCTGCGCCGTGGCCGTTTCGACTGTGGCCGGCCTCGTATTCGAGCGGCTGGCTATCAGGCCACTCCGCCAGCCGACGCCGATCAATCTGGTGATCATCACCATCGGCGGCAGCATTCTCATCCGTGGTCTGGCCATGCTGGTGTGGGGCAAGGATACCCATTCGATTCCTTCGTTTTCAGGTGACATCCCGATCATTATCGGTGGTGCGACCATCCTGCCCCAGCATCTCTGGATACTGGCCATCACGCTGGTTATCATCATTGTCAACAAGTTCTACTTCTACTACACCATCAGCGGCAAGGCCATGCGGGCCTGCTCCTACAATCGCCGCGCAGCCAGCCTGGTGGGGATTGACGTCCGAAGGATGGTGCTCTTTTCCTTCATCATCAGTTCCGCTATGGGGGCCGTTGCCGGGATCATTGTTGCCCCGCTGACCATGACCGCCTACGACGTCGGGGTCATGCTTGGGCTGAAGGGGTTTTGCGCGGCTATTATCGGCGGTATGAGCAGCGGTATTTCGACGGTCATCGGCGGCCTGATTCTTGGTGTCCTGGAATCGCTGGGGGCAGGATTGATCTCGTCCGGCTACAAGGATGCTATTGCCTTTATCATTTTGCTGTTGATTCTTTTCATCCGCCCGCAGGGGCTGTTCGGCAAGGCCGACTCGGAGAGGGTCTGAAATGCTGAGTCGCGAGCGCCTTGGTTTCCTCTGTTTTGCCCTGCTGATTGCGCTGGGCCCGCTGGTCTTCAAGGGTGGCTACCTGATGAACGTGCTGGTGTATGTCGGCATCAACACCATGCTTGCGATAGCGCTCAATTTACTGCTCGGCTATGCCGGCCAGATCTCGCTCGGCCATGCCGGATTTTTCGGGATGGGGGCTTATCTGTCAGGTATCCTTACTGCTACCTATGGCTGGAACCCATGGCTGGCCATGCCGTTTGCAGCTGCGGTCGTCGGCTGTCTGGCAGGGCTGATCGGCTTTCCCGTGCTGAAGCTCAAGGGGCATTACCTGGCGATGGCCACGCTCGGCCTGGGCATCATTATCTACATTGTCTTCAATGAGACGGTGCAGCTGACCGGGGGCCCTTCGGGGTTCTCCGGCATTCCAAACCTGTCGATTGCATCTCTCACCTTTGATTCCGATGTCAAAAGTTATTATCTGGTCTGGAGCTTTGCTCTGGCGGTGATGCTGTTTTCACTCAATCTGGCCAGTTCAAGAGTTGGCCGCGCCCTGCGAGCCGTGCACGATTCAGAAGTGGCCGCGCGGGTAATGGGCGTCAACGCCCGACTGCTCAAAGTGCAAATTTTTGCGCTGTCGGCAGTAATCTGCTCGCTGGCCGGAAGTCTGTACGCTCACACGGTCACATTCGTCTCCCCAGCCTCATTCGGCTTCAACTTCTCCATCGAGTTGCTGACGATGGTTGTTATCGGCGGGTTGGGCAGCATCTACGGCTCATTTCTCGGGGCTGCACTGCTGACACTGCTGCCGGAATTCCTGCGCGGCGCCAACGATTACGACATCATCATCTATGGTTCGCTTCTGATGGTAATGGTCATGTTCATGCCGGGCGGGGTAGTACGCTGCATCGCAGACCTCTACAGAAAACTTGCAAAACCGAAGCATGAGGGCGGTCATGCTTGAACTCCACGGCATAACCCAGGTTTTTGGCGGCGTGACGGCTCTTGAGAATGTCTCGTTCACCATTGAAAAAGGTGACATCACCGGCGTTATCGGTCCCAACGGTGCCGGCAAGACGACCCTGTTCAACATCATCACCGGTATCTATTGCCAGACGGCGGGAACCGTCCATCTTGAGGGTGAGGACATATCCGGCCTCCCGCCGGAGCAGCTTGTACGTCGCGCCATGGTGCGCACCTTCCAGAATATTGAGCTTTTTGGCGGCATGACCGTCTGCGAAAACGTGATGGTCGGGATGCACACCAAGAGCACCAGCGGCCTGCTGGCCTGCGCTCTCAAGATGCCATGGAGCGTTTCCGAGGAGCAGAGGATCAGGGAAGGTGCTCTAACGTGGCTTGAGGTAACCGGAATTTCAGACCTGGCGGAAGTGACCGCAGCCAATTTGCCTTTTGGTAAGGGGCGGCTGTTGGAAATTGCCCGGGCTCTGGCCGTTGAACCGCGCATCATCCTGATGGACGAACCGGCCGCCGGCCTCAACAGTCAGGAGACGGTCGCACTTGCGCAGCTCATCAAGCGTATCAGGGATATGGGAATTACCGTGGTGCTGGTCGAGCACGATATGGAGCTGGTCATGGACATCTGCGACCGTATCGTAGTCCTCAATCTCGGCCGGAAGCTGGCCGAAGGGACACCCCGTGAGATCCAGGAGAATCGTGATGTAATCGCTGCCTATCTTGGGGACGATGACTGATGCTGCGGCTCAAGAACATCAATACCTTTTATGGTAAGGTGCATGCCCTCAAGAATGTCTCTCTGCATCTGGGGGACGGGGAGATCGTTACCCTGATCGGAGCGAACGGTGCCGGCAAGACCACTATCCTGAACACCATTTCCGGTGTTACCCCGGCATCGGCCGGAGAGATAACCTTCCGCAGGGAACAGGTGACATCGCTTGCCCCTGATAGAATCGTACAGCGCGGCATTTCGCAGGTTCCTGAAGGCAGACAGGTATTCAAGCCGCTTTCGGTTGAAGACAACCTGGAGCTGGGTGCCTACCTACGCTATCGTAACCATGAGGGGAAAAGCGCTATTCACGAGGATATGGAGCAGGTCTTTACTCTGTTCCCGCGTCTGGCGGAGCGTCGTAAGCAGCTGGCGGGAACCATGTCGGGCGGTGAGCAGCAGATGTTGGCGATCGGGCGCGCCCTGATGGCCAAGCCTGCTCTGCTGCTGCTGGATGAGCCCTCAATGGGGCTGGCACCGCTGGTCGTCCAGGAAATATTCCGGGTGCTGGAACTGCTGCGCAGTGAACGGGGTACCACCATCCTGCTGGTGGAACAGAATGCCAAGGCGGCACTTCGGCTTGCCGATCGGGGCTATGTGCTCGAAACCGGCAAGGTGATCCTTGAGGGGCCTGCCGATGAATTGATGGAAAATGCCGAGGTCAAGCGCGCCTATCTGGGCAAAGACAAAAAAGAGATGTGGGAGCGCTAGCGCCCCCGGAACCGATCGTGCGGCACCATGTGAAAGGATGTATCAACCATGCGTTTTCCTCTGCGGCTCAATTATGATCTGACGAAGTACATCATCGGCAACAAGCTTAACAAAATTGAAAAGTACCCGCTGGTGTTGATGCTGGAGCCGACACATCTCTGCAACCTGGCCTGTTCGGGATGCGGGCGTATACGCGAATATGCCGACAGCATCCAGGATATGATGAGCCTCGAAGAGTGCCTGAAGTCGGTGGACGAATGCCCTGCTCCGATCGTTACCATCACCGGTGGCGAACCTCTACTGTACCCACATGTCTATGATCTTGTTGCGGAAGTTCTGGAGCGCGGAAAACACATCCAGTTCTGTACGAACGGATTGCTGCTTGAAAAGGCGCTTGAGCATATGCAGCCACATCCCAACTTTACCTTCAACGTCCATATGGATGGTCTTGAAGAGACCCATGATCGTCTGCTGGAACGCAAGGGAACCTTCAAAATCGCCATCGAAGGGATTAAGAAGGCCAAGGCCAGAGGATTCAGAGTTTGCACCAACACCACCATCTTCAAGGATACGGACATGGTGGAGATCGATATGCTGTTCTCCACATTGACTGAGATGGGAGTGGATGGACTCCTGGCGGCCCCCGGATTCAGTTATGAAGATGTGGGGGAGAAGCTTTTTCTGGAGCGGCGTGAGATCGAGAAAAAATTCGCCGAAGTCTACGAGATGAGTAAGCGGTTTCGTTTCTGGTCCACTCCCATGTACCTTCGCTTCGTCAAAGGGGAGAAGAAGCTTGAATGTACGCCCTGGGGCAACCCGACCCGCAATCCGCGTGGCTGGAAGGCTCCCTGCTACCTGATTACCGATGCCCATTACCCGACGTTCAGGGAGATGATGGAAAAAACCGAATGGAATAAATACGGTGTCGGTAAAGACCAACGCTGCGCCCAGTGCATGATGCATTGCGGCTTTGAGCCTACAGTGGTTAACGAGATTGGCAAGAGCTGGAAAGACATTATGGAAATGTTGGTGTGGAATATGACGTGATGGTTGTTTGAGAATGAAGAGCTTGAAACTAAGGAACTTATTCCTCCCTGATATGCCGGGATATTGGTAATGAGTTTTTTGGTTTAGGTGCTTGCGTTTCCATCCTGCTTCGGATATAAAGCTGGTACAAATGAGCGTTATGCGGAAGCGCAAATAGTGTAAGCAATGATTATTAAAAGTGATATTACATAGTAAATACATGAAGTTACCTTTTAATCTGGCCCGAGAGGCCGGCAAAGGTGCGGTCTAATGAAATCAATGATGAAGATAAGAAAAGAGCCTTGTCGCCAGGAGCGTGGGGCTCTTTTTTTATTTTTCCGGAGGGGTGTATATGGCAGATAATCAGACGACCCTGTTGGATGCAGCGGGGATCAATCGGTCATTAATTCGGATCGCCCATGAAATTCTGGAGCGAAATAAAGGGATCGCGGATGTTGTTATGATTGGCATCCGTTCTGGAGGCGCATTTCTGGCTGACGGAATCGCTCAGCAGATAGATTGCATTGAGGGAGGGGCTGTCCAGGTTGGTGCTGTCGACATAACCCTCTATCGCGATGACGTCAGTGGCCATCTACCCCACCATCCTGTCGGCAGGACCGATATTCCGTTTTCACTTGAAGGGAAACGGGTAGTTCTGGTTGATGATGTGCTGTTCACCGGGAGGACAATCCGTGCTGCGATGGACGCACTGATGGACTTTGGCCGACCACAGTGTATTCAATTGGCGGTGCTGATTGATCGTGGTCACCGGGAACTGCCGATCAGGGCAGATTTTGTTGGTCGCAATGTCCCGACAAGTCTCAAGGAAAATGTCAAAGTTGTGTTCAACGATAGGCATCAGCCGACCGAAGTGGTGCTTGAAAAATAACGAGGGGAGGGTGTATGGCGGAATTCAGGCATAAGGACATTATTGCATTGCGTGATCTGACCGGGGAGGAGATCGGATTGCTCCTTTCAACGGCTGAAAGCATGCGCGAAATCAACAGCCGTGACATCAAGAAGGTGCCGACCTTGCGCGGTAAAACCATCATCAATTTGTTTTACGAGGCGTCGACTCGAACCAGGACATCCTTTGAAATTGCTGGAAAGCGGCTTTCTGCAGATACGGTCAATATATCTACCTCCACCAGTTCATCAACGAAGGGGGAAACGTTAGCAGACACCGCTCTCAATCTGCTGGCAATGAAACCTGACATCATTGTCATGCGCCATGCAGTGTCCGGTTCCCACTATTTCCTGTCAAAGTACCTGCCTAACTGTTCTATCATCAATGCCGGTGACGGCGCCCATGAACATCCGTCCCAGGGACTGCTGGACATGCTGACCATGAAAGATAAATTCGGTCGTCTGGACGGGCTGAAAGTTGCCATCGTTGGCGATATAACCCACAGTCGCGTGGCCCGCTCCAACATCCAGGGGTTGACCAAGATGGGGTCGGCTATCTACCTGGCCGGTCCTCCGACGATGATGCCTCCTGGTGTGGAACGGCTGGGTAATGTGACCGTCTGCAACTCCATGAAAGAAGCGATTCAGGATGCTGATGTGGTGATGATGCTGCGCATCCAGCAGGAGCGTCAGGGAAAGACGCTGATGCCCAATGCCCGTGAGTATTCCCGCTATTTCGGCCTCAATCCCGATAATCTCAAACTGGCAAAACCGGGTGCCATGGTTATGCACCCCGGGCCGATCAACCGAGGAGTGGAAATGTCTTCTTATGTGGTGGATGGTGACCAGTCGCATATTCTGAAGCAGGTGGAGAACGGCGTGGCGGTAAGGATGTCTATGCTCTACCATGTTTGTGGTGGAGAATTAGAGTAAAACTATCATTATTTAGAGGTGATACTATGAATCTTTTGATCAAAGGTGGTCGGGTGATTGACCCGTCCCAGAAACTCGATGACGTCTGTGATGTGCTGATTGAAAACGGGCTGGTGAAGGAGATTGGTAAAGGCCTGAAGGCGCCGGCCGGTACGGATACGGTCAATGCTGCAGGCAAATACGTGGTACCGGGGCTGATCGATATGCATGTTCATCTGCGTGATCCGGGCCTTGAGTACAAGGAGGACATCGTCAGCGGCACCAGAGCTGCGGCGGCGGGTGGGTTTACATCGGTTTGCTGCATGCCGAACACCAAGCCGTGTATCGACAACAAGGCGGTGGTGAGTTACATCATAAGCAAAGCAAAGAACGAGGGGTTCTGCAACGTATTCCCGGTGGGAAACATCACATACGGCATGAACGGGGAACGAATGGCCGAAATGGGTGAATTGAAGGAATCCGGCTGCGTAGCGGTCTCCGACGATGGCAAGCCGGTCTGCAACTCCGAGCTGATGATGCGCTCACTGCAATATGCCCGCGGTATCGGTATCATGGTAATTTCCCACGCCGAGGAGTTGTCTCTTGCCGGTACCGGTGTAATGAATGAAGGGTTCACCTCCACCGAGCTTGGGCTAAAAGGGATACCTCGCGTTGCTGAGGATATTGCCACGGCTCGTGACATTATGTTGGCTGAATATACCGGTTCGCCGATCCATGTCGCCCATGTCTCAACGAAAGGGGCGGTGAGAATCATCCGCGAGGCCAAAGCGCGCGGTGTGAAGGTTACCTGCGAGACGGCGCCCCATTACTTTACCCTGACCGATGATGCGGTGCGAGGTTATAATACGGCTGCCAAAATGAATCCGCCACTGCGTGAGGCCGACGATGTTGCCGCTGTAAAAGAGGGGCTGAAGGACGGCACCATCGACTGCATAGCCACCGACCACGCCCCCCATAACATCGACGAAAAGGACGTTGAGTTCAACGAGGCTCTGAACGGCATCATCGGGCTGGAAACGTCTCTGCCACTGTCGTTGAAACTGGTGGAAGAAGGTGTTCTGTCACTTAATCAGCTGATTGAGAAAATGTCATGCAACCCTTCAAAAATACTTGATTTGCAACGGGGAACGCTTAAGACCGGATCAGTTGCTGACGTAACGCTGATTGATCCATCCATCGAATGGACTGTGGAGAAGGAAAAGCTGGCCAGCAAGTCGAAAAATTCGCCGTTTCTTGGATGGAAGCTCAAAGGGAAAGCCTGTGCTACCATCCTGGCAGGAAAAACAGTTTGTCCTGCATAAAAATCATATAGGATCCGGAGTTACAATTTATGAAAGCAATCCTGGCGCTCGCAGACGGGCGCATCTTTGAAGGGAAGTCTTTTGGTGCGACTGGCGAGTCAACCGGTGAGGTGGTGTTTAACACCGCCATGTCCGGTTATCAGGAGGTGCTTACCGATCCCTCCTACCGTGGTCAGATGGTGACCATGACCTACACCCAGATCGGTAACACCGGTATCAATCCTGAGGATATTGAAAGCCGCTCACTGTTTCTCTCCGGATTCATTGTTAAGGAATATCAGGAGTACTATTCCAACTGGCGGGCAACCATGAGTCTGGGCGCCTACCTGAAAGAGAACGGCGTAGTCGGCATTCAGGGTGTTGACACCCGTGCATTGACGCGCCACCTGCGTGACAAAGGGGCGCAAAACGGCATTATTTCAACAACTGATCTGAATCATGACAGTTTGATTGCTAAAGCCAGAGCGGTGCCGAGCATGGCCGGGCTCGATCTTGCCAGCGGTGTTTCCTGTGATACGCCATACCATTGGAGTGAAGGATTGTGGGATCTGGAAGGCGGCTATCCACAGGTCGCCCCCGCCAGTCTCAAGTATAAGGTGCTGGCATACGATTTCGGCATCAAATACAACATTCTACGTTGTCTGGTAGATGCCGGCTGCGATGTGACTGTGGTTCCGGCAACCTTCTCTGCTGAAGATGCTCTGGCCATGAATCCGGACGGCATTTTCCTCTCTAACGGGCCTGGTGACCCTGAACCGCTGGTATCGGTTCAGCGGGAAATCAGAAAATTTGTTGGCAAAAAACCGATTTTTGGCATCTGCCTCGGTCACCAACTGCTCGGTCTTGCCCTCGGCGGTAAGACGGTCAAGCTCCCTTTCGGCAACCACGGCTCCAATCTGCCGGTCATGGATATGCAGACCCGTAAAGTGGAAATTACGGCCCAAAACCACGGTTTTGCAGTTGATCTTGACTCTCTGGGTGACTCTGCCTGTCTGGGGCACGAAAATCTGAATGACCAGACTGTTGAAGGTATCCGCCACTGCGATCTGCCGATTTTCTCTGTCCAGCATCACCCTGAAGCATCGCCTGGACCGCATGATTCGCAGTATCTTTTTGGACGATTTGTAGAAATGATGGAGAGACACAAGGCGTTGTAGCGTTTGAGGTATCGTGCCCTTTATAATTCCGGAGAACTTCTGCAGCGGGTGCGAGATGCGTATCGACGACTGGAAGCCTGCGATATATGTCCCCACAACTGTGGAGTCAATCGTATCAAGGAACAGCGCGGAATCTGCGGTGCCGGGCTGAAGCCGAAGATAGCTTCTGCCAACGTTCATCGCGGAGAGGAACCACCGATTTCCGGCAGCCGTGGTTCCGGCACAATTTTTCTGACCGGCTGTTCCCTCAAATGCTTATTTTGCCAGAATTTTCCGATCAGCCAGCTGGGTAATGGCGAAGAGGTCGGCACACGGGAGCTGGCGCAGCGCATGCTCAAGCTGCAGCGTCAACGGGTGCACAACATCAACTTTGTCACCCCGACACATTATCTTCCACAGATTCTTGCTGCGCTCTGGTTGGCAATACCGCTCGGCTTCAATCTGCCATTGGTCTGGAATACGAGCGGCTACGAACGGATAGATGCTTTGCAGCTGCTGGATGGAATTGTCTCGATGTATCTTCCGGATATGAAATACTCCGATAATTCTGCAGCTGTGCAATTATCGTCAGCTTCCGGTTATAACGAGATCAACCGGGCAGCGGTGATTGAGATGCTTCGGCAGGTCGGACACCTGCATCTTGATGAATCGGGCGTTGCTGAACATGGGCTGATAGTCCGCCATCTTGTTCTGCCGAACGACAGGTCCGGAACTGTGGATACTCTGCCCTGGATTGCTGAAAATCTTGGACGGGAAACGCATATTGCCTTGATGAGTCAGTATTTTCCGGCCCACAGATCAACCGGAATGGAAGGTATGAACCGTCCGGTGAATCACGATGAATATGATGCAGCTGTTGCGGCTCTTGAAGAAGCGGGGCTTGAAAACGGCTGGGTGCAGGACCTTGACGATGAGCGTGGGGCGATATGAGAACCATCGTGCTGTTGATAATTTCAAATGTGTTCATGACCTTTGCCTGGTATGCGCATCTGAAAAATCTGAACAACCGGCACTGGTTAATTGCCGTTTTAGTCTCATGGGGAATAGCTTTTTTTGAATATCTGGTCCAGGTTCCGGCGAACCGGATCGGTTATTCCGGTAGTTTTTCACTTGCTCAGTTGAAAATAACCCAGGAGGTAATCACCCTCTGCGTGTTTGTGCCTTTTGCGGTATTTTATATGGGAGTGCCGCTCAAATGGGACTTTCTCTGGGCCGGATGTTGTCTGGCCGGAGCAGTGTTTTTTGTATTCAGGTAAATACGGTGGTTCAATATATCAGTAAGCAGGTTCCGTGATGAAGTATGTTCAAGATTGAGTTGATAATCGCAAATCCAAAACATGAAGAGATCGTGACACCGCCGGTTGAGGCTCTTGTTGATACCGGTTCGGAGCTTTCGTGGTTGCCGGCGGATATTTTAACACAGGCAGGCATTACCCCGCGTCGGAAGAAAATGTTTCAAACTGCCGACGGTACCCGTATAGAGCGTGAAATTGGCTATGCGATTATCAGGGCTGAAGGTTATGAGACGACCGATGAGCTGGTTTTTGCACAAAAGGGTGATATGACGCTGCTGGGTGTGCGTACCATTGAGGGTTTTGGAGTTATGGTTGACAACATCGGTCATCGATTGGTGGCTTCTACTACGATTGTGGCGTGAGGATACATGAGCGAACAGGACAGAGCACTAATTGAAGAATTCAGGCGGCGTTTGCCGTCAGATATTGTTCCACATATCAAAGACGTGATTATGTACGGCTCACGCGCTCGGGGCGATGCCGACGCGGATTCAGATCTTGATCTGGTGGCGCTGGTGGATGAAAACAGTGTCATATTGGAACAGAAGCTTGATGATATTGTATACAATCTGATGTGGGATCACGATTTCAAGCTGATTATTTCACTGAAGGTTTTCAGCGAACAGCGGTTTCTTGCCGCTGCTGCCAAAGGTTATTCTTATTACCGGAACATTGTACGTGAAGGGATTTCGGTATGAGTGATGAAGTGAGACGATATCTGGACAAGGCAGAACATGCACTGATTGTTGCGGGCGATTTGATGGAACAGGGTCATGTGTCGGATGCCGCCAGTAAAATTTACTACGCCATGTTCTATGCGACAAAAGCGTTATTGTCAGCCGAAGGGATTGATGTGAGCAAACATTCGGCTGTGGAATCAGCGTTCGGATACTATTTTGCCAAGCCGGGTCGGATTGATGCCACGTATCATAAAATGCTGATGAATGCCCGCAAGATAAGGGAAATTGCAGATTATGACATTGATGAAGAGATAGTTGAACCGGTAGCTTCGCTGAAAATAGAAGAGGGGCGAGTATTCATTGCAGAGATCAAACAGTTTCTTGGTTTTGTGTGATGAAACTTGTTGGGTGTGCGCACTATTGAAGGTTTCGGGGAAATAGTTGACAACATCGGGCATCGACTGGTGGCTTCGGCTACGATTGTGGCGTGAGATATATTGTTATGATCACAGAATAAATGTTCCATTTGGGTAGTTGACCGGTTCACGCGCGCGTGCGCGGGGGGCCGGTCAACCACGAGTTGAACGACAGAAGAAAACTACCTATAAAAAGGAGTGGAGCAATGTTCAATGTTGGCAGCGAGTACACGCGAGATGATATACATGACCGCCTCGGAGGAAGCAAACAATCATACTTGCCCACAACGTCAGGGAGAGTCGTCGCCGCTTGCGTAAAACTGGAAATGAACCGTCAAGCCCCAAAAGTTATAATTTGCGGCAAAGGAAAAGTAATTGCATCAAATGGAGCCACGCTTGCAGCGCAACATGATCCTATTCCTATCTTCATAAAGCGAGGCGTAAATCGATGGGAGTATCAAGGTACATTTAAGGTCACGGCGACGCATACTTCTGGACCACAGTTTGAGACTCTAGTAGCTGCCTCCGAACGAAACCCATCTGATGTATCACTTGCCATTGAACTTTCCTAAATCACTAGTAAGATGCCGCCCATATTTGTTATTGGCCGCAATTCCACTCAAACTGACATAGCATAGGAGAAAACTGTAATGATAAGAGCTGTTATTGTTGTTTTTTTGCTGGGCTTAATCGGAACAAAGGCCGAAGCTGTCGATAAGAACCGATACGTATCCGAACCTGAATGTATCTTCTGTGTGAACCTTTCAGATATAAATAAACTAAAACAATTTATGGCGCAGAAAGACAAAGTTGCGACTGCCAAGCTGTTTGATGACGGCGACTGTGCAATTGTTAAACCACGGCTAAATGTTTTCATTGTGCAAGAAAAAGGTGACATAGTCCGAGTCCGGCGAGAAGGTATGAAAGACTCTCTCTGGACATTTAGAGGTGCCTTGAAGTAGCTCCTGAAAATGTCCAACTTGCGGCTTGACCAGACCGCCCGGAAAGGCAGGGCGGGCTGGTCAGCCTTATGGCGTTCTTGGCAACACTAGATAGCCATCAACAGAGGGCATGCGAAGCCGGGTAGGGTAGGATGGGCAAAGATTCACCATGCCCACGCGGTACTCTGTGACAAAAAAAGAGGAAATTCCACAATGAGTCCAACAGTTTTCCGTGAGGCTGATTTTCGTTTCTACTTCTTTTCCAGAGAAGAGCAGAGAATGCATATTCATGTACAGTCAAGTAATGGCGAAGCAAAATTCTGGATAGAGCCGGAAATACGGATTGCCCAGAATCATGGACTGTCAATGCGCGAACTGAACGAAGCAGACCGTCTCATAAAGGAGCATCACAATGAAATCCGCACAGCATGGTACCAACATTTTCCCTGCTGAAGTCACCAATATTTCCTGTAATGGCATTTGGATGCTAGTTGAATGTCGCGAAATATTTCTGTCATTTGAACATTTTCCATGGTTTCAGGATGCATCGATAAAGAAAATCCTGCATGTTGAAATGCCTTCAGAAAACCACCTTTACTGGCCTGAGCTTGATATAGATCTGGAAGTGAACTGCATTCTGTATCCAGAGAATTATCCGCTTGTAAGCAAGAAGATAATTGAATGAGAACGGAATACGATTTCACCATTCAAAACCAAATCCATATACGAAGCTGACGAAGTGTCCCATGACCTCTGAAGAACTGAAAAACAACATCGCCGCTTATTGCGCAACCCGCCCGGAGATCGTTGCCTGTTATCTTTTCGGCTCCCGTGCGACTGGAAAAGAGCGCCCGGGAAGTGATGCGGATGTTGCTTTTCTTCTGCACAAGTCAATTCTGGCTTCTGCCTATTATGATTTTAAAATGGCCTATTACGTTGATCTGGAAAGAGCTTTGCGTCTTGAAATTCATCCGCTTGTTATGAATGACGCCGGTGAAGTTGTGCTGGGGCAGGTGTTTGGAAAAGGGGAGGTCGTGTATGACAACGATCCGGAAGCATTGCGAAGTTTTCGACGTCACAAACTGCCGCTGATAGCGGAGTTTTCTTATTTTATCGATATGCGCCTGAACAGGCTGCGTAGTCGTTATGGAGGTGAAACTCGTGGTTGACCGGAATATACTGGTGGCTAAAGTAACCACCATTGAAAAATGTATCAACAAGGTAAAAGAAAAACGTTCTGCTACAATTGATGAGTTTATGGTTGACGAAGACAGCCAGGATATAGTTCTGTTCAATCTTATGCAGGCGATTCAGGGATGTGTCGATATGGCGGCTCATATTGTCAGCGATGAAGGATACGGTATGGCTGGCAGCATGAACGATTTTTTTTATCTGCTACGAGGACGAAATATCATTGATGTTGATTTACAGGAAAAATTGATCAGTGCCGTAGGGTTTCGCAACCTTGTTGTACATGAATATGCCAAACTGGATATGAATCTGGTGTATGACATTGCGACGCATGGTATTAATGATCTGGAGTCGTTTGTTTCGATTGTCGTCAGACGTTTCGCGTAAATTTACAAAACCGGGAACAAGCCCTCCCGTAACCAATCAGGAGAAAAAATGCCAAAAAGAACCGACATCAAAAAGATCCTCATTATCGGAGCAGGTCCGATCGTTATCGGCCAGGCCTGCGAATTCGACTATTCCGGTACCCAGGCCTGCAAAGCGCTGAAGGAAGAAGGCTTCGAAGTGGTTTTGCTGAACAGCAATCCGGCCACTATTATGACCGATCCCGATTTTGCAGACCGCACCTACATCGAGCCGGTCACCCCGGAGATATTGGCCAAGATAATTGAAAAGGAGCGCCCCGACGCCCTGCTGCCGACGCTTGGCGGACAGACTGCCTTGAACACTGCAGTTGCAGTCGCAGAGGCCGGCATTCTGGAAAAATTCAACGTCGAACTGATCGGTGCCAAACTTCCGGCTATCAAGAAGGCTGAAGACAGGACTCTGTTCAAACAGGCTATGGAAAAGATCGGTCTGGCGGTTCCCAATTCGGGCCTGGCTCACAATCATGCGGAAGCAATGCGCGTTATCAAGGAAATCGGCTTCCCGGCCATTATCCGCCCCTCGTTTACGCTGGGAGGCAGCGGCGGCGGTATTTCCTACAACATGGAAGAATATGAAAAAATGGCGATGGGCGGGATCGATGCTTCGCCAACCGATGAAATCCTGATTGAAGAGTCGGTGATCGGCTGGAAGGAATACGAGCTTGAGGTCATGCGCGACACCGCAGACAACGTGGTGATTATCTGCTCAATTGAGAACTTCGATCCGATGGGTGTGCATACCGGCGACTCCATCACCGTGGCGCCGGCCCAGACCTTGACCGACAAGGAGTATCAGATCCTGCGCGATGCGGCGCTGAAGATCATCCGCGAGATCGGTGTGGATACCGGCGGGTCAAACATCCAGTTCGGTATCAACCCGAAGAACGGCCGCCTGGTGGTTATCGAGATGAATCCCCGTGTATCCCGTTCTTCAGCTCTGGCATCCAAGGCCACCGGTTTTCCGATTGCTAAAATCGCAGCCAAACTGGCCGTTGGCTATACCCTTGACGAGATCACCAACGACATCACCCGCGAGACGCCAGCCTGTTTTGAACCGAGCATCGATTATGTAGTGACCAAAATCCCCCGTTTCACCTTCGAAAAATTTCCGGCAGCCGATGCCACTCTGACAACCCAGATGAAATCGGTGGGCGAAGTCATGTCCATCGGTCGCACCTTCAAGGAGTCGTTACAGAAGGCGCTTCGTTCGCTGGAGATTGGTGTCTGTGGATTCGACTCCAAGCTCTTTGATCTGGGTGCTGAGACCCGTCGTTCCCTGTCAGCCAAGGAACAGCAACTGCTGGTTGAAAAACTGCGGGTGCCTAACTGCGACCGGCTCTGGTACGTGGGGGATGCCCTGCGCAGCGGTATGACGGTTGAGGATATTTTCAGGCATACCTCCATCGACCCCTGGTTTCTTCATAATATCCGCCAGATTATTGAGAAGGAAAGCGAACTCCGGCAGATCCCTTTTGCCGCTGTAACTGCTGAAGCTCTCCGCGATGCCAAGCAGATGGGTTTCTCCGACAAGATGCTCTCCAAACTCTGGAATACCGGCGAGGATGCTGTCCGCGAACTGCGATATTCCAGGAATGTCAGACCGGTCTACAAGCGGGTCGATACCTGTGCCGCTGAATTTGTCGCCTATACTCCGTATCTCTACTCCACCTACGAAGAGGAGTGTGAAGCTGAACCGACCGACCGCAGGAAGATCATGATCCTCGGTGGAGGCCCCAACCGCATCGGTCAGGGGATTGAGTTTGATTACTGCTGTGTACACGGCGTGTTTGCCCTGGCCGAAGACGGTTTCGAGACAATCATGGTCAACTGCAATCCGGAGACGGTTTCTACCGATTATGATACTTCAGACCGGCTGTATTTCGAACCGTTGACTCTGGAGGACGTGCTTGAAATTGTTGCCAAAGAGAAACCGGAAGGGGTGATTGTGCAGTTCGGCGGGCAGACTCCGCTCAAACTGGCGGTGGCGCTTGAAAAAGCCGGCGTGCCGATTATCGGCACCTCTCCGGACGCCATTGATCGTGCGGAAGACCGTGAGCGTTTTCAGGAAATGCTCCATATGCTTGGCCTGCGACAGCCGGAAAACGGTACTGCCCGTTCCTTTGAAGAGGCTGAAAAAGTTGCCGACCGGATCAGTTATCCGGTGGTGGTTCGACCGTCCTACGTGCTTGGAGGTCGTGCCATGGAGATTGTCTACGATGTGGAAAATCTGCAGCGCTATATGACAACCGCTGTACTGGTGTCTCCCGAGCACCCGATCCTGATCGATAAATTCCTCGATGAAGCTATTGAAATCGACGTCGATGCCCTCTGTGACGGCACCGAAGTTGTCATTGGCGGCATCATGGAACATATCGAGGAAGCCGGAATTCATTCCGGTGATTCTGCCTGTTCACTGCCTCCGTACTCAATCGGTGCTGATATTGTTGCTGAAATCAGGCGTCAGACGGTTCTGATGGCCCTGGAGCTTAATGTCAAAGGGTTGATGAACGTGCAGTATGCGGTGAAGGATGGTGATATCTACATTCTGGAGGTAAATCCCCGCGCGTCCCGAACCGCACCGTTCGTGTCGAAGGCTACCGGTCGACCGCTGGCCAAGATAGCGGCACGGATCATGGCAGGCAAGAGCCTTAAAGAGCTTGGTGTCTCAGGTGACATCGTACCGGTTCACATTTCGGTCAAAGAGGCTGTGTTTCCCTTCGTCAAGTTCCCCGGTGTTGACACAATTCTGGGCCCGGAGATGAAGTCTACCGGTGAAGTCATGGGCATCGGAGAAACGTTCGCTGAGGCGTTTGCCAAATCGCAGCTGGGAGCGAACGTCAGGCTGCCGCTTTCCGGGAACGTATTTATCAGTGTGCGGGACAGTGATAAGAAACATGTTGTCACTGCGGCGGAAAAATTGTATAAAGCCGGTTTCGGCATACTTGCAACTGGTGGAACGGCTTCTTTTCTAGAAGAGAAGGGAATTCCGGTTCGGCGGATAAACAAAGTGCTCGAAGGTCGGCCTCACATTGTGGACGCCATCAAAAATGGTGAAGTCCAGCTTGTTTTCAACACAACCCAGGGGCCACGGGCAGTTGCAGATTCCTTTTCAATTCGGCGCGAGTCCCTGATGCACGGCCTTGCGTATTATACGACCGTTGCCGGAGCCCGTGCAGTTGCAGATGGAATTGCCTCCCTGAAAGAGCACGACCTTGCAGTAAAGCCGATTCAGGACTATTTAAACGTGAAGTAAAGAATCACTAACAGGAGTTGATGAACAAGATGTCCCATTCGATACCATTGACAAAAGAGAGTTTTGAGGCGCTTCAGGAAGAACTCAAACGATTGATTCGCGAAGAACGTCCCAAGGTGATACAGGATATTGCAGAAGCCCGTGCGCATGGTGATTTGTCTGAAAATGCCGAGTATGATGCTGCCAAGAACCGGCAGGGTTTTATCGAAGGTCGTATCCAGGAGATAAACGGCAAGCTGGCTCGCGCCCATGTTGTTGATTTGACCGGAATGAAGCCTGACAAGGTTGTGTTCGGGGCGACGGTAACCCTCTATGATACTGCCTCTGAAGAAGAGGTTACCTATCGCATTGTAGGTGAAGATGAGGCGGATATTAAAATCGGCAAAATTTCCTGCACGTCTCCGGTCGGCAAAGCGCTGATAGGCCATAAGCTGGACGATTCCGTCAAGGTAACAGTCCCGTCAGGAACAAAAGAGTACGAAATAATTGACATTAAATATGAATAGCCGCCGTTTATACCGGCTGACTTGACCAAGGAGAAATTTACATGACCGACGCGATCACAAAGGATATGACTTTTTTTGAAGTTATGCGTACGTACCCAGGAGCAGTCAAAGTTCTGCAGAAGCATAACTTGGGGTGTGTAGGGTGCATGGGTGCCCAGAATGAAAGCCTGGAGCAGGGCGCCAGAGCCCACGGTCTCGACATTGAGGTGTTGCTGAAAGATCTTAACGACTCAATTGTGTGACTTCGGGGAAGCGACCATTTCTCCAAAATCGCTGAAACCGCGTGCCGTTCTTGACTTTTTAACCTCCCTTTGGCACTATGCCACCCCATGAAAAAACCGACCAGACAAATACATATCGGCTCCGTCGCCATCGGCGGCGGTGCCCCCTGTTCGGTACAGTCGATGTGTTCCACCGACACCCGCGATATTGCGGCAACCATGGCCCAGATCGAGGGACTGGCTTCCGTCGGGTGTGAGATTGTCCGTTGCGCGGTTCCCGATTCAGATGCGGCTGTTGCACTCGGTGAAATCAAGCGTCGAAGCCCTATTCCGGTGATTGCTGACATTCATTTTGATTACCGGCTGGCTTTGCAGGTACTTGAAGGGGGCGTCGACGGTCTGCGGCTTAATCCCGGCAACATCGGTGAGAGATGGAAAATTGCGGAAGTTGTCAAGTCGGCTTCTGAACGCAACGTGCCGATCCGCATCGGCGTTAATGCCGGCTCCCTGGAAAAAGAGCTATTAGAGCGGTACGGCCATCCGTCGGCTGAGGCAATGGCGGAGTCTGCGCTGGGCCATATCCGAATCCTTGAAGAACTCAATTATCAGGAAATCAAAGTTTCTCTTAAAGCATCCGACGTCATGAAAACGGTCAACGCCTACCGGTTGCTGGCCGAGCGGGTAGATTATCCGCTTCATATCGGCATTACCGAAGCCGGCACCATTTTTTCCGGGACGATCAAGTCGTCGGTCGGTCTTGGGATTCTTTTGGCGGACGGTATCGGCGACACCTTGCGGGTTTCGCTGACCGGCGACCCTCTGGACGAAGTCAGGGTAGGGTACGAAATCCTCAAAAGTCTAGGGATTCGCCAGCGAGGTGTAAATTTTGTCTCCTGTCCGACCTGCGGGCGATGCCAGATTGATTTAATCAGGGTGGCAGAAGATGTCGAGCGACGACTGCAGGGGGTCGACAAACGGATTACGGTGGCGGTAATGGGGTGTGCCGTCAACGGCCCCGGCGAAGCACGCGAGGCAGATGTTGGCATTGCCGGCGGCAAGGGGGAGGGGCTGGTGTTCAGGCATGGCGAGATTGTCCGCAAAGTGCCCGAGGACAAACTTGCCGATGCCCTGATAGAAGAAATCAACAACCTTTGAGGTGACGATGCTGTACTCCCGCTATTTCATACCGACCGTTAAAGAGACACCTTCGGATGCCGAGGTCATTTCGCATCAGCTCATGCTCCGCGCGGGGATGATCCGCAAGCTCGCAGCGGGTATTTATAACTATCTGCCGCTCGGGCTGCGCTCGATTCGAAAATTTGAAAACATCGTCCGCGAAGAGATGAACAAGGCAGATGCTATTGAAATGTTGATGCCGAGTGTGCAGCCTGCTGAATTGTGGCAGGAGTCGGGACGCTGGACCTTCTATGGCAAGGAGTTGCTTCGTTTTAAAGATCGCAAGGAGACCGAATTCTGTATGGGGCCGACCCATGAGGAGGTCATCACCGATATGGTGCGGCGGGAGATAAAGAGCTACCGCCAGCTGCCGGTCAATTTCTACCAGATCCAGACCAAATTCCGTGATGAAATCCGCCCCCGCTTCGGCTTGATGCGTGGACGTGAATTCATTATGAAGGACGCCTATTCATTTGACGTTGACAGCACTGCTGCCGATCTGTCGTATGACAAGATGTTTCAGGCATATATGCGGATTTTCAGGCGCTGCGGCCTCAATTTCCGGGCAGTAGAAGCTGATACCGGCTCAATCGGCGGCTCGTCCTCACATGAATTTATGGTGCTGGCCGATTCCGGCGAGGATGCCATCGTTTCCTGTAATTCCTGCAAATATGCTGCAAACGTTGAGAAAGCCGAGGCGCGACTGCAACCGGCGGCCGTCGCGGCAGCTTTGCCGTTGGAGCGCGTTGCCACACCGGATATGAAAACTATCGCAGAGGTGGCGTCATTCCTGAATGTGCCTGTCACTGCGACCATCAAGACGATGGTTTTTTCTTCCGATACCGGCGAGCATGTAATGGCGCTGCTGCGCGGCGATCATGACGTCAACGAGATAAAGCTTAAGAATCATCTGGGCTGGAACGAAATTCAGATGGCATCCGATGAGACTGTCCAGCGGATCACCGGTTCTCCGGCCGGTTTTCTCGGTCCAATCGACGTGAAGGAAAAAGTTACGGTGATCGCCGACCTCGTGCTGCAGGGGATCACCAATGTCGTAATAGGAGCCAATGAAAAGGATTTCCATTATTTGAATTCCAATCCGGGTCGTGACTTTACTCCTGACAGGTATGCCGATATTCGCAGCGTCGTTGCCGGTGACTGCTGTCCCCGCTGTCAGCATGGCATGCTTGAAATGTGGCGTGGCATCGAAGTTGGACATGTATTCAAGCTTGGTACCAAATATTCACAGGCTATGAACGCCACCTATCTGGATGCTGCAGGCAAGGAGCAGATTATTTTCATGGGGTGCTACGGCATCGGAATCGGGCGTACGGTGGCAGCCGCCATTGAGCAGAACCATGATGAAAACGGCATCATCTTTCCAATTCCTCTGGCACCGTTTCACTGCTCGGTGGTCGCCCTCAATCCGGCCAAAGATAAGGGAGTTCTGGCAGAGTCTGAGGAAATTTATTTCAAGCTTGAGAAACTGGGCATCGAAGTCCTGTTTGACGACCGTGACGAACGCCCCGGAATCAAATTCAAGGATAATGACCTGATAGGGATTCCGTTGAGGATTGTAGTGGGGAGCAAAGGGCTTGCCGATGGGACTGTGGAGTTGAAGGAGCGCTCACGTGGTGTCGTGCAGGTGCTGCCGATTGAAGAGGCTATTATCCGGGTCAAACAGATCGTTGATGATGCGCTTTTTTTTGAGTAATCTGTTCGAAACGGCGAGGTTGTGATGCATTACGCTATCTGGGACACCCAACATGAGTGCCTGCCACGCGAAGAGCTTGAGCAGTTGCAGCTTGAACGGCTTCAGGCTACGCTTAACCGTGCGTATAAGAACGTAACCTGTTACCGCACCAAGTTTAACACTCTCGGAATCGTACCCGAGGACGTTACCTCGCTGAAAGATCTGTCAAAGCTTCCGTTCACCACCAAGGAGGATTTGCGGCTCAATTATCCGTACGGCATGTTTGCGGTACCGTTGCGGGAGGTCGTCCGCATTCATTCTTCATCAGGGACGACCGGTAAACCGACGGTTGTAGGCTATACGAAGAACGATCTGAAAATCTGGTCCAATCTGGTGGCCAGAATCATGACTGCAGCCGGTGTTACCCACGACGATGTCGTTCAGATTGCGTTCGGCTATGGGATGTTCACCGGTGCATTCGGACTCCACTACGGGACAGAAGCGATTGGTGCCGCCGTCATTCCAATGAGCGGCGGTAATACCGAAAAACAGATCATGATCATGCAGGATTACAAGAGTACCGCACTTGTCTGTACTCCGAGTTATGCTGTGACCATAGCTGACCGTATGGAAAAGCTCGGTATTGATTCAAAAAGCCTCTCGCTCAGGGTCGGCCTGTTCGGCGGAGAACCCTGCTCGGATGCCATGCGCCGTGAAATTGAAACCCGGCTTTCCATCAATGCCACTGACAATTACGGACTTTCTGAGGTGATCGGACCCGGCGTGGCTGGTGAGTGCTATTGTAAAAACGGCATGCACATTTCCGAGGATGCCTTCATTGCCGAAATCATCGACCCGGATACATGCCAGGTTCTGCCGCCGGGAAGTACAGGCGAACTGGTTCTCACAACGATCAGCAAAGAGGCTTTCCCCATGATCCGTTACCGGACACGGGATATCACCTGTCTTGACTATTCTCCTTGTGAGTGTGGCCGCACCCTGGTTCGTATGCGGAAAACCATGGGTCGTTCTGACGATATGCTGATCATAAAGGGCGTCAACGTGTTTCCCTCCCAGATTGAGGAGGTGCTGGTAGCGATCGAAGGATGCGAGCCGCACTACCAACTGGTCGTCGACAGGAAGGGCGCTCTGGATGTGCTTGAAGTCTGCATCGAGGTTACGGAAAATATTTTCTTTGATGAAATGAAGAAGCAGCGGGCGTTTCTGGAAATGGTCGAGAAACGTATCGACTCTGTCCTCGGTGTCGGTGTGACCGTGAGACTGGTTGAGCCAAACAGTATTCCTCGTCATGAAGGAAAGGCTCAACGGGTGATAGACAACCGCCCGGCTTAGAAAGCTTTTTAGCTGGAAATCACCCTGAATAGAAACCCGCATCCGTGTGGGTATCGAGGTAATCAATGCGCAGTGACATGATTAAAAAAGGGCTTGAACGGACTCCTCACCGCGCCCTGTTAAAAGGAACCGGTATACCACACAACCAGATGGATAAGCCGTTTATCGGTGTGGCTACAAGTTTCACCGATCTGATTCCCGGACATGTGGGGATGCGTGACCTGGAGCGTTTCATTGAGAAAGGGGTGCATTCTGGCGGCGGGTACGCGCTTTTCTTTGGTATCCCCGGGGTCTGCGATGGCATGGCGATGGGGCATAAAGGAATGCACTATTCGCTGCCGACCCGCGAATTGATTGCCGATATGGTCGAGTCCGTGGCTGAGGCTCATCGGCTCGACGGCCTGGTGTTGCTGACCAACTGCGATAAGATTACGCCCGGCATGCTGATGGCTGCTGCGCGTCTCAACATCCCCTGTATTGTTGTTACCGCTGGCCCGATGCTGAGCGGCCGTGGCGTTGCCGGACGTAAATATTCCTTTGTTTCGGATACATTTGAGGCAATGGCCCGTTACAAGGCAGGAGTAATCAGCGATAAGGAACTGCAGGTCTGCGAAGACAACGCCTGCCCCGGCATGGGTTCCTGTCAGGGGCTGTTTACTGCCAACACCATGGCGATTCTGACCGAAACCATGGGAATGAGCCTGCCGCGCTGCGGAACCGCCCTGGCGGTATCGGCACTCAAGCGTCGCATTGCCTTCGCTTCGGGCGAAAAGATCGTTGAACTGGTGCTTAAGGATATCAAGCCCCGCGACATCATGACCCGTGCCGCCTTTGAAAATGCCATCCGCGTAGATCTGGCACTGGGAGGCTCTTCAAATACGGTGCTGCATCTGCTGGCTATTGCCCATGAGGCCGGTGTAGAGTTGCCGCTGGAGCTGTTTGATGAGTTGGGAAAAGATACACCGCAACTGGCTTCGATGAACCCGGCCGGTGAACACTTTATGGAAGATCTGGACATTGCCGGCGGCGTTGCCGGAGTATTCAAGCAGCTCGGTAGCAAGATCATTGATGCGCCGACACTTTTTGGTCTTTCCACTCACCAGCTTGCAGAAAGTATCCAGAATGTAGACGAGGAGGTTATTCGCCCGCTCGGGAATGCGATCAAGAAGGAAGGTGGCATTGCCATCCTCTCCGGCAACATCGCTCCCAAGGGGGCGGTAGTCAAGCAGTCAGGTGTTTCGGCTGCCATGATGCTGTTTGAAGGAACCGCACGCTGTTTTGATGCTGAAGAGCTGGCCATGGCCGCCATTATGGAAGGGAGGATCACGTCCGGTGATGTTGTTGTCATCCGTTACGAAGGCCCCAAGGGGGGGCCGGGTATGCGCGAGATGCTGGCTCCCACGGCTGCCATCATGGGGATGGGACTGGGCGACAGCGTGGCATTGATTACCGATGGTCGTTTTTCCGGCGGTACCCGTGGCCCCTGTATCGGTCATATTTCTCCCGAAGCTGCCGAAGGGGGACCGATTGCCCTGGTTGTAGATGGCGACCGTATCAGGCTCGACATCCCGAACCGTCGCCTTGAACTGTTGGTTGACGAAGCAACTCTTGCCGAACGCAGGGGGACGTGGCAGGCACCTCCGCCCAAGATCAAAGGGGGCTGGCTGGCCCGCTACGCCAAAGTGGTTACGTCAGCTCACACCGGTGCAGTAACAACGGCTGATTAAATTATATCAGACCAGTTCGACGTGTCAGACTGGTCTGAAACCTACAATATTTAAATGAGGTTTTTATGAAAATGAACGGTGCTCGAATAATGCTTGAATGTTTGAAGAAAGAGGGAGTTGATACGGTTTTCGGTTATCCGGGAGGTACCGTCATCAACCTCTATAATGAGCTGTATGATTTCAAGGCGATACACCACATTCTTCCGCGCCATGAGCAGGCCGGCACCCACGCGGCCGACGGCTATGCCCGCGCAACCGGCAGGGTAGGGGTAGCCATTGCGACTTCAGGACCTGGCGCGACCAATACCGTGACAGGAATTGCTACCGCCTATATGGATTCGATTCCGATGGTGATAATTACCGGCCAGGTTCCGACAGCACTGATCGGCAACGATGCGTTCCAGGAAGTCGATATTATCGGCATAACCCGTCCCTGCACGAAACACAGTTTCCTGATCCGCAATGTTAACGACATTGCTGTAACCATGAAGAAAGCCTTCTATATTGCCCGCAGCGGACGTCCCGGCCCGGTGCTGGTAGACTTTCCCAAGGATGTTCAGATTGCCCAGGGGGAGTTCCACTATCCCGAAACGGTTGAAATCCGCGGTTATAAACCAACGCTTTCCGGACATCCACGCCAGGTTGAAAAAGCTGTGACCATGATTCTTGAAGCCCGCCGCCCGATCATGTATGTCGGTGGCGGCGCTGTGTTGGGCGGAGCAGCAGAGCCGCTCACAACTGTTGCGCGCAGGTTGACTATCCCGGTAACGACAACTTTGATGGGGCTGGGCTCCTTCCCGGAAGAAGATTCCCTGTCGCTTGGCATGCTCGGAATGCATGGCGCCTACTGTGCCAACATGGCCATGACTCATAGCGACCTGATTATTGCCGTCGGCGCTCGCTTTGATGACCGGGTCACCGGAAAGCTGTCAACCTTTGCACCCCACGCAAAGATTATCCACATTGATGTCGATCCGACGTCGATTAAAAAGAATGTTCCGGTGGATCTGCCGATCGTCGGCGATGTCAAGGACGTTCTGACAAAAATGATCAAACAGACCGACAAACTTAAAGATAAAATTGCCGGTTTTGTCGAAGCTCTTGCTCCCTGGCACTCCGATATCGCTGGATGGAAAGAGAAGCATCCCATTGGCTACAAGCAGAGCAGTACGGTGATCAAACCCCAGTTCGTAATCCAGAAACTGCGTGAACTGTCAGACGAAGATGCCATCATTTCAACCGATGTCGGTCAACATCAGATGTGGACCGCCCAGTTTTTTCAGTTTAACAAGCCGCGTACGCTGCTTACTTCGGGAGGTCTCGGCACCATGGGGTACGGGTTGCCCTCTGCAATGGGTGCCCAGGCGGCCTTTCCGAACCGTCAGGTAATCTCCATCTGTGGTGATGGCGGAATCCAGATGAACATCCAGGAAATGGCGACGCTGGTACAGAATCGTCTGCCGGTAAAAATTGTAATTCTCAATAATAATTTTCTCGGCATGGTTCGACAGTGGCAGGAGCTGTTCTTCGATAAGCGTTATTCATCGACGTGCATGGAGCTGCCCATTGACTATATAAAGCTTGCCGATGCATACGGTGCCAAAGGTTTTCTGGCAACCAAGCCGAATGAGGTCGAATCTGTAATTAAAAAGGGTTTCAAGGAAAAAGGTCCGGTAATCATGGAGTTCAGGATTGCCCGCGAAGAAAAGGTACTGCCGATGGTTCCGGCCGGGGCATCGCTTAATGAAATGGTACTGAACGCATAATAGAGAGGATAATGCTATGCAACATACAATATCAGTCATAGTTGAAAACGATTTTGGAGTACTGTCCCGCGTCGCGACGCTTTTTTCAGGACGCGGATTCAATATTGATTCGCTATCGGTCGCCCCCACAAACGAGGAAGGACTGTCCCGTATGACTATTGTCACCGGGGGTGACGCACAGATACTGGAGCAGATCAACAAGCAGCTCTATAAATTGATTGACGTGCTTAAGGTACTCGATTTTTCCGACGGCAGTGCTATTGAGCGAGAAATGGCGTTAATAAAAGTGGCTGCCGAGGATGAAAACCGGGCAGAGGTGTTGCGTATTGTTGATATTTTCCGCGCCAAAATAATTGATGTGACTCCAAAATCATACACGATCGAAGCTACCGGCAATCCGCTCAAAATCGACGCTATTCTTGATTTATTGCGACCGCTGGGATTGAAAGAACTGGTTCGTACAGGATCGGTTGCCATCGGGCGCGGCTCCAAGGGGTGGAATGGCTAGTCTTACCATTTTATGTTCAACGTAAGGCCGTTCGGAAATTTTCGGGCGGCCTTTTTGTTTGTGATACTCAATTTAAAGGAGTTAATTTGTGAAATAAACAAGCGTGCCGGATTACCTGTTTCAAGGGGATACTGCGTGGGCAGTCAATTTTCCCGTAATGAGCCGTCTGAGGTCATCCACGCAGCTGCACCTCTCTATTTCATCGGCGGTAATCAACTCATCAAAGGTATCGCCTTTTTTTAGCAGGATCGCTGGTAAAGTAATTTCAGTTCCCCCATATTTTTCCGAAAGTTCGTCCCGGTGCAGGAACTCAAAGTCTGCATCCAGGGAGTCGAGATACTCCTTCCATTCTGTCCGCATGCTGAAGTTGCCGTAGGTTATTGCACAAAGGTTGCAGGAATACGTTTCCGGTGAGAATATTTTGTGGGCTATGTCGCTTACGGTGTTGAAAATCCCGCTGTCAGCATTGTAGACGAAGATTATATACGGTTTTGGGGCCATGTATTTTTCCTTTTACTTTGAGACTGTTCGATCTGTCATGCAGTTGGTCGCTCTCCGGCTTTGTTGCGGTAATCATAGAGGCAATTTCAAAAGATCTGCAGCTGAGGTGGTCATAATCAGGTTTTCCTTCGCCGCCCGGCTCATGGACTTAATCTGAATCTCACGCCTGCTGGCCGACGAGCGGTTGTGACCTTTTTCAAGGTACACTACCTGTTCAGGCTTTCGCCCCCGGAAGTATTTTGCGCCCGTCCCCTTCGCGTGCTGACGGACCCGCCGCTCGATGTCCGACGTAATTCCCGTATAGTATGTAGTATCCGAGCAGAGGATTATGTAGACGTGCCACTCCATGATTATGTACCTGCGATGCGGTCCCCGTGTTTTTCGCATTTTATCTGATCAGTACCGTGCAGTTCACAATGGCAGAAAGCACAGGCGTTGTCCCATTCCGGGTGCCCGGCAAGCGTTGCCCTCAGTTTGGCCTCAAGTCGTCTGACCTCAGCTTCCATTTCTTCGTTGTACTGGTTTTCAAACATCGGAAGAATCCTTCAAGGGTTTGGAATGATGTTGCATGAATTTGAGTTCGGGTCAAATACGAGTTTCGCTTTGTCTGCTTTAAGCTGAACCATGACCTGTTCGATCTTCTGCTCAAGGGTATAGCTGACGAGTCCCATCTCCTCCCATTCCCGCGTGACATACTCACTGATAACACTGAGCAGTGTTTCCCGGTTCAACCTGTTGATGGGCACTTCAATTTCACCTTCCTGCGCTGCTTCCAGGTTATCATCCATTACCTCAATTACCGGCACGTTCACGTCATTTAGTAATTCGTTCATATCTGGTCTTCACTTTGCCCCCGTCTGCCCAATCGTTATGATTACCTTCAATAACGTGCAGCACTGAAGACGGTTTGCTGGCAGCAAGATTTCTAGCATGGAGCAGCGGAATGACGGTGTCGGACCGTGCCGCAAACAGTTCTAACTGCCCCTGGTAGTTTTTGAGGGCTTCAATGTTATCCCAATTGTCATGAAATAACAATCGAACAGGCAGGAAAGGATAGTGACTGCCCGCTACACTGGCCAGACGGTCAAAAGGGGTTATCAGTACTATCTTGTCCGGTGGGTTTGGCAGTGTGGCAAGATATGAAGCAGGGCCGGAACCGATCGACTCGGCTGCAATGCAAATGCTGGTAGCTGGATTTTGTGATTTCAGGAGTTCATACGCCTGCTGTGCTGCTGAATTGAATGCCGTCATGGAAGGTGAACCTGATCGCATGCCATAGCCGGGGTATTCGAGTATATATACGGAATCCGTTGCAGGGAATGACGGGAGAACATACGTACGGTCAGTTGCCTGACCGGCATTGCCATGCAGGAAAAGCCAGATTGTGCCGGGTGAAGCCATCTGCCTGGCATAGCCAAACAGCTGATCACCGTTTCTCCATTCAGTCAGACCGTTGCTCTGCTTATCATGAGACGGGAAATAGAGGAGTTTGCGTTGAAACAATGCGCATCCTATGAGCAGCGCCAGATAGCAGGCAGCAAGCAGCAGCATTATGCGCAGCAAGGATGGAGAGCCTAGAACGAACACTGGAGTGCCTTACGCAGTAACGTGCACTCAATAATCTCGGCGGAGTTTTTTTTTGTGAAGCCGGTTTCGTTATGGATTCTTTCGGCGATGTCAGCTTTGGTCATTTTGCATCCTCGTGTTGTATGTTCGTAATAATCATCATTACAGGTAGTTCCGGATTTTACTTGAAATATGAGTAGGTCTGACTTTACGGCATACTTGATTTAGAAATGGAAAAAGGTTCGCTCGTTGTAAAATATTTTGCCAGCAACGCAAGTAGAGGAGTCATAAATCCCCAGCCGATCGCCAGCAGAAGCATACCGGCTGTGGTCGGCAGCGTCTCGGTAGCTCCCAGCTTGGCCCCGCTGTAGTAGGCCAGAGGGCCGCCGATCGCCCCGAAGAGTGCCGCCAGCCGATAGCGCCCCAGCAGCCAGGCCATGGACACATTCAGGGTGGCAGCAAAGTTAAGCCAGAGGCAGATCATCCAGGGTGGGCTGAAGGGTCGGGGGAAGAGATGCTGCAGCGGTGTGAATACACCACCGGCGACAAAAGCGGTGTCAAAAATTAATCCGAGCAGACCAGCTGCTAACAGCAGTTTCACTTCTGCCCTGCGATCATCCTGCAGTGCCAGATGGACCGCCAGGGTCGGTACCATGGCCAGCGGACCGAGCCAGAGCATCCCCCGTGCCGCTCCCAGAACTGCCGCAAACCAGGCCACCTGGAACAGCACCACATTTATCACCTTGCGGGTCAGGTCATTCACGGACGGTTTCCATCATTCGGCCAACGCTGGGGTGTCATGCGCAACCTGGAGACATCATACCCCTGTCCTTCCAGCTCTTTCACCAGCCGCTGGTAATCACCCTCCGGTATCTGCGGGGTGCGGGCCATGATCCAGACGTAGTCGCGCTTGTTGCGGCCAATAACAGTCTGGCTGTAGTCAGCATCGAGATGTGTGATCAGGAATTCGGACTTGAACGGCCAGATGAACTGCATCCCCCAGGTGGAGTTGTTGACCGTGTCGACGATAAAACCGCGCGGATTGTAGCGTTTGGGAGGACCGTCGAAGCCGCCTTTGTTAAAGGTGAAGACGGTGTCAATGCTGCCGTCCGGTTCGAGCCGGTAAGTTTCGATACCGTTGTAAGAATCTGTTTCGATGAAGGTCGGGATGCAGGCGATGACGTACCACGGTCCCATAAAGCGCTTGATGTCTACATTGTCTACCGTCTTGAGCGGCGGCAGCGAGGCGCTGCAGCCGCTCATAATCAGCAGGGTAACTGTCAATACAATATGTTTCATGGGTATGTTCTCCTTTCCAACGGAGGCAGCAGCTGTTCCTCCCGGTATCCGGGTTTACCGAAAAGCAGTTGAACAACACCGGTAAATCGTTCCGCAAAACCTCCCTCGCAGTAGCAGAGATAATACTCCCACATCCTGATGAAGCGCTCGTCAAAGCCCAACTCCCGTACCTTCACAAGATTGGCGTGAAAAGCGTTCCGCCATTCCCGGAGGGTGCGGGCATAATGCGGAGAGAGATCCTCCAGACTGTTCAGTCGCAGGTCGCTGGAACGTGCCACGGCGTCGGAGATTGCATGCAGCGACGGGCAGCAACTGCCGGGGAAGATGTAGCGGTTGATGAAGTCGGGTGTGTCCAGATAGCGGTCGTAGAGATGATCCGGCATGGTGATGGCCTGAATCAACGCAGCCCCGTCCTTCTTGAGGCGTTCGGAGCAGGTCCGGAAATATGTCGGCAGATAGCGGTGGCCGACCGCTTCGATCATCTCAATTGAGACCAGGCGATCGAAACTGCCGGTCAGATCGCGGTAATCCTGCGCCAGCAGAGTAATGCGATCCTCCAGCCCTGATGCTGCAATACGTTCAGCGGTCCGGTCATGCTGGTGCTGTGAGATCGTGGTGGTGGTGACATGGCAGCCGTAATGCTCTGCGGCATAGATTGCAAAGCCGCCCCAGCCGGCGCCGATCTCCAGTACCTGCATTCCGGAGGTCAATCCCAGTTTGCGGCAGATGCGATCGAATTTCGCCTGAGATGCCTCCGCCAGGCTGCTGTCATCCCGCTCGAATATACCGCAGGAGTAGGCCATGGTCGGGTCAAGGAACAGCTGATAGAAATCGTTACCCAGGTCATAGTGGGCGGCAATGTTCTTGCGGCTGCCGCTGCGGGTATTTTTGTTCAGGCGATGCAGAAGACGTTGCAGGGGTGCGGTCAGGCGCGCCAGCCCCCCCTCAAGCCGCTGCTGCGCATCCTGGTTGCTTACCATGATCCGCACCAGTGCCGTCAGGTCACTGCAGTTCCACAGTTCTTCCATATATGTTTCTCCGGCGGCGATTGTACCGCCGAAGGCGACCCGACGGTAAAAATCCGGGTGCTGTACACGTACCGTAGCGGTAAGTTCCGAACCGCATTGGCCGAACTCGAGTCGTTCATCGCCTTCGATGAAGGTGAGCTGCCCCTGTCTGATCGCAGACAGGTTTTTCAGCACCAGACTCCGTGCCAGTCGATTGATGATGCCGGTCGTCGATGACGCGGTTAGCGGACAGGTGTTGCAGGTCTGTTCGTTCTGGTTCATCTGCTGTAGCGTCCTTTCCTGATGTCAAGTTGTTCCGGGTGCGGGCAGAAGGGCACTCCTTTCCATTTCAAGCGCAGAGCCTGCCAGTAAATTGCAGCGATGACCTTGGCGGTCATGAACGGCCAGCGCAGAAGGGCACCTGCCAGGTTACCTCCCGTCAGCGGCTGCTGCTGAAGATTCAGCGTGGCATTGAAAATTTCAGTCCCCTGCCGGATGTTTGTCATCTGGACCGCCAAATTTTCTCCCGGTACGGTGAAGCGCCAGTCGTAGGCTATATCCATCGGCATGTAGGGTGACACGTGGAACTCCTTGTTCAATCGGTATCGGTGCCATTCGCCGTCACGCTGTTCCATGCGGGCATCAAAGGCTCTCAGGTATTCTTCCCCCCAGGGTGTATTGTGAATCTCGATCAGGAACGCTTCCAGGGTCTGTCCGTCTTCGGCAAAACAGTAGTAGATGCTGATCGGGTTAAAACAGTACCCAAAATAGCGCAGATGAGTCAATAGCCGGATCGGGCCCCCCGGCCGTCTGCCCAGTTGATGCTCCACTTCGTCACGTACCGCTTGGTCAAGTGGCAGGTTTGAAGCGTGAAAATAGTCAGAGCGTCTAAAACTGGCCCAGTTTGGGCGCTCCAGCGACCAGAGCCAGCGATGTGCAAATACGGTTTCCAGCTCTGCCAGGTCGAGATACAGGAAGAACAGGCTGTAACGGAACGCATTCCCGACCGGTTTCAGGCGTTGATGTCCCACATGACCTGTGTAGATTCTGCTTTGTATGGCCATAACTCCCCCCAACCCCCTCTTAACTTAAGAGGGGGAGCTAAAGGCAAAATAAAATCTCAAATACCACTACTGCATATTTATGTGTCCCTCCCCTTACATAAGGGGAGGACAGGTGGGGTTACGCATCTACAACCCCTTCCCGAATTGCCGGCAGACTGCCAGGGCGCTTTTGACCCCATCTTCATGAAAGCCCCAACTCCAGTAGGCGCCGCAATAGGAGGTACGATTGACTCCGCTGATTTCGTCCCGGCGTTTCTGCGCTTCAAAGGCAGCCGTTGAGTAGACAGGATGGTGGTAGACCAGTCGGCGGATGATTGAATCCCGATTGATGGCTTCGGGACTGTTGAGTGTCACGCTGAAATCAACCGGTGCCTTGATGTTCTGTAGCAGGTTCATCCAATAGGTCAGTACCACACTATCCTGCTGTTTTCGCGGAAGCAAACAGTTCCAACTGGCGCGGGCCTTGGGAATCGACGGAAGCAGCCGGTTGTCGGTGTGCAACACTGTATCGTTTTTCTGGTAGGGGATAGCTCCCAGCACCTCGCGTTCCGCATCCGACGGGTCGGCCAGCATCGCCAGCGCCTGGTCACTGTGGCACGCCACAACCACATGGTCAAACAGCTCCGGCTCGCCATCTCGCGGTGTGACGGATACCCGGTTGTCATAGCGCTGCACCCGTTCCACAGGGGTCGACAGGCGTATCCGGTCACGGAAGTTGATTATCAACGGCGCAACATACTGGCGGGAACCGCCGGTGACCACCCGCCAGGTTGGCTGGTCGACTACGTTGAGCATGCCGTGATTGGTGAAAAACTGAACGAAGGCTGCCGCAGGGAAGGTCAGAAATTGAGCCGGATCGGCCGACCAGACTGCCGCCCCCATGGGGATCAGGAACTTGTCGATGAACAGTTGGGAGTAACCGTTGGTGCGGAGATAATTGCCCAAGGTCAGGCTCAGGTCGCTGCTGCCATACAACTCCACCGATGCGCGGTTGAAGCGAATAATCTCCAGCAGCATACGCCAGAAGGGGGGGCTCAGTATGTTCTTGCGCTGGGCAAAGAGCGTATCCAGATTGGTGGCGCAGTATTGCAGTCCGGTTGTTTCGCAGACAGCAGAAAAGCTCATCACGCTCGGCTGCGACGCAACACCAAGACGATCCAGTAATTTGATGAAGTTGGGGTAGGTACGCTCGTTGAAGACGATAAAACCGGTATCCACCGCGTAGCCCGTACCGTCATGGATCACATCCAGCGTGTTGGTGTGTCCCCCCGGATAGTCGTTGGCTTCAAACAGGGTGATATCATGTTCACTGCACAGCAGGTGTGCGGTCGTCAATCCGGATATGCCGCCGCCGATGATCGCTATCTTCATACATTACCTTTCGTCTTTTATAGATTGGCGATCAGTTATGACTGCATACCATTATCGTGCATTTTTTGTGTCATTGACTTTCCAGTCGTACTCCAGATATTCAACCTTCAAACTGTCAACTCCAATGGCTGTCATATCTGCTTTTGACAGATACGGCTTGATGAATGCGAGTGCTCCGCCTGCCGCATCGAAGCGATTCTTGTCGAACTTGAAAATCTGGGACAGTAGTACGGTTTTTTTCTCGCTATCCGTAACAAGCCCTTTTTTCCTGTCCATTAACAATTTCCGTCCCTGATCTTCCAATTGAGCAAACAGTGTGGCAGCACGATACGGAACTGCAAGCAGGTCAACACAACTTACAGAGGCGCAGTTGATGCCGAAATGGATGCGCAGATCCTTGAAACCGTCCAACAGGATGTCGTTCTCGATCTCAGCCAGCGAGTACTCTCTTCCACCAACGGATAACGCCTTGCGACCCCAGGGATGTCCCAGCCAGTTGATCCTTTTACTCCTGATGCTGTCGACCGGATAGTGATCGATAATGGTTTTTATGGCACCGATGTTGTACACGTTTACCCAGAAGGCGATCTTCTCTTCCCGGCTTTTCAACGTGGCCAGATCGAAGGCCGCCAGTTCCTTGAGGAGGATGCTGTAATCTGAGCCGGTCTGCTGTGCTTCCCGTGTCAGGGAATTGTAATCCACTGCATTAAGTCGAATGTTGTTGATTGATACTCCGGTTTTGATATGACGTTTCAGAACGGCCTCATAGTTGCTGTAATTGAAATCTGCTCCTGAAGCAATTACCGGAAGAGATGTAAACAGCACTAAAACCAGCGTCCATATTTTTGTCATTACTCTGTTCAAGGGTTGACTCTCTTAAGGTGCTGTTGGGTCGTCGATCACATCAAATCAAAGGACGTACTTCAACCACCTTAAACCAGGCCGCATGCGTGACGGCAGCACTGGCTCCCGGTCCGACGATCTCGTCGGTATTCTGCTTGATGGTCGCCAGCAGTTCTCCCTCCTCCTCGGTCCTGATCAGTTCCAACGCCAGGCGCACGCCACTGAAACCGGGGTCGCTGGTCTTGAACAGGAATGCCGCGTGACGGTTGCGGGTCAAGTTCTGGTAGGTACGCTTGTCGGTCATCCCCCAGGCCAGTGTAGTTTCATCGATGACGTGCGGCCGGGCATAAACGGCGCTGTTAACGCGGCCATCCGACGATGAGGTGGACATGACCCCCAGGCCGGGATGGGTAAACAGTTCGGCAAGATTCATAGTTGCAGCTCCTTGTGAGTGAAGTACACTGTGACGTCTTTAGCAGCTAACCCCTCTAAATCTCCCCTTATCTAAGGGGAGACTTCAAGGCTTCCCCAATTGGCTTAAGGGGAGGAGAATTCTATTCCCCCTCTTAAGTTAAGAGGGGGTTAGGGGGCGTTATGTGACGGTGCTGAATAGATTGTAGAACATTTACTGCATCCACCTCGACACCAGCGCGGCAAAAAGGTTTGTCACTCCGCAGAGGAAACAACCCCAGCAGATATCAACCCAGACCATTCTGACCGGCCAGCGTTCCAGAGTGGCCATATTGGTCATGTCATAGACACCGTAGACGATCAGGCCAAAAAGAGCACCCCACACCAGGGAAGATACCACAAGGTGCTCTGGATCGACCCGTGGCAGCGCGAACAGCACAATCCCCAGTGGCAGCAGCAGGTAGACGATGGCGGCGGCCCAGTAGACCGGGATGATGGTGGCGCCCCGTACCCGGGCGTAGGGGCCGAGCTCTTTGATATAAAAGCCCTGCATCAGTTTGGCCAGCCAGATGTAATCCAGCACAAGCGTGAACGGCAGGCAGAGCAGGTAGATTTTGAGGGTGTGCAGCATGTCAGGCTCCTCCCTTGAGGGGCAGCGGGAAAAAGGCGCTGGTACGGCGTTTGTACTCCTGGAAATCGGCGCGATCCTCGTACGGTTTTTCCAGCATCGGGATGCCGGAAATTTTGAGGATCAGGAACGTGATGGTCAGCGGGCCGACCACCGTCAGCCATCCCCCCGGCAGAGCCAGCGTCATCAGCCAGATCCCCCACCAGAGGGTTACCTCGCCAAAGTAGTTGGGGTGGCGGCTGTACCGCCACAGGCCGAAGGTCATCAGTTTACCCTTGTTGCCTGGGTCACGGATGAACATCAGTAGTTGCCAGTCACCGACAGCCTCAAAGCCGAAGCCGTACAGCCAGACCGCCAGGCCGAGCAGGTCCAGCCAACCCAGAGGTGCAGCCGCTGCAGTATTGGTGAAGACGATCGGCACGGCTACCATCAACAGCAGCATTCCCTGCAGCATGAAGACCTGCAGGAATGAACGGAGCACGAACCACGTTCCCCATTCTTCGCGCCATTTTCGGTAGCGCGGGTCTTCGCCCCGGCCGCGATTGCGGCTGTGGATGTGCAGGGCCAGGCGAAGCCCCCAGACCAGCACCAGGCCGGAGACCAGCAGTCCCCGTGGCGAATAGACATTGCCGGAGAACAGCGATACGAAAGCCACGAGAATAAACCCTAATCCCCAGGCCACATCGGCGATGTCGTTGCGCCCCCGGATCTGGGCGGCGATAAACCAGCCGGTCATGTAGAGCAGCATTGCTCCGCCGCATATCAGAAACGTCCGTGTCATGACTGTTGAACTCGGCGTTGCAGCAGCGCTTCAATACCCTCTTCCGGTTGCAGGCGACGAATCTGCAGCAGGATGTAGCTCGCCATGGCGAGGTTGCCCAGTGCCATGATCAGGACAAACCAGATGGCACCCCTTGCTGCAGACTGCTCACGCCAGGCTACCCAGAGCCAGAAAAAGAGGAAGCCGCAGTAGGCGTCGGCCAGGGTGGCCCGGAACCAGGGATTGTACCAGAGCTGGCGGGTTGCGCTGACGATGTCCACGTGCAGCGAGGCGCTGATCGTTACGTAGAGCATAATGGCCAGCACAGCCAGGCAGACCGTTGTCAGGAATGTTTTCATCTCAGCGTCCTTTCAGCAGATCACGCTTCAGCTTGTCGTCGATGGAATTCCGTCCCAGCCAGATGCCGAAATAGGCAGCGGCGAAATCGGCGCCTTCGATGACCGTCAGCGGTGTGCCGTTCAGTGCCAGTTCTGTGCCCCGGCCGGGCAGGTAGGTCAGGGAGTAGCGGTCACCGGGCTTGACATCTCGATACGTGCTGTTAATCCGGTCGATGCGGCTGCGCAGCCGAGCCAGTTCGGCCGGGGTCTGGTTAAGCTGCAGGGTAGGTTCGGCCCCCTTGCCGAAATCGGATCCCTTGATCGAGACGAGGTAATGGAGTTCCAGTCGTTTGGGGACTTCGGACAGCACCTGATCCGGGTTGACACCCTCAGGCATGTAGAGAGCAGCCACGTAGGCCTTGATGAATTTCAGGTAGCGCAGCAAGGCGGCATTATGTAGCGGTAGCGGGCTGCCGCCGATGGCGATTCTATCCTCAAAAGTAACGTTTTCTACGGTCAGGGCATGGGCGGCCAGAGGCATTATTGTGAGTGCCAGTAGGAGTGAGATTGCACAGATGAAGGGTCGGGATGTTAAATGAGAGAACACAGTGCCTCCTCGGTAAAACTCCATGACAGTATTATCAGATTACGCTATAAATGCAACTATGGCTATATGGTTTCAGCGGAAACCAGACGTAATGGAATCAGGATGGGAACTATGCATATAAAAATCAGGAGAACCATCGTTATGACCATCGGTCTTTTGGGTATGGTGGGGTGTGCCGGAGAGCGGCCACAGAATCTGGGTACAAAGAATGGTCTGCTGGTTGCCTGTCCCTCTTCACCCAACTGCGTTTCCAGCCAGGCAGATGATGGTCATCGCATTACAGCGTTGACGTTCTCTGGCGACCCCGATGCCGCCTTTGCACGAATGAAGCTGGTTCTCGGCCGACGGGGCGACACGACCATCATCGAAGAGAAGCCGGGTTATCTGCGTGTGGAGTTTCGCACGACCCTGTTTGTTGATGACGGCGAGTTTCTGCTGGAACGGTTACGTTCAGTCATTCATCTCCGTTCGGCATCCCGCCTTGGGTATTCAGATCTGGGCAAGAACCGTAGCCGCATGGAAGAAATCCGTGGTCAATTTCTCGCAGCGGAGCAGAAACGATGAGTGTACTGATTGACCTGATGGAACAGGGAATCCTGCCGGATGCTGTCATTCGTCGCGGGATCAGGCGCCTGTTGAAGCGGCGACTGCGGGACGAGTATCATGGCGATACCGAGGTAGAGCGCCAGCGCCAGCGAGAGTTTTTTGAACTTTTGAGGAACAGTCCCCTGGCTGTTGCGACCGATGCTGCCAATGACCAGCACTACGAGCTTCCACCAGCGTTCTTCTCGCAGGTGCTGGGTCCTCGCCGCAAGTACAGCAGTTGTCTGTATCCGATCGGCGTGACCGGTATTGCCGCCGCCGAGGAGGCCATGCTGGCCGAGACCTGCCGCAGGGCCGGTCTTGCCGATGGAATGGGCATTCTGGAGCTGGGGTGCGGCTGGGGTTCGCTGACGCTCTGGATGGCGGAACAGTTTCCCGAGGCCCGCATCACTGCAATCTCAAACTCGGCTCCTCAGCGTGAGTATATCGAGTCGGTCTGTCGTGACAAGGGATTCGTCAACGTGCGGGTTATTACCGCCGATATGAACAGGTTCTCCATTGACGGGTCATTTGACCGGATCGTCTCGGTGGAGATGTTCGAGCATATGCGCAACTATGCCGAACTGCTGCGGCGCATCTCCGGCTGGCTGAAACCGGACGGCCGTCTCTTCGTCCACATCTTCTGCCACCGCGAACTGGCCTATTTCTTCGAGATCGAAGGTGAAGATAACTGGATGGGGCGCTATTTCTTCACCGGTGGCATCATGCCGTCAGACCATCTGCTGTTCTACTTCAACGACCACCTGCTGGTGGAAGATCACTGGCGGGTCAACGGCCGCCATTACCAGCAGACCAGTGAGGATTGGCTCCAGCTGCAGGATGCTCGACGTGAGCAGATCATGCCGATCCTGCAGGAAGTTTATGGTAGCGAAGCACACGTCTGGTTCCAGCGCTGGAGGGTTTTTTTCATGTCCTGCGCCGAACTGTTCGGCTATAACAATGGCAATGAGTGGTTCGTCGGGCATTATCTCCTCAGGAAGGTTTCCTGTTGACCGGCAGTAAATTTGTTGAAAAGCTGACACCAATGATGATTGAATCTGTGATGGGGATACGCTGTTTTTCATTCAGCTGATCACGCGTCAGAGCGGCCCGGCCATATACCGTATTGCGCAACGAACAGCGTCATCGTACGGTTTCAACTGCAAGGGAATAATTTCACGGATGGAGGTATCACGACATATTACCTCATTTTTTAAGCCTTCAATTAAAGGCATTGAAACCGATGGTGGTACGGGGGTTATGAATCCTACCCAGTACGATGAAAGCTTGGGAGTAAGCACCGGCACCGGGAAAATATAGAGCCGCTTTCCCAGAATGCCAGCAAAACGTTCCATCATATCTCGATAGGTGAGTACCTCCGGTCCGCCGATATCGAATGTCCTACCTGCCGTACGTTCATCAGCGAGACAGCCTGCCAGGTATCCGATAACATCGTCAACCGCTATGGGCTGGCAACGGGTGGTTACCCAGCGCGGGGTTATCATAAGCGGCAACCTGTTCACCAGTGCCCGCACCATTTCGAAGGAAGCTCCGCCAGCACCAATAATGATGGCAGCCCTGAGAAAGGTGGTACTGAATGTACCTTTTCTGAGAATTTCAGCAACTTCGAGACGACTTTTAAGATGTTCGGAAAGGTCGTCACCGGTTTCGCCAAGTCCTCCCAGATAGATCACACGCCGCACCTTTGCCCTATTGGCTGCAGCAACAAAATTTTCAGCAGCATCCCGGTCACGTCGTTCAAAGCCTGCACGGCCTCCCGACATAGAGTGCACGAGATAATAGGCAGTGTCTATACCTGCAAGAGTTTGGACTAACGTCGCAGGCTCAAGCATATCGCCCAGAACAATCTCAGTACCATTCGGCATTGCAGCGGTACTACGTCGAACCATGCAGCGGACCGAATATCCATCATCAAGCAGTCGTTGTGTCAAACGCTTGCCTATAAAACCGGTAGCCCCGGTAATAAGTATTTTTCCTTGTATGCTCGCCATAACGTTATGTTCGCTCTTTCCTGAATCCGAGAGTATGGATAAATATTTAATCGTTATGCCGTACTATCACGTTATGCAGGAATATTATTGTAAATAACCATGCCTGATGGCAGGATTAGAAAATGAACTGTGAACACATTCAGGAAATAGTATGCCAGCAGGTGCTTGTGGATGATTATTCCGTATTCTCAACCCAATCGACGGTATTTCCACCTGAAATTGCTTCAGACCTTACCCCCGGTTATCTCCTGGAACGGTATCTTTCATACATCCGGGGTGCGACATTGTCAATAATTCGTCCCGTTACTTTTGAAAACGGCATAGAGTTCCGTCTGCTGGCTACACGCTGGAGTCTGATCTGCTTCCTGCCGCAGGCAGAGGAGGGGAGTTCCGTTATTCTTCGTATATGTGGCGGCTTATTAGTGCAGAAGCACCAATGCTATAGGGGTGAACTCCGATTAACGGCCGAACACGAAACATCCGGCACACGGGTTACGTTGCAGCTCTCAGACTACTGTCCTTTGATTCTTGGAAATTCATCGCCCTCAAAAATCCGTTACTGGCTGTACCGCCTGACCCAGGCGGCGATCCATCGGCTCGTCACCGTGCGCTTTTTGGTGCGACTCTATCGCGATTTTGCTGGAGTGACCGCCAGCGTCAAGGTGGTTGCCGAAAATAGCCGCGAAGGGCGACCGCTGTAAACACAACGATGTAAAGTTGAGGTATTCGAGGGGGACAACATGGCATTGCCATCAACCATATACAAGGTTAATATGCAACTCTCTGACGTCGATCAGGGAGTATACGAAACACTGCAGGCGACCGTCGCACGCCATCCATCCGAGACAGAGGAGCGGCTCGTAACCAGGCTGCTGGCATATTCGCTCTTCTATAAACCGGAGTTGTTCTTTACCAAGGGGCTCTGTGCGTCAGATGAGCCCGACCTCTGGATAAAGGGACCGGACGACCGCGTACTGTTGTGGGTGGAGGTTGGACTTCCGGAGACGGACCGGATTATCAAGGCCGGGCGACACTCGGAGCGGGTGGCCCTCGTGGCCAGTGGCAGGACGCTACCACTCTGGGAACAGCAGAATCTACCAAAACTTCTTACAGTACAGAATCTTACCTTGCTCTGCTTTGACCAGAGCTTCATTACCAGCCTGGTCGCCAGGCTGAACCGGGCCATAACCTGGGATGTAACCATTACCGACAACAACCTCTATATAAACGCGGGCGGAGAAACCTTTGAAACTACGCTCAACGTTCGGGCTGGCCTTCGATGAAGAAACCGGGGCATCAGATAAAACCGATGAATCCACTGGAGGCTGAAAGCCCCTTCACACCACCGGATGGCCAGCTATACGGCATCCCGATCAACTACTGAGTCCACTCTGCTCATGGCGCAGTTCCTGATGCAGATTTGTTAGTTTCATCACAACTTCCCAGCACCCGTTTCATCTCCTGTATCAGCTCGCCAATGACCAGCGGTTTTGAGATATACCCGTCGAATCCGTCTGCCATAAATCTGTCCTGCTCGCCCCGCAGAGCGTAGGCGGTCAGGGCTATCACCGGCTGATGGCGGTCGGTTCCCTTTTCCTGCCGTCTGATCTCCAGCAATGCCTCCTCACCGTTCATCACCGGCATCTGGATATCCATCAGGATGATGTCGAACTGCCCTTCCAGCAGCGCCGTAAGGGCATCCCTGCCGTTTTCGGCGGTGACAACTTCATGCCCCATCTTTCCGAGTAATGATGTGCCGAACATGATGTTGATGTCATTGTCTTCAACAAACAGCACCCGCAGTTTCGGCCCGTCCCAGAGCTGCGCGGCGGTTGGCTTAGATACGGCAACCAGCTCGATATTCTCGGCTGCGGTAAACGGAATCCTGACTTTGAAGCAGCTGCCGGTACCCGGTGTGCTTTCTACCGAGATGGAGCCACCCATCAGTTCGACCAGACGGTGGGTAATTGTAAGGCCCAATCCTGTGCCACCGAATTTGCGGGTGGTTGAATGTTCCTCTTGGACAAAGGGATTGAATATTTTGTCGAGTGCATCGGCAGCAATACCGATACCGCTGTCGAGAACGGCTAATTCGATGAGTACTGATTCACCGCTACGTTCGATGCTGTGTGCCGATATTTCTATGCTCCCCTGTGAGGTGAATTTGACTGCATTCCCCAG
>JBAXVE010000100.1:0-7835 GCA_037129245.1 Desulfuromonadales bacterium
TCCCACATAAGAAACACCAGCAAATACTAAAGGATTGTACAAAATGTCACGCTACGTCCGAGGGCGGGAAAATTCCTCAACTTGGTATGGATTGGGCACACAAAACCTGTCGAGGGTGTCACGGCGAATTGATGAAAGGCCCGCAAGCGTGCAGAGATTGTCATAAGAAGAAGGAGTAATCTGATAGCACGAGGAGGATATTTGATCAGCGGAACATAACCGCTCCTGTGACTCGGGAGCGGTCATGATGTCCCGTGCAGTCAATCGAAACCAAAACAGATGATTGAAAGTCACCGTTTTTAAATATAAGCAAACTATAATTTTTCGGTGGAGGTTTACGCAATGAGGGCAATAATTCTTACACTGGTACTTTCACTCGCACTTCACGGTTCTGTGTCCGCTGGAGGCGATTCAGGTAGCGCCGCTACTCTAATCATTGATGTCCGAACAGAAATGGAATGGAACACGGGACATATTGAAGGGGCTATTTTGATACCCTTCGACAAGATCGCTCAAGACATTACAAAAGTAACAACGGACGTGAAAGCAAGGGTCTACTTGTATTGTCGTTCCGGTCGGCGCTCATCTCTTGCACTTGATGACCTCAAAAAGGCTGGCTATACTAACGTTATCAATCTTGGAACCGTTGATGATGCATCCAAAAAATTAAACCGACACATTGTGAAATGAATGGGAGATTGTCTCACAACACGGGAGAAGGTTTATACTCGGAGACTAGCAACCGGAACGTGCATTAGCAGCACCAGTACGGATTTACACCTTTTCTTTTGAGGAGGCCTCTGATTTTGTGACCTGGTCCTCAGCTCTGGCTACCATCTCTGACGGTAGCTGATAGATAACATGATTCTTACTATCCAGATATTTGGTGCGCAATTTGCCCTGCTGATTATAAGATTCCACAACACGCCTGACCACCTGATCAGACGCCTGAGTGCCACCTGCACCGGCAACTGATGTTTTCTGCACGGAAGAAGACACTACGTCAACGACTTTAGCATCCGCCGCGTTCGCCTTTTGATCCCTAACAGCGGATTCGTTTTTTGCGCCGCGAGACTGGGCAGACTTGTCTTCAGAGGCTGAGACATTGACGGAAGGTACGTTGTATGAAACTGTAGTACCAGTGATTGAATTAACACTCATAGCTGACTCCACTATTCCATCATAGACGGATTAGAGATGGTATAATGTTAAGCTTTCTTGCGTAACGCTTCGGATGTCTTTTGAGCACCGCTTTCCTTTAATTCCTTGGCTTGTGAATCACCATCACTTGCCAACTGCTGGGCTTGTCTTGATATGACCACCACATCCGCAGCTGGAGCCTTCTGTTTTGGAGCAGCCTGCTGCTGAGGTTTAACCTGCGGTGGTGAATACGTTGTGCTTCCTGCGACCGCTGTTACTGCCATATAGATATCCTCCCGATACATTATACCCTGCTTACTGTTAGACTCATCGGTCTTCTGAAGAATATCTCAAGCGCATTTCGGATCAAATTTCATTTTTTTACCAATGATTTTTCTGATCAACAGGTTACCTTTGGTGTTCATTTTCTCCATATGCTGACAGGCCGGGAAAGTCTGGACAAGTGGCAATATAACCCTCATCCTCTTCACTCCAGAAAACATCAAATCCTTAATGTTCCATCTCGGTCACTCCCGGCTGTCAGTCATTTGTCAAATTCATTACGTGATATTCCTGACTGCCTGACAATCGAAAGGAATGTTCCTATCGGGATTTCACGCTTCCCGGCTGGCACTATGGCTGTAGAGATGCCGTTGTGAAACTTCTTGTGGCTGCCGGCCTGTGAAACCTCATAAAAGCCGTGTTTCATCAAGACGCTTATGATATGCCGTGAAGAGTAAAGTTTAGGCATTGACGGCAAATTCTCCGATCAATGCGTTTCCTACCTCATGGAACATAAACGGCGCTGCCGGTAAATCATCCCTCAAATACAGTTCAACAGCATCGGCAAGATTCTTCACCGCCTCATCAATCGTTTTGCCAAAACTGGCAACATCGACATTCAGGCATTGTGAAACGTAATATTTGCCTTCTTGATAAACCACGTATTTTAAAGCCGTCATATTGCACCCCCGTTGCGACAAGATACAACAACAAACCATGAAGCGCAAGAATCAGAAACAAAAAGAGGCCGCCGATTATGGCAACCTCTCTGATGCTGATCTTTGGTTATACCGACTGGCTTATTACATAACCTGCCTCATTGCGGTAAATTTCCGATCATGACTGATATTTTTTTCAGTTCCTCTGATGCCCAATTCCAATAACTTCTAAAGTCAGCGTTAGGCAAGAAACTTGCGTCCTTATTTTGTGCTTGTCACATTGTCTGTTTGTTGTTAGTGATTGCAAGAATGGATTGAGACCATTTGCGCCGAATTTGCGCCGAATCGGTTTTTGACAACAAAAAAGCACTCACCCGAAAAAGAGTAAGTGCTTGATATTTATGGCGGAAGAGGTGAGATTCGAACTCACGGAGCTGTTACACTCGGCGGTTTTCAAGACCGCTGCCTTAAACCACTCGGCCACCCTTCCAAAAGTACGTAGTAGCTCTATAGCATATACGTTTCTTTTTTTCAATTGTAACGAAGACCCAGTTGCAGATTTCATCGGTCTCACGTTCAAATTTTCAGTTCACAAGGAGTGGTGCGAATGCTTTCATACCATCAGGCCAGGCAGGTCATACTAGAGAACATTTTTCCGGCTAGCATTGAGCAGGTCGATCTGCTTGAGGCCGTTGGCCGAGTACTTATTGATGACGTCGTTGCGCCGTGGGATATGCCGCTGTGGGACAATTCGGCAATGGACGGTTACGCGGTGCGTTCCGACGATTGTCGGGAAACTCCCTGCCAATTGGCGATAGATGGCTACATTCCGGCCGGAGCCCACGCCGATGGCATTGTGATTGCCCCCGGATGTGCTGTAAAGATTATGACCGGAGCGCCTGTTCCGGCCGGGGCTGACGCAGTGGTACCGTTTGAAGAAACAGGTGAAAGCAACGATGGACAGGTTACGATTCAGGCACCGGTTCGGCACAGGCAACACATCCGTTTCCGCGGCGAGGATGTACAAGCCGGTCAGGCGGTCATTTCTGCTGGAACCATTATCCGGCCGGCCGAAGTAAGCATGCTGGCTTCGCTTGGACGGGCACGGGTGACGGTGTATGCCCGACCGGTGGTGGCCATCCTGTCAACTGGCGATGAACTGATCGAAATCGGCCGCACACCTGGCAATGGCGAGATCATCAACAGCAACACACTGGCCTTGGCAGCGGCGGTGCGCGAGGCGGGCGGAATTCCCCGCATTGTCGGTATCGCCCGCGACAATACGGAAAGCCACCGCGAAAAGCTGTGTGAGGGATTGAAGACCGATATGCTGGTTACCTCGGCTGGAGTTTCAGCCGGCGATCGAGATCTGGTAAGGGCTACACTGGAAGAACTGGGGGTGACCCAGATTTTCTGGAAGGTGGGCATCAAGCCTGGTAAACCGACTGCTTTCGGGGTTAAAGACGGTCTGCCGGTTTTTTCACTCCCCGGCAATCCGGTTTCCAGCCTGATAACATTTGAAGAGTTTGTGCGGCCGGCTCTGCTCCGCATGGCAGGCCACCGGCAGGTTTTCCGACCGCTGTTCAAGGCAACCCTGCGGCATAATATGAATAATAAGGAAAGTGACCGTACTGTGCTGCTGCGGATTCTTCTGGAGCGAGTGGACGGGGAGTTTTTTGTTTCATCGTCTGGAAAGCAGGAGACAGGACTGTTGAAAACGATGGTCAATGCAGCAGCGATAGCAGTCATTCCTCCCGGTAAGGGTTTTCTGGCACAGGGGGAAAAAGTGGACGCCCATTTCTTCGGTAGTCATCTCGATCTTATATGAAATCACGGAGCGAACAACCATGAATGATTACCTCGGCGCCCACATGTCAATCTCCGGCGGTCTGCATCTGGCAGTCGGGCGGGCGGTTGCCGCTGGCTGCGGCGTGCTTCAGATTTTTACCCGTAATTCCAATCAATGGAAGGGGAAAACTGTCAGCGATGCTGACATCGCACTCTTCCGCGAAACGTTCGCCGCGTCCGGTCTGCACGAAGTCATTTCCCACGACATCTACCTGATCAATCTGGCCGCCCCGCCGGGTGATACCCGCGATAAAAGTCTTGCGGCTTTTCGTGATGAACTTGAAACCTGTGCCCGGCTTGGTATTGCCAAAATTGTCATGCACCCCGGTTCTCATCTGGCCGATTCGCCTCAAGCCGGCCTGGAACGGGTGGTAGCCGCCTTCGATCAACTGTTTGACGAGGTTCAACAATTTGAGGGGAAGGTTCTGATTGAAACAACTGCGGGACAAGGGAGCAACCTGGGAAGAACCTTCGAGGAACTGGCGATCATCGTAGATAAAACACGTTATCCGGATAAATTTGGGGTCTGCTTCGATACCTGCCATACCTTTGCAGCCGGCTACGATACTTCAACGGAGGAGGGCTACGCCGATACGATGGAGCAATTTGACCGGCTGATCGGCCTTCAGCGGCTGGACTGCTTTCACTTGAACGATTCAAAAAAGGGACTCGGCTCACGCGTAGACCGGCACGAGCATATCGGCCAGGGAGCACTAGGGCTGAACCCGTTCAGGTTCATCCTTAACGATCCCCGCTTTGCAACTGTTCCCAAAATACTGGAGACACCCAAAGGGGACAATGACGAGATGGATGCCGTTAATCTGGGGATATTGCGAAGCCTGATCCTCAAATAAATTTCCGAGGCGCGCTAATCGGAAAACAGCTTGAGATTCTCCAGACCTTTCAGCGCTTGATTTTTGAAGCCCGGCCGCTCATGCGACTGGGTAGACAGTTCGCTTGACGCTTGACGCTCCGGCTCGCAGGTTTCATCGCATACCCGCTCCATTTCCAGCTCCCCGTCCATGCCATTCCCTTTGAAAAAATAGCGGTCATACAGGCGGTGATGAGCGGTCCAGCGTGAGGTCGAGGCGGTTTCCCTGGCAATATGTGCCCGAATACCATTGATTTTCGAATCCAGATCGTCCAGATAGTTCAGTATAGTGGCTTCGACGGTCTTTGGCCGTTTGGGAGACCCGTATTCGTAGAGTCCGTGGTGCGACAGCAGCATATGTTTAAGCAGCATGGAAAGTTCGCGCGGGAATCCGGCCAACAAGCGAATCCTCTCCTCCACGAGCTCGACACCGATGGTGATGTGCCCCAGCAGCTTGCCCTCATCAGTGTAGTCTATTGAACGCTCGAAACTCATCTCATGGATTTTGCCCACATCATGCAGCAGAGAGCCGACCACCAGAAGATCCTCGTTGATCCCGTCGTAGAGTGGAACTATCGCCTTTACCAGTTTGACCAGCGACAAAGAGTGCTCCAGCAATCCACCCAGATAGACATGATGCATCCCCTTGGCAGCCGGAGCCATGCAGTACAGCTCCATGAAGGCTTCATCCGATACGAATGTCTGCATCAAGCCCCCGAGCCAGGGATTACCGATGGCGTTGACGACATCTGACAGCTCTTGACGCATTCCGGCATTGTTCCTGGGAGATTCGGGCAGAAAATCGGGCAGGTTGACCTGCTCTTCGGCGACTTTGGCGATCTCGGCAATCACGACCTGCATCTTGTTCATATAAACCGATGCCTTGCCGCGCACCTGCACGAAATCGTCCTTCTCAAACTGCTTATCAAGGATTTCGGTGTTATCCCATACTTTGGCCTCGATATCACCGCTCTTGTCCATCAGACGAAGATTCATGTACGGCTTGCCATTTTTGGCCATTGCCATGACCTTGTCCTTGACCAGAAAAACGGAATTGACAGGATCACGATCCTTGATCTGACTGATAAATTGCTTTGACACGAGGGCTCCCTGCGTATGTATTCTCACGGCCGAATGAACGTAACATGATGCAGGACAATAAGACAAGCCGGAATGAAAGCAGCATCGTTCAAAACCCGCAAAATAATAATGCTTGTATTTCATTACAGAATACATTATAGTCTTGAAGTTAATTTAAGTACGAGGAAATTCGCGGCATGGTGTCCGCACTTCCTTGCCGGTCATCGCATTCTGCCCCCCTGCATCTTCAATCTCTTCATTGAAACAAGCAGACCGTAGGCAGGCGAAGATTTATTGTCTGCCGCACGCGTTTTCTGAGCCCTCCCCGGAATTCTTCATCCGTTCCGCGGTTCGTGCGCGCTTATCCTTACACCGCCTCAATAAAGGATTCACCATGAAATTTTCAGAACTCGGCCTCAACCCGGCCATCCTCTCGGCCATAACCTCCTGCGGTTACACCGACCCTACCCCTATCCAGGAACAGGCAATCCCGCTGGTACTGGCAGGCCATGATGTAATTGCCACCGCTCAGACCGGCACCGGTAAGACCGCCGCCTTTGTACTGCCGGCCCTCGAACGGCTGATGGTGAAATCGGCCATTCCCGGCAAAGGCCCGCGCATTCTGGTTCTGGCGCCGACCCGCGAACTGGCTGGTCAGGTGATGGAATCGGCCCGCAATTATGGCCGCGGCATCCGTCCCCGCTGCGGAACTCTGCTGGGGGGGATGCCCTACCGTGAACAGCTCCGTCTGCTTTCGGCACCGGTTGATATCATCGTTGCCACCCCCGGCCGTCTGGTTGATCACCTCGAACGCGGTAGCGTCCGTCTCGACCGACTGGAAATGCTGGTGCTCGACGAAGCCGACCGGATGCTGGATATGGGCTTCAGCGAGGACATCAACAAAGTCATCTCCCGCACTCCTGCCAATCGTCAGACCCTCATGTTCACCGCTACTATGGAGGGGGAAATCGCCCGACTGGCTGAAAAAATGATGCGAGAACCGAAAAGGGTCCAGTTGGCGGTCAGCACCACTTCACATGCCCTGATTGAACAACGGTTGCACGTGACCGACAACCTCAACCATAAAAAAGAGCTGCTCAACCACCTGATACGCGATGTCGAAGTGACCCGGGCTATAATCTTTTCGGCCACCAAGCGCGACGCAGATGAATTGTCACGCGAACTATCCCGCTGCGGTTTTCCGGCTGCCGCCCTGCACGGTGACATGACCCAGATGGCCCGCAACAAGACCATCGACCGTATGCGCCGTGGTGGAATTCGCCTGCTGGTAGCCACCGATGTTGCCGCCCGCGGTCTGGATGTGAACGGCATCAGCCATGTCATAAACTTTGACCTTCCCCGATTTGCCGAAGATTACGTGCACCGTATCGGACGCACCGGACGCGCAGGTGCCCGTGGAATTGCTATTTCATTTGCGTCGGCATCAGAGCGGAGCTACCTTGAGCGTATCGAGCGCTTTATCGGCAAGAAACTTCCCGAACAGCAAATCGAGGGGCTGGAACCGAAAACCACCCTGCGTAAGCCGGCCGGACGCAGTAGCACTACCGCACGGAAGGGCGTTCCTGCTTCTGGCCGCTTCAGCACATCCGAAACTGCCAGGGACAACCAGAGCAAATCATGGGCAAAACCGGCCAGACCGGCTGCACCCGCACCGCGCCGGGCTCCTCGTCACGAGCCGGTAATCGAGTACCGTTCCCGCCGTCCGCAGATATGAACCGCCTGATTGACTAGTGCTTATAGCGTACACGCCTTCTGGCAGGGAAATGTTGATTGATGAGTTAGTTAATCGTCAGATTCTTTGACATCACGGACAGAACGCGATATATAGTGCCACACGTCGACATGAGGCGCGGCTTCGATTTTTTGCTGCTTTTGGATGTTTCATAAATACGGGCGGTTAGCTCAGCTGGATAGAGTACAGGCCTCCGAAGCCT
>JBAXVE010000101.1:0-7706 GCA_037129245.1 Desulfuromonadales bacterium
CGCATTTGACACAGCGCAACAGTTGCGGCTCTGGCAGAGTCGTTCGGACGCGGTGCAATGACGAACCACTGGATAGATTTCAAGAACTCTGACGTAATTCTGATTATGGGGGCCAACCCCGCCGAAAATCACCCGGTCTCCTTCCGCTGGATCATGAAGGCCAAGGACGCCGGCGCGAAAGTAATAACCGTCGATCCCCGCTTCACCCGCAGTGCCGCCAAGTCGGATCTGTACGCACCCTTGCGTTCGGGTACCGATATCGCCTTTCTAGGCGGCCTAATCAACTACATCATCCAGAACAAGCTTTATTTTGAGCAGTATGTGCGGGACTACACCAACGCCGCCTATCTGGTCAACGGTGAATTCAAGATGCCGGGGGAACTGGCCGGCCTGTTCTCCGGTTATGACCCCAAGAAGCGCAGCTACGACGCCAAGGCCTGGTCGTTCCAGAAGGACAAGGACGACAATCCGCTGAAAGACCCGACCATGCAGGATCCGAACAGCGTCTTCCAGCTGATGAAGAAGCATTACGGTCGCTACACGCCGGAACTGGTTTCCAAAACTACCGGTACGCCAAAAGAAAAACTGATGGAAGTGTACAAGCTGTACGCTTCCACCGGCAAGCCTGACAAGGCGGGCACCTCGCTTTACGCCATGGGGTGGACCCAGCACACCGTTGGCACCCAGAACATCCGCGCCATGTCGATTATTCAGTTGCTTCTGGGCAACATGGGCGTAGCCGGGGGCGGCATCAACGCCTTGCGCGGCGAGTCCAATGTTCAGGGATCCACCGACCACGGTCTGCTGTTCCATATCCTGCCCGGCTACATGCCGATGCCGTCGGCAGATCTCAAAGACACTGCCGCTTACATTGAGAAACACACACCAAAATCAAAAGATCCCCAGAGCGCCAACTGGTGGCAGAACCGCAACAAGTACCTGGTCAGCTACATGAAGGCCATCTACGGTGCCAAAGCCACCAAAGAGAACGACTTTGGCTACGCCTGGCTGCCCAAGCTCGATCCGGGAATGAACGCCTCCTGGCTGATGATCTTCGACAACATGATCAAAGGGAAGTTCAAGGGCTTCTTCGCCTGGGGGCAGAATCCGGCCTGTTCCGGCTCCAACTCCACCAAGGTGCGTAACGCCCTGGCAAAACTGGAGTGGATGGTGACAACCAACCTGTTCGACAACGAGACCGCCTCCTTCTGGAAAGGTCCGGGGATGGATCCGGCAACCGTCAAGACCGAGGTATTCTTCCTGCCGGCGGCTGCTTCGTTCGAGAAAGAGGGGAGCGTATCCAACTCCGGCCGCTGGGCCCAGTGGCGCACTGCGGCGGTCAAGCCGCTCGGCCAGTCCAAGCCTGATGCCGAGATCATCCACGAGCTGTTCCAGAAACTGAAAGCCATGTACGCCAAAGAGGGCGGCGCTTTGCCGGAGCAGCTTACCAACCTGACCTGGAACTACGGCTTCAAACGGGCTGACGGCACAATCAAGTCGGTCGATATTCACGCCGTGGCCAAGGAGATCAACGGCTATTTCCTTGAAGATGTTGAGGAGAAGCCCAAGCCGCTCAAGCCGGGAGAAAAGGCACCGCCACCGCCGCCACCCGGTACGCCCAAGAAGATGCTCGGCAAAAAGGGAGAACTGGTGGGCGGTTTCGCCATGTTGCAGGCGGACGGCAGCACCTCCTGCGGTTCCTGGATCTACTGCCAGAGCTACAACGAAAAAGGGAACATGATGGCCCGCCGGGTCAAAAAGGATCCCACCGGACTGGGGATGTTCCCGGAATGGGCCTGGTGCTGGCCGGTCAACCGCCGCATCATTTACAATCGCGCCTCCTGTGATCCGGACGGAAAGCCGTATAACATCAAGAAAGCGGTGGTCTACTGGAATCCGACCGCCGTGCAGCCGACCGGAGCCCTGGGTGCCTGGGTCGGCGATGTGCCGGACGGCCCCTGGCCGCCCATGTCAAACGAGAAGGAAGGGCGCAAGCCGTTCATCATGAGGGCCGACGGCGTGGCGGCAATCTTCGGGGCGGGGCTGCGCGACGGCCCGTTCCCCGAGCATTACGAACCGGTGGAGTGTCCGGTGCCGGAGAATTTCTTCTCCAAGCAGATGACCAATCCGGCCTGCAAAATATTCAGCGATGCCAATATCAAGGAAGACGTACTGGCCACCTGCGATGTGCGCTTCCCGCTGGTTGCAACCACCTACCGGGTCACCGAGCACTGGCAGACCGGTGTCATGACCCGCAACACCCCCTGGCTGCTGGAGCTGCAGCCGCGCCAGTTCTGCGAGATCAGCGTCGAACTGGCCAAGGAGAAGAGCATCAGCAATGGCGACATAATCGAGGTCGCTTCGGCTCGCGGCAAGATTGAAGCGGTGGCGATGGTAACTCCGCGTATAAAGCCGTTCAAAATCGGTGACCGCACGGTTCATGAGATCGGCCTTCCCTGGTGCTTTGGCTGGCACACCCCCGGCGTGGGCGACGCCGCCAATCTGCTGACCCCTACTGCGGGCGATGCCAACACGATGATCCCGGAGACCAAGGCGTTTATGGTCGGGATCACGAGAAAGGGGTAAGCCATGGCCGACACGATCAATCAAGCTGCCCGCAAGGGATTTCTCGTCGATACGTCGCGCTGCATCGGCTGCCGCTCCTGTCAGGTGGCCTGTAAGCAGTGGAACAAACTTGAAGCCGACAAGACCTCAAACAAAGGCACCTTCGAGAATCCGCGCGACCTGACCCCGGCGCTCTACAACCGGATCAAGTTCGTGGAAAATGAGACATCGGGAGAGCTCACCTGGCGCTTCTTCAACGAGCGCTGCATGCACTGCGGCGATGCCGGCTGCATGAAGGTCTGCCCGTCGCCCGGCGCGCTCTACCGCACCAAAGACGGCATTGTCGGTTTCAACAAGGAAAAGTGCATCTCCTGTAAATACTGCGTCTCGGCCTGTCCGTTCAACATCCCGCGCTACGGTGCTGACGACAAGGTTTCCAAGTGCCATCTCTGCCTTGACCGCATCGGCGGCGGCATGACCCCGGCCTGCGCCAAAGCCTGCCCGACCGAAACACTGGCCTACGGCAAGCGATCCGATCTGATTGCCAAAGCCACCGCCGCCAAGAAAACCCTCTACGGTGTCGATGATCTGAATGGTCTGGGAGTTGTCTACGCACTGGAAGGGCCACCGGAACAGTACGGCCTACCGGCAAATCCGCATATCCCGTTGTCGATCTTCCTCTGGAAGGATGTCATCAAGCCGCTCGGCATTCTCGGTTTCTGGGGCAGCATCGGAGCCATGCTGCTGCACTATGTAACCATCGGGCCGAAAAAACTGGATGAAGGTGAAGGGCATAAGGAGGATGGCCATGTCGACTAACTATATTGATCGTTTCAACACGTACGAGCGGGTGCTGCACTGGTTCGTGACGGTGACCTTTTTCACCCTGCTCCTGTCGGGGCTCGGCCTCTACTCGCGGCTGTTTACCGGCTATTTCAATCTCTTCGGTGGCGGCAGTAATGCCATTTTTATTCACAAGGTTGCCGGCATCCTGTTTTTCTTCAGCTCGCTGATGCTGTTCATGCACAACCGGACCCGTACCACCGAATTCAACGAGGATGACCGCACCTGGGTACGTTCCATGGGGGGCTACCTGACGCGCGAAGAGGTACACTTGAGCGTCGGAAAATTCAACGCCGGCCAGAAGATGTTCGCCGTCTTCATCGGCATGGCCACGGCAATTCTGGGGGTAACCGGTGTATTCATCTGGGCGCCATCCCTGTTTCCCCGTATGCTTGTCCAGGTGTCATTAATGATGCACGGTTTAATGTTCGTCGGTTCGATCATGTTTGTGGTCGTCCATGTGTATCTGGCGACCATCGGTAATCCCGGTACGCTGGAAGCGATGCTGTGGGGCAGGGTTACCCGCTCGTGGGCGAAGCACCACCACCCCAAATGGTATGAGGAAGTGACCGAGGAAAAACGGTAGCATTGCGGCTGTATTCCACACGAAACACAAAAAGGGCTGCCTGCGGGCGGCTCTTTTTGTGTGCTACAATTATTTTACTACAGAGGCTCTTGCAAAATTCCTTATAACCCTTCGACCGTTCGACAAGCTCACGGCTCAGGGCGAACGGACTTTAGAATCATAATGTGCTGTCGGCAGTACTTGGAATCACCTCTCATATTCCCCGTGATGAGATTGCCGGACTGATCAACAAACCTTATAATTTTGATAAGTTGCGGGATATGCTGAGGGATAGTGTGGAAGGGTGAAACTACAACTCATCCCCCGGCAAAGGAGAACGGCTTTTGACCTTGGCCATGACTGAATCAAAAACCTTGGCAGAACCATTGGCCGCCATGGCGTTCAGATATTTTTCAGTAGCCAGAGCAGAGACTTTTTCGGCGATGGCGGTTGTAACGAGTTGGTTTACAGAAATATGCTCGCTGTCAGCAATAGCACGGATGCTGTTATGCAGGTAATCAGGGAGACGAAGACTCATAGTGCTCATAGTGTACCTCCTAAATTATGAATGAACCAACCGGGCGTTACAACCCGGACGCCAAAACGCTCGGCTCCGGCAAAGCCTTTGATGTTGTGAGTGATAATGAATTCGACTTTCGCAGCAACTGCCGTTTCAAGTACCATGTCGTCGCCAGGATCTCGCAGACCAGGTCGCCAGAGATAAAAGACCTTGACCCGTTCTGATAGAACAACAAAAAAACCAAGAAAACCGTTTAACTGTGCTTGAGTAAGATCAAGTTCCTGTAAGTGAGTGGACAATACTGCTTCGTATTCCATGACCAGTGTTACGGAAATGCAAGGGATTACCTGACCGGTTCGAATAAGGCGGAGCAATTGAAATGAAGCACCGGTGGAAGAATACAGACCGGCGTACAGTATATTGGTATCAATGACGACGCGCTTTTTCAGCATAGTGGTATCGTATGCGATATCGTTATTTTAGTCAAGCAGAAGGTTAATAGTTAAGAATGAGGGAAGCCAGGATAGTTTTATGCAGGAGACAGCTATGCCGGACGTGACAACACTATTGCAAAGACAGGAACAGTATTAATGCACTCGATTCTGGTTATTGGGGATGAACGGGCAAACCTGTTGTTTACCGGAATGACAGTTTTTTGACTTTTGCAAAAAATAAGCATAGAGTGGCGTTAGTTTTTTGTGAGGTATCTCAAGTGGCCATATTCCAGACAGACAGACAGACAGACAGACAGACAGACAGACAGACAGACAGAAAAAACTCCTCCTGACACATACTTCTGTCAACATTTATTTTGATTGATACCCATATAAACCGGCGCTGCGGAAATTTCCGTGCACCGGTTTTTTGTTTGTCCAGGATGCCATAATGCCAACCACACTACCTGAATTAGCTCAAAATCTCCGCAAGCGTGCCGAAGAAAAGTTTCGCTCATGCGAGGGTTCATCTCCGGAAATATATTCTCCCGTGGAATATCTGCAAAACATCCACAACCTTGGAGTGCATCAGATCGAACTTGAGATGCAGAATGAGGAATTACACCGCACACAAAGAGATCTGGAAGCGTTGCAGCTTCGCTACGTTGACCTGTATGACCTGGCGCCGGTTGGGTATTTGACGCTTACTGAAAAAGGGCTGATCAAAGAGGCTAACCTGCTGCTTGCCTCTCTGCTGGGCGTGAAACGGGATGATTTAATTAGACAGCCACTTTATCGCTTCATTGTGCCTGAAGATCAGGATGTCTTTTACCTGCACCGTAATCAAATCATTGAACACAACGAGGTGCGGTCCTGGGAGATACGCATGGTGCGGGCAGATGGCTCATATTTCTGGGCGGATTTACAGGCGAAATCTGCGCACAACGGCGAATGCTGGATCACTTTGAATGACATCAGCAACCGCAAGCAGATGCAAACGTTGATTGAAAATAGCACCTATCAACTGACCGAAGCACAACGGATCTCCCATATTGGCAGTTGGGAGCTTGATGTGAGGACCAATACATCGAGCTTGTCAGACGAAGTGTATCACATATTCGGCATTGATCCTGCGCAATCATCCGCTTCATATAACGTGGTAATGGAGTGCATTCACCCGGAAGACCGTCAGTACAAAGTTGATCAGTACAGCCGATCCGTAAAAGAAAATATTCCCTACAATCTCATTTACCGCACCTTCAGAAAATCTGACAAAGAGCTTCGATACATACATGAACAATGCACCCACATGCGCACGGTAGATGGGAGTGTGATCAAATCTATCGGAACCTTTCAGGATGTAACCGAACTGGTTAGTAAAGAAAATGCCTTGAAAGAATATGCCAACCATGTCGTTCAATCAATTGAACAGGAGCGACTCAGAATTGCCCGCGAACTGCACGACGATCTGGGGCAGTCGCTGACGCTCTTCTCACTGACAATTGCACAGCTCAAGCGAACCTACCCGATTGGAGAAATTCCACCAGCGCTCCTTGACTTGAACAGCGGTGTTCATACTATGATGGAATCGATCCGCCAGATATGTACCTCCCTGCGACCGGCACTCCTTGATGAAGTGGGTCTGTCAGCAGCCCTGGAATCAATCTGCCGCGAGTTCATCACAACAACTGACATCAATTGTACTTTTGAAAGTGATGGCTACAACGGTGAGTGCTGCCATAATGGAAGCAGTGATTGTTCGATGACAATTTTGCGTGTTGTTCAGGAGTCACTCAACAACGTGATCAAGCATGCCGCAGCTACTGCAGTCAGTATCTCACTGCATAAAAACGATGGCACTGTTTCTCTCGACATCAGTGATAATGGCTGCGGATTTTCGCCGGAAGTATGTTCGGACAAGAAGTCGTTTGGTTTAACCGGTATGCGTGAACGGGCACATTCTCTGGGGGGCACGGTGGATATCATCAGTACACCAGGAAAAGGAACGAGTGTTGCGCTCCGTATTCCCTGCCAGGGCCGGGAGGGCATCGATGCGGCTTTTAATAGTTGATGATCATCCCATTGTTCGTAAAGGTTTTATAACCGTGCTGCGCGATGAAGTGAACGACTGCAATCTGGTCGTTGACGAGGCTGATTCGTATGATTCAGCTTTGAACCTGATTCGTGATAATGATTACGAGCTGGCAGTGGTTGATATTACCCTTGACGGGAAAAGCGGCATTCATCTCCTTCAGCAGATCAGAGAAGAAAAACCGTTGTTGCCGGTTTTGATCATCAGTACGCATGGCGAAAGCCTGTATGCCCTGCAAACAATGCGGCTGGGCGCGGCCGGCTATCTCTCAAAACATTCGGCAGCCGAAGAACTGGCGACCGCCGTCCAGCAGATCCGCAGCACCGGCAAGTACATCAGCCCCACGGTGGCCCTGCTGCTGGCCGATGCGATCAGTTTGAATCCGCTATCAACAAGCGCTCTCCACACCCGACTCTCCCCACGGGAGATGGAAGTTGCCTCTCTGCTGGTCAGTGGCAAGCAAATCAAGGAGATCGCCATCGATCTCGGGCGGAGTACCAAGACCATCAGCACCCACCGTACCCGTTTGCTGGAAAAACTCGGCCTCAACAACACTATCGAACTGGTCAATTATTTTTCCCGTTACAAACTGGTTTAGAAAATATCGGCTGCGGTTCTGAGCCAGACGTTTTCGAATTCTGCAAACCGGCACTTGGTTAACAAAGAAAAAATCTAACTCTGTAGGGT
>JBAXVE010000102.1:0-7594 GCA_037129245.1 Desulfuromonadales bacterium
CCCCTTTATCGAAGGGGGGAGACAAACTTCCACCATCAATAGGTAAAGAAGTTAAATCCACCTTCAATAAAGGGGGATTCAGGGGGATTTGCTTTCCCGCAGATACAGGCCGCACTTCAATAATCGGGTCAACAAGTCCGGTAGGGCGGATCACCTGCTCTACAAAGACTCCGCCACTCTGCTCCAGCTCATAATCCGCCGGTGTTGCCGAGACATAGACCACCTGCCTGATGCGGCTCTCGAACTCCTTGAAATTAAGCGGCCGGTTGTCAAGGGCTGCCGGCAGACGGAAGCCGTAATTGACCAGTGTATCCTTGCGGGAGCGGTCGCCACGGTACATGGCGCCGGTCTGAGGTATGGTGATATGGGACTCATCCACGAAGAGTACGAAATCATCCGGAAAATAGTCGATTAGCGTGTAGGGTGGTTCACCCGGTTGTCGCCCGTCAAAATAGCGGGAATAGTTTTCGATTCCGTGGCAGAAGCCCATTTCCTCCATCATTTCGATGTCATAGAAGGTGCGCTGCTCGATGCGCTGAGCCTCCAGCAGCATGTTCTGCTCACGGAAGTGCCTGATCCGCTCTCCAAGATCGATGCGGATCATTTCCACGGCCCGCTCCAGGGTATCTCGGGTTGAAACGTAGTGCGATGCCGGGTAAATGGCGCATTTGGAGAGCTTCTGCAGTGCAACGCCCCGCAGCGGGTCGATTTCGCTGATCGACTCCACCTCATCACCGAAGAACTCGATGCGCAGGGCCCGCTCACTGTCGTAGGCCGGAAAAATTTCGACCACATCCCCCCGCACCCGGAAGGCGCCGCGATGGAAATCGGTATCGTTGCGTTCATACTGGATATCTATCAGTTTTTTCAGCAGCGTGTCACGGCCGTACTCCTCTCCCTGATGGAAAAAAATGTGCAGGCTTGCGTACGCTTCCGGGGAACCGATGCCGTAGATGCAGGAGACCGAGGCGACGATGATCACGTCGCGGCGGGTCAGCAGGCTTCGGGTCGCCGAGTGGCGCAGCTTGTCAATTTCATCATTGATGGCGGAATCTTTTTCGATGTAGGTGTCGCTGGTGGGGATGTAGGCTTCCGGCTGGTAGTAATCGTAGTAGGAGACAAAATACTCTACAGCGTTTTCGGGAAACAGTTCCTTGAACTCACCGTACAACTGGGCAGCCAGAGTCTTGTTGGGTGCCAGTACCAGTGCCGGTCTGCCGGTGCGGGCAATTACATTGGCGACGGTAAAGGTCTTGCCGCTGCCGGTGACACCAAGTAGTGTCTGGTGTCGATCGCCTCGTTCAACACCGGCTACAAGCTCGTCGATGGCTTGAGGCTGATCACCGCGGGGAGTGTACGTCGTCGTCAGTCTGAAATGATTATCGACCGACATCAGAGCTTTGATTCAAGAATTTTTATCCTGATCTGGCCGATGATTGCAATTATCGGCGCCAGATCGTCGGGAAGGTGCCCCTCAAACAGCTTGATGTGCGTGGGATCGGACGGTAGCTGGTTGTAGGTTGGGTCAACCGCTATCCAGCGGTCACCGATAAAGCTCTCGGCCCAGCTGTGATAGAGAAACCCTTTTCCCTCAGCATAGGTGAGGCCGGAAACGAAGCGGGTGGGGATACCGGCGGAGCGGGCCAGGGCGGTGTACAGGCGGGCATGGGTCTGACAGTTGCCGCTGCGCGTTTTGAAGCTGGCGACAGCACCGCCACCGTCTTCTATGGTATCCTTCAGCCAGTCGGCGGTCCAGGCCACCAGTTTTCTGGCATGTTCTTCGGGGGTCTGGATTCCCGTCGCGAGCTCCTTGGCCTGCGCCGCGATTTCCGGGGCATCGGACTCAATTTTTTCAGCCGGTTTAAGGTACGCCGGAACCGGGGCGGCACTGCGGTATTCTGCAGGAAGTTTGGCGAGTGAACCGGTTCTGACGATGATGCGCCCGTCGCCGCTCTTCTCAACCGACTGTCCCCCCTCCTGCAGCAGCGGCAAGCCATCATTCCAACCGCTGATTTCCAGCATCAGCCCCGAAAGTTTACCCATGTTCCTGATGGGTGGCTCAACCGGCACCAGACTGAAATCATAAATAAGATCTTTTTTGGAAAAGGCAAGATTCGAAATATAGGTTCCCAGAGCCTTGGGATCCTCGGCCCTGGTGGTGACGAGCCCTTCCCGCACAGACTCAAGCAAGGTATTTCCAAGATCATCGATCCAGATGTCGTTGTTGACAAACGGGTAGAGATTATTGCGCAGTTTGAGGGCCGCCTCGCCAGACGGAGTTTTTTCATCACCGAGAACGGTAATTTTGACGTCCTTGATCTTCTGTTCTTCCGGGTCGAAGGTCTGTACTTTGAATGTCGAGCCGGTTGACGCTCCCTGCAGGAGCGGATAGAGATTAAGGGCCGGCCCCGGATATATGTCACCCTTAACTTTGAGGCTCTTATCAGCGGATTTGCCCGCTGTTTCAGTTTTATAGCGGATGCTGCCACCGCCGACCTTGCCGCTGACCCGTGATGATACGCCGTTAACCGTCTGCTCAACCTCGAAACTGCGGAGGGTAAGGCCTTTTGAAACGGTGTAGCTCTCTCGGGTGGCGACCTCTTTGGAAAACCCCATTACCTTGATTCTGACGCTGCCGTCACCTTCCATGCGAAAACCGTCACCGATTTCAATGGTTCTCTGGCGGTAAAAACCGACCCGCTCATTGTCCACATAGATGCCAAACCACTTTTCCGCAAGCGGCGGTCGGTCGATTTTTTTCTGAGGTGCGGCAGAAGCGATAGAAACTGAAATAAGCAGGAACAGCAGAGGCAGTACAGACAAGATACGTGAAAGCATTGGAATTCCTTTTGGTGTGCGGGGAGGCGTGGCGATCATTCAGGAGGTCGGAACGACAGTGATCCAGGGAAAGCCGGTATTTCAGCGATCCTGAAACTCTACCCGGTTTCTGCCACTGCTTTTTGCGCGGTAGAGGGAGTCGTCGGCCATCTTAAGGAAACCATCAACCGTGGCGGCGTGCTCCTTGTGGAAACTTGCCACTCCAAGACTGACCGTGAGGTTGATGGCGGCAAGCTCGCCGCTGAATTTGGTACCCTGCACCGCCAGACGAATCCGGTCGGCAACGAATACCGCCTCATTAAGGCTTGAATCCGGCAGGATGGCGACAAACTCCTCCCCACCGTAGCGGGCGGCGCAATCGTAGCTGCGCAGCTCCTTCTGGATCTGCGTGGCGACTTTCTGCAGAACCACATCACCCTGCAGGTGGCCGTATGTATCGTTTACCAGTTTAAAATGATCTATGTCGAGCATGATTATGGAGAGGTTGCCCCCTTTACGGACACTGCGCTGCACCTCTTTTTCCAGAGCGTCCATCATGTAGCGCCGGTTGAAAAGACCGGTAAGGTGATCGGTATTGGAAAGTTCCAGCAGCAGCTCATTGGAGCGTTTCAGATCATCCTGCAGTTTCTTTATTTTAAGGTGAACCTTGACGCGGGCCACCAGTTCGCCCGGGTCGAACGGTTTGGTGACATAGTCGCTGGCGCCTTGTTCGAGTCCTTTTATTTTGAGTTCCCGATCATTCATTCCGGTCAGTATGATGACCGGTACATCCTGAAGATCCGGGCGGGCCTTGAGCATGCTGAGAAACTTGAAACCGTCAATCCGCGGCATTTCGAGGTCACAGAGGATAATGTCCACGGGGGAGGAGAGCAGCTTCTTGAACCCTTCAAGGCCATCGATAGCTTCGTAGTAACGCGAGAAAAGCTCGTACGACTCAAGCGTTTTTATGATCTGCTCCCGGACGGTCTCAGAATCATCTATGATCAGTACGCTGGTTGGCATGGTCGTGAAGTTTAGCCCAACTCCCTATAAAACTCAATTTTAATATTGTCTGTGTGCCTGGCTGGGCAACTGCTGTTTCAGAGCAGCGGTTCTTTTGCCTGTTTTTTCATATCAGCGATAGTGGCTGCATAGTCACTGCTGCCGAAAACGGCGCTGCCGGCTACGAAGACATCCGCCCCGGCGTGGGCTATGCGGGCAATATTGGAGGCCTTGACTCCTCCGTCAACCTCGAGCTCGGCCTCGCTGCCGCGCCGGTCGAGCATTGCCCGCAGAGAGTGGATTTTGGGCAGACAGGCCTCTATGAACCCCTGGCCGCCGAAGCCGGGATTGACGGTCATTAAAAGTACCAGGTCCAGCTCGGCAAGAATGTAGTCGAGGACGTTGAGTGGCGTGGCCGGGTTGAGCGATACCCCCGCTTTTTTCCCCAGTGATTTAATCAACTGCACGCTGCGGTGCAGGTGATTGACGGCTTCGGCATGCACAACGATAATATCGGCGCCCGCCTCAGCGAAGTCAGGGATGTAGCGATCCGGATTCTCGATCATCAGGTGAACGTCCAACGGCAGAGACGTAACCTTGCGGACAGCACTGACGATCAGTGGACCGATGGTGATGTTGGGAACGAAGTGGCCGTCCATGACGTCGACATGAATGTAATCGGCGCCGCCGGCCTCCACGGCCCGGATTTCATCGCCGAGGCGCGAAAAGTCGGCGGAAAGAATTGAGGGGGCTATCTTTTTCATGAGTACTCCCGGATCATGCGTTTTTTTTCAGCCGTGCGGCAAAGAATCCATCCATGGAATGTCGATGTGGCCATACACGAAACATGCCGGCAGCGGTGAAAAGGCTGCTCCATTCCGGATAGAGTTCGTGCAGGTTCTCCAGAGCGAAATTGGGATGATGTACAAGAAAATCTTCAATAACCAGCTCATTTTCGGCTTCCGAGGTGGAGCAGGTTGAATAGAGCAGTGTTCCTCCGGGTTCCAAACGGGTTGCGGCGTTTTTCAGCAGAGTTTTCTGGACCGCTGCCAGACGGGTGATATCCCCGGAAAAGAGCCGCCATTTGGCTTCCGGGTTGCGGCGGATAACTCCCAGTCCTGAACAGGGGGCGTCCAGCAGGATTCGGTCGAAGAATCCTTCCTTCATCGAGGATAGTTGATGCAGGTCGGCTACCGCAGTTGAGACGCACGTAAGCCCCAATCGCCGGACTGTCTCCTGTACCAGGGTCAGTTTGGTGCGGGAGATGTCAGTTGCCAGCAGCTCGCCGCGATCATCCATCAGCCCGGCCAGGTGGCAGGTTTTTCCTCCCGGGGCAGAACAGGCGTCCCAGACCTTTTCCCCCGCCTCTACGCCAAGCAGCTGTGCTGCCAGCTGTGATGATTCATCCTGAACGGTAAAATAGCCCGCTTCAAACCCCGGTAATGCTGACACGGACTGTCGGGAGGTGACGGTGATGCCGTCGGGAGCGTAGCTGCAGGCAGCGGCCGTGATTCCCTGAAGTTCAAATTCGTGCAGCAGCTGGTTGCGATCCGTGCGGAGCCGATTCACTCGCAGTGTCAGAGGAGGCTGTTGCGAAAGCGATTCAGCTGCCTGGTCTGCCTCCTCGGCTCCCAGTTGCTCGATCCACTGTTCCACCAGCCATTCCGGTTGTGAGTGTCGGGCGGCTATTGATGAAGCCGGATTTGTGGCCGAGTCGGGGAAGGTGATGGTGTCACGGCGACGGAGATAGTTTCGCAGCACGGCGTTAATAAGGCCACTGGTGCGCGGTGTCATGATTTTTGCCAGATTGACCGCCTCGTTGACGGCAGCTGATTCGGGAATGCGGTCCAGAGAAGTCAGCTGATAAAGCCCGCTCCTCAGGATGACCAGAGCCGTGGGGTCAAGCTCGGCGAGAGGTTTATCCAGCAGGTTCTTGAGAATATGGTCGAGAGTCCCCTGGCGTCGCAGAACCCCGAATATCAGCTCGGTGTACAGCCCGCGATCCGGACCGGTCAGGGTACCTCCATCCAGCGCGCTGTCAATCAGGCGGTCGGCGAAGCCCCCCTCATCCTTAATGCGCAGAAGGGTTTCGCATGCCGCCTGGCGGGGATTTGACGAAACCGGTGTCCGGAGGGGGCGCTCACGCCTGATAATCATGCGACCTCGACTTGTTAGCCAACGGATCTTTTAACGTATCAATCTGAAGTTCAAGATCAGCACGAATCACGTAACAACCTCCTGAGACAGCGATTATGGGAGAGTAACATTCAAGGGTACTGATGTCAACGTGGTGGTTTTCGTCTTTCACTGCGTTCTCCGGCGTCATCACAGAACAAGACAGTCTGATGCGGCACTACAAATACGAATGGCAGGATTGAAGCAAAAACTACAGGACGGTAGGAACGGGATATTTCGGAATCGGTTCCGTGGGTTAGGAAATTATCTGCTGTCTCCTTTGCCAGGGCAAAAGCCTGACTCAAGCAACCCCCGAAAGCACTCAGATGAGATTATGGATGGTATATTTTGGGACGCCATAAAGGCGAGAAGATCCTGCTACGTAATCAGTAAGGAACGTGTCACCACTGCACGACAATGAAGCCCACCGCGTGAACGGGTGGGCTTTTTACATTCTTTTGTCAATTTGGTGATCAAGCGCAGAATGTATACTTGGTTTGAGGTGGCATCAACAGACCTCTGGTGCCTTCGCGAATCAAGACACGGGAAGTGTGTTGCCCGGCTTTGCATAAACCGGCACGGGAAATTCCACTTTCAATTTACAGCCGGGCACCTCACCCAAAACCTCGAGGCTCCACTCACAGGGACCTCTTATGCCGTCCTCACCGGACCTAACGGTAAACAGCGAAGCGTTCGCCGGCAACGCGAATCTGATTGGAATCTCCCAGGGGACCGATGGTGGTACCGGTAGATCTAGAGTCTCCTGCCAGGCGAACTCGGCTGCGGTCTGATCGTCCCGGCAGACCAGCGTGGCGGTCAGTCGACGCACCTGGCTGCTCGTGGCTGGCCGGCAGAGACGCACCTCCAGGGGCTCGCCGAGGAAATACGGGAAGCGGGTGAAACGCAATTCGAGCGAGCCACTCTTCACTGCGCTCCGCCACTGAAATCCCCCCAGCACCACGAAGAGCAGGCCGCAGCCACTGAAGGCGCCCGCCGCAACTTCGACCCAATCAACAAAACCTTCCTCGCAGAAGCGGCGCGCGAGCAGATACCCGATCGCGCAGACAATAATCAGCACCAGCCCGAATACAACCATGGAGAGGCCAGCATGCACCCAATCTATGGCGTTGTAGAAAGCACCCTCCGGTTTCCAGTTATCCTCGAGCCAGGGTTGGCCTTCGCCTTGCACGCGGAGTGGTCTGGAAATGTTGGAGGAAGACCTGTCAGTCGGAGAAGAAGCTTGCGCTCGCCTAATATCGCGCTTAGAGCGGGGTGACAGCTTTGACGTTTTCCAGTCATCTTCAATAATGTCAACTATGCAGGTCACTACTCTGATATTCAGTTTTCTCAGGTATTTGAAAACAATCTGAAAGAAAAAGTCCATTCTTTATGCTCCTGAAACACGCAGAACCTCAACGCAGGGAGCTCTTCTTCATGTAGGTCGATCTCCTGTTGGGTAGAATGCGCTTTATCTTCTAACGTGCAGCTGCCCTCTGGTTGTGATCCCTCATCAGTACGAGCAACAGATAGGATACAATGCCAAGATTAATCCCTTCGGGTAAATTCCCCGCCGCTTGCGGCGTTGCTTGGTTTTTGGTAG
>JBAXVE010000103.1:0-7587 GCA_037129245.1 Desulfuromonadales bacterium
GGGGGGGGGGGTGAAGCTGCAACATGCTGATTTCATGGCAACCTCCCCCCCACCCTAACCCCCGCCAAGATGGAGGGGACTTTTGGAGTTTTGCAAAAGACTCAGCTGTTTCCAAAGTTCATCCTCCAACCTCTGCTCAAAATTTCAATCGATATCCAACATGTCATGCTGCCTGTCCTGTCGCTGCAGAGCCGGCTGAAATATGCAATAGATTGTATACACTAAAAAAATCTTGCAATAAAACTCGATTATAATTATACATAATCCCGACATTGGCTTTGTGACTGATTTAATATATGAAAAGGGTAGGAACTTCTGAAAGGGGGTTTAGCATGGCTAAAAAACAGCAGAGTGATGCCGCGGTGAATTCAGAACATGGTTTAGAAAAACGGGAATACTCCGTGGGTGAGATTCTCAAGGAGCGTGGGGTGTCGCGTCGTGACTTCCTCAAGTTCTGCTCTGCGATGACGGCAGCAATGGCGCTACCGGCATCGTTCGCTCCATCGGTGGCGCAGGCGCTCGATGAGGTCAAGCGGCCGACGTTAGTCTGGATGAACTTCCAGGACTGTACCGGCGACAGCGAAGCTTTGCTTCGTGCAGCCAACCCGACCGTCGGTGAAATAATTCTTGACATCCTGTCGGTCGACTACCATGAGACTATCATGGCGGCGGCCGGGCATCAGGCTGACGAGGCTCTCGAAAAAACGATTTCAACCTACAAGGGCAAGTATATCTGTGTCGTTGAAGGTTCGATATCCATGAAGGATGATGGCGTGTACGGCTGCACCAGCGGCAAGACGCACCTCGAACTTGCCCGTAAGGTCTGCGGCAGCGCTCTGGCCACGATTGCCATCGGCACCTGCGCAGCCTACGGCGGCATCGCTGCTGCAGTTCCCAATCCTACAGGCGCGGTCGGGGTCAAGGAGGCCGTGCCCGGCGCGACGGTCATCAATCTGCCCGGCTGCCCCTGCAACGCTGATAACCTGACCGCCACCATCGTCCATTATCTGGTCTTCGGCAAGATACCGGCCATGGACAGCCACGGTCGCCCGCTGTTTGCCTACGGTAAGCGCATTCATGACAACTGCGAGCGCCGTCCTCATTTCGATGCCGGCCAGTATGTCGAGCATTGGGGTGACGACGCCCACCGCAAAGGTTTTTGTCTCTACAAAATGGGGTGCAAGGGACCAGCTACCTTCCACAATTGCCCGACCCAGCGTTACAACGAGAAAACCAGCTGGCCTGTCGCTTCAGGACACGGCTGCGTCGGCTGTTCTGAACCAAAATTCTGGGATACCATGTCTCCCATGTACCGCCGTCTGCCCAACGTTCCCGGCTTCGGCATCGAGCAAACCGCCGACAAGATCGGTCTCGGCCTGGCAGCCGGCGCCGGTGCGGCTTTCGCTGTTCATGGCGCACTGAATGCGCTCCGTAAAGACAAAGAACCTGAAGAAACGAAGGAGGGATAATATATGGCCAGGATTGTCGTAGATCCGATTACCAGAATAGAAGGGCATCTCCGCATCGAGGCCGAGGTGGAAGGGGGCTTCATCAAGGATGCCTGGAGTTCCGCCACCATGTTCCGTGGTATTGAAAAAATCCTCCGGGGGCGCGATCCGCGTGACGCCTGGTTCTGGACGCAGCGTTTCTGTGGCGTCTGCACCACCGTGCATTCGATTGCCTCGATCCGCGCGGTTGAGGATGCCCTCAAGATCAAGATTCCTCCCAATGCCCAGCTGATCCGCAACATCATCATGGGCATCCAGAATGTGCAGGATCATGTGATCCACTTCTACCACCTGCATGCGCTGGACTGGGTTGACATTACTTCCGGCCTGAAGGCTGACCCGGTTGCCACGTCGAAACTGGCTGCTTCTCTCTCCGACTGGCCGAACAACTCTGCCACCTACTTTAAAGCGGTGCAGGACAAGGTCAAGGCTTTTGTCGCTTCCGGCCGTCTCGGCCCCTTTGCCAACGCCTACTGGGGACACCCGGCTTACAAACTTCCGCCTGAGGCCAACCTGATGGCGACAGCCCACTACCTTGAGGCTCTCGAGTGGCAGAAAGACGTCATCAAGATTCACGCTATCCTGGGGAGTAAAAACCCGCATCCGCAGACCTTCCTGGTGGGCGGCATGTCGATCCCGATCGATCCCGATTCCCAGAATGCTCTTAACGCTGACAAACTGATCGAGATCAAGCGCCTGCTGAAAAAGGCGCAGGAATTCGTCGAGAAGGTCTACATACCCGATCTGCTGGCTGTCGCCTCCTTCTACAAGGAGTGGGCCGGTATCGGCGGCGGCGTCGGTAACTACCTCTGCTACGGCGAGTTCCCCGATGCCAGCGGCAATCTCTGGTTCCCGGCCGGTGCCCTGCTGAATAAGGATCTTTCCAAGGTTCTGCCGGTTGATCAGGGTAAAATCGCCGAATACGTCGATCACTCCTGGTTTGACAATCCGGCCGGCAACGGCAAGGGGCTGCATCCGTACGAAGGGGATACCGAAGTCCGTTACACGGGACCGAAACCTCCTTACAAGAACCTTGACACCAACGCAAAATACTCCTTCGTCAAGTCTCCCCGCTACGAAGAAAAGGCGATGGAAGTCGGTCCGTTGGCCCGCATCCTTGTGGCCTATGCCTCCGGCCACAAGCAGACCAAGGCGGTTGTCGACCTGGTGCTCGGCAAGCTGGGTGTCGGCGCACCGGCGCTCTTCTCAACTCTCGGCCGCACCGCAGCTCGCGGAATCGACTGCCTGCTGGTCGCCCAGCAGACCCCCAAATGGCTCGATGAGTTAATCGGAAACATCGGCAAAGGCGATTACCGTATCCACGCCAATGAAATGTGGGATCCCTCCACCTGGCCCGCTGAAGCCAAGGGCTACGGCTGGCATGAGGCACCCCGCGGCGCGCTGGGGCACTGGATCAAGATCAAGGATCAGAAAATTCTTAATTACCAGGCGGTTGTGCCGTCAACCTGGAACGCTTCGCCGCGTGATGCCAAGGGGCAGCGCGGTCCCTATGAAGCCGCTCTGGTGGGGACGCCGATGGCTGATCCGAACAAGCCGCTTGAGATACTGCGCACCATCCACTCCTTTGACCCCTGCCTTGCCTGCGCTGTCCATGTGATGGATGCCAACGGCAATGAACTGGTCAAGGTCAAAGTTTCCTAGAAAGGGGGGTACCATGCCGCATCAACCCAAGTTTAAACGCTACATCTGGGAACTGCCGGTACGCTGGTGCCATTGGGTCAATGTAGCCTCCATTGTGACCCTGGCCGTTACCGGTTTCTTCATCGGTACACCCTTTTCATTCGGCAGTTCGACGTCAGATTTCACCATGGGGTGGATCCGGTTTGTGCATTTCACCGCAGCATACGCTTTTGCGGTGAGCCTTGCTTCTCGCGTTCTCTGGTCGCTGGTGGGCAACAAGTATGCCGGCTGGAAGGAATTTTTTCCCTTTGCTACTGACAAAGGGCGCGAGAAAATGATCAAGATGCTACGCTACTACATGTTCATCGACAGGGAAGTACCGGAATCTATCGGGCATAACGCTGTCGCGACCAGCGCCTATCTGGCACTGTTCTTCCTGTATATTCTGATGATAACAACAGGATTCGCTTTGTACGCGGAGCATGCTCCTAACGGCATGATGCACAAATCCCTCGGTTTCATGTACTCGCTCTTCTCCAACCAGGGGATGCGTCTGGCGCACCATTTCAGCATGTACCTGATTTTCGGCTTCATCATCAACCACATTTACAGTGCCTGGCTGATGGACATCAAGGAGCATGGCAGCGAGATTTCCAGCATGTTCAGCGGCTACAAGTTTACGGTGAAGAAGGAAGATTAGAGCGATTTATCGTAGTAATTTTGAATTGTGTCAGATCGGGGTGCTTCTCATAGAGAGGCACCCCGATTTTTTTGATTTCAACGATTTCTTGCAGTTTACATCTTCAAACACCGTGCCTATTATGGCGGCATGAGTAGAGACAGTATGCCGATTATCCGTCCAATGACCTCCAGCGATCTCGACGCTGTTCTTGCGATCGAACAGGCTTCATTCCCGCATTCCTGGAAACGGGAGCATTTCGAGCATGAAATTGATTCGCCGCATTCGTTCCCGTTTGTCGCTGCCGATGAAACCGGGGTGCTCGGGTATGTCTGTCTGATGTCGTTGTTCGAGGAGGCCCAAATACTTGATATCGCCGTTTCTCACGATCAGCGGGGTAGGGGGGTTGCCAGGCTGCTGCTTGATTATGCGTTCGGGATAGCCTCCGGCGAGGGTGCCGAAGTGCTTGCCCTTGAGGTGCGGGAAACCAATATGGCTGCGATTAAGCTCTATGAAGGGATGGGATTCAGCCGCTGCGGCAGTCGTCCCCGTTATTACGACGGAGTTGATGATGCCGTGCTGATGGAGAAATGCCTGAAACGGAAAAGCATTTGAAACACGGAGCAACGGTGCAACAGAGCATAAACAGAGGAGAATCTTCCTGAAAAAGTCCTTTTGAGACTCACCGTTATAGTGAGTATGGTTTCTAATGTAATGTCATTATTTCTCTATTGCTCCGTGGTTCAACTGCGGTTTGTTACAAGTTTGCACGTATGGTCGCCAGCAGGTCGAGCGGTCTGACCGGCTTCTGCAGGAAGGACACCCTCAGTTTATCCAGCGATGCGCGGTTGACGATCTCATCGGTATAACCGCTGGTCATGATAATCGGCAGTTTCGGTTTCAGCTTCCGTAATTCTTCAACAGTCTCCCTGCCGTTCATGCGTGGCATGATCACGTCTACGACGACGATCTGGATTTCGTCGGCATGATTATTAAAAACCTCCAGTGCCTCAACACCATCACCAGCAACCAGCACCGTGTAGCCGTAGCGGACCAGTACCTCCTGATGCAGTTTCATGATGGCGATGTCGTCCTCGACAACCAGTACGGTTTCAGTACCGTGGTGGCTGATCGTCTGCACCGGGGCAGCCTGTTTCCGGTGCATCTCCCCGGTGAACAGCGGCAGGTAGATACGGAATTCAGTTCCGGTACCGGGCGAGCTGATGACCGAAATATAGCCGTTATGTTTAGTGACAATGCTGTGGACGATAGCAAGGCCCAGGCCGGTTCCTTTTCCCTTTTCCTTGGTTGTGAAAAACGGCTCGAAAATATGTTCGATGGTGTCGTTGCTCATGCCGGAACCATTGTCGCCGATCTTCATGCAGGCATAGCGACCGGCAGGAATGACGGCAGTACCCTCAACCTGCTCCTCTTCAAACAGGGCGAGCCACGATGATACCGAGATCTTTCCGTCGGCTCCCAGGGCATCACGGGCATTAACCACCAGGTTGATCAGCACCTGCTCAATCTGTACCCGATCAACATACACCTGAAGCTGTTCTGCCCCGGTTTGAAAATCAAGGGTAATGTCCTCACGAATGAGGCGCCCCATACTTTTTCGAATATTAGCAAGAATCAGGTTGAGGTCATCATACTGCAGCATTATTTCATGCTTACCGCTGAAGGCGAGCAGACTGCGGGTCATATCAGCAGCCCGGTCAACTGAATCGGCAATCTCGTTGGCGATGTGCTGATTGCGTTCATCACCTCGGGTAGTGAGCTGCAGCAGGGCGGCATAGCCGCTGATGACCGTCAGTACATTATTGAAATCGTGGGCGATACCGCCGGCCAGAACGCCGACCGATTCCATCTTCTGGGCGTGGAACAGCTGTGCTTCCAGAGAGATGCGTTCGGTGATGTCCTCAAGCGTTTCGATGGCTGCGATAACCTGTCCTTCGTGATTACGGATGGGGGCTGATGAGAATACCAGCCGGCAGCGGCGGGCGGCGAAGGAGAAATCGCCTTCTGCGTGCAGACCGTCGGGAATAAGTCGCGAGCGGGTGAGATTGATATACAGTTCCGCTGATTCTTCGTAAAGTCCGTCAAGCACGATATCGGCCAGACAAGGGCGAGGAGACGGGTAGAAAGGCCGCCATTGCTCTGTGGTGCCGACTAATTCCTGGGAGCGGATTCCGGTCAGTCGTTCCAGGGCCCGATTCCAGATCAGCACCCGGTGCTGAGCGTCGATGACAAAAGTCGGCGTTGTGGAATTTTGCAGCAGATTTTCGGTAAAATCCATCTTCTCGACCAGCGCCTGTTCGGTTCGCTTGTGGTCGGTCACGTCTTCGATCGAAAGGAGTGCGTAACGGATTCCGTTCCGCTCAAGCGGCACCGTTCCGAAATGAAGCCAGATATCCTGCGGTACGCCGTTTTTCGTAATTTCGATGCAGCACTCCGCATGCAGGGTGTTGACGTTATCGTTGACGGCCAGCCGGACGGAACTCATAATACTGCAGGAGGCGTTCCCTTCGGCAAATCCGCAGCCGCCGGGGGCATCGGAATGTTTTCTGCAGCCCAGCAGATCGCCGCAGCGCACGGATGTGTTGGTTGCTTCCGGATTGCCGCCAAAGATGGCGCGGGCGGCCTGATTTGTCCTGACAACGTTAAGCATGTTATCAGCCATGATGATGCCGACCGGTGACGATTCAAAGATGGTGTTCAGATTGTTCCGCTCTTCTTGCAGTGCCAGCGAACCTCTCTTAACCTTTTGCAGGCCGAACCAGAGGCCTGTCACTCCCAGCAGCCAGACCAGAGAGATTACGACTATGTGTTTTGTACTGCTGCGTCGAGTGGACTCAACTACGTCGGCCATTGGAATCGTGACGCTGATCCCCCCCCTGATTTCCCCTTCGCGGTACCCCTGCTCGGCGTGACATGGCAGGCAGGCTTTGTCAACCTTGAGTGGGCGCATGAAGCGGAAAACCGGTTTACCGTATGCGATCTGAAACTCACTTTGCTCGCTCCCACCCTTTTCAAAAAACTCAAGGGCTTTCCTTTCCCACGGATCCGCGGCGTTTTCCGGCCGAATCGGCTTCAAACTGGTTATATGTCCCTGGGGTGCATTGAGATTGTGATTATTCAATTCGTACACCTGACGGGTCATGTAGGCCGGATTCATCAGCGTCAGCTGTCTTCCTGACGGAGTGACGATATCACGTTCAGGAACCTTGATGTACGGGTTCGGAGGGGTATCTGGAGTCACCGGAACGTAGACGCCCCCATGCTTAGAGGCCCATTGGCGGAATGAAATATCTTTTTCAAACGTTGCCCTGGCGCTGCTGAGTGCGTTACTGTTCAAAAATGCCTGGCGGTCGTTCCAATCCCAGATGATAACGAGTGCTGTCACTAACGTCCAGCCAATCCCGGCAATCAGGAATATGGACAGAAAGGGTGTGGCACTGCTGCTTTTTCGCAATTCGGTCAATTTCATAGTAAAGTTAACTCTTTCTCAAACAGAGAGTGTCAAATAATTTCAAAACTGCTCCCCGACCCACATTTCTTGAGTGAAGCGTGTGCAGCGGTTGCGCCCCTGGTCTTTCGACACATACAGGGCCACATCGGCGTACTTGATGGCCTGCCAGAATGCGTCGCAATCGGTGGGGAACTCACTGCAGCCGATGCTGATAGTTTTCTGGATGGTCTGATCCCCTTCAATCCCTTCGGGTAAATTCCCCGCCGCTTGCGGCGTTGCTTGGTTTT
>JBAXVE010000104.1:0-7562 GCA_037129245.1 Desulfuromonadales bacterium
TCCCCATGCAACATTATCTCCCAAGGATGTTGCACTTGGAGTTTGAGCGCGCCCATCAAAAAATGGTGATAACTCATATAATTTAAAATGAAATACCCCCGCTGGAATCTCCAACGGGGGCAATAGTAAATCTATGTTCCTTGTTCCTACCCCAGAATTGCCTTCATATCAGCATCAACGGTGGTAATCGGCGCGATGTTGAAGTTCTCAACCAGGAAATTCAGCACGTTGGGGGTGACAAAGGCCGGCAAAGTCGGCCCGAGCTTGATGTTCTTAATACCCAGGTGCAGCAGGCTCAACAGGATGACAACCGCTTTCTGCTCGTACCAGGAAAGGATCATGGAAAGCGGCAGATCGTTGACGCCGCATTCGAAGGCTCCCGCCAGGGCCACGGCGATCTGGACGGCCGAGTAGGCGTCGTTGCACTGGCCGATATCCAGCAGTCGGGGAATGCCGCCGATGTCGCCGAAATCAAGTTTGTTGAAGCGGTACTTGCCGCAGGCCAGCGTCAGGATAACCGTGTCACTGGGGAGTTTCTCGGCGAACTCGGTGTAATAGTTGCGTCCCGATTTGGCGCCGTCGCATCCGCCGATCAGGAAGAAGTGCTTGATGGCGCCGGATTTGACTGCGGCAATGACTTTGTCGGCTACGCCCAGCACGGCGTTGTGGCCGAAACCGGTTAGAATCTCTTTGCCGGGATTGTCTTCAAAACCGGGGAGTTCGAGGGCTTTGTTGATGACCGCCGAGAAATCCCAGCCGTCAACATGTTTCACATCCGGCCAGGCTACCAGCCCCCAGGTGTAGAGGCGGTCCTTGTAGCTGTCGGACGGCTTCTGAATGCAGTTGGTGTTAAAGATGATTGCACCGGGGAAGTTGGCAAATTCCTTGGCCTGATCCTGCCAGGCACCGCCGAAGTTGCCAACCAGGTGGCTGTATTTCTTCAGGCCGGGATAGCCGTGGGCCGGCAGCATCTCACCGTGGGTGTAGATATTGATTCCTTTGCCTTCGGTCTGCTTGAGCAGTTCCTCCAGCATTTTCAGATCGTGTCCGGTGACCAGGATGGCCTTGCCGGCTTTGGTGCCGAGCTGTACGGCTGTCGGAACCGGGTGGCCGTAGGCATCGGTGTGGGCCGTGTTCAAAAGACCCATGACGGTCAGGTTATGCTTGCCGCACTCCATCGAGAGGCCGACAAAATCCATCAGCCCCAGGCTGGAATCAGTGGTGGCTGCCAGCGCCTTCTGGAAGAACGCCATCACCTCGTCATCACTTTTGCCCAGTATCATGGCGTGATCCATATAAGCGGCCATTCCTTTCAGGCCCAGGGTGACTATTTCGATAACGGAACGGATATCTTCGTTGGCGTGCAGCGTTTCAAGTCCATAGGTTTCTCCCTGCATGGTCATACCGGCCAGATTTTCAGCCGGTTTCCAGTCAGCCACCGCTCCGCTCAGTGTCACACCGGCAGCGGTTTTGGCTTTCTCTTTCAGCTGGTAGCAGGTGGTAATCATTCCGGCGATGCGGGCAGCGTCAAAATCGACATTTGTCACGGTGGTAAAGAGCCCCTCAATGGTGAAACGATCAATCTCGGCATTGCGGCCCAGTTTATCGGCATATAGTGCCAGGCTCTTCAAGCCGTACAGCAGGTGATCCTGCAGCGCCGCCACCTGCGGGTTCTTGCCGCATACGCCCGCTACATTACATCCGGTCCCGTTTGCTGCCTGCTCGCATTGATTACAGAACATACTCATTTGAAATTCCTCCCTCTGGTTGATGTTCGAGTAAACTCGATTGCTGTTTTCGCTTCGTCCATGGTAGAGACAGTATACCCCGCTTTCGGATAATTACTTGACGGCGGTCAAAAAACATCATTTCACGTTAAGGTTTGTGCGGCAGGTATACCCCGGCAACAGTCGTTATTCGCTGGCCGAAGAAGTAGAAGTGCTGCCCCTGGTTGAACTTGCCGGACTGATGGAGCGATGAAATTTTCCATTTGGGAAGATCACCAGTTCATGCGCAAGCGTGAACTGGTGAATAAGAGTTTGGCAGAAAAGGAGTGTACTATGACCAATCACAGCAAACAAGATCATCAAGCAAAAATTATCGATCAATTTTCACGACAAGCCATACCATTCACTCAGGTGCCAGGGCACTTCGACGCCATGAAGATTCTAATCAAGCTATCCGAAGTTTGTCAGAATGACACTGTACTTGATGTTGCGTGCGGCCCAGGCATGGTTGCCTGCGAATTTGCCAAGCATGCCGGTCATGTGACAGGAATAGACATAACCCCTGCAATGATTGAGCAGGCTGAGAAACGTCAAAACGAGCTGAAGTTGGAAAACCTTGCATGGGCAGTTGGGGATGCCGTACCGCTACCTTACGCGGACAATTCATTTTCACTTGTGATAACTCGCTACAGTTTCCATCATTTACTCGCTCCAGAAAAGGCATTGACGGAAATGATCAGGGTGTGTAGGCCCGATGGTCGGGTTATGGTAGCTGATGTAGCCATGGAGCCATCAAAATCGGAAGCCTATGATTGCCTTGAAATTATGAGAGACCCGTCACACACCCACGCGCTCACACATGAAGAGTTTTCCACTTTATTTCACGATTCAGGTCTGCGTGATTGTCACCAAAGCGCCTACGGAGTTGACATTGAACTGGAAACCCAAATAAGGGCGTCTTTTCCAAATCCAAGTGATGAACCTAAGCTGAGAGACATGGTTACCAATGACGTTGGGATCGACAATTTTGGCATCAATGCTCGTTTGGAAGATGAAAAGGTCATGTACACAGTTCCGATAGGGGTCTACATCGGGCGAAAATCGGAAATATAGACAGTGTATCAAACATTCAACCAGCGGCAGCACCGGAACCGGCGGGAAAAGCTCCGCCGACCGTTCAAATACCTTGACTGGGGAATAAATAGGGACATCTGGGCATCAAGGAAACTTGCCTCACACTGCTCTCTGTGTTACTGTCATTTCATCAAAAGGGAGGTTTCCCACAATGCCACAGACCATTGCTGCCACCTATGAACATGGTGTATTCGTGCCCCGCACACCCGTCAATCTGCCGGAACATACCGAGGTAAAGCTTTTGCTCCCTAAAACAACATCGAAACGGAATCAGTTGACTAAAGCAGAAATGGGTTTTCTTGCACTGCGCGGCATCAGCCATAATCTTGCGGGGGCAGACTCGGTTGAAATGCAGCGAAAAATTCGTAGTGAATGGCGCGGGCTGTGACAGTCTGCATCGACACCAATGTACTGCTTGGCTTTTTCAATAACGAACCTGACAAGGTCGAAAGCTGTGCCGCTTTTTTCCAGCTACTTTTCACCAAACGCATCAAATCCGTTGTTGCCACCATTACCATCTTGGAACTGGCTGCCATTCTCACCGCTGCTGATCAATCCGCTGAAGCTGCACGAATCGTCAAATCCATAGAATCGCTCTCCCTGCTTTCCATCACAGAATTTCGCAATGGCTGGATTCTGCGTACAGCCGCCCTAAAAAAAGCCAATCGGCTGGCTATTGCTGATGCGATCATTCTTTCAACAGCCATTGAAACCCGGTGTTCCTATCTGATCACCTTTGACACAGATTTCAAGAGTGTAGGAGAAATCCAAGTGTTAACCCCACAGAAGTTTCTTGAATTGCAAAATTAAAACCAACAAAAAGTGAAGTAAAATCGAAAATGACACCGCACCCTACAAAACCTGAACTGCTGGCCCCGGCCGGTTCGCTGGAATCTTTTTTTGCGGCCCTTGAAAAGGGTGCCGACGCTGTATATGCCGGGCTGCAGGACTTTTCGGCCCGTGCCCGCGCCAAAAACTTCACACTGAGCCAGATGGAGCGGATGCTGGCCTACGCCCACGCCCATCAGCGAAAAATCTATGTGACGATGAATACATTGGTTAAGGAGAAGGAACTGCCGCAGCTGGTTGACACGCTGGCGGCGCTGGCCGGCATGCGGGTGGACGGGGTGATCCTGCAGGATCTGGCCGTGGCGCGACTGATCCGTAACCACTTCCCTGCCATCCAGCTGCATGCTTCGACTCAGATGACCATTCACAACACGCCTGGCGTCAAGATGCTGGAAAAGCTCGGCTTCCAGCGGGGAGTGCTGGCCCGGGAACTGGCTGTCGATGAAATCGCCGCAATTGCTGCCGCAACCTCCGTCGAGATCGAGTGTTTCGTGCATGGGGCGCTCTGCTTTTCCGTGTCGGGGCAATGCTTCTTTTCGTCCCTGCTGGGTGGGCACAGCGGCAATCGCGGACGCTGCGCACAGCCCTGCCGACGCTTGTACAACCATCGCGGCAAGGAGGGGCATTATTTCTCAACCAACGACCTGTCTGCCATCGACCTGCTGCCGGACATGATGCGGGCGGGAGTGAAATCGCTCAAGATCGAGGGGCGGATGAAGTCCGCCGAATACGTTGCCAACGTGGTGAGCGCCTACCGGCTGGTACTGGACGCCCCGGAAAAATCGCACAAGGAGGCTCTGGCATCGGCCAAAGAGATGCTCAAATACTCCTTCGGCCGCACGCCAACCAAAGGCTTTCTGGCTTCCGGTCAGCCGGACGACATCGCCAACCCATGGCAGAAGGGGGGCACCGGACGTTTTGTCGGTCAGATAAAGGCGATCAAGGGAAAACGCCTCGTCTTTGAAACCCGCGATGCCCTCCATGTGGGAGATCGACTGCGGGTGCAGCCCAAAAGTGATATGGCCGGGCAGGCCTGGACGGTGCGGGAGATTTTTCAGAACGGCAGAAAGGTTATTGAGGCCAGGGCAGGCAGCGCGGTGGAGGTCGATACGCCGTTCAGCGTCACTGTAGGCGATTCAATGTACAAAGTCTCCTCGAAAGAAGCCTTCACCCTCAGCGACAGCGCCTGCAACCGCAGGCTGGAAGGCGCTCCCCGGGAGAAAATTCCCTGCAGCCTGACGCTGCGACTGCTGGACGGCACGCTTCATATTTCCGCCGATCTCAGCGGGTCGCGCCACGAATTCAGCTATCCGCTGGGGCCGCTGGAGCCGGCCCGCAGCACGGACATGCAGGCGGTACTGACCGGGCAGTTTTCAAAATGCGGCGAAACCGGTTTCCGGCTCGAATCACTTACGGCACCGGAATTCCCTCCTGTCCTGATCCCGATGGCGGTTTTCAAGGAACTGCGACGTCTGTTCTATCTTCAGTTGAGCGAAGTTGCCTCCAGCGGGACTGGCGAACAGCAGGAAGCGGCACGGCAGTCGGCTCGCGCTGATGTCGCCCGTGTAAACAGTACCCGGCAGCGCTCCGCAGCGCCGGAAACACATGCCGTTGTAATCGATCAGCCCAAAGAGTGGCGTTTCCCCCTGACAAACGGGGCTGACAGCACGCTGATTGTGCTTACCAAGGCGGTCATCCATCAGCTCCCCGCCACCCTTCCCCGCATGCGCGGCTGCGAAGAGCGGATCATCTGGCAGCTCCCCTTCATGCTGTTCGACCGCGACCTGCCGCTGTACCGGGACGTTCTGCAGCAGCTTCACAGCGCCGGGTTCCGGCGTTTTGAGGCAGCCAATCTCTCCCATTTCGACCTGCTCGGCCCGCTGGAAGGGGTGCACATCTCTGCCTGGTATCGCTGCTTTTCGCTCAACAGTCAGGCGCTGCTGGCCTGGCGAGAACTGGGCGCCGAGAGCGCAACGCTGTATATCGAGGATGATGCGGTCAATCTGGCTGCACTCCTCGCTGCTGATGTCCCCATCGAACGGCGGGTAGCCATCTACACTCCGCTGCCGGTCATGACCACCAAAATCAGGATCAAGGAGGTGCATGGCAACACACCGCTTCGCTCCGACCGCGGTGAAACGTACATGGTGACGACCCGCGACGGACTGCAGACTATCAGCGCCGCCACACCGCTTTCATTGACGGCCCGCCATGCGGAACTGCGCCGCATGGGGTGCAGCTCCTTTGTGACGGATCTGACCGAGGCTCCCCGCGAACAGTGGGGTGACATACTTTCGGCCTTCAAGACCGGCAAGGGTCTGAGCGGCACGACCGAATTCAATTACCCCGGAGAGCTGATCTGATGAAAATAATTGTTGCCGTATGCGTACTGCTGACTCTCTCATTCAATGCTTTTGCCGGTCGCTCAATCGGCGGAACGGTCAAGACGGTCTACGACGGCGACACGGTGCTGCTGGTCACCCGTGAGCACAGTCAGCTCAAAGTGCGGCTCTACGGCATCGACGCCCCTGAAACAAAAAAACCGGACAAGCCGGGCCAGCCCTACGGTGACGAATCGAAACGGGCGCTCAAGGAGAAGATCATGGGACGCCGTGTAACCGCCGAAATCATCGATGTCGATCAGTACAAACGGACGGTTGCGGTCATCCGCTGTGACGGGCGGGATATAAACCGAGAAATGGTTTCGGATGGGATGGCCTGGGCCTATCGCCATTATCTGCAGGGTGCTTATGCATCACAGTATATCGGCGAGGAGGAACGGGCGCGCTCGCGGCGGGCAGGACTGTGGCGTGACAGAAATCCGCAGCCCCCCTGGGAGTTCCGCAGGGGACAGAAGAGCGGCGGAAGGCAGCGAAATAACCACTGGTGGTGAGTCGTACAGCTGGGGGTTTTCCAACTCTACGCAATAGTGTGTCTGATATCTTTCCCCTTCACCATAAAAATCACCATTTCTGCCACGTTGGTGGCATGGTCGGCGATCCGCTCCAGTGATTTCGAGATATAATTGAGTTTCATGGCGCGGGAGATAGTACCCGGATCCTCAATCATAAACGTCAGCAGTTCCCGCTGAATCTGGATATTGAGATCATCAACAAAGCTGTCATCCTTGCAGACCTTGACCGCCATTTCAGCATCGCCCCGCACAAAGGCGTCCAGCGACTCTTTCACCATCACCTCCGCCCAGTGAGCCATACGGGGAATATCGATGTACGGCTTGAGCGGTGGCTCCTCATTCAGTTCCCGGGTGCGCTTTGCAATATTGGCACACTGGTCGCCAATCCGTTCCAGGTCGGTGACAATCTTGAGGGCAATCGTAATGAAGCGCAGGTCCCGTGCTGCCGGCTGGCGCAGGGCAAGCAGCTCAAGACACCGTTCATCGATCGACACCTCAAGGCCGTTCACCTCATGATCCATCGCAATCGTACGTTCTGCCAGCTCCGTATTTCTTTCAACCAGAGACCTGACGGAATTCGCGATCATTAACTCCACTTTGCCACCCATCGTCAGGATGCTCTGTCTCAGTTCATCCAGTTCGATGTCGAACGCCCTGCTGATATGCTCGTGTGCCATTATCGCTCCTGATTCCGATTCCATATCAAAGCCCTCTCTTCGTTGGCTCGTCTTCGGCAGCTCAACGTACGGAAATGTACGCCTCGCTGTCTCAATCCTCGCCGCCTTGTGATCATCTTTGATCTGGAATCGGTATAATTTGAAATTTTTTATCGTCCCTTTTCTAACCGAATCTTCCGGTGATGTAATCTTCAGTCTGTTTCTTATCCGGGTTGGTGAATATTTTACGGGTTCCACCGGCCTCGATCAGTTCACCGAGGT
>JBAXVE010000105.1:0-7509 GCA_037129245.1 Desulfuromonadales bacterium
AACTAACGGGTAGAATATTTGGTTAAAATCTCAAGCCCGACAAACTCCTAGCCAAAGAATTTTCAGTAGGAAAAGGAAATAATACATACGTTGACCACGTGGGTGGTCGGTGGGTAGGGTAAAAACGAAGGGAAAAATCTGTTGTAACTTTCTGAAAACAAAGAATTTTAGAAACCCCGTAACAGAAATCACCTGTTACAGTTGCGGGTAAACCCTTGAAGGCCCATTTTATCGATGTTTATGGCACTTTGGTAGGAAGCAAAAAACTATCAATGATAAATAACTTTCAGTAGTAAAATTTTATATATCCTGGTGTTTGTCCCATGAACAATCAGTATTATTCTAATGTCACGCAGTTTTACCAGCTAACCTATTTTACATGTCATGATCAATACTCACTCACATGCTAACGCTTCTCTAGGGATTGTGATTTGTTATGGAGATAGGCTGACTGTTTATTTGCAAAATTTCCGGCGTTCAAGATCAACTTCAGCAGTTCTCCGAATTGTTTTGAAGAAACGCTTCGATGATTTTCTTTTGTATTATCAACAAGGTGTACAATTACCAAATCACGCACGGGATCCACAACCATATACTGGCCGTGATTTCCCCGCGCGGAGAATACTTTGCCGGGAAACCGCTGCCTGAAATGCCATCCGTCAAGGCCTACCCACCAGAGATAACCGTATCCGGTCCCCGGAGAAGCGTTGGAGTATGAGGTACTGCTTTCATCGACCCATTTCTGCGAAAGCATTCTGATGTCCCCCCACGTGCCGCTGTGAGCCATTAATAGGCCGACACGGGCAAGATCACGTGCTGATAGCCGCATGATATAGGCAGGATGTTCCGAAGTGCTTTCATACAGAAAACGGGTGTCTGAAGCCGGTTTGAAGTCTTCAAACTGCAGTGGTTTTGCGAGATCGGTGTTCAATGCCTCAAAAACCGTCCGGCCGCTGAATTTCCTGAATATCGTACCCAGCGCATTAAAATCCCAGTTGTTATAATACCAGTGTTCGCCCGGTTGGAAAACACCCCGGCTCGGCCTCGCGGCTTTCATGCCAGGTGTCTCGTACGCGGCAGGGTGATAAATTCCAGAGCGAGCCTGCAGCAGCTGACGAACGGTGGCCTGTCTTTCAGCGGTTGACAGGTTGCTCTTGTCGTTGATATTCAAATCGGCCAGTGTTTTTGAAATATCGATCATGCCACGGTCGGCGTAAATACCCATCAATACAGCAAGGATGCTCTTGCGTACCGAGTGCACATTCATAGTCCGATTTACCGCTCCATACTCATGAACGATCACGCCGCTGTCTACAATTAGAAAGGCATCGGTCTGCAAGGTGCGGGCGTATTCATCGGCAGCCTTCAGGAGTGTTGCTGACCACCCTGCTGCTTCCGGTGTCGAAACCTTACCCCAGTGCGCAGCGGGAAATACCGCAGCAAAGGCATGGGCCGGTAATACGGCAACGAACAGAATAAGCCAGAGGTGAATCACCACTGAAAAGCGATCAGACCCTGAAAAAGTACGAAGCCTCATCTTTCACCAGACTGCAGTGGAAGAGTTCTGCGAAAATATTCCATATCATCCGTGATGATGAGCAGCTTGCCGGCCGGGTCCCTTGTCGAGAGATGCTGCTGGGTAAATTGATGAGCTAAATTGCCGTCCTGATTCAGTTCGAACTTCGTACCAAATCCCAGAGAGGATTCAGATGCAAGAGCAGCTGAAAGAGCAGGGTCCCCGCAGTACGACATCTGAATGTACAGATCAGGCCGCTGCGGTGCCGCCCACGTTCGGGCAGTATCGCAGATGATCTTGACATCACTGCTGTTTCGAGGGGTTGCCAGCAGCACCCTGCCAATAACGGTGTTGAGTCCGCTGAGAAGAAGCTGATCCGCAACGGAACAGTCACAGAGGGCTTTGAAGGCGTCTTCAATATCATTAAGAGAAATGCCGACGGCGTGGCAGGCGGCAATTGCAAGCATGGTGTCGCGGGTTGCAGGGCAAAACTCAGGCAGGTGGATTAATTGCCGCTCTCCGGCAGACTCAACAAGAACGGTGGTGTTGTCTGCAGCGGTCAGTACAGTAAATCTATCCGTGGATGGAATATTTGCTGAGGCCGCTGAAACACGATATATCATTTTGCCGTGAGCAGCCTTCTGAAGAACTTCAGGAAGCGGATCATCGGAGTCGAAAATCACGGCGCGGTGTGCTGTCCTGATCGTTGTCGCAATCGCTGCGAGCGCTTCTGAAGTAACCTCAGTTTCAGAGTTCTGCGGAACGTCGGTGATTACGACGACCTCTGCACGATCAAAACCGAGTCCCTCACGCAATATTGACGTGATCGAAACCTCCAGAACTGCAGCATCCACTGCCGGGTTCCACAGAACCCGCCCGGCTCCCAAAACGGTTGAGCAATCATTCGTCTCGACGCAATCTCCCCCTATCCACAAGCCGTTGCGTGTTGCTCGACCGCTGCAATAGCCTGCCATTTGCAGCTGATGCTCCACGGCGCGGGATAAACGGGCAGGATTCCGCTCACCGCATATCGCAATGGTCTTGACTCGAGCGGACGCCGGCTGAGGAAACAGCATATCGAGGATATACGGCGCCACCTGCACGCACGAACCGGATGAAGGCGATACATGCAAATCGGTAATTCCCGGGCAGTTGTTCACCTCGCAGATCGCCCCGCCCGTTTCCTTGTACGAACGGCTGATATCGGTGGTTATGAAATCGACGCCGGCAATATCAAGCCCCACCGCCCGGGCGGCTGCAACGGTCACACGGCGATTGTCAGGATGCACAAGTTCAGTCAGGCCGGTACAGGTTCCACCTGCTGAGGAATTGGCTTTTGAGCGAAGATACACAATTTCGTCCGTCTGCGGCACAGAGTTAAGCGCTAACCCCTGTTCGACGAGCATCCGCTCGGCATCGAAATCGATCTCGATCGTATGCATAAAGCGATTGTCACGGCGCGGATCTGAATTCAATACGCTCAACAGAGTGCTGACTGAGTCTGTTCCGTTACCGACCACATGGCCGGGTACCCTCTGGCATGCGGCCACAAGGGTGCCATCAACGACCAGCAGGCGGTGATCCGATCCCGCTATGCATTTCTCAACAATGACCGGTTTACCGATCTTTACCGCCTCATGGAAAGCAGCTGCAACATCCTGGGGCGACACGAGCCGGACGCTGACTCCACGCCCCATGCTGCCGCCGGCCGGCTTGACCACGACCGGATAACCGATAGTCTCTGCGGCGGCCACGGCATCCTCAGCTTGTTCCACTGCACGGTGATCAGGAACCGGTATTCCGGCCTGTCGAAGAATGGAGTGGGTCTGAAGTTTGTCTTTTGCCAGCCTGACGGCAATAAAACCGGTGTTGCTTGTCATTGTCTGTGAAAGTCTTTTTTGAAAACGACCCTGACCGAGAATTGTCGGGCCGGCGCCGGAATTATTGATCGGAATACCGCGCGCTTCAGCCTCTTCAAGAATATGAACGGTGTTGCCGGGTAGTCGTTCCCGCCGTTTTCCGATTTTTACAAAATCGGCCACCTCTCTCCTCACATGCGCCAGATCGGTAGAATCGTCAAGCATTGATTGCACTGTTTTTACCGCCAATCGGGCAGATGCCTGTGCATTTTCTGCAGACCGATGGTATTCACAGATAAGCGAAAAACATACGGACGAGCCAGATTCGAGCGTTATCAGGGGGGGAATATTCTCATCCACCCGCTGCATCAGTGTGAACACGACGGCCGCCGTAATATCTGTGAGGTCGTTGAGAGTGGTGTTTCCCGGTGTGGATTCGGAAGCCGGTGGTCCTGCCGTCCGAAGTGTCGCGGAGAGGTCGGGAAATACTGCGAAAAGAGAGTCGATCAGTCTGTTCCGCTTCTGGTATTGTAATAGCCCGCTGCCATACTCGACCGTAAACCTGATTGCCTGCCTGCTGCAGTATATGTTGGCGCCTTTAAACACATGCGTAATATCAAGTGTTGCGGAAGAGGATTTTTGATCAGCTGCCGGTGATGGTGCCCTCACGTTTTCCTCACTCGTCCTGCCATCGGCCAGCGGTCCAATCGGAATTATAAGAAAATGACCATACTCGTCTCTTCCGCAGGATATGTCGCGGTCAAACGCCTCAGCGTCCGTTGATTTTTCCCGCAGTATACCGACTGCGTCACTGAACTCGCTGTCAGTTACGAAACGGGTCTGGTAGCGGGTGATACGATTATCTGTAAAGATCGGATAGAGTCGTAGACTGGGGGAAAGCGAAGTGACATCGAAAGTGAGTCGGGCCACGAGGCTGAAAGGTGGAACATTCATGACCGCATAGCGGCCGGGGCTGTTGAATACAAAGTTGCCAAGGCCGTGCACTATCCAGCGGCCATCGACCTTTTCAAGTTCCTGCATCATGTGTGAGCCGTGGCCGATCATAAGATCAACGCCAGCCCGCACCAGTTCCTGTGCCACTGCAGCCTGCCTGTCTGATCTCCACTTGTAATCCCTCCGCCAGTGCAGAACCGCAATTACAAAGCGGTCAGGCTCCTCCGCTTTAGAGCGGGAGATTTCCCTGCACAGTTCGGCCGGCACCAGCGGGTTCGTCCCTGCTTCAGACGCGCCGGCATAGGCCTTAAAGCGGGTGCGGTATGAATCGTCAACTTCAAAAGCGGCGTAGACGCGAATCCGGATCAGCCGGGTGGTGCCATTCGGTAGCGTGAGTGTCACATTGTAGTCAAAAGGGGAAGCGGCTTCAGCACTGTTATGGCCGGCTCCGAAGGCTGTAATGCCGTTGTCGGCAAGCACATGTAACATCTCACTCAGGCCGGCTGTGCCAAAATCAATGCTGTGATTGTTGGCCAGGCTGACCGCCTTTATGTTGTGGGCTGTCAGCTGTTTCGGCGTTTCCTGAACATCGCTCCAATGGACATAGCCCTTTGTTTGAGCAAACGGTGATGTTCGAAGAGTTGTGATGACGGTTTCAAGGTTGCAGAGCACCAGATCGCTCTGTTGCAGAAGTGGTGCGAGATGAATCATGGTGTGGGCGTAACCGCGATTTTTGAGGATGTTTTCACGACCACAGCTTTCTTCGCGTGCCTGGTAATTCTCGCCGAAGCTCGTGTCACCGGTAATGATCAGGGAAAACTGCGATTTACATTCAGTGGCAGGCACGATTGTTCCCCGATCGGTTCTGAATAGATGATGTTGCCACTCTACCTTTCTCACTTTTTGGCAGTAATGTCGACTTTTTCCGTGGCAGATATTTCAAACGTGTCGGGATCTAACGGTGCTAATACGATTGACAAGTCCTGCTGAGTATGAGTACCTCACCCACCTGAGGATGATTCATAAAATGTGAACAGGAAATTCAGCGCATCATGCGGAGACAGGGGTACGCAGGTGAATACATCAACAGGAGAAAATGCTCCGCCCGGATCAGGGACGAACGTACGTGCTGCACATATCCAACCGGAAGTGTGGTTTGATGACCTTCGCGAAGCGCTGGAGTGGCTGTCCGATAGCCACCGGAACACGCTGATATCAGCGGTATGGGCCGCCGTTCAGAAAAAAAGAGCCGCCTTTGGCGGGCTGTCTTCGGCACTGCTGTCTGATGCTGCACTGCGGATTGTCTTCGTATCGGTTTCAGATGGAAAATCGCCGGCAACGGTTGTCCTCGGAGCCGGAAATGGAATAAGAGAAGCTCTGGAGAGCGCCTGCAAACAGCTGATTAATCATGGAACAGTTGTGTGGCTGAAGCTCGACCTCGTAAACAGGGTGCATGATCTTCGTCTCGACCCAACTGACAGGGAGAAAACATTGTACGGGATGGCTGGTGATAAACAATCAGCTGCTGCGCTTCTGGCGGAGCAACCGCTCAGAGGGGAGTTGCGGGAGGGAGTGAACCGCCGGTTCATGTTCACTGCCATCAGCATCTTCACTGATGGCAGACAGACAGTTCCCCTGTATCGCGGGCACCGCATGTTCACTTCACTTAGTTGTGATATTCTGTTGAATGCGGCTGAGGAGGCCGGACGATACCTGGCGGAAGCGGTGAATCCTGAGGGTCGTTTCGCTTACATCTATCAGCCTCGAAGAAATCGCGTACCGGATGGCTACAATATTCTGCGACATGCCGGTTCAATATATGCGCTTCTTGAGCTGTACCAGATCACGAAGACAGATTATCTACTGAAAGCGGCAGAGCGTGCCATTGCATATTTGCAGGGGCATATCCATCATGGTGCTACATCTTCTGAAAGGTTGGCGTGTGTAGTTGAAGGCGGCTACACCAAATTAGGCGGCAATGCCCTTGCAATACTCGCCTTCGCAAAATATATGGATGTCACGGGTGATATGGCTTTATTAAAGCCAGCGCAGGAACTGGCGTGCCGGATGTGCGAAACGCAGCTGCCGTCGGGTAATTTTTCAATCCATAAACAGAGCGTAAGTAGTGAAGACGTTATGCCGTTTGTTTCGGAATATTATCCCGGCGAGGCCATTTTTGCGTTGACCCGTCTCTATCAGTTAGACAAACAGGGCACCTGGCTTGATGCTGCCGAAAAAGGCGCCTGTTATCTGATTACAGGTCGCGACAAGGGAATCATCACGGCGGAACTGATCCATGATCACTGGTTTTTATACGCGCTGAATGAGCTGTACCGGCTGCGACCAGAGCCCATGTATTCTGCACATGCATTTAATATTGTCGAAGCAATAATCGGAAAGCAGAACCGTCAACCACGTTATCCTGACTGGCTGGGCAGTTATTATGAGCCTCCCCGTTCAACTCCGGTGGCAGTTCGCAGCGAAGGACTCTGTGCAGCATATCAGCTGGCACAATTGTGCGGTCGTCAAGATCTGTCGGAAAAAATTCTGGCAAGTGTACATTACTCCGTCTGCTTCCAACTCCAGACTCAAATCCAGCCGGAATCTGCGCTCTATGTAAAAAATCCATCACGATGTCTCGGTGGTTTCCGGCGTAGCCTCGACAGTCATGAACTGCGTATTGACTATACCCAGCATAATATTTCGGCGTTACTTGGATTGTATAAAATCATGCTGAAGGGTGACGTCCCTCATTTAGAGTGATTCATCATAAAGCATCCAGTTTCCTGCCACACCAAACGCCCTTGCGGATTTCTCCGGAAGGGCGTTTTCACTGTGCTCCTCTCAAGTACTGAGACGAAATTTTATGGTGCGACGTTTATAATCAAACGGCGCAAAACAATATCATTTATTTCACTGGATCCAACAGGGAGTCCAGCTGCGTGGTTGCACCACTTGAATAATCGCCATCCGGTATATTCCCACCGCCATGTGACCGGTCACCTCCATCATCCAGGATATCCTTATCCTGTCGACTATTCCCTGGCGGTTCAACAGGTGGACCGGCTGGTGGTCCGGCCTGTGAAACAATTTGAACATCATCGTCGTCATCGTCGTCGTCATCGCCTGGCGGTTCAACAGGTGGACCGGCTGGTGGTCCGGCCTGTGAAACAATTTGAA
>JBAXVE010000106.1:0-7373 GCA_037129245.1 Desulfuromonadales bacterium
AGAGCTGTTCTGAACTCCACCAATACCCCGCTGCTTGCGGCGGGGTATTTTATTCGACCACTAATCCAAATTCACCGGAAGAGGCAAATATCATTACCGTAGTGGGAGTATTCATTGTCGTAAGTCTGCTTACCCTGTTGTCGGGATGCAGCGGAAGCAGTTCAAGCACTCAAAGCGGTTCCGGAGCTGCTACACCCGAAACCACCGGCTCGATCACTGCTAAGCTGGCCTGGGATTCAAATGCGAAAACCACCGGCAAAAGCGTCGCAGCGCTGCCGTCAACGGTGAAAAACATCCGGATAACCGTTTCCGCAACCGGGATGACATCAGTGCAGAAGAGTTTTGATGCCGCAGTTGGATCGGGAACGATAAGCGGAATCGCAGCAGGTACCGGCAGGACCGTTACGGCCGAAGCGCTGGATGGGAACGGGTCAGTAACCCACAAGGGATCGGCCAACAATATCACCGTTGTTGCCGGCCAGACGGCAGACGCAGGAACCATCACCATGAACACCACCGGGGTATCCATGAACATGGACCAGACTCTCTCCGACCAGGCTCAGATAACCACCATCGCCTTCTCGGCAATGGCAATGGTAACCGGAAACGTTGGGTCCCAGTCATTCTTCCCACCGGGCAAGATTGCCGACTACACCGGCTTCCAGTACCTGCGCGACAATGATCCTGACAACATGGGCCACAACACCAGCTTTCTGACCCGCGTAGCCGAAAACGTTATGTACATTCTGAACGATGCCCAGCTGGCACAGCTGGCTACTTTGGCAAAAAGCCAGAATGCAGATTTTTCATCATACGGCGCCAAACGGTTCCCGCTGATGAAAGCGTTCCGCCGCCTCATAGAAGGCAGTATCCCGAGCGGCACATCCGGGCTGAGTCTGGATGCGGTCAAGGCAGCCTCGAAAGCTCTCTACCTCATTGACGGGCAGGTGAGCTACGACCGTGCGGTACTCTACGCTTCGGTTCTCAATTCACTCACGACTACCCAGAAAGCATACCTGGCCAACATGAAGGGCAAAGGGTGGAAGTCGTGGCCTGACACCAGCGTTAACCCGGTAAAATCGGCAGTGGAAGCCAAGAAAACCGCTCTCGGCCGAGATGTGGATATGGTCGCCATCATGACCTACGCCAGTGATCTCTTCAGCTGGTATGCCGGTTCGATCGAAGCTGACGTTTACTTCTGTCCGGAACGCCACGGTACCTACTTCGGTTCGTTCTTTATGAAGGATGCCCCGGCCATCGGCCATGAAGGGTACAGCATCGACGAGCAGCTTACCGCCACCGCTGGCAGGGCGCTCAGCGACAGTACCTACGGATACGTTGACGCAACCCAGGCCAAACTGATGTCGAGCCTTGTGGATACTCAGAGGAGTAATCTGTATACAGGCGCCACCAATATTGTTGCCATCAGAACACAAATAGCGACACTACTGCGCACTCTATTGACAACAGCTGATATGAGCGGATCAGTTAAATCACAGGTGCTTGCACTTTCCGGTACATATGGGGAACTGGATGGCGAAAACAATTACAATTACGCAACGGCCATGGCCAACGTGTACAAAACGCTGACAACCGCACAGAAGACCAAGCTCATGGCGTTGCGGGCGTCGATCATGGCAGGCAAATACGCGGACGGCACCAGCTTTGACTTCACTTCTACAGCTACTCCGTACCTGTATTCGGCAGTTATTTCAGATGCGACTGCCACCAGCTACATCGGCAACACCGACTCGCTGTTCAAGTAGCCGGTTAGCCGGAAGGTTTCGGCTCAAACCTGTATCCTACTCCGTAGACCGAATGAAGCAGTTCGTCACCGTGACCGGCAGCAGTAATTTTCTTCCGGAGATTTTTTATATAATTGTCAATGGCGCGGTCATTTAGTGCCCGTTCATCCGGATAAATGTTGTTCAACAGCTGCTGTCGGTTATAGATCCTGCCGGGATGGGACGCCAGATAGTTCAGCAACCTGAATTCAGCCGCTGTCAGTTTCAGATCCTGTCCATTCAGGGTGGCGCGGTAGCATGATTCATCCAGTTGAATACCCGCTTCCAGAGAAGCCGGCACGCTGCCAACTCTTCGCAGTACCGTCTTGACCCGTGCGACGACTTCCCGAGGGCTGTAGGGTTTGCAGATGTAGTCATCGGCCCCCAGTTCCAGTCCCAGCAGGCGGTCAATCTCTTCAACCCGCGCCGTGGTCATAATGATCGGTACCGTCGAAAAAGTTCGAATCTCTTTGCAGATGTCCAGGCCGCTTTTACCCGGCAGCATCAGGTCGAGCAGGATCAAGGCCGGTTTATGTTCACGAACCCACGAAACAACGGGCAGGCCATCATTCAGCAGATGGGTTGTATAGCTCTCAAGACGGAGATAATCCGCCAGAATCTCAGCCGTGGCAACCTCATCCTCGACTATCACTATCATTTCATTCATCAGACACTCCCGTAAAAAGGCAGTTCAACCCGTATCCACACCCCGCCCAGTGGTGATGGTTTTGCCGTGATACTGCCTTCATGCGCTTCGACAATGTTGCGGCAGATGGCCAGACCAAGTCCGGCGCCTCCCGTTACCCTGCTGCGGGAGGACTCCACACGGTAAAGTCGCTCGAACAGCTTTTCCAGCTCCTCTTCAGGAACACCGGGTGCTGAATCCTGAACGTCAATCATCACCCTGCCGCTCTCTCTTGCTACTCTGATGCTCAGTTCACCCTCTGAATCGGTATATTTGAGCGAATTATCGAGCAGGTTGCCGAATAGTTGCCGCAAGCGTTCCGAATCGCCAAAGACGGTGGCGATATCCAATGCCTCATACCGTAATGTTATGCTCTTTGCAGAAAATTCCGGACTGATTATGGATACCGCCTGCTGGATAACATCGGACACCGATACTTTTTCCTTGCGATAGGTCTGTGCGCCGACATCGTACAGGGACAGCTGATTGAGATCATCCACCAATCGAGTAAAGCGCATAATTTCATTGTGGATAGCAGTGACCGATTCGGTGGTCGGCTGACGGACTCCGTCCATAATCGCTTCGACCTGGCTCCGCAAAAAGGTGAGCGGTGTGCGCAGCTCGTGAGAGATGTCGGCAACCCATCTGCGTCTGGCTTCCTCGTTATGTTCCATTGCCAGAGCCAGGGCATTAAAGTCGACTGCCAGTCGTCCCAGTTCATCATCTGAATCGACCAGCACACGGACGGAATAATCACCATGCGCCAGTACATGAGTCGCCTCGGTAATGTTTTTAAGCGGTCTCACCAATCGGGTTGCCAATAGCAGTGCCAGTCCGGCTGATAGCAACAGGACTACCGTGGCAATAACGATAAAAGCGTATCTCTGCTCATGTAAAAAATCTTTATGCAGCAGGCCGTCAAACGTTGTCTGAGGGCGGAGTCCCAGATAACCGATAACTATGCCTTGATGGTGCAGGGGAATTATTTCGGCATCCGCTGGTACCGTATCCGGGCCGATCAAGCGCGATTTGTTCGCATCAAGTAAAAACAGACGATGACTGAACTGCTTGGCAAGATGCGGAGGAAGAATGTCAGGTGGTTGCGAAGCATCGTTTCCTGAACCGTGGGGTGGATGTACCTCGTCATTCGGCGGCGGTTTTAATTCCGGGAAAGACGAATCAACCATCTGTCGCCACCTCATCCGGTCACGGAGGACCGAGTCCCAACCCGATTCCATACGGTATTCATTTTCCAGGTTGGCGGCCAGGCGGGACACGCCGTTTTTTTCCATACCATTGATGAGTTGCAAAAATCCCCGGTTGAGATTCCACTGCATGATCAAGGCAGAACTGATCACTGCCAGACTTGCCGCCAGGAATATTGCGAAAAACAGCTTGTGAGTGATGTTCAATTTCATTGTTCTGCCTCAATGTTATGAATTACCCGAATCAATATTTACCACAACCACCCCGTGGGGAAATACGCAAAAACGACATTTTCGTCGGTTGCCATCAAAAAATACATTTACTACACAATTTAGAACAGCAATTGCTGTAAAGTGCACATTTATTGCGTGTAGTTCAAATGCAGTACATTAGTACAAAATAAACATCGGAGGCATATATGGCAAAAAGCGCGACCATCAGCATGAGAATTGACGGGCAACTGAAAGTAGAAGCAGAAATTATATTTCAGCAGCTTGGCATGACCACCACGGAAGCGATTAAAATTTTTCTTGCAGCTGTTCGCAATCGCAAAGGGTTGCCGTCTCAGGTTCAGGTTGCATCTGAGGTGACCTCTCCTTTGGAACTACGAAAAAATGTACTGGATACGATTATCGGTGCGTATCCGATGATTTCCTCGAGTGCCGACTTTTCACGCAGAAAGCGGGAAGAAATTGAGTGTGAAGAACGGAAGTTTAACCCATGAGATACGTTCTTGATGCCTGCGCCATTATCTCACTCATCAAGAATGAGGATGGTGCGTTAGAGGACATGCTATCAATAGTGATTGCACGTATCGTATAAAAATGCTATTTTGCACGCCATGAAAGCGAAACACCGCCGCACATTGGAAGCTATATTTACACGCCCAACACGTGGCGGAATTGTGTTTTCTGATATTGAAGCACTGGTTCTTGCTCTGGGTGGAGAAGTGCGGGAGGGTGAAGGTTCCCGTGTGGTTTGTGAACTTAACGGTACACGAAAATATCTGCACCGTCCGCATCCAGGCAAAGAAGCAAAAAAATACCAGGTTGAGGATGTCCGTGAATGGTTTCAGAATCTGGAGGTGATACCATGATGAATTCAATGATTTATAAAGGTTATACTGCCCGAGTGGAGTTTGATCCCCGTGACGATATTTTTGTTGGGCGCGTACTTGGAGTGCAGGAGAGCATAACGTTTCATGGCGAGGCGGTTAAAGATTTGCACGCTGATTTTGCCGCCGCAATCGATCATTATCTCGCCGACTGCGCCGCCACCGGCAGGGTACCGCAAAAACCGGCATCAGGGCGACTGATGCTTCGTGTTCCTCCTGATGTACATGCTGCTGCAGTGCGGGCGGCAGCAGGTTGTGGCAAGAGCCTTAACCAGTGGGCCTCCGAGGTTTTTGCAAAAGAAGCTGTAAGCTGACTGGTGGCTGGCTATAAACGGTGAGCCGCGCAACTATTCCCGATCCATTACATCCTGGTAAGAGGTTGTGCGTGCCAGATGAAACCCTGATCTCATTCAAGGAGCTTCAAACAAAATATCAGCTCCTGCTGGCTGAAAACCGGTTATTGAAAGCAGAACTCGACGCCTTTAAGGCGGGACTGTGTGTCACCGAATTACAGCAACAAGAGGAACTATTCCTTTCCTGCAAACCGGAACAGATCATTCAACACCCTGCGACCGAATCAACCTCCACAAATTTCTCCAACCGTTCAGAATCCGCTGAAAAAATCAGATTATTCATGTCTCTCTTCAAAGGGCGGGACGATGTCTATGCCAAAAGGTGGGACAGTAAAAAGAAGGGGACCGCAGGTTATTCGCCTGTTTGTCTGAATGAATGGCAGCGGGGAGTGTGTGGCAAACCCGTTTGTCACCCGAAGACGCACCGTGCAGATGCTGCAGCATCTTGAGATTGCGGTACGTAACGGCATTCGGGTTGTCGTGATAACCAGACCGGCAGAGGATTACCGGGAAACAGATCAAGCCGCCTTGCAAGGCACGTTGGCCATCTTACAGGATGCCGGTATACACATGATCTTTCGTCCCATCATCCATCAGAAATTTGCAGTGGCTGATCAGAGAATTGTATGGTACGGGAGTATCAACCTGCTAAGCTTTGGCACTGCGGAGGAGAGCATCATGCGACTTGAAAGCCCTGCCATCGCTAGTGAGCTGATGAAGACGGTGTATAATTCCTGAAAGTCACATCCCCGCCAGCAATTTCATAAGATTCCGCTTCGGCTTGTGCCGTAACTTCACATCAGCCAGATAGGCTGCAAACTCGGCTTGTTTTCCCAAGCCACGCATCAACTCGCCAATATGCTTCACCATCCGGGTTGCCTCTTCGTAGGCGTCGTTTTTCATACGTAAAATGATCGGCTCAACCATCCGCTGATACACCGGAACTGCATCGGCGGGATGATCTTTTTCCCGCACCGCAGCCAGTTTCAGCCAGAAATGATCGCTGCAACCGCCACGGTTAGCCTCTTCCCAGGCGGCATCAATGTTCTTCTCCCAGAGAAAAATTTCCACCAGGCTGGAATGATCAACCGGTGGTGCCCATTTGCCACGGGCTTTACTCTTCTCATTGCCAATCTGCTTGCGCACAAACGCCAGTGCTTCTTCCCGTGCTGTCTGGCCTCTCTTGATCTTTTTTGCATAGTCCAGAAGTTTTATGTACTGCTGAAGCAACGTCCAACCAATGAACTGCGTCCAGTAGCAGTGATACGCATCGTCATAACGATTACGGGTATGATACTCCTCTGCCAGAAAATCGAGCAACCTGCTGTCGGTGTTGTTTGGAAAAGCCTGAACTCCCTTTTCCGCCCATTCCAGAGCTTCGTCAGACCGCTTGGCCGTGCGGCATATTTGAGCGATTTCTAAGTAATGATACGCAAGTTCAAGTTTTTTTTCCTTGATTGCTATCAGAGCATCAATGTTGCCGTCAGCCCGCGCCAGGGATTCCATGATTCTGGTGATGGTGCGGGAAGGATCGGAACCATTTTTCGTAGAACGTTCCCATTCCGTTTCTGCCAGTCTGCGGTATTCTGCCAATCCGGTCGGCCCAAGAATATCCTCGTAATCACCAGCCGCTCCATAACAGAAATCGAGGTCGCTCCCCTTCATTTCAAAAGCAAAAAGACGACCGGCAAGCTCAACAGGGTCGGGTCGAGCGGCTTCACAGGCTTCCAGATGCAGTGATGCGAGTCGTTCGGCAAGGTCGCCAAAATAGCCATCGGAATCATCACAGCTCTGCAAAGCATCGTCAGCCAGTTCAATGGCGTATTCACAAAGATGCATGGTTTCAGTCGCAAAACCCTCTTCAACCAGACGATCCAGACTGTCCAGCGCATCATTGATACCGTCGGTAAAATCGCTCATGTTGTAGTAATCAACAAATCCACTGGTATGAAACGCGCTGCGAAGCCCCTTGCGATAGGCATTCATATCAATACCAACCGCATTTTCTTTGGTGATTTTCAGCACCAGTTCTTCGCGCAACCGCCCGTCAGTTGACACTTGTGCCATCAGCATGTTCAGAATAACTTTCAGATCCTGCGATTCCAGCCACAAGCGGATATCGTCATCTGAAATCTTTTTATTGGTAGTCGATGCTGACGGTTCGCTGTATTCGACTTCTTCAATCCCTTCGGGTAAATTCCCCGCCGCTTGCGGCGTTGCTTGGTTTTTGG
>JBAXVE010000107.1:0-7304 GCA_037129245.1 Desulfuromonadales bacterium
TTGGACTATAGCACAAACCAGCCTAAATTGCTATATTTAATTGCCGTGGTAATAACGTAGAATTTTCTCTGCGAACCTCTGCGGTCCAACTGCAGGTTCTTGATTGAATTTCAAAGAAAAAAATGTTTCAGCACTCATCCTTTCTGATACCGAACTTCTTTATCTTTCGGTACATCGTCACCATGTTCATGCCGGCTTCACGGGCGGCTGATTCGATACTGCCGCCATGCCGCTTGATCAGCCCCTTCAGAAGCGTGGTTTCATAGTGCTCGAGTGCCGCCGAATACGGTACCTGGGTATCAGAAATTGAATCATCACTCCGAACTACTTCATCAGGCGAGTCAATTTCAATGAACTGTGTAAGTGTATCGGCAGAGATGTGATCGCCGGATTCGATGGCCATGCACGCCTCGATCACATTGCGCAGCTGCCTGATGTTACCCGGCCACCCGGCTGCGTAGAGCAGTTTGAGCGCGTCTCCTTCAAAACCCTTTACAGCAGTTTTAAATTTCTGATTCTGCAGCTGAATAAAGTGCGCAGCCAGCAGCGGAATATCACTCCGGCGGTCCCGCAACGGGGGCAGATGGATGGTAACGACATTAAGCCGATAGTAGAGGTCCTCACGAAAAAGCCCTTGTTTTATCGCATCTTTCAACTCTGCATTTGTTGCCGAAATAATCCGCACATCCACTCTGGTCGGCTGCGTCTCTCCGAGCCGGTGGAATTCCTTTTCCTGAAGAAAGCGAAGCAGTGTCTTCTGGACATTAATCGGCAGGTTGCCGACTTCATCCAGAAAAAGAGTGCCGCCGTCAGCCGCTTCCAGCAGCCCGCTGCGATTTTCCGTTGCACCGGTGAAAGCCCCCTTGCGATAACCGAACAACTCACTTTCCAGAATATTTTCCGGTAGTGCGCCGCAATTTATGGCGATGAAGCGCTTGTCGTGCCGGGGTGAATTATAATGCACCGCCTGGGCAATCAGTTCCTTTCCGGTCCCGGATTCACCGGTCACCAGGATTGACGTATCCCGTATCGCAACCCTGGCAACCCGCTCCAGGACAGACTTTAGACCGTCGCTGGCGCCGATGATGTTATCGTAGCTGAACCTGCTTTCAAGCTCGGCTCGCAACTCACGATTTTCTTCAAGCAGTTGCCGTTGCTGCAAAGCGTTTCTCACCCGGTACACAAGCTCATCAGGCTCGAAGGGCTTCGTCAGCATGTCGTATGCGCCTGCACGAAGTGCCTGAATCGACATGTCAACGGTTGCGTAGGCTGTAATCATGATTACCGGGATGTCAGGCTGCTTCTCCTTGATCGCCTTGAGCAGCTCCAGTCCGCTCATACCGGGCATCTTGATGTCGCTGATCACCAGATCCCAGGCGGATGCCCTGAACTCCTCGACCACCTTGTGAGGCGACGTGTAGAAACGGACCAAATAGCCGTGGTCCAGCAGAACCTGCTCCATCATCCGGCAGAGCCCGGCTTCGTTATCAATCAGCAAAATTCGCTTTTTATCACCCATCTAGATCTCCTCACGTTCAATCGGCAGGATGATGATAACGTCGGTTCCTTTGCCAACCGTGCTGTCGATACTGATTTCACCCCGGTGCTGATCAATGATTTGACGGGTGATCGCCAGTCCTAACCCGGTTCCCCGGGCTCTGGTCGTATAGAATGGTTCAAATATTCTGTCCAGATTCTCCTCAGGTATGCCGCAACCGCTGTCGCTGAACGTTACTCCGACATGACGCTCGTCCGCCCGCCAGGTGCGAACCGTCAGACGACCTCCATCCGGCATAGCTCCGCCGGCGTTCAGTATCAGGTTGATAGCCACCTGGCGCAGCTGATCACCGTCAAGTTCCACTTGAGGAAGACCATCAGCGAAATCGGTGCTGATTTTAATGCCGCGCATGTCGGTGTGATTGGCGGCAAAATCAATGATCTGCTGCAGAAGTTCATTGAGGTTGGTCGGTTCCGGCGACGGTCGGGGCGTCCGGGCAAACGAGAGCAGATCCTGGACGATTTTCTTACAGCGTTTACTCTCCCGCTTGATCTCGTGAATATACTGGTAGTTGGGGTCGTTTTCAGACATTTTACTTTCGATATAACCGGCATAGCCGAGAATGACCCCCAGCGGATTGTTGATTTCGTGCGCAACGCCGGAGGACAGCACCCCCAACGACGCCATTTTCCCCTGCTGGGCCAGGTTGGCCTCGATGGCTTTGTTCTGTTGGATTATTTCGGTCATCCGGTTGAAGGCCTGCCCCATTTCGGCCAGTTCATCATGACCGCTGACGTTCATTCGCTCGTCCAGATTGCCGCGCCTGACACGCTGGATGATCGACATCATATGGGAGATCGGGCTGGTGAAAATCGAGGATGCCCGGAAAACCAGCCAGGTGGCTATTGCACCAACCGCAGCCAGCAGCAGAACCATGCTTCCGATGATACGGCTCTTGATTTTGTTCGCCTCGCGGTAGAACTCATCCTCGTAGGATCCGACCGCCACTATCCAGTCCCACGGCTGGAAGTAGTCGTAGCGCACAATCTTCATGCGCGGTGCTGCGTCGGAGCTGTTTTTCCAGGGGTAGCGGATCCAGCCGCTTTTTTTCTCGCACATCTCGCGGATGAAGTGATTCCCGTTCATGTCACGGGCATCAATAAAATTTTTACCTTCGGAATCGGGGTGAATGGTTAAGGTCCCTGTGCTGTCCATGCAGAAGATGTAGCCGCTCGCACCCACTTTTTTGGCCCTGATGCGCTCTTTGAGCGAGGCAAACGACTGGCGTTCAAAGGCCGGCGTCGCCAGCTGATTATTGAGGCTGCGTGCTCGTTCCTGCTTGTAAATCTGGAACTGCTGGTGGTGTGTAGTGAGCAGGTCGATGCAGAAGGAAGAAAGATGCTGCAGGTCATCCTTGCTGGTTGCAGTGATGCCGCGATATGCCTGCTGATTTGCGATGTAACCGATAACGCCGGCCACGACAAAAAGCGGAACTATAACCAGCGGCAGAACCAGTGTCAGCAGCTTGCCGCGCAGCTTCAATCTATCAAGCAGTGAATTCATGGTATTCCTGATGGAGAAAAAGAGTGCGTGTATGGCGACCAGGAGATAATCACTTCAACCGTACCCGAACCAACTATGGCAGATGGCTTCTCAACTATTCTGCCGATTGCACCGAGTCTGTCCAGTAATTCATCAATTCTGGGAGTCGGCATACGCACCCGGAGGCGCTGCGGAACGGAGGATGTCTCCTCGACAATCACCCCACCCGTCCGGATTACTACGTCGCGAATTACAGCCGGAGCCCGTGTCGATGGTAGCAGGCTGAGACGTATTGTTACACGCGGAAGTGGTTCTTCACCAGACTCGCCAGCCATTGACCCTGCCGGTGAAGGGGGCTGTGCCGCAAAATCAGCCCGTTGTTCGGCACGGCGGGCGGTTTTCTTTTTCATGGCCGGCGCCGCCGATTCTGCGATTCGGTCAGACAACTCGGCCTTTGATTGAATATTGGGTGGAGCACCCACAGTCCGGCTCTCAACAGCGGATCGGGTATCTGCTGAGCTATCCATTCCGGTCGATGATGGCGGTGGCGGAGCGTACACGGGAGCTGCTGCCGGAGCGACAGGCTTGTCAGGCTCGACGGACAGTTTCTGTTGCACAGAATTCAACGACGTATCAGGTCGAGGCATGGCACGTTCCGATGTTACGTCCCTCTTCTGCGTTTCCGGTATTTTTTGCTCCACAGCAGGCGGCGGAGTATCCCGCAACTTCTGAGGTGCTGCCGGATTCAATTCGCTCTCCATATTTTGCATCAGGTAATAACCGGTCATGCATACCACCAGCAGAGCTATGGCCTGCAGTGGTATTCTGAACCGCAGCTGGTTAATAATTTTCTGATACCAGGGCACACTCTGTTCGGCTGATTCCTGAACCCTGGCCATGATCCGAGTGGTCAACCAGGGAGGGGGCTCGATTTCCGGAGTACTGCGAATCAGGCGCAGCGTGAGCTGCAAATCAGCCAGTTCACTCCGGCAGACGGCGCATGACTGCAAATGCTCATCAACCGACTGCCGCTCCCCGGCCGGCAATTCACTGCTGCTGTAAGGCGCCAGCAGCCTTCGTATGTCGTTGTGACCGTTCATAGCGAACTCACCGTTTTTCTGACACAATCTTTAACAGTGTCACGCGCCCTGAAGAGGCGCGATTTGACAGTACCTTCACGCAGGGAAAGCGCTGCTGCAATCTGGTCATACGCCATATCCTGCATGTCACGCAGCACCAGCACTTCACGAAACTCCGGGGTCAGTTTGCCGACGCACTTCTGCAGCACCCGGCGAAGTTCGGCCTCTTCCAGTTGCTGCAGCACCGACAGCCCGTCTCCGGGCAGTTCTCGTCGCTGTTCACCTTCGAAATTCTCGATGGGATCATCCAGCGAGTAGGCATTACGGTGTTCCTCCAGATTCATCCGCTTTAGCCGGCTGCGTGAAAGGTTGATCACAATAGCCGTCATCCAGGTCGAAAAACCAGCTTCCCCGCGAAATTCTGCGAGCTTGCTCCACGCGGCGACAAAGGCGTCCTGCACTATGTCACAGGCATCCTCATAGACTCCGGTAATTCGGTACGCCGTATTCAACAGCCGGTGCTGGTGTCGACGGACCAGGCACTCAAAAGGGGCCGTATCGCCATTGCGGCTGGCCAGTACCAGTGCGGCATCGTCGAGAGTGTCGAAACGTTCGGCACCCATATTTAATCAGACAGTTTCATAGAGGAAAAAGTTCCTTGAAAATAAACTTAACACAAATATTTGCTCGACAAACGACTGAGCAACCCTCTGCCGGAATGTTTTGGGAACTATCGTACAAAAATAATGGATATTGTGTCGGGAGAGATAGAGATATGAGTCGCTATGAACCATAAATGCCCCTGAGAATGGATTACCTAAATGGATCACCATCGACACAGGAGCAGTTATTACAGCAAAAACACTTTAAAATACAGCATTTTATAAGTTAAATGGTGGAGGTGGTGGGAGTCGAAACATCTCCACCAACTCTCATGTAACAAACTGTTATTATGGCTATATGTTGTTAACTGCTGCGTCGAACGGATCACCTGAATGGCACACCTAGAGACCTCCGTGTAAATGTGCCATGAATATTCGGTAATTTACAATTTTACAGCTCCAGAATTCAAGTAGAAAATTATTTAGGACTACGGTTCGATTCCCAAAATGGAATAGAACTTGGAACTGGTCAGTGCTGGTGTGCTTCCATGAATTTACGCAGTACGTTGTTCATAGTGCTTTGATAACCTTTGCCCAGATGCTTGAAATAATCCACAACGTCTGGATCAAGACGCAAGGTAAGCTGTTTTTTGTTCCCAGGCCACCGAACACGGGCATTTTTGAAAAAGTCATCTGTCAACTCAGGTATGTCTGATGTATCAATTTCCTCATCAGTCATGCTCATGACCCGCTGCCAAACAGTTTCTGACTGTATGTTCGTATTTTTCTTTTTCATGTCGTTTTTCATAATCAGCACAGAAACTCTTAATTGATGCTGGTCTGTTCTGGCAGGTTCTCAAAGTCCTGGGCAGTGTGGAATACTCGTAGTATGAAGATTATATCTCCCTGTACCGAGTAGATGACGATGTAGGGGATCTCTGGGAAGATCAGCTCTCTTGTTCCGCTGATTCGTCCTGGTTTTCCACTGGCGGGATGTTTAGAGAGTTGGGCAAATGTTCTCCTTACGATCTTGACGACAGTTTTAGCGGCAGCGGCAGGGTTATCCTGGGCAATGTAGGCTTCAATGGAATCAAGATTCCTCTCAGCACCTTCTGACCATTCTACTCGCAAGCTCTCGCCTCCCATTTTGCCAGGACTGCTTCATGAGGGGTAGTCTGCCCTGCTTTAACCTCTTTTAGCCCTTCCAGAATACTCTCTACCTGCCATTCATTAAGGTTAAGATAGTTGGTGATGGCCTCTTCTATCACGAACGTTTTGGAACGTCTGGTAGCTTGGGCTAGGTGTTCAATTCTTTGCTTGGTACCTGCTGGAAGTCTGAGAGATATCGTATCTCTTACCGCTGCTTTTTGCATGGTACATCTCCTTGAGGGTCGTTCTGTTTTCATGCTGCTTGGTGTTGCAGTGCAATCCACTGCAATACAGCGTAATACATTCAACCACACCAGGATGATTATGTCAAAAGCTTCTTCAACTCACCATTAAATCAGCGAAAGATAGTTGTGAAGCTGATTGCAAACTGAACTCTACGCATGTTCAGGAACAAATCTTATTTCAAGATGACATCCAACAGCCTGGGCGTACTTTTTAAGTGTCGTCACTGAAGGGGCATGTTTCCCCGCAGCTTCAAGTCTGGATATTGCGCTTTTAGTCGTACCCATCAGTTCTGCTACCGCTTCTTGAGAAAGTCCTACTCTTGATCGGGCGGCAAGCATCTCTCTCACAAGTGCATACTCCTCTTCCAGATCATCATACGCTTTTTTGAAACCTTCACGCTGCTTGGCTTTTTCAATGAAAGCAGTATGGTTATGGATTACTGGTATAAATTTCAATTCAGGCATTTTACACCTCCTTGATACGTTTTCGAGCTATTTTCAGTTCTGGCTCTGGTGTTGCTGGTGTTTTCTTGATGAATGCATGAAGTATTATTATTCTCCGTCCTACAAGAAAACAGTAGAATGCACGTCCGATTCCTTCCCGCCCTTTTGGTCTCAACTCAAACAGACCTTTCCCCATCGCTTTGGAATGAGGCATTTTCACGTTTGGTCCAAACTCAATTAATAGTTCAAGAAGTCTGGCGTAATCAGCAAGAATACCATCAGGCCACGATTCAATTTCAGCTTGGACACGGGAATGGAAATATTCAATGGAGAAGTCCATAGGAGTGAGGTTAGCAAATATGCTAACCAATGTCAATTTTTATAGTCTGAGTATAATGACCGATTGCAATCAACATCTAACAGTCAGTTTGTAATCGCTGTCTTTCGCCTTTGCCGTCTTTACTTGAATATCCGTAAGTGCCATTAATCACGCTCCTTTCAAGTATACCCCCAGAGTATACCCCCACCCTTGATCTGCTTTGGGGGTATACCGCCATATATACCCCCACTTATGCCGGATATAAACATATCAAAATGGATTGAAACGGACAAGACAAAAAGAAAAGCCCTTGATTTATCAAGAGCTTTTGGATGATGCCGGACAATGCCGGATTTGTAAATGGTGGAGGTGGTGGGAGTCGAACCCACGTCCGAAAAACCTAGCATCTGAGACCCTACACCGTTA
>JBAXVE010000108.1:0-6494 GCA_037129245.1 Desulfuromonadales bacterium
TAACCATTCCGGAGTTTATTCTCATATTTTCATAAGGAATCTTCTTGCTAAAATATGCAACATTTCCGACAGTACCTCTTGTCGTAAGTACCACGTCATTTCTTTGAAGCTTTCCCTTTCTTAACTCGTTGTCTTTTTTTTGCGAAATGAAACTACACTCATCAAACCTGAACCCATCCGATGTAACATTGCCTGTATTTAGAAAAAGGCAGTATCCCGCGTTAGCAAACTCATGAGACTTGGGGTAATTACTACCACGGTCTCCATCGTGAATTTCTACAGGAGCCTTATCGAAGCTTATATATTGCCATTCTTCTACCAAAATTGACTCCTTACCTAAACGTCATCACACAATCTGTGCCGGATACAGGTCCGGGAAAAGATAATTTGCTACGTGCGTCGGAAAATCCAGCCTGACAGCGCCTTTGGGCGAATCGGACGCCAACAGCCCTTCGTCGAGCAACTGTCCTAACAGTTGTCGGCCGGTACGTTCACCCATACCGGAATAGCGGATAATATCGCCGCGCGACACCTGCCCGCGCAACAGCACTTCCTGAAGCATGACGGCTGCCTCTAGTCTCAGTGTCGCATGTTCTGGTTTTGGCGCTGGAATGAGTTTCGCATTGCGCATGCTGACATAGCCCTGTATCCGTTCAAGCAGGCCGTCCAGTCTGAGAAGGCCATGCATAAAGCTTATCTGGTCAAGGCATGTTTCAAGGAAAAATCGACAGAACTTTATCAGTCCCTCGTTGCTCAGGTTGCCTCGGCCGTCAAGGTCATTACGCCGCGGTCCATCGGCCCAGCTCAAGGCTGCCATGTAGTCATCTCTTCGCCGCGCGAGTCCCCGACTCACATTCCATAGACCATAACCATGTAGTGGCAGGCGCTGGAAACAGGCATCGGTATAAAGGCGGGTTACTCGGCCGTTGCCGTCCAGGAACGGGTGAATCCACATCAGGCGGTGATGAGATGCCGCCGTTGCAATCAACGGCGCAACACCATGATGCTTTGTCGGTGCATATACCTCAGCAAAACGCTGCATGAAATCCGGGATGCTTTCCCATGCCGGACCGACATGAAAACCAACTTCAACTTCTCGTTGACGGGTTTCGCCCGGCACAACCTCCAGTGCTTCACCGGTCTTATTGTCTTTCACATGACGCAACTCGGCCGGAAGCTGGTCATAAAAAATACGATGCAGCCAAGTGATGAAGTCGGCTGTTGAGATATCCAGTTCAGATTCTGCTTGAAGGCGTGATTCTAACTGGCGCTGGCATGTGATATGGGCAAGACTCTCCTTCTGCAAATCGCGCTTGACCGGGTCACTGGAATAGTCCTCCCGCATGGCGCGCTCTATATCGATGGGGTGGGTGCTGTGTCCTTCGATAAGATTGGAATAATAGCTGTTGATGAGGCGCAGCAGTTCGACAACAGCCTGTCGCGTGACCGGATGCAGCTGACCGCCAAGCGCTGCCGACCGACTGACAACCTCGCGGGCCAGGTCTTCAAGCCCCGGCGCACCCGAGGGGAGCAGCGGTTCCATTTGTGATGGTTTATGATACATTTTGCCGATGTCCTTGCCGGTTATTTTCTATAGACAACCGTATAACATCATTTGTCATTATTTTGCAGTATTTTTCATTTTCTTGCATTTTTTGCCGATTATTTTGCCGGTTTTGCTGCCGATGTCATCCGGCCGGTACTTCACCTATGAAACCAAGACCGGCAAGATTCTCCCGTATCTCCTTGTCGAGTTGCGCCGCCTCTCCCATTTGAATGGTCAGGCTGGTAGTCAGACGCTGCATTTTATCTTCGAATGCTTCGTCGTCCTCTTCTCCCTCTTCTGCACCAACATAGCGACCGGGTGTCAGGGCATACTTGTGCTCGCGTATCTCATCCAGGCTGGCGACACGGCAGAACCCCGGCACTTCTGGCGGTACACCGCTACGCTTGAATTCCCGATAAACAGCGGCAACCTGCTCCAGCTCTTCATCGGTGAGTTGCTTTTGTTTACGAGAACCCGGAATGAGCGCCCCGAGTTTACGGCCGTCTATAAACAGAACCTCGCCGGTGCGTTTACGAAAGCCGCCTGTGCCGGTACGATTTTTTGAGAGAAACCAGAGGCCGCAGGGTATCTGGGTATTAGCGAACAACTGGCCGGAGAGCTGAACGATGCAATCAACGTAGTTATGCTCTACAAGTGCCTTGCGCACTTCAAGCCGGGCGGTTTCACCATTGGATAGTTCGCCGGTCGCCATAACAAAACCGGCCGTACCGTTATCAACAAGGTGATTGAGGAAGTGCAGCATCCACATGGTGTTGGCGTTGCGCGGTGCCAGCGGCATCGTGTCGCCATCTATTTTAAGGCGCGGGTCTTTGTCCGGTACGTTATGGGCACCCCAGCCGTTCTCGCCCTTGGAGCCATCATTAAACGGCGGATTTGCGATGATGTAGCTGGCCTTGACGGTGGCGTGCTTGTCGTCGGCATAGGTGTTGCCAAGCTGGATATTGCCATCGATGCCGTGGATAAACATATTCATCCGGCAGAGCCGGTAAGTAAAGTCCTTGCTTTCCTGCCCGTAGAACGAAAGCTTGCGGTTATGTCTGGTGAATTCATCGGATTGGACAAACATGCCGCCGCTGCCGCAGCAGGGGTCATAGACGGTGCCTTCAGTGGGCTCCAGCATGTTAATCAGGCAGCGGACAATACTGGCAGGCGTGAAATACTCACCGCCTCGCTTCCCTTCGCTGGAAGCAAACTCGCCGATGAAATATTCATACACGCGGCCGATAATATCTTCGCCGCCGTGGTCTTGACGAAAGATGTCCTTGGAGAAGAGGTTAATCAGGCCGGTGACATTCTCTCGCTCCAGATTGGAGCCGGCATAGATGCGAGGCAAAAGGCCGCGCAGCTTGTCCGGGTAGGTCTTTTCCAGCAGCTCAAGAATGTTGTCGAGGCGCACCTTGATATCGTCGGCCTGGGCCTGTTTGACGATATTTTCCCAGCGCGCCTCTTCAGGCACGATAAAGGCGCCGGCCGAACGGTATTCGTCCGGGTCATTAACGGCACCTTTGTCACCGAAATATTCGCTCTTGGGTTCGGCAACCATGACTTCCAGTTCGGCGCGCCGCCGCTCATATCGTAGAGATAGAAATCGCAGGAATATTATCGGCAGGACATAACGCTTGTAGTCAGCCGGTTCAATAGAGCCGCGCAGGTTGACGGCCGCTTGAAACAGTTCCTTGTTTATATCGACAACGCAGTTGCTGCTGGTGGCAGTTTTAGTCTTTTTCGGTTCGCGTTGCATGGTTTCCTTTCAGAGAAGCATCCGGCGAAACTACTATAAATTTCTCATGTTAGCAAGGAAACAGCGGCGTTGGGCATTACCTACGGCGTGACGGCGGGCTCACAAGCGAACGCGACTCATCATACCGGCCCAACAAAAAATAAGAGCTGGACAAGCAAACGCCTGTCCAGCTCTTATTACAAATGTGAACCTTTCGACTACGAAACCACAATCCTCGCAAACCTGCGCTTGCCGATCTGCACGATATACTCACCTGCTGCAGAGAGTTCCAGGTTGGTATCGGAGACCTTCTCGCCATTCAGCTTGACCCCGCCGCCATCAATGTTTCGACGCCCTTCGCCGTTGGATTTGGTCAGACCGGCCCCAGTCATTGCTCTGGCCAGCAGAATTCCGCCGTCCGCCAGCGAATAGCTTACCTGCGGCATCTCATCCGGGATCTCGTTTTCCTTGAAGCGCTTGACAAAGTTCTCTTCGGCAATCTCGCCGGCTCCGGCTCCGTGGAAGCGGGAAACAATCTCGCGTCCCAGCCGCTTCTTGGCCGCCATCGGATGCAGTGTGTGACTTTTCAACTCAGCTTTCAGTGTTTCCAGCTCGGCCAGAGTCATGTCGGAGAGCAGTTCGTAGTAGCGGATCATCAGGTCGTCGGAAATAGACATGACCTTACCGAAAATCTCATCGCCCGGTTCGTTGATGCCGATGTAGTTGCCCAGAGACTTGGACATCTTGTTGACGCCGTCCAGGCCCTCCAGCAGCGGCATGGTCAGGACGCACTGGGGTGACTGCCCCCACTCGCGCTGCAGCTCGCGCCCCATCAGCAGGTTGAATTTCTGGTCGGTTCCCCCCAGCTCCACATCGGCTTTCATGGCCACCGAATCATACCCCTGGATCAGCGGATAGAGGAACTCGTGAATAGCGATCGGCTGCTGGGTCGAATAGCGTTTATGGAAATCGTCCCGCTCCAGCATGCGGGCCACGGTGTACTTGGAAGCCAGCGCGATCATGCCGCCGCACCCCAGGTCGTTGAGCCAGTCGGAGTTGAAAACGACCTTGGTCTTTTGCGGGTCAAGGATCTTGAACACCTGCTCTTTGTAGGTCTCCGCATTGCGCAGCACATCCTCGCGGGTCAGCACCTTGCGGGTCTCTGACTTGCCGGTCGGATCGCCGATCATGCCGGTAAAATCCCCGATCAGAAAATTGACCTGATGCCCCAGTTGCTGGAACTGACGCAGTTTCTGAATCAGCACGGTATGCCCGAGATGCAGGTCGGGTGCGGTCGGGTCGAACCCGGCCTTGATCACCAGCGGTACGCCGCTTTTCAACGACGTCACCAGCTTCTCTTCCAGCTCCTTTTCGATCAGGACTTCAACGGTGCCGCGCTTGATGACGGCCATCTGTTCCTTTACTGACATGTTCTCTGCCTTTCAGGAGCTAAGAAATCAGGAGTCAGAAATCAAGAGTCAGGAGTTATAAATCTTCTATTCTGACTCCTGACCCCTGATTTCTGATTCAACAACCCATATTTATCCGTTCAATGCTGACCGCCCTGCCATTCGTCTCATCTACCCCAATTACTACCGCATTCAGACGGATATCTTTTTTACCGACTTCGAATTTGGCTGGCAACTGGGTCAGAAAACGATTGATAGTCTCTTCCTTCCCCATGCCGATGACTGAATCGAAGCTGCCGGTCATGCCGGCATCGGTCAGAAAGGCCGTACCCTGGGGGAGTATGCGCTCGTCGGCAGTCTGGACATGTGTATGGGTTCCGATCAGGGCGCTTACTCTGCCGTCCAGATACCACCCCAGCGCCGATTTTTCCGATGTGGCCTCGGCATGGAAATCCACCAGGACCACCGGCGTCTCTTTTTTAAGTTTTTCGACCTCCCGGTCAGCCGTCAGGAACGGGCATTCCAGGTTTTTCATGTAGACCCGTCCCTCCAGATTGAGAATGCCGACTTTGATACCTCCGGGGGTTGGCAGCACGGCGCTCCCGGTTCCCGGCGCCCCCGCCGGGTAGTTCGCCGGACGGAGAATACGGGGATCAGCCAGAATATACGGCACCTGCTCCTTCTTATCCCAGATGTGGTTGCCGCCGGTCAAAAGGTGGACACCCTGACTGAACAACTCTTTCGCGACCTCGACCGTCAGACCGAAGCCGCCGGCGGCATTCTCACCATTGGCAATGACGATGTCGATCGTATGCCGGTCCACCAGACGGTGCAGCTCCCGTGAGAGTGCCATTCGTCCCGGCTTGCCGACGATATCCCCGACGAACAGAATTTTAACGGGCATATTCGACGGATCGTGTTTCCCGGATTACATTTACCTTGATCTGGCCGGGATAGGTCATCTCGGCTTCGATCTTCTTGGCGATGTCGCGGGCCAGAACCACCGACTGATCGTCGCTGACCTGCTCGCTGGAGACCATCACGCGGATCTCGCGGCCGGCCTGGATCGCGAATGACGACTGCACCCCCCCGAAGGATGTGGCAATCCGCTCCAGATCACCCAGGCGTTTGACGTAGGTTTCCATCATTTCGCGGCGGGCGCCGGGGCGGGCACCGGAAAGCGCATCGGCTGCCTGTACCAGGATCGCCAGCACCGAATTCGGTTTCTCATCCTCATGATGGGCCATGATAGCATGGACAATCTTGGGTGTTTCGCCGTATTTACGGGCCAGTTCGGCACCGATGACCGCATGGGATCCCTCGACCTCGTGATCGACCGCTTTGCCCAGGTCGTGAAGCAGGCCGGCGCGTTTGGCCTGCTTCACGTTGATGCCGAGCTCGGAGGCCATGATGCCGCAGAGGAAGGCAACTTCCAGCGAATGGAGATAGACGTTCTGGGTGTAGGAGGTACGGTATTTGAGGCGACCGATCAGTTTGAGAATTTCCGGGTGGATGCCGTGAACCCCCAGGTCGAAGGCGGCCTGCTCGCCGGCCTCCTTGATTGAATGCTCAACCTCTTCGGTTGACTTTGCCACCACCTCCTCAATACGTCCGGGGTGGATTCGGCCGTCCGCCAGCAGTTTTTCCAGCGAGAGACGGGCTACCTCGCGGCGCACCGGGTTGAAACCGGAAAGAATTACCGCTTCGGGGGTGTCGTCAATGATCAGGTCGATACCGGTGGCAGCCTCAAGCGCTCGGATGTTGCGCCCCTCGCGACCGATGATGCGTCCCTTCATTT
>JBAXVE010000109.1:0-6041 GCA_037129245.1 Desulfuromonadales bacterium
CTGGATCGGTCATATAAATGCCCACCGGTGCATATTCGGCCAATGTCCTGAATTTCGCTTCACTGGAACGCAGGGCTTCTTCAGCCTGTTTTCGTTCGGAAATTATTTTGGTCAATTCCTGATTCTTCTCTTCCAACTCCATCCGGGCAAGCCCCATTTCGCCGATCAATTGGGCCAGGCGGGTGAAGAATTGCATCATCGCCTTTATGGTCTCTTCAGAAAATATGGGCACCCGTTGCAGCGCTTCAAGATAGGAATCCATCTCAAAGCCGAACTCCCCTGCCTGACGGATAAAATAATCCTTGTCAGGTGCCTCGAAAAAAAACTGCCCGGTAAAAAAGTTGGCTACGTGTTGGCCGCGAATCGTGATCGGCACGGCAACATCGACCAGGCCGTTTTTGCACTTGTAGATATTGTATGGCTCCCCCTTGCCCAATCCTCTAGCAAGGATGGTGTCGCTCTCCCGGCAACGGCAGGCGGTGGCATCGTTGACTCGGTGGAAACGAGTGCAGATGTCCTGCCACCCAGTGGCGATCAGGATGGTGCCGTCCAGTTCGAGCAGGGCGGTCGCCGCACCGGTATTGGCGGTGTAGCTCTCGCAGAGTCCCCGCAGTTCGTCGATATTTACGAGTTCGGAGAATTTCATGATGGCACCTCGCAGTTATGGGCGTTGTTTCTGAAACATCGGGCTCGGCACGCCGAGCCCTTATTCTGTTACGTACCTACGGTTTATCCAGCACTTCCCGCACCTTGGCCGCCATATTTGGCAGAGAAAACGGTTTCTGGATGAAATGCACACCGTCATCAAGCACACCGTGATGAGCAATGACATCTGCCGTATAACCCGACATGAACAGCCGCTTCATGCCGGGGTGGAGTGAAAGAATGTTCCTGGCCAGATCGCGGCCGTTCATCTCCGGCATGATGACATCGGTCATCAGCAGATGGATCGCGCCATGGTGCTCGCGGGCCAGTTCCATTGCCCGGCCGGGTGAGTCGGCCTTGAGTACTGTGTAGCCCTGCTTTTCGAGCATGATGGTAGTTATGTTGAGGATTGCCGCTTCGTCTTCCACCAGCAGGATGGTTTCCTGGCCACGGGGTACTGCCTGCGAATCACCTTCAGTCTGTTTCCGGACAGAATTTCCTCTATAGTGCGGCAGGTGAATGGAGAAGCTGGTCCCTTTGCCCGGTTCACTGTAGATGTTGATGAATCCGTTGTTCTGTTTGACGGCACCGTAGACAGTAGCCAGTCCGAGACCAGTTCCCTTGCCCATTTCCTTGGTGGTGTAGAACGGTTCAAAGATGTGGGTCTGGGTCTCGCGGTCCATGCCTCTGCCATTGTCACTGACGACCAAGCGGACATAGTCGCCGGGCGTTGCCTCGGGATTAGAAGTGCAGAAGTCAGCATCAATAGAACATCTGCCGGTTTCAATGGTGATCCGGCCGGTGTCTTCGATGGCGTCGCGGGCATTGACGCAGAGGTTGGCCAGGATCTGATCGATCTGGGAGGGGTCCATTTTGACCTGACACTGCTCGGCCGATGGCTGCCAGGTGAGGTTGATGTCCTCGCCGATCATTCGCTGCAGCATCTTGAGCATATTGGTGACGGTGCCGTTCAGGTCGATGACTTTGGGTGATACCGTCTGCTTGCGGGCAAAAGTCAGAAGCTGCCGGGTCAGATCAGCCGAGCGTTCAGCCGTTTTGCTGATTTCTTTGAGATCGGCACAAACCGGATTGGTCGGATCAAGATGCATCAACCCAAGTTCGGCATGACCGAGGATGACTCCCAGCATGTTGTTGAAGTCGTGGGCCACACCGCCGGCCAGACGGCCGACTGACTCCATCTTCTGGGCCTGCTGGAGTTGGGATTCCAGCTTGTATTTCTCTTCTTCGGCATGCCTCGCTTCGGTAACATCATAGTTGATACCGAGCATGCGCTCGGCAGTGCCTCCTGCTCCCTGTACTACCAGTCCCTTACCCCTGACATGCTTTACGGTACCATCGGGATGCAGAACCCGGAACTCAGTGTCAAACTCCTTTTCTCCCTTCAGAGCCGCCTGGCATTCAGCGATGGCGGCCTCCTTGTCCTCCGGATGCAGTCCGTTCATCCAGGCGTCAATACTGTTCGGAAAGGCATCCCGCGTGACTCCGTACAGCTCGAACATCCGGTCATCCCAGACCATGATGTTTTCCGTGACATTCCAATCCCAAATACCGAGGCGGGCCGATGAGGTCGCCAGCTGAAGGCGATTAGTCATGTTGAGCATCTGAACTTCAGACTGTTTACGCTCAGTGATATCAGAAAAGGTCACAACAACCTGCAGCAGCGCACCATCTGCACTGGTAACCGGATAGGAGTAGCATTGGACCCATACGGGTTCAGGCAGGTCAGGCCGCTTGATTCCGAGCACCTGGTTGGAAACAGGCATACCAGACGACAGCACTTTGTTGACCGGGTGCTCCTCAAAAGTTAAAGTTGCCCCGCTTTCGTGAATAAAGCGCCAGGCCGGATCCATAGCTTCCCTTCCCCGCAGCTGATCTTTGGAGAGGCCGAGAAGTGTCGATGCCATGGGGTTTGAAAAGATGATGCTTGTGTCAGCGGCATGCACAACCACACCGGAAGAAAGGTGTTTCACCAGAACCCGGTATTTCTCCTCGCTGTTCCGCAGCATTTCGTTTGCCTGATTACTTTCGGTTATATCCCTCGCCGATGACAGTGTGCCGGTCACATTGCCCTGTGCATCAACAAGTGCTTTACACCACCAGGCGAGCAGGCGGACTTCGCCGTCCTTGCGACGCTGCCAGCTTTCAACGTAGATGGCTCCGTCTGCACCTTCGAACAAAGGCCTGGTTATCTGATAGGTGTCCTGTTCACCCACAAAATAATATGCCGCCTCTTTGCCGACCACATCGTCGCCGAAAAATTCCAGCCCGGCACTGTTGCCCCATGTATAGACCCGGTTTGCGTCAACCTCCATAATTATATCGGGGACAGCGGATAAGATTGCATTCTGGCGCAACGTAACGTTTTTCAGAGACTCTTCTGTCAACGTTCTCTTGATTATCTCTGTTTCAAGATGTTCTGTCTTTGCCTTCACCTTCCGCTTCAACAGGACATTCCAGGCAATTGAGCCAAGCAGTATAAACGCAAACACGGAACTGTATTTAATAACTGTCTTAAGGTGCAAGAGCGGGTCTTCCAGCGTTCCGAACCATTTTTTATAGATGGCATCATACTGGCCGGTGCTTTTGATGATGTTCAAACCCTGATTAAAGCGTTCCAGCAGAGCCTGATTGCCGTCCTTGACAGCGAAGCAGAATGGGCGAGTGTAAGCATCTATAAGTTGAGACGATGTCTCGATGTCTTCCAGGTTCAGTTTCTTTGCCGTGACTATGCCGACCAGTTTCGGCATGATGGCGGCATCCCCTTTGCCGGCAGAGAGCTGCTTCAATGCATCCGGCAACGAATCGACCGGAAGGAGGTTCATATTTTTCGACAGGCCGCTGGAGAGGAGATAGTTGTGGGCGATGTCCTTGTTCATCACGATAACTGTTTTGCCCGACAAATCTTTCAGTGTGCGGAGTCCCGTACCCCCTTTTTTAAGAAAGATCGCATCGTAGGCGATGGTATGCGGAACTGAGAAGTCGAATATTTTATCCCGTTCGGGTGACTTTGCCATCATCGGGAGCAGGTCAATTCTTCCTGCCTCCAGCTCTCTCACTGCCACATCCCATTTGTCCACCCGAATCTCAAGCTCAAGATCCATCGCTTTGGCAACTGCTCTGGCAATTTCGACACTGAATCCGTCAGGTTGGCCCTTATCATTCATAAATGTGTAGGGATGATAGTTGTCAACTATGATTGTTTTTAGTCGCTGGCCGGAATCGGCTTTGGCAGGAGAGTCAAGGGCGATTGCTTTATGCGGAATTGCAAGAAGGACCAACAGCAGCATCAAGCTACCTATTATCATTTTCATCATTGCCATATCCCCTTTTACAAAATCCCCCTGACAGCATCTCTCAAAACACTCAGTTTATACGGTTTCTGGATAAAGCCGGCCAAACCCTTGCCGACAAATTTTATAGAGACTTCCTGCTCGCTGTAGCCGCTTGACATCATGACCTTTACATCAGGCTTGAGCTGCTTCAGTTCGCGAAAGCACTGCTCTCCATCCATGTGCGGCATGGTCAGGTCGAGGATGATGAAAGCAATATCCGGATTCTGTTTGAACGCGGCAACGCCTTCTCTGCCGTCATCAGCGGTGATGACGGTGAAACCAAGCTCCTGCAGCATTTCCCTGCCGATGCCGCGTACGGTTTCTTCATCATCCACCAGCAGCACCTTCCCCGACCCTTTCCAGTCATCAGTGTGGGTGTGACCGTTAAAAAGTTCCGCCGGGCGATCAGATGCAGGCAGCAGGATTTTAAAAGTAGTGCCTTTGTTCGGCTCACTGTAGACCTTGATAGCTCCTTTGTGACCGCGAACAATGCCGAGCACCGCCGCCATGCCAAGACCACGCCCGGTGAACTTGGTGGTGAAGAATGGGTCGAACAGCTTGGTCATGGTTGCCTTATCCATACCGCAACCGCTGTCGGCAATCTCAAGGTAAACATAGAGCCCTGCAGATATATTTTCATCCAGCCAGACATCTTTCAGGTAATTGCGGTCGCAATCCATACAGCCGGTGGTGATGGCGATGACGCCACTCTTGTCGCCGATCGCCTCGGAGGCGTTGATGACCAGGTTCATGACAATCTGGCGCATCTGGGTGGCATCGGCTTCAACCGAGGGGATCGGGTGCATGAGATTGAAACGGAGTACCGCCTTTTTGGAAATGGAGACCTCAAGCATGTGCAGCATTTCTTCCATAAGTCGGCTCATATCGAGATGCTCGACGACAAACTTCCCTTTACCAGAATAGGCCAGCATCTGTTTGGCCAAGTCGTTAGCCCGTGCCGCAGCCTGTTCGATGCGCCTGAGGTTGTCCACAGCCGGGGATTCGGAATTGAGCCGCATCAAAGCCAGATCGGCATTACCCATAATGGCCATCAGCAGATTGTTGAAGTCATGGGCGATGCCGCCGGCCAGCACCCCAAGGCTTTCAAGTTTCTGAGCGTGAAGCAGCTGTCTCTCGAAATCGATGCGATCTTCCACTGCCTGTTTGAGCTCTGTGACATCCCTGGCAAGAAAAAAGAGGCATTTCTCGTCCTGAATAATGATGGGGAGCAGATACATCAAAGCGTTCCGCGTTTCCCCCGATTTCGTGGTCATCATGAATTCAAACTCGTACAGATGCCCTTTTTCCTGCATGATGGCGATTGCACCAGCTCGTGCTTCATGAGTCCATAGCTGCAGATCAAGGGACGATTTGCCGAGAGCCGCTTCCCTTGGCCAACCAGTGCCCTGCTCAAAGCCATCATTGACCTCTATGAAATGGCCGTCCTCCATACGGGTAATTCCGACCATGTCCGGCATCAGGTTGAATATGGTAGAGAATTTCTGTTCGGAAAGCTGCAGCACCCGCTCTTCCTGTTTCCGCTCGGTAATGTCCATGGTGAAACCGGCCAGCAGTGTCCTGTTTCCCTGCTTCAGCGGGAATTTAATAGTGGTGTAGCAGCGCCCGTTAAGCTCTTCTTCAATTTTCAGCGCATCACCCTTTGCAATAACGTCCCTGTCAACGGCGGTGATTTTGGCGGCGAATTCAGGTGGAAACAGTTCCTCCATCGTCTTGCCGATCATGTTCGAACCGGCAATGCCGACCATTTCTGCAAAATTTTCACTGGCTTGCAGTACGCGGCTTGATGCAGGGGTCACCTCCTTGATAAAGACATACACGGGAGAATGGCGCATAAACAGTGAGAACAGCTCGTTAGTTTCTCGCGATGCCTCTTCTGCTTTGTAGCGTGCTGACTCCTCTTGGCGTCGTCGCGTAATATTCCACCAGAGCAGTCCGATGATCACCACCTGAACGGTAAACAGTCCGATGCCTGACCACAGGTAATTTCCATAGCGACTGTAAAACGTATCCGGTTTCCCGGTT
>JBAXVE010000011.1:0-65782 GCA_037129245.1 Desulfuromonadales bacterium
TCAAACAGCATCATGCTGCACTTTTTGCACTTGGAACTTGAAACCGCCAGGTCATTCTTTGACCGTTACATGAAGTTTATTCCGAATCTTGAAGGTTTAACTTGTGATGCCAAAGAATTGATGAAGAGATACGAACCGCAAAATCAGAACGAGAAGAGTATTCAGAAAATATTTGAGCAAAATCTGAAATGGCCTACATGGGGCATTTAACTTTGAAAGGCACAAAAGGTTATTGTTTGCTTGAAATATGGCACGGAGTGCTATATTATAGTTTCAAGAAGGAGTTTGTGTGCGAGTATTCAAATCGAAACATTTTTCACGATATGCGAGGAAGGAAGGAATTGAGGACACCACTTTAGCAGACGCCATTCGCGAAATTGAAGAAGGCCTCGTTGATGCGGTTCTTGGTGGCGGTCTTGTAAAGAAGCGGGTTGCCCGTGAAGGTAGCGGGAAAAGTAGCGGTTACAGAACAATTATCGCATTCTCTTCTGGCCAGAGAAGCCTGTTTTTGTATGGCTTTGCGAAAAGTGACCGGGATAATATCGGAGATGATGAACTGCGTGAACTACGAAAACTCTCACAACTCTTTTTAGGACTTAAAGACGACGAAATCACTTCTGCCTTGGAAATTGATAGAATTGAGGAGATCCCATACCATGACTAAACAATATAAAAGCAAAATTTTTGCAGCAATCCACGAAACAGCCGAGGATTTCCATGTTGCCGGTATTATCGATGCTAAAACAATGCGGGAATTTGACACGTCATGCCTCACTCCTGTTAAGATCCTGGCACCGGATGAGATTGTTGCCACTCGCACCAGCATCGGTGTAAGTCAATCTGTTTTCGCGCACTACCTGAATGTTGGTGTCAGCACCATCAGTAAATGGGAGCGTGGAGAGAAACATCCCAGTGGAACAGCTCTGAAATTGCTAGATATTATTCGTAGAAAAGGATTAGAAGCTATATCATGATCTCAAAGACTGCTTACGCTATAACTGGGGAATGAGGAGGCGACTCTTCATTCCCCAGTTTTTTAACAAAAAGACGAAAAATGCGAATTTCCAACCAGAAAGTTAGACCCGCCCAAAAACCGGCGGGTCAACTTCATGCCCGTTGGATAAAAGCCAGTTGCCATCCTGGTTGCAGGTAATGTAAAGTGGCCTCCCAAATAATATCCATAAAGGAGAATCGTACAATGCTCATGTTCATCATCGCCGTGCTGCTCGGGTTGGTTCCAGCGGCCATCGCCCAGAATAAGGGACACAGCTTCTCACTCTTCTGGCTCTACGGCACACTGCTCTTCATCATCGCACTCCCTCATGCCCTGCTGCTGCGACCGGTGCCTGAAATCGCCGAGGCTCGGGCACTGGCGGCAGGAGGCAGAAAATGCCCCCACTGCGCTGAGATCATCAAATCAGAGGCCAAAGTCTGCCGCTTCTGCGGACGGGATGTATGAAAAAGGCTCGGCTCTTCACCACTGAGACACAGAGACCATAGAGTAAACTGACTTTTATGGCTATTCTCCGTGCTCTCTGTGCCTCCGTGGTGAATACGTGCAGTAGACTTCAGTCGTCGTCCAGCATGCGGTGCTTCGGTTTCTCCACATCCTCGAATTCCCCCTTTTTGACCGCCCAGATGAACACCAGCCAACAGCCGGCGCCCAGGCAGAGCGAAAGAACTATCAGGATGATCAGGCTTTCATCCATGCTGTTTGTAACCCATCAGACGCAGTGAATTGAGCGATACCAGCATCGAGCTGGCGGTCATGGCTACGGCGGCGTAGACCGGCGTCAGCATTCCTGACATGGCCAGCGGTATGCCGATGATATTGTACAGAAAGGCCCAGGCCAGATTCTGTTTTATGATCGTGATGGTCGCGCGGCTGATGCCGTGGGCGGTTGAAATTCGTGATATATCGTCTCCGGTAATGATCACGTCGGCATTCTCCAGGGCGATGTCACTGGAACCGGTCAGAGAACAGCTGACCGAAGCCGCTGCCAGAGCCGGCGCGTCGTTGATGCCATCGCCCGCCATCAGGACAGAACGCCCTTCCGCCTGGAACGACTCAATACAGGCCAGCTTGTCGTCCGGAGTCATCTCTCCCGTCGCCATCGTCAGGCCAATTTCTGCCGCAATACGGTTGACCGCTTCCTGATTGTCCCCGCTGATCATACGCACTTCGATGCCCTGTTCCATGAAAGCGCTAACCATTTCCGAACCGCCGTCGCGAAGCTGGTCACGCAGTGAGTACCGGCCGGCAAGGCGGCCGCCGATGACGACAAACACGATGCTGTCGCCGAGTCCTGCGGTTACGGACGAAACATGAGTCCCGACATCAACTCCATGTTCCTTCAGTAACGACTGATTTCCACATAAAATGTCCCGGCCGTCCGGAAGCACTCCGGAAATACCCCTGCCGGGGTACGAACGGAATGAACTGCACTCCTGCGGCAGGCAGCCATGCTCTGCCGCGTGGGTCACTATGGCGCCGGCCAGCGGATGTGCGGCCCGGTTTTCGATGCTCGCCGCGGCCTGGATAACCTCCGTTTCTGCCGCGGCAAAATCGCCGCAGGGACAGAATCCGGAGACGTCAGGTTTTCCGCGGGTGATGGTGCCGGTTTTGTCGAACAGCGCGATATCAATTGCTGCCAGTCGTTCGATCACATCCCCCCCCCGCAGGATGATACCAAGGGCGGCTGCACGACTGCAGGCGGCCAGCACAGCGGCAGGGACGGCCAGCCCCATGGCACAGGGGCAGGCGATCAGAATCACTGCCAGGGCCGTCATCAACGCACTTCCCAAGCCACCACCCGTCACGGTGTATCTGACTATTCCAACCAACACCGCCAGCATGATAACCGCCGGCACAAACCACCCCGATACCAGGTCGGCCAGCTGCTGCAGCCGCGGTTTACCGGCCTGGGCCATCTGCACCAGCGCCGCCACCCGCATCAGGTAGCTCTGCCCCACCGGCCGCAGCGCCTGTACCGTGACCGGAGCGGCCACATTCACGCAGCCGGAACGAATCTCGCTTCCTGCCACAGCCACCACCGGAATACTCTCACCGGTTGCCAGCGACTGATCTACCTCGGTCTCACCCTCAACAATCAGACAATCAACCGGAAAACGTTCCCCCTGCCTGACAAGCAGCAGGTCGCCGGATTTGACATCGGCAACTTCAATCTGCCGATCACTCCCCTCCCCGGCCAGAGTCGCACGTTGCGGCGCCGAAGCGTACAGGGCGCTGATGCCCGACATGGCCCGCCGTCGAACCGAAAGCTCCAGCAGGCGCCCGATCAGGACAAAGGTGATGATGGTGGCGGCACTCTCGAAATAGGTCTCCTCCCCGGAAAATGTCGCCCAGAGACTGTAGAACCAGGCCGAAAGAGCTCCGACGGAAATCAACAGATCCATCCCCGGCGCCCGGGTCCTGACTGACCTCCAGGCACCGGCCAGAAACGGATAGCCGGAGTAGAACACCACCGGAGTCGTGACAAGCAGAGAAACATATTGCAAGAGCTGCTTGATACCGGCCGCCATCCCCTGGAAATATCCGGCATACAGGGCATAGGAGTAGGCCATCAACTGCATGGTCAGGAATAATGCTGTGCCGAAGCGGAGCAGCAGGTCGTCCCGCTCACGGCGGGCATCTTTTTCCGACTGCTCGGGAGCGTAAGGGCGTGGAAGATAGCCGAGTCTGCTGATGACGGAAAATATTTCCAGCGGCGAAACGAGGGCTGGTTCGAAGCGAAGAGCCGCAACGCCGCCGCTGTACGAGATGCTGACATTGACAACGCCCGCCAATCCACCAAGCATCCGCTCCAGCAACCAGACGCATGACGGGCAGGTTATGCCGCCGATCATCACATCGATGCGGCAATAATCGGCTTCGGCGACGACATGCCGAGCCAGGTCGGCGGCGGTGAAATCGACCGGCGGAGCGTCTCCCACCGTCGGGACGGCACGGTCACCGCGCTGATAGAAATGGGCCAGTCCGGCTGAGCAGATCAGGCTGTGGGCTCCCTGGCAGCCCCGGCAGCAGAACAGGACGCGGCTGCCATCGTCAACTGCCTCTTCAAGCGGCTTCCAGCGGAATGTGATGCCGCAGTGGCTGCAGACCGATTCGGGTAGTTTCGTCATGGCTTGATCTGCACCGAAGCAGCGGTTTCGGTACCATTGAGGAGTAACAACCGTGCTGAGCCGATACCACTCCCCGTGTGCCTGATCATGAAGGTCACTTCGCGATGCTCATTGGCAGCAACCGGAATATCACTGACCGGCCCCAGCAGTGAAATCTCCCCGGCATCACTGCTGGAGATTCGCAGGCTATACGTTGCAGCTGCTTCCGAACGGTTGCCGATGGTTGCCCGCCAGGGCTGCACCTGAAAACCGTCTGGCAGAGTACGCGCTTCGACCGTTGCGATGCGCTGCACCACGAAGGCGGTCTGCGCCCTGCCGGTCACACCCCACACCAGCCCCCCACCGAGTATAATCGTGAGAGACACCAGTGCCAGCGCCTTACTGCCGAATGTAATCCCCGCTCCCGGCAGTGTCCCGAAACGGTAGCCGATCAGGCCGAAACCGCCGGGGCGCCGCTCCATGACGCCCCGGCAGGCATCGATGCAGCGCCCGCAGCCGATGCACTCGATCTGGAACCCGCTGCGGATGTCGATACCCATCGGGCAGGTACGTACACAGGAACCGCAACGAATGCAGTAGTGACGGGTCTCCTCGAAGAATAACAGGTTGAGCGTGCCGCTGTCCATCAAGGCCGTCTGGAATCTGCCGTAAGGGCAGTAGCTGCGGCAGAAGCTGCGTCTGACCAGCACCAGGTTGAGATAGCCGAAGAGGGTCAGGCCCAGGAAAGCACTGACCAGCAGGGGGTGGGTGGAGATATCCGTCAATCCGGCAACAGTCTGCGCGGGTGTGATGAACCAGCAGAGCATGATGAAAGAAAGCGACGCGGAAATCAACAGCGCCGTCAGGTGGTCAAGCGGCCGGGCAGCAGCACCGGGGAGCCGCCGGGCCGACCACCCGGAAACCAGCTCCGCCAGGTCGTTGAACACCGTCTGGGGACAGAGCCAGCCACACCAGACCCGGCCGAGTATCACCGTAATCAGTAGAAACAGAGCGATGCCGAGCAGTGTCGCCAGCAGGACGAGGTAGAACTGGTCAACCCGCACCGCAATTCCCCCCAGAAACAGGGTCCGCAGGGCGATATCCATCCGCAGTACCGGATTGCCGCCGATGGTGGCGAAGGGGAGCAGCAGCGCCACCGCAATCAGCAACGCCTGGACAATTCTCCGTTTATGGGTAATGCTGGAATGCATCACGGTTCAGGGAACCTTTACGGAATAACGGGAATGGAGCACCTGATACGGGTAGCGTTTCAGACCCAAGTTGGTGTATGGTAGCCTGAAATTACTACTTCACTTATTACGGATGCCTATCAATGACGAACAACGACATCCTTCGCCGCCTTCGCTACGCCCTCGACATCAGCAATGTTGAGATGCTGGCTCTATTCGGAGCCACTCACTGCACCATTGAGCCTGACGCGCTGATTGGTCTTCTTAAAAAGGACACGGAGGAAGGGCACCTCGAATGCAGCGACTCATTACTGAACAGTTTTCTGGATGGCTTCATCCTGCGCAAAAGGGGCTCCCGAGAAGGGGGGACAGGTCAGGCGACACACTCCGAACAACTGAACAACAACATCATTCTGAAAAAACTGCGTATCGCCCTGAACCTGCGGGATGACGACCTGATAACCATTCTGAAGCTGGCCGGTGTCAACGTCTCAAAATCCGAACTGGGCGCCCTGTTCCGCAACAGAGACCATAAAAACTTCAAGGCGTGCGGCGACCAGTTTCTACGCAACTTCCTCAAGGGGCTTACGGTACTTCGCCGACCGTCACCCTAACTCCTCAGGCGTCATCTTTGCGAATCATCTCCATGATCTTTCGGTAAAGGTCGTCCCCATCCCTGCCGGTCACCTTGACCTTGTCAACGACCGCCAGTGGCGTTTCCCGGCAGACCCCGCACTGCTTGACACAGCTCTTCACCTTGATGTTCATGTCGAGGAACTGCTCCTCAAGTTTTCTGAGTACTTTCCCTTTTCCCTTGTTGTGCTCGCAAAAGCGGATCTTGGTGGTCATGGGCTATACCGCCAGCGGCGAACCGACCGGTGGAACAAAAACCCGCTGCCCCATCTCGCCCTCAATCATCAGAATGCCGTGCCCGTTATCACCGACCAGCTTGAGTTTGGCAATCAGGTCACGATCGTTATTCTCCTCTTCAATCTGCTCAGTCACGAACCACTGCAGGAAAATCTGGGTGGCATGATCCTTTTCCTGAACCGCCTGTTCGCTGAGATTGTTGATACATGACGTTATCAACTGCTCATGGGCCAGGGTTTTCTGCATCATTTCAAGCAGTGATTTATATTTGTTCGGCACCGCCTTGCCGGCCGGCATCGAAATTACCACCCCCTGGTCAGTCAGGTAGGTATAAAATTTCATGAAGTGGATCATCTCCTCACGGTACTGCACAAAATACCAGCTGGCGGCTCCTTTAAGCCCCATCTCATTGGCACAGGACGACATGGCGAGATACAGGTGAGCGGAGAAAAGTTCCAAATTCATGTGAGTATTAAGCGCATCGGACATCTTTTTGCTGATCATGGCTGAAAGCCCCCCTTTGTTTTTCTTTCACTATAGCGCAAAAAAAGACTTTTTCAATCCTGATTGAGCCCCTGCGATGTATTTTTTTGCACCCGCTCATTGCTCTTGTAAATACTTTTTCACAACATTATGGTATTTTGAACTACGTGTGAACTTCGGAGAACGCTTCATGTATGGAAAATTGGGAAAACGGAGGCAAAGATGCTGTGCACTGAAAACCTGATTGAAAAAATACACCATCTGATGGAATTTTCGGCAATCATCAATTCGTCGCTCAGCACCGACCAACTTCGTGAACGGGCCATAAAGGCCGCTACGCACCTCCTGGAAGCCGATGCCGGGAGCCTGCTGATTATCGACCCGGAGAGCGGCGAACTCTTTTTCGAGGTCGCAACCGGCGAAAAAGGCGAAAAACTGAAAGAGATGCGACTCGGCATCGGCGAAGGGATTGCCGGCTGGGTTGCCCACAGCGGAGAAGCAGTCCTGGTCGACGATGTCCAGAATGACCCGAGATTTTTCAAAGGTGCTGACATGTTCAGCGAGTACACAACCCGGACAATGGTGGCCGCTCCAGTGAAGCTTGGTGACAGAATCCTGGGAGTCTTACAGGCAGTCAACAAACAGGGTGGCACTTTTACCCCGGAAGACAGGGATATGCTGGTTTCGCTGGCGCATCAGGTGGCCCCGGCCATTGAAACGGTGCGGATGTATGAGGTGTTGCGGGAGACATTCTACGGCGTCAGCATGGCCCTGGCCGAAGCCCTTGAAAAGCGCGATTACTATACTGGCGGACATACCAACCGGGTCAGCTCGTACTGCATGTCCATCGGCAGCAGGCTCCAGCTGGGGGAAAAGGAGATGGAATCTCTCTGGCTCGCTTCTATTTTGCACGATGTCGGCAAGATTGGCGTCAAGGATGATGTCCTGCAGAAGGCGGGGCGGCTCGATGAAAATGAGTTTAAACTTATGAGCCTGCATTCCCAGTACGGGTCGGAAATACTCAGCCACATCAAGAGCCATCGAGCCGTGATACCCGGCGTGCGTGGCCATCACGAGCAGTACGACGGCAATGGTTATCCCGATGGTCTCAAAGCTGACCAGATTCCCCTGATCGCCAGGATTATAACAGTGGCCGATGCCTTCGACGCCATGACGTCAGACCGGCCATACCGCAAAGCGCTCACCAACAAGCAGGCCTATGCGGAATTGGAACGCTGCAAAGGGGCTCAATTCGACCCCGAGGTCGTGGATGCCTTCGTGGCGGTCACCAGACACTGACAACCTGGTATCACAGCGGGCTGCGCCGCATGCTCCGTGCAATCATGACGATCCCCAGAATAAACATCGGCATGCTCAGCAGCTGCCCCATGGAAAACAGATTGTAAAAATATCCGATGTGAGCATCCGGCTGACGGAAAAACTCCACGCAGAAACGGAACAGCCCGTATCCGGCACAAAACGTCCACCCCGCCACACCGTTTACGTCGGATCTGCGCGACATGAATCGTACCAGAAAAAACAGCACGACCCCCTCAAGAAAAGCCTCGTACAGCTGAGACGGGTGTCGGGGCCGACCGTCACTGCCGGGAAAAATAATCCCCCAGGGAACGTCCGTAGCGCGTCCGTACAGTTCGGCATTGATGAAGTTGCCGAGTCGACCGAGTCCAAGTCCCACCGGAGAACAGAGGGCTACCATGTCGATGATGGTCATGAAGGGGAGCTTGTTTTTGTGGGAGTAGATCAAAAATGCCGTGATGACCCCAAGAAAGCCGCCGTGGAACGACATGCCGCCTTCCCAGACGGCCAGCAGTTTCAGCGGGTTTTTGAGGTAAAATTCGGGGTTGTAAAACAGGATGTAGCCGAGTCGTCCCCCTAGCACAACACCGGCTGCGCCAAAAAACACCAGATCGGCAACATCATCCAGGGTCAGGGGCAGCTTTTTGCGACTGACCTCGCTTCGAATGATGAAGTAGGTGGCAACAAATGCCAGCACGTACATCAACCCGTACCAGCGGAGCTGCAGCGGGCCGATGCTCAGAAAGACCGGGTCAATGCGGGGGAAATTCATCGTGAACAAGCCTTTCAGACACAACATGATTCCATGCTGTCACATGCCATTTGGAAATATGAGAATCTGGCACTACAATCACGTTTATGGTTCGACAGGCTCACCACGAACGGAATATCAATGGGTTATCAGCGCACAGTCCGTTCGCCCTGAGCTTGTCGAAGGGTAAGCTATGGACGACATTCTCGATCGATACGGGGAGCTGCTGCAGGAAGTTGATGCCTGGTTCAAGACCTGCCTGGAACGCTATCCCGGGCAGATCTCCTGCCACAGCGGCTGCTCCCACTGCTGCCGCGGCCTTTTTGACGTTACCCTGCTGGATGCCCTCTTTCTCAAACAGGGGGTAGACAATCTTGACGATGCCACCCGGCAGCGTCTATCTGCTGACGCGTCACAACGGCTCGCCACCCTGTCGAGTCAATTCCCCCGCTTTGTTGAACCGTGGCTTCTCAACACGATTCCCGAAGACGAATGGGAGCCGCTGATGCCGGAGGAAGACGAGGCCCCCTGCCTGCTGCTCGGCGGTGACGGCCGCTGCCTGGTGTATGAGCAGCGGCCGATGACCTGCAGGCTGAACGGGATTCCGATGATTGATCTTTCGGGAGAAGAGCTGTTCGATGAATGGTGCACACTCAATTTTGTTACGGCGGACCCTCGGAAACTCCGCGGGCTAAGATTCGGTTTTAGCGAACTGTTTACCCGGGAACTGCTCCTGTTTCAAGAGCTTACCCGCACGTTAACAGGAACGGCTCTCAACGAAGTAGATCTCTTCATTCCGGCTGCAGTTGTTCTTGACCCCGAAAAGGCTCTGCCGGTAGTCAGAATGCTGGCTGTCAGTCAACCGCCACGATGAAATTGCCGGGGAAACCGTTGCGCTCATAATTTTCCTGGGCTTTCTGGGCTTCCTTCAGCGAGGTGAAGCGTCCCATCCGCACCCGGTAAAAGGTGCTTCCGCCGACAACCGCCTCCTGCACATCCGCCGCGCCATAGCGCAGCTTCAGGTCGCCAGCGTAGCGATGGGCATTCTCGCGGTTTTTCAAGGCGGCCACCTGCAGAACAAAAACTCCGCTGTCATAACCGGAGAGGGCGTTATACTTCCCCTGACCGGCCTGATTGTTTCCCTGATACCACCCCAGGGCGGTGACTTTCACCGGAGCGATCCCTTCCTGCAGCATCCCGAGGCGCTTGGCAGCCCCTTCGGAAAGGTCGATAATCCGGTCGCGCACAAACGGCCCACGGTCATTGATTCTGACGATCACCTCGTTGCCACTCCGCTTGTGCAGAACCTTTACATATACCCCCAGGGGGAGTGTCTTGTGGGCTGCAGTCATGGCATGCATATCGAACGGCTCCCCGCTGCTGGTGGTTCGCCCGTGAAAATCGCGACCGTAGCTGCTGGCCAGCCCCTCCTGGACAAACCCTTCGGACGATGCAAGCGGCACATGGCGGGTGCCATCAACAGTGTATGGCTTCTGGCCAGCCTTCTGTCTGATCGTTGAGTGCTCCGGCGGAGTAACCGCCTGAGGTTTACCGGCACAGCCGCAGATTTGGAGCTGCACCATCGCCAGCAACAGCCAGACAAACCTGCAGATGATGCGACTCCTGTCGGAAATCGCACCTTGTGAGCACATCGGGATTTCTGGTCGTGCCAATGCTGCCACGCGGGTCCTCCTTGCATATCGCGGACAATTTTTACGGTAAACACGGTACTTACTACCCCGAAATTTTGCATATTGCAAGAAGTTCCGCCGCACGCAGGCTCACCTTAGCAAAACCGAATTTGTTTCATCGATTGTGAATTCTCCTGAATTATGGCATAAGCATGCGGAGCCATCTTCACACAACCGGATTATTTTCATGACACTATCGCAACGAACAGTTTTGATCATCGTCAGCACCTTTATCGCCCTGCTCTTCATCGTTGCCGCAACATCTGACGTCATTCTTCTGAAAAGCTTTGCCTCACTGGAGCACAGCGTACTTGGCGGCAACGTCCAGAAAGTCCGCAACGAAATCGATGAAACCTACGATGAGCTGATGGCCTCCGCCAAGGACGTATCGGCTGAAATCGAACATAACGGTCCCGGCTACGTTGCATCGCTCGACATTTCCCCCTTTCTCAACCACCGGATAGATATTATTGCCTGTTTCTCTGCATCGGGGATGCTGCAGGCAGCCAAAGCCTACGATTTTCACAAGCGAACCCCTCGGAAGTTGCCTGCACACGAGATTTCACTGCTGGCCGCAGCCATTCCTCTCTCGGCGAAAGGAGCGAATGGCCTCCTAGAGGGAGTGTTCATGGTCGGTTCAAAGCCTCTACAGATCGTAGTGCGCCCAATCTCCTCTACTGGCTCCCTGATCCTGATAGGACGCTACCTCGATGAGGAAGAAGTAAAACGGGTCTCTTCACTGACCAGGTTCCATCTTGACCTGATTCCTGTTGATCAGAGTGCGCCAGACGCTGAAACAGCAGCGGCGCTCGCTGCGTTTGATCGCGGAGAAACTGCCCCATCCCACCCAATCGACAGCAACAGTATTGCCGGTTATTCCTTGATAAAAGACATCTTTGGAAATTCAGCGGTGCTTGTCAGGGTCACAGACCAGCGGTTGCTGTACACGCAGGGAAAAGCCGCAATCATGTACGTCCTCTCGGCCATTTTCCTGACCGGTTGTGCATTCTGCGGTGTCATGTTGTTTTTCATCCGCGGCACCATCTTGAGCCGTCTCGACTCTTTGAACAGCAAAGTCGCCGACATAACCGAACAGCGCGACATTTCAGCCCGACTCCCGCTTTCAAGTCACCAGGACGAATTACACGACCTGGCCGTATCAATCAATGTCATGCTCGAATCGCTGGAATCAGCGGAGGGGGAGCTGCGTGAGGGGGATGAGCGCTATCGGATGTTGTTTGAACGGGCGCCTGATGCGATCATCGTCATCGGCATGGAGGGTGAAGAAGCCGGACGAATCATGGCGGCCAATCAGGCTGCTGCCGACCAGCATGGCTACAGCATCGAGGAGCTCTGCGGCCTTACAATTTTTGATCTGAACACCGAAGAAACCAACAGGACTGCCGGCAGCATATTTGAGCGTATTGCTGCCGGTGAGTGGGTTACAACCGAAGTGTGGCATCGAAAGAAGGATGGAACAAACTTTCCGATTGAGGTCCACGCCGGCATGATCAAAATTAAGGGTCGCAACTACGTCCTCGGCTTTGACCGCGATATCTCGGTCCGCAAGATAGCCGAAGAAAGCGACCGTATGTACTTGGACCGGATCAAACAGCTGAACAGCGAATTGAACCAGAAAGCGCTCGATCTGGCCGCCGCCAACAGTGAACTGGAGGCGTTCAACTACTCTGTATCGCACGACATGCGGGGGCCTTTGACCCGCATCTCCGGCTATTGCCAGATACTGCTTGAAGACGGAATGGTCTCCGACCAGAATGTAACCACCTACATCACCCGGATTTATGAGTCGGGAAACTGGCTGAGTGAGATGATTGATGCCATGATGCAACTAGCACAACTGGCACGGGTCGAATTTGCCCCGGAGACGGTCGACCTTAGTGAGACAGCACGAAATGTTGTCAAGGAGCTGACCCTGACGGACCCGGACCGCAAAGCAGCATGCACCATCCCGGAAGGCATCAGTGCATCGGGAGACTCACGACTATTGAAGATTCTGATGACCAACCTTCTGAATAACGCCTGGAAGTACAGCTCACACAGCACCGACACCCGAATTGAATTCGGCGTCATGCAACAGGAAGCTGAAACGGTCTATTACGTCCGGGACAACGGGGCGGGATTTGACATGAAGGATGCAGGTAAACTGTTTCGCGTTTTCACCCGGCTTCACGACCAGTCACAGTTCAGCGGGACCGGCATCGGCTTGGCGACGGTACAGCGCATCGTCACGCGTCATGGCGGACACATCTGGGCCGAAGGGGAAACCGGAAAAGGGGCCGTATTTTACTTCACACTGCAGCCAAAACCGACTCCCGAAGGGCAGTTTACCTGATCGGGACGCCCTTTCTGAACATCAATCGGGCGGTTGGAACATCTCCGTCGTCACTCTCTTCAGACATGAGTATCTCACCGGTAAAGGCCTCGAACAGCCGCAGCAGCTCACCCCGCTGCAGGAGATAGTCGGGGTTGTGTGCTGCCAGCATCTGCCTGGAAGCCATGATTGTATCAAACAGCATCACCCCGCCCGGCACCAGTGCCTGCACCAGAGGCGCTATCAGCCCCCGCAGCAGAAAATTGAAATTGACGATCAGGTCGTAGCTACCCTCTACAGAAGAGGAATCGAGGTCAACCTGCTGGAAATCAACCTCGACGCCGGCAGCCTGCGCCCGCAGGGCACCTTTGGCAAGCCCGCAGTCGGATATGTCAAGCCCGGTAACCCTGAAACCGTGCTGTGCCAGAAACACACTATTACGCCCTTCGCCGCAGGCGATATCCAATGCCCTGACGCCTGGCGCCAGACGTTTGACAGTTTCGATCTCCCGCGCCAGAAACGGCGACGGCCTGTCACCAAGGTAGGAATCCTGTGACTCGAAGCGGTGGTTCCATTTGATTCTGTCAGATTCCATGTATGCTCCGACCATAGAAACATACACTGCAAAAATGTTGTTGTGTGTAGACTACTAAGAACACTGTCGGCTTCAGCCGTTTTCCCGGAAAAATATACCGTCTACCTGAAGCATGTTCCCGGTACGCTGATCTGAAAAGACATCAAAAAACCCACACGCCTCAAACCCCATATTCCCTAAACTTTGAACCATATCGACAAAGCGCCCATCACCTTCATACATGGGTCTTAGCGAAATCTCTAACTGCAGGCCTTTGAGCTGTGGAATCAGTCGTGAAGCTCCGGCTAATACCTGTTTTTCTAAACCTTGCGTGTCGATTTTAAGAAATGTTCTGGCATGTGATGGGGCATACGTTCCTGTTACTGTATCCAGTCTGAATACGGGTACCATCTCGCTGCCGATATAACGCGATTCGGGTGCTGCATCAAGGTGGGCATCTAAAACGTTCACAATGGAACTGCTGACCAGGTTCTCTGAGATATTCATGGATATTTCTCCATCAAAATCCCCAAGTGCCATGCGTGGAGCTATAGTCCAAAGTGGATCGTTATTCGCGTTGTGTACCAACTCCTCGTATGCTTCGATTCGGGGCTCAAATGAAACAATTCGCCCCTTGTAGCCTGATTTTCTGAGCATGGTTGCAAATTCACCAGTATTGGCACCTACATCAAGCACAAGATTTATTCCGTTATGGGCCAACATACATGCTATTGACGCCCAATAAGAATTCCCAGGCATGTACCTCCTGATATCAATACCGAATGAGGAACACATGCTTTTAACAAAAAGCAGAAATTGAACTGTCATTTTTGATAGATGTGTCATCTCAAAACCGCTTCAACATCCTGAATATACCACCTTTCAGGAATCCGTGTGTCTGTCAATGACAGCCTGCTGATGCCACGCCAGGTTATTTTTAAATTTATCAGAGAGCCGTTTTTGCCACGCCTTCAGCTGGCAATTTGACATATGCTTGGTAGACCAGAAATCATTCGAGTATTCATCTGTCATATCCCACTCAATATGACTCATGGTTTCATGATCATACAAATCCGAACCCGGGTATGGACATAATATGGTTGCACCGAAAACATCGGGAGCCAGTAATGCAGCAAAATTTTCCGTCATAATTAAATCTTCTTCTGTTTCGTCCGGCATACCGATAATAAAAAATGCTCTTCGCATTATGCCGTAATCTCTGGCCCATTCAAAAACGCTTCTTATCTTTTCAAGAGTTACACCTTTTTTCATTGCATTAAGAATGCGCTGACTTCCACTTTCACAACCAACATTTATCTGGATGCAACCAGCTTTTTTCAACCATGGGAATATCTCTCTGTCAGCCAGAGTCGCATGTATCATGCATTCCCAATCCAAGAGGTTATTCCTGCGGATCTTTTCCCTACAGAACGAAATAACATATTCTGCTGATGTATCGAAAGTCGCATCAACAAACTTGAATGCATCCAGTTTATACCTTGCAGCTACAAATTCTATCTCATCTAAAAGATCGTTAACATCACGGGATCGTATCGGATTCGTCTTGCTGTTGTAAATTCCGGTAACCGCTTTTTCGGAACAATAAGAACAGCAAAATGGGCACACTCTGTTAGCTTGAAAACTCGCAATTCTTTTGCCTGTCATCTGATTACAAAGGTCGATTGTGCGATCATTTCTTATCAAATCCCTGTCCGGCCATGGAAACTGACCAAAGTCCCGTGGTTTGCCTGCAACAATTCTGTTATTATTACCTTCCAGAATTTCTAGGAAAGCATGCTCTCCCTCACCTGTTACAATCTGGTCAATAACCGGGTACTGAATAAACTCTTTAAGGGCCGAGACATGATTTCCACCAAAAACGATTTTAACTCCGGGTTTTTTTTGTTTTATCTTCTCCGCAAGACACAGACCGTGCCTGAAAGTCGGAGACGTACAGGAAAAAGCGACAATGTCTGAATCAGCAGCACACCGGACCACATCTTCATCTTTATCAAAATTGCTCTGAAAAAAATCCAGCTCTAAATTACCTGTGAAATTCTTTTTGCAATATGCAGCAATATACCCCAGCCCTATCGCCTCCCATATATTGAAATAATACGGCTGAACAAGAGTGACTTTCATAACTGCTTCCTTAGGTAGGTGTCTAGGTATCCGCTCTTTTTAAGGTATCTCTTGCCGGGAGTCGGAACGGAACTGGAGTAGTGCCTGATTTTCTGGGCAATTGACGCGGATTTTGCGGCTGCATTAATAATGTCGCAAATTTTATCCTGTACGTCTGCTATCTGAGGATAGACCGGCAGTGACAGGATACGGGAATACACGGAGTCGATATTTTTCAGTCCCGAAACCAGAGGGTCGTAATACGTTTTAAATTCAACGCCGGATTTTTTCAATGCATGCGCTATGGCATCACGTTCATCCGGCGTATCAAGGAGTATAGAAAAGACACTGTAGTTTGTGCAAGACTGAATACGCTGCGTATTAAATTTAAATTCAAAGCTCTTTAAATACCTGTCAATTATTTTAATCTTAGCCTCTTGATTTTTTTCATAATTTTTCAATGACCTCAGGGCAATGACAGCATTTATTTCAGGCATTCTGCATGAAAGCCTTCTGAGTTCGCTAGCTGTTTCAGCCAACCGATTGTCATTTGTCAATATCATACCACCTTCCGAAGCGGAAACGACCTTCGTAAAAGAAAAAGAAATGACTTCAGCTATTCCCCGATGTCCGAGATCTTTCAGATCAAAACCATGTGCAGAATCATATATCACCGGTTTGTTTGTTTTTATTTCAGCCTGATTCCCAAACGTATCAACGGCTAATACCGCATCATATGCTTTGACCGGCAGATTATTAATATCTATAAGCCAGGTTTCGGGATCGATGTCACAAAAGACAGGAACGTTCCCGATATTGGATTCTATCGCATATACTGTACTTGGCCATGTAAAAGGTTGAACTGCAACCTTCTTGTTTCTCCAACCGGCTGCCTTCATTACAACCACAAGCCCTTGCGTGCACGACGAGCAGGCGATTGCATGCTTAACTTTATATCGACTTCTAAACTCGGCTTCGAGTCTTTCAACATTTACTCCTATTGATACCCAACCTGAGTTTATAATTTTGTGTATCTCTGTATAATCAGATTTTTCGAGACTTATTGTCGGTTTGCTAAATTGTATCGATTCCATACTCTTCCTTTCTCTATCGACTGTTATTAATTTACATTAATACAGCCTTCATAATTCAGGTAGATCGAAGTTTTTTCAATTTCTGTCTCAATATTTCTCTGTAGCATCGACTTACCAAACACAAAAAATACGACACAAACCTCTCTCGCAGATTTTGAATCTGAACCACTTTTTTACAATAAAAAGTATTATCAATCGACTTTACCCATTCTTGTATTTCCCTCAAAACAGACGTATACGGTTGATAGATTAATTCAACCGCAGCTGCAGACAGCGGATAACGCGATAAAAAAGGGTGTCCATTACTATCCCACGCGTACTCATGAAAGTGGTAAAAAACAATCGGATATCCATTTACTAAAATTTTACCATCGTCATTAGTAACTTTGAACTTTTGTATATTCCAGGGTGCAACACCGGCACCCGAATGCTGAATCACTCTGACACCTTCGAATAATTCAGGCCAGTAATCAAGGGAAAGCTGGCCAGGATAATTGGAGGGCATCCATTTTGAGTATTTGAAGCAGCAAGCCTTCCAGTAGTTCAAGACCTCACGGGACTTCATATTATTTCTGAATGCATTAAACTGCACACAAAATTTACCTGCAATCGGGGTATTGTCAAATGCAGGTGTATAGTTATGAGAAACCACGGATGCTGAACAATTATTCAATTCTTCAAATAACACTTCTGGATCATAAAAAAACATTATATCTGCATCTACATATGTGATGAGATCAACATTATATTCATCCAGAATATGCAGACAAATTAAGGGTTGCCAGATCGCACAATACTGCCCGTGAGTTAAGTATTTCTTTGCAGACCTGATTTCAGCAGTTTCAATTTCTGTAACTGATATGGGAATGAGATTTGTTTTGCCGATTCTACTTATCAATTTATACGAAACATCTTCCATGCACAATGCGTACAATGTAAATTCAGCACAATTCAACTCCAGTGACCTAAAAAGAGCCAGTGCTTGGTAGAGATAATTTTTGTCAAATAGGGTACAGAAATTTCTCACTATTTTTCTCTCCAAGCAAATATATTCAAAAGCAGATCATAGTTATAAAACGAAGCATATTTATTCATAAATGGCGATTTTTGATACAATGCAGGGTGAGAGTGCATATGGAAACGGAACCCATTCTTTTGCAACATTCCCAATAATTGATCAAGGCGTTGTGTTTCTCCAACACCGGAGTGGTATTCAATAAAAATATTTTCCACTCCATCCAGAGACTTACCACAATGAAGTAAAACATCAACTTCCGCCCCTTCAATATCCATTTTTAGAAAATCAACTTTCCTGTTTTTTAAATATGTCTCCAAATTAATTGACTTCACTTCAATGGTACCTGAACTTGACCTCGATGTGAGTCGCCCGGCATCAGCGCCCTCTGGTTTAAAACTTAACAAGGATTCTTCAAACCACACTGCTCTATTGAAAATTGATACATCAACGAAACCATTGCCATGTATATTTTTAATTAAATATCTATATATTTCTGGATCTGCTTCAAATGCAATAATTTCTGACTCTGGGAACAATGATTTGAAGAACAAAACGCTTACCCCAACATTTGCGCCAACATCCAATATATAAGGCCTTGGGTTAGTACTTTTAAATTCATATATTCTGTTTACGAATATTTCCTCATATGCAGAGATAAAAGATGCAGCATCAGGGAGAAATAAATCCCATCCGTTCAATTTCACATTGCATTCAACATATCGCTGATGTCTATTCAATTTTGATCTGAGTTTCCAAAATCTTCGATAATTGGAATCAGCCGCCAACTTAAATAAATTTTTAAGTGGCCCGTAAACGCCCCAGAATAAAAAAGTTCTCAACATTCAGGATGCCCCATTTAATTTGTTAGTTTTACCTCGAGTTAGGTATTCTAGGCGCCCACGCAATTTCAGAAGGTGAGCATCAAGAGAAACATGCGTGTATATCGGAAGATTGCCACCTTCAAGGGTTGCTTCGAGTGCAGTCAAATATTCTTCACCCTCAAAACCCCGTTCACTCCTCTGAATGGTGTAGCTAAAAATCGTTTCGTCACGGGGAGAAGATTTCATTGAGATAACCGGAGAGCGCTTTTCTATTGCGGACATTATGTCAGAATTAATGGACATGAGCCAGTAACCGATCTGTTCCTCCGTTAGCCGGTCCAAGCGCTCTTCAACTTTCTGCACCCGGTTGATAAAGCCGAGCATCCGGAATTCTTTCATCCACGCAGTAAATGAATGTACCGGGTAGGATCGATAGTAATGTGACTCAAGACTCTCATTAGCTACAAAATCTAATTCAAGTGAACCTATATGCTGCCGAAAGAAATCATCATGTTCATTCTTCAGCCAGAACGACTCCCGCAGGTGTCCATCAGGAAGTAGAATTGAGCTTTCACCATCACGCCAGATAAACACGACATCGTCCTCTGATGAAGAAATACCCTCGTTCCATGCCGAGCAATCGAACATCTGCAAACATTGAAGATAACTGTTGGTATGCTTTCCACTGAATGGGATGCATTTGATCGTTATTCCGAACAAACCACGTAGCATGTAGGGAATGACAGGAATCCTGGCTTTCAGTTCAAGCGAAAAACGATCTGGATTTATAAAAACACCCTTAACATTTCGATCCACAAGCCGGACTATCTGCTCGTTTGTCAGCATAAACTCCGGTGGCAGGAAGAAAGGAGAAATGTTATTGAACTCCCTCCGAATGGTCTCATAACCAAGTTCATAATTTACAGCAAACCCTTTTCCCAGTCTTAACAGAGCTATGTCGTGAGCGAATGGCCGAAGAATCAGTTCAAAAACATCTGGATTTCGATTGATCAAATCAATAGCTTCGGGATTATACATCACAATATCCGCTACAGTTGCACCTGGAAAACCGAGCACTACCTTTTTATTCAGGTCAACATATAGATTCAGCCATCGGACAAACGGCGAATACTCTCCTCCCGTCAGTACATCAAGCCATACCTGCGAAGAAAGACATGATGCATCGGCATTGAAGTTTACAACGTCAACAATGCGCTTCATAGCAACACAGCACTTTCAAATACCGGGTTAATTGATAAGAATTCAGCATATTTCACATCATCGACCGGAATTCCCTCACAGTTGCGCAGGATGATACTTCGCTTTTCGGGATCACCCGCAACCATTGGCTCATTACCGTCATCACGTGGCACAAGCAAACGGACACGGTCTGCCATAGATTGAACAGAATTTCGGAATAAATCAGCACCGCAAAAACATGATACGTCGAGCGCAATAAAAAAATGACTGATGCCGCGTTTGCTGCTGTCCAGGGGCAATGCATACATGGCTTTTATGTCTTTACTGACTTCCCCACCCGCCAGTGCCGCACAAAGAATATCCACCATCATGCCAAGACCAAAACCTTTGTAACCACCGACTGGATTGAGGCTGCATGCAATATGAGGATCGGTTACACTTCTTCCCTCTTCATCAAAGGCCCAATCTTCAGGAATCTGTTGTTCTTTACGGCGATAGTTGTTTATTTTGTTCCAGGACACGAGCGATGTGGCCATATCAAGGCAAAACGGTCCTTCTGTAGCCATCGGAGCGGTAAAACAGATCGGATTTGTACCGAAAAAAGCTTCTCGTGCTCCAAAAGCTTTCACCAAAGCATCAGCATTGGTAAATACAATCCCGATGCAATCCCGTTCCGGGGCCATCAAACCAAAATAAGCTGCAGCTCCAAAATGCGTAGAGTTTCTGACACTGACCGCCCCTATTCCGCTATTCAAAGCCAAAGAAATGGCCTCTTGCATGGCAATTGCGCCAGCGTGGTGTCCAAACGCGTGGTCAGCGTCTACAACTGCAGTCGCTGTTCCTGTACGGGCAATAGAGATGCAAGGATTGGCGTTCACTCGTCCCGCTGTAACGGCTCGGCAATAATGCGGAAAAAGATTAATGCCGTGTGAATCAACTCCGCGTAGCGATGCCTGAATCAACGAGGCCACCAAGTGTCGGATAGAATCCTGATTAATATTGCACGCGACAAGTTCCGATTCCATGAGGGTTGCCAGCTTTTTAGAATTAAAATGGCGCATTAATTTCCTTCCATGCAAAACTGTCCGCCAGGCTCTGGTTAACGCTGTCAATAACGGCAGTAGAAATCAGCGACTGCCGCAAGGTTGGACGGTTCTGTTCCAGCTTGGCAATCGTGGTGTACCCTGCTCCGAGCTCAAATACGTCTCTGACAAACTGGCTGATACTCTCATGACCATAGCCGCAAAACCTTAAACGTCCATCGGCATCAGGGAGATAGTCAGAAAAATAGGGGTTGATCTGCTGAACACCGGTATCCTCGTGAACCAGTTCAACCCCTCGATTCTTCTGATCGCACTCGATCCTGCCCCGGGTACCGATAACCTTGTACTTTTGATCCGACATGGCACTGGTACAAGCCGGATCAATCCAGTTGGTGACAAACTGGGATACAAAGCGGTCGTCTGGGTTGTCAGGATTTTGCCAGATAATGGTAGCGTGCACCGAATCCCATGTAGCAATACTCTGCTGCCGGAGAATTCCATTCATTCCCACCGCCATGGCTCGAGTTGGTACAAATCTGGTCAGAAACCAGATCAGATCGACGTAGTGCACCCCCAGGTACTGGAAGATATTGGTGCGGTCCGACCATCCCCGGAACGTGGTAGTCGGAATGGTGATCTTCTGACTGTAGTCCACGGTAAAGTACAAAATCTTACCGAGCCTTTTCTCGTCCAGAGCCTTGCGAATCCAGAGATTGGTAGTATCCCAGCGTTTATGGAATTCAACCACCCCGTAGAGTCCCTGCTCGGCCCGGATCTTTTCAAGTTTCAAGGCTTCGTTCAGAGTCGGGGTGAGGGGTTTGACAACAAGGCAATTCACGCCTTGCAGCAACAATGCGCTGGTATATTCGAAATGAAGATGGTCGGGGATGGAAATGATCGCAGCAGCGTAGCGAGTTTCGCGGCATAGAGCCGGGATGTCGGAGACTTCGCCCGAAATCCTGATATAGCGAACCTTCAGGGAAGAACCGATGGTGGCGTTGATACGTACCGCGGCTTCGTCTACAACGACTTCGTTGGCAGGATCGGTCGCCATCACCGTAACCTCTTCGATGCACAAAACCTTTGAAAGCTCCGCCAAGGAAGAAAGTATGGTGCCGCTTCCGGTTCCGTTACGCCCGGTAACATACATGCCGGCGCCGATGATCAATATCTTCACAGCTTACCTCCAAACAGAAGCCGGGCAATCTCCAAGTCTCGCGGAGTATCAATATCGATCACCTCATCCGGGGTCATAATATACGGAAATATGCGCTCGCCAGTCATGGACTTTTTGCCGAAGATTGTAGCGGGGCGCGTTACGTCGATGACACAGTTGTAATAGTAAACAGACGGCAAGTCCTGGCGACGCAGCAGGTACGGCACAGGATGTTCGTGTTTCATGATCGGGTCAAGGAATCCATCTCCGTCTATGGTGAACATCCTGTAGGGATGCTTGTCCGGTTCGGAAATCGACCGCACAGAATCAGCTTCCGGGTGATTCATGAGGAGTTGCAGCGCATCGTCGATCCATACTGGCAAGCGATAGGGGGTGGTCGGGCGCAAATGCACTACAAAGTCAGGCTGATAGTCTTCCTTTTCCATCAGCCATAATAAGGCATGTTCAAAAACGGGAAGATCGAGAACATGATCCTCTGCCAGCTCTGCCGGTCTCAAAAACGGCGCTTCAGCACCATAGGACAGTGCCACGGACCTTATTTCCTCGTCATCCGTAGAAACCAGCACACGACTTACGAGCCCGGATTGAATTGCGTGAATTACTGAATGGGCAACAAGCGGCTTGCCATTGAATGGCACCAGATTCTTGCGCTTGATTCCTTTAGAACCGCCTCGGGCAGGTATTATGGCAATAGTTTCCAAGGCTACCTCACGCTTCGCTATTTTTGTGCCTCAACATACAGAGAAACAAACTTCCTCTCTTCATTATTTTGGTCAAAGAGGATTTGTGAACACTGGCCTTGCATAAAGGAAACTTTCGTTACACAAGAGAATCCGTTCTTTTCCAAATAATAGGTTACAGTAGGAAAGTCCCAAGAAGAAACATGGCCATATTCCTGCGTAACAAAGCTGATTGCCTGCAAAGGAGATGCAAGCCGTCGCTTAGACCTCTTCTTATCGTCACTATTAATAAAAATGAGCTGTTCCCACTGCTTGAACCACAACTCATCATGATCGCTAAAATGTTTTATGAACAGAGAAATATCAGGAACAATGATTCTGATTACGCCTCCCGGCTTCATGATCCGAAAGCATTCACGCAGCAAACGATCTGCATCAGCATACGTCAAATGCTCGATTGTATGCTCGCTAAAAACGCCATCTACCGAACTATCAGCAATTTTCAGAGGACGTCGGAGGTCGGTACCATAATCAATCCCGTGCGTAGAAAAAAAATCTATATTGATGCACCCCGTCGCAACATTAGGACCACTCCCTATGTTGATAAAATTTTGGGCACCTGTATCTAACACCAATGACCGTGAAATCAAATTTCCAAGATAGGCATACAATTCAAAATAGATCACGCCTATCAAATGGTCCGGAAGAAAGAACAGAAGCTTTCTTATAATATTTTTTACTGATCGGAGCATGCTCCTCCTCAAAAGTGGCCCTGAAATTGAAATGACTCAGGAAACAATATCTTCGTAAGTGCGTCGCTCGAACATATCAAGCAATCCGCCACGCGTAGCATTGATGATTCTCGTTCCTTGATGTTCAGCAGCTATTTTTAGTAAGTTGCATTGCCGCCAGATGGACCAATGATTGATCCAGTCCTCCCCAGACAGCCACACACCCTGTTCCAGGTTTATATCTGCTTTATTCGAAGTAATTGGAGACTGCCCATAAAATCGGAGTGATTCGCGGTTAATCATTCGAAATGCCTGATCGAGGTCAAAGCCAACTAAATATATCTCCTGAAATCCCATAAAGATAGCTACTGCCAGGCATTGGGTCAGCACAGTCGGTACGGCCAAGACACTCCGGGAAATGTTAACGGGCGCATGGGTCGCAGCAACGGTCCTGTAACCGTGGGTCATGTAATAGGCCCGCCCCTGAAACAGGCCCATTTCATCAACAAGGTACTTTGTATTCTTTCCGAAAAAAAGAACAGTCTCCTTGGGAAGGCGGTTATCCATTGTTCTCAACCATTCACGCCAATCGTCGTCGAACTCTCGCGGTTGGTATTTCGGAACATTCACATGGTACGTCGGGTTGATGATCTTAATATGTTCATGGGCATGAAAATGATTCTGGGTCATTACAATCTCGCCGGCCAACTTAGTCAGATCCTGTTCCTTGACAGAGTGCCCGCTGCCCAGAATAAAGCAGCGCTGACCTTGATGCAGGTTTCTGAATCTCAGGTTTTGGGCCAGAACCCGGTCTGGGAATACATCAAAAAGAGCTGTCTTCAGGTGTTTCAGATATTGCAGCGCCACCCATTTTGCATTCATCAATCATCCCCTTTCATCAAATTGTGATTCCCCATAGATGCTGATGGCGCAAACAATAAACGCATGGATATGGGTATAAACATAAAATAATATCTAGTCTTTATGCGAAACAAAATTCTGGTTGGTCGGTTTACAACATCGAATAGATATGACGCCACAAATTGCGTTACCAGAGTAGCAAATGCGGCACCGTTGATGCCGTATCGAGGAATAAGAAGCATATTCAAAGCTACATTGATGCCCGCACCCAACACATGCCGGTACAAGGTGTAATGATTAAGGTTCTCAAGCAGATACCAGTGGTTGCTAACCAGACCGAAAGATATGAAGAGACCTGACCAGCACGATATGGACAGTACCGCTGCGCCACCACTATATTCTGGACCGAAAACCATCTGCACGATCGGTCCGGCAAACAGAGTTACAGGAACCGCCACAGCCAATGATAACCAGACCATAATCAGGTAGAGTTTATCAAAGACGGCATAATAATCATTCTCTCCCTTTTTTTTAGCATTTATGACCGCAGGAAAAACCGATGAGGCTATTGCCATGGGAATGAAGTACCATACTTCTACTAGGCTTACTGCTGAAGAATATATACCCACTTCCCGGTCACCAAGCATCTGGCCTACCATAACCTGATCAATCTTAATATATAACGTCACAAAAACCATCGACAGAAAGAGTGGCCAGCTTTCAGCAAGCAATTTTCGAGCCTTGGTCATACAGAATTTCCAGGAACCCAGGCGAAGTCCGGTGCGGCGAAAGGCCAAAACAAGGCCGCAGGCACCAAGTGCAGTTTCTGTGAGTCCGGCCCATGCAAACGCGACGAGAGGAGCACTCATCCAGATCAAAATAATCTTGATGAAACTTACGATCAGAAACGCCGAATTGCGTGCTACCACAGTAAATCTGGAGTTGACTTGAGACTGAAACCAAAAATCGATTGTATCAAAAACCTGGAAAAAAGCTCCACTTGCCACGATCAGCACCAAAATATTGATACTCTCATCACGCGGGTGAGTGGCCTGAACAAAGATAACAGACAGGAGCATTGTTAATACGGCACCAAATAGCTTCAACGCAAAAGCGCTGCCAAGAGTCTCATCAATACAATCGGGCTTACGCACTATCTCCCGAATAACAATTCCTTCAAGACCCAAATTTGAAAACGCCGAGAAGAGAGCCACGAATGCGAGTACATAACTATACTTGCCAAAAAGTTCCGGGCCCAGGTATCTCGCAACCCAGACACCGACAAACAGACCAATTCCCATCCTCAGAATTTTGTCAAAGAACAGCCAACCGGTATTACCGATCATCTTCAGAAGGTCGTGCCGCCCCTCAAGCCTTCTCCGCACAAAAGCCGGCAGGTATTTGATCCATGTTACATTCATGTATTTGCCTTGCCGGATAAATCTGCCATGAGTCAGCAGGAATTAGATACATCCAGAAGAGTATTCAACCATCAGGAGCAGATAGATAAGATGCGATTAACAAGCAACTTACACACAAATTGAACATGTACGAGAAACGGTGAAAAGCCATGATGCAATAGTGCGCACCTGGACTCGCGGAAACCTTCTTCAGCACATTGGCCGCTTAAACCACCAGTCTGCATGCTAACATACATTTCAGGCAGATACATGATTCTGACCCCCTTAGTGCTCCATCGGAGGAAAATTTCCACATCCATAGCCACGCGATAATTCAGATCAAACAGGCCGAACTTTTCATACACCTCCCGCCTGACAAACGTTGCCGGATGGTTGAACAGAACCAGGCGCCATGGGAGCCACCATCTCCCGGCGGGCCGGAGTCTTTTAATGACACAGTCTCCCGCACAGAGCAAAACATCCCCGTGCAGAACATCTACGTCAGGATTATCAGCAAAAAAATTCCGAACTCTGTCCAAAACGCCCGGCAACAATTGATCATCAGCATTTATCAAACCGACAATGTCACCTGAAGCTTTCGTTATCCCTTTGTTAAATGCATCGGCAATACCATCATCAGATTCACTGATAAAAAGATCTATTCCATCATACGACCTGGCAATATTCTGCGTCCCGTCAGTTGAATCCCCGTCGATTACGATATACTCAAAAACCGCTTCTTTTTGGGTAAGAACACTTTCTAGGGTCTTTGCTATGGTAAAAGCACTGTTACGGCATATCGTAATGATGGATACGTCAATCATTTATTGAACCATATCAGCACAGACGCCTGCAAAAAGTCGGGTCGACTCCGCAAGCGTATGTCTTGCGACATAGCGATAGCCAGAATCAGACAAAGACAAATACAGTGCGTTATCGTCCAAGAGACGTTGAGACTGACCCGTCAAACCCTCAACATCTTCAACCCCGGCAACTAGGGCGTTTGATTCATGTTTGGCATAGGGAACCGCCGTGGTCGTCACCAGCGGGCACCTGCATGCCATAGCTTCTAATGGCATCAACCCAAATCCCTCATGTCTCGACGGATACAGGAACATATCGGCACTGCTGAAAAGCTGCCTCAATTTTTCTTCCCCAACATAACCAAAATCACGGTGCACGATTCCCGGAAACATTCCGTCACTTTGCTCTCCAACTGTCCAAATCTCAAACATATCACGATGGGATTCGGTCAACCGCGTTACGACCGAACAGCCGATGTCAAAGCCCTTTCTGTGGTCTTTCCGGGAAAAAAGTATCACGCTTTTTCGGTTTTCTTTGGACTCAACCAACTCTGGATCAGGGTCTCTGAAAAACTTTTCAGTATCTACACCGTTTTCAACTACGGTCACGTTGGCATCAAAATGCTCCGAAAGTCGGTCGGCAAGATGCTTTGATACAGCAATTACTGGAATTCTGAAAAATTTCAGACCCATAACATAGAAAAATCTGACAAGTCGCTTCAGCAAAACTGACGTATAATACGATTCGTCATAGTCCTGCGCAAAATAGATAACCTTGCGTCGATTACGAATAAAAGTAAAGCAGGACATTGGAATGATATCAGCGATTACAAGGTCAGAAGGGAATCTTGATGTTAGTGCTGTAAAGATCGTAGCAAGCTTGTTTACAGTCGACAATCTTACGATGGACACACGAGGGTTTAGGTAAAAGACTGTATTAACTTCTGCAGTGGTTATGGATACTTCATGGCCGATTGACGCAAGATAATTCGCGTGGGAGACTACCATTTTGTCGCCACCTCTACTAAGAAGAGAATGTCTGAAAAAAACAATCCTCATTCATCCACCATATATCCCCCACCCCACCAGCATCACCCACAGTATCCCGACAATCAGCAACGGAATGTCGCGGGTCAAAGATTCAGTCGGGTCGCCCCCTTTGCCCGATTGAACCCGCAGCATGTAGCGCAACAGGCCGAAGCAGCAGAGCGGCACCGAATAGAGCAGCAGCGGTGAGTGGCGCGAAATGACATACATGCTGTAGGTCACCAGCACCGATCCGCCGGTCATGAAGAGGATTCCTTCCAGAAATCCCTTCGGGTAGGCTGTGAGTGACTTACGGTGGTGGTGAGCCTTGTCACCAAGCTGCTGTTTTTCTGCCAGCCTCTTGCCGGTGCTCAGAAATACCGACAACAGGAATACACTCAGGAAGAGCCATTCCGAGATTGCTATATTGAAAGCAGAGCCGCCCGCCTGCAGCCGCAGCAGGAAACCGGCCGAAATACAAAAAATATCGACAAGGACAAGCTCCTTCAGTCTGGCGCTGTACAGCAGTGAAATAACACTGTAAGCAGCCAGAATCAGCAGAAATGTGCCTGAAACATATATCGCCGCCAGGGTGCCGCCGATCAGCAGAACCGCAGCCATGAAACGCGCCGTGGCTGGTGAAATCTGCCCGGATGCTATCGGTCTGGTACGTTTATCGGGGTGATGGCGGTCATGCTCCCGGTCAAATATATCATTCAGGATGTATGTCGCGCTCGAAGCCGCACAAAATGCCGCAAACGGGATCAGGGCCCGGGACAGCACCGGTGTGTAAAAAAAGGTTCCTCCCAAAAACGGCGGAAAAAAAAGCATCAGGTTTTTCAGCCACTGCCGGGGGCGCAGTAACGTAACAACACAGATCACCCGGTTCATGACAGTTTCAGATACCTGAGCTGTATCACCAGGGATCGGCTGAACATCAGGATTCCTGCACCAGCGAAAGAAAGAAATCTTCCAGGTCGCGGCGTTTCGTCTCCACCAGAATCACCTCTGTTCCCGCTGAATTGACCGCTCCCATGAAGCTGTTGAATGATGCGGCCGGCACATAGAATTCCGAGATGGCGTCATTGCTTCGTAATGCGGTAAGGCCAGCACATGTTGCCGAATTGCCCGCCGGCAGCTTGAGATGGACCAAGTACCCCTCCACCCCGCTCCGCAGGATATGCTCAACCCGGTCCACTGCCACAAGCTTACCCTTGACGATCACCCCGACCCGGTCGCACACCTTTTCGACATCGTCCGTGATGTGCGTGCTGAAAAATACACATTTACCCCGTTTTTTCAGATCCAGGATGATGTCCTTCACCAGTGCCCGCCCAATCGGGTCAAGGCCGCTCATCGGTTCGTCCAGGATATAGACATCCGGGTCGTGGACCAGGGTCTGGGCCAGCCCGACCCGCTGCACCATCCCCTTGCTGTAGCCTCGCATGGGGCGTTTACGGGCATCCCAGAGGTCAAGGCGCTTCAAAACCTCTTCCGTCCGGCGAGCCAGCAACGAGGCCTCCATATTGAAGTGGCTGCCGACGAAGGCGATATACTCCTCTGCGCTCAAATAATCATAAAATGCCGGATTTTCGGGAAGATACCCGACTTTCAGTCGCGAGTCGGCCGATTGCACGTCAACACCCATGATGCTGGCCGAACCTGCCGACGGGGTGATCAGCCCCATCACCAGTTTGATGGTCGTGCTCTTCCCGGCCCCGTTCGGCCCCAGAAACCCGAAGACCTCCCCCTCCGCTATCTGCAGGTCAATCGCACACAGGGCATCGACTCGTGTCATCCGCTTCCCTTTAAACTGTTTGCTTAGCCCGGAGATTTCAATGGCGTTCATCTGCTGCTCCCTTGCTGCTCTCTTTTTTTGCTCCTGCAAAGGCGTACTTGCTGGTGGTGGCCACCTTGCCATCCGGCTCCAGATAAAACTGCCCACCGTAGGGATCCTTAGGGAGTGGTACCAGGTATCCGGCAGCACGCAGCTGGTCGATTGATACCGGCGGAGCTCCCCGCTCGCTCCGGAAACGGTCACGTGCAATTTCAATACGCAGAGTCTCTTTGAACGCGGCCAGCCTGATCTGGAAGTTTTTCCTGATAGCCTCGTTCTTCTCACCCTTTTCCATGGCTGTCAGATAGGCAATTGCCAATTCAGTCTGACCGGACTCCTGCATGTAGCGTCCGGCCAGAAGTCGAGAAAGTTCCGTACCGGAAAGTTCACCAGCCCGTTTGTAATATTCAGCCGCTTTTTTGCTGTCCTTCAGAAAATAGGCGCTGTTGAAACCGGCAAAGAAGGGGAGATACCAGTCCCAGTCGCGGTACTTCATACCGTAATCCATCAGATCGTTGGCAATCTGGTATTGCCCGACTTCCCAGGTCAGAAACGACTGGGCGAAATAATAGGCATCCATGTTGTAGGGATCCAGCCTGACAGCGCCGTGCAGCAGACGTGACATGGTCATAAAATCAGGGGGAACAACGACCTTGTTCATGTTTTTTTCGAGCAGTCCGCCGTAATACATCAGCACCTTCATCACAAGCCCGGCCCCGATCAGCTCCTTGTGGTCAGCCGCAACCGCCTTGAGCGCTGCCACCGTCGGTACATAGCCAAGCTTCTCCTCAAATGGTTTATCACGCAGATATGTCGTAAAGGGAACGATCATAATTCCATACAGAATAAGGCACACCAAGGCTGCAGAGGCTGTTTTTATCATAACCTATCTCATCTCGCGACGTGAAAACAGTGCCGCAGACACGGCCAATAGAAAGCCAACGTAGACGACAAAGTAGCAGAATGTCAGCATGAGTCCCTGAGGCGGAAGCGGCAGTCCATAGATGGCGTTGACCTTTAGATCGAATGCACCGAAATTAGGCAGCACGTAATACAGGGCGGCGGCGACCTTTCGCAGCACAGGAGAGAGATTTTTTGAAGCCGGAGAGTTGACATATTCGTAAACCTGCTGGGTGACCCCGCCGGCCAGAAACGTGGCGATAGTACCGAATACCGGCAGAAAGAACGAGGTGCTGACAGTCGAGAAGAGGAAAGCCACCGCCACCAGCAGAACATATTTCAAAGCATCAAACAGGATGCAGAGGCCCATCGTACTCCATACAATGGGTCGCTGAGGGGGATAGGTGGTTGAAGCGTAGGCTACGACGGCAAAAGTGGCAAGCCCCATAACAACAGCCGCCAGAAGGACAAAGAGTGCATTTCCGCCAAATCGGCCAAGCAGATACATCTGACGTGACAGCGGCAGCCCGAGGACACTGTAGGTATAGCGCCGCTCAATATCGCGCCACAGTGAGGTTCCACCCAGGAACACCGCCAGCAGCAGCATGATAAAAGAAATCAGAGAGAGCGACAGGGTCATGGAAAGCTCGGTCACCTGCCGCATCGATAGTGATGCAATGGCAGGAATAAATAAAAAAGAGCACGCCGACACCATAATCCCCTGGAAAACCCGATCCCTGAAAATGCCTTTCAATGTTATGCCGATGATCGTCATCATACAATTCTACCCCATGGCCTTATCATAATGACGCCACATCTGGAAGAGGTGACGCCGCTCAATAGACATTTTTAGCAACAACCCTCTGAATTTGCAAGATGCATCTCACTCTGCAACCTTGACCCGCACAGTCCGCATCTCGGTCACGAACCGAAAGGCCAGCGGCAGCAGCGCCGCCAGAAAAATTATGCCGCAACCGGCCCATTCCCTCGCATCGAGACGCTCTCCCAGTACTAAAAATCCGGCCAACAGGCTCCAGACCGGATCAAGCGTGTAGACCAGTCCGGCGCGGGTGGGCGTGACATGGCGCTGATAAATATTCTGCAGTGTGAAGCAGAATACCGTCGGAAATAGTGCGCAGTATGACAGTGACAGCGCTGCAGAAGTGGTGACCGTGAACGCGGGGAGAGGAAGCAGCAGACAGGCAACAGCTGCCATCAGCGCTACGGTAGCAAACTGAACCAGCGATACCAGATACACATCATCGTCTTTGAGCACCTTTGATACGGTAATAATATGGACAGCGATCAAAAGGGCGCAGACAGTTGAGGCCAGATCACCCTGATTGAAACCTTGGCCGCCTCCGCAGGCCAGCAGCCATATTCCGGCAACCGCCAGAGCAATACCTGCCATGTTGATCGATCCGACCTTGTCACGCCAGACAATGCGGGTTATCAGCGGGATGAACAGCACGAAAAGGTTATTGAGGACACCAGCCCGCGAGATGCTGGTTCCTTTGATGCCGAACACGAACATCAGATTGGTCAACCCCAGGGCGATACCAACCGTCATACCCCGCTTGACCGTAACGGCATCCAGGTTTCTGAGCCTGCCCCAAAAAACCAGCAGCATAATCAGCGTCGCCAGACAGAACCTGAGCAGCACGAAAAGCTGCGGAGGGATGCTGCTGACGCCAATCTTGGTGAAGAGAAAACTGCCCCCCCAGAAAAAAGTGGTCAGCACCAGAAAAAAATAAACCCGCCCCGTTGACGGCTGTTCGGTTGCTGTCATGCTCTGGAAAAGCCAAACCGGAGTGCCAGAGGCAACTGCAGATGCCGATTCATCCTTTTTTTGCCCCGTCAGCGCCTTTCAGCAGCTGCGTACCAACCCAACGGCAGGCGAACTGATAGGCGATCCTGCCACTGTTGTCACCCTTTTCGTAACCCCACTGGATAGCCGCTTTGCGAGCCTCCTGAGTCCAATGGAGGTCAGCTCCCTGTTTTGCACTCAGCTTTTCGACCCACTGACGCACTACCGTGACGTACTGATCCTGGCTGAAAGGGTGAAATCCTACCCAGATGCCAAACCGACCGGAGAGGGAAATTTTTTCTTCGATGGCCTCGCCGTGGTGCATCTCGTTGTTCACCAGCATGGCACCACGATTATCGGTTTCAAACTCCGGCAGGAGGTGCCGCCGGTTGGAGGTGATATAGATCAGGATATTCTCCGGCGGGGCATACACGGCTCCATCGAGGGCGCTTTTGAGCATCTTGTAACTCGACTCGCCGACTTCGAAAGAGACATCATCAGAAAATATGATAAAGCGGTAGGGCTGTTTTTTAATGCTGTCGACAATGTCGGGCAGATGGATCAGATCGCTCTTGTCCACCTGAACGATCCTCAGTCCCTGCGGGGCATAGCTGTTGAGAATCGCGCGAATCAGCGAGGACTTTCCGGTACCCCGCGTCCCCCACAACAGGGCGTTGTTCGCCGGAAAACCGGCCAGGAACTGTCGGGTATTCTCTACAACGATCCGCTTCTGATCTTCTATTCCGAGCAGATCATCAAGGGTCACCGACTCCACATCGGCCACCGGTTCGAGATAACCGGCAAAGGAATGCCTGCGCCAGTTGGCTGCATGACAGCTCTGCCAGTCGATTTCTGCGACAGGCCTGGGGAGCAACATCTGCAGGGAAGCGAGCACCTGCTTGAGTTGTTGCGCTAATTCGTAATCCATTATTTTGCCTCTTCCTAGGTGCATGCCTGCGCGGTGCGGTCAGACAATGACGTTGACGTTTCTGCGGTAATAACATATTGTTCCCTGCACGTCAGCTACAATTATCGACATATTAATCAACACCAATTACGCCTAACCGGAGCATTATAAAATGTTTCTTAAAGTAATCGATCTCGCTGCTGCCGTGGGGGTCGAGGAAAAAACAGTTCTGAACTGGATTAAAGTCCAGGGGCTGCCGGCTCACAAAATTGACGACCGCTACCTGATAAACCGGGTCGATCTTCTGGAATGGGCCACCACCCAGGGTATCACCATCCCGCCGGATCTCTTTTCGGCCAATGAGGATACGACCAAACTGCCTCCTGTTTCGGAAGCTCTGCAGCAGGGCGGCATCCACTACGACCTGCCGGGCGACACCCCGGAAACGGCACTGCGCGAGGTGGTTGCACGCCTGAAGCTCCCTCCGTACCTCGACCCCGAGTTTCTGCTGCAAACCTTGCTGGCACGTGAAGCGCTCGGTTCCACGGCATTCGGCAACGGCATCGCCATTCCACACGTTCGTAACCCGATCGTCGGCCAGATGGGGGAATCGGCCATCAGCCTCTGTTTCCTGAAAACCCCCATCGATTTCGATGCGGTTGACGGCAGGCCGGTTACGATTCTCTTCACCCTCGTAACCCCCAACGTCAAAGCGCATCTGCAGCTGCTGGCTAAACTCGCGTACCTGCTCCACGACCGTCCGTTCCAGGATCTGCTGCACCGCCCTGGAACGGAGTCCGAAATATTCGCTGCCATCCACGTGCTGGAGGAGAACGTCAGGAGGTAACTGATCCATGCTGCAGGAGCTGCTTTCACCGGGAACTCTCGTGTATTCAGCGACACTATTGGCCGCCCTGTCAGGTGTCCCGCTGCTGGTTCCTTCTCGTGTGTCGGCAGCCGCTGGTCAGCTGCTGGCTATTATCCTGATGGTGGTATCTTCCTGTGCCGGCCTGGCTGGTACTGCACTGCTGCTTGTCTCCGGGCACTCGACGTTCTGCCGAATAGACTGGACACTCCCCTTCGGGGCGCTGCATTTCGGCATCGACCCGCTGTCGGCCTGGTTTCTGATCCCCATTTTTCTCATCCCCGGCTGTTCGGCACTCTACGCCCGCTCTTACTGGCACGCCGACCGTAATCCCGCCACCGTCCGCAGCATGTCCTTTTTTTTCGGCGTCATGACCGCAGCCATGAGTGGAGTCGTGCTGGCACGCGACAGCATCAGCTTTCTGTTTTCGTGGGAGATTATGGCTCTGGCGGCCTACCTGCTGATAACCACCGAAGACAAAAAACGCGAAGTTAACGAAGCCGGGACGCTCTACATGATCACCACCCACACCGGAACGCTCGGTCTGTTTGCGCTCTTTCCGCTGCTCTTCGCGGCCACCGGCTCCTGGCTGTTCCCCACGGCAGGTTCGCTGAACGCTTCATCGCCACAGGCTGCAGCCATCTTTCTGACAGCCCTCTTCGGCTTTGGACTGAAGGCCGGCATCATGCCTTTGCATATCTGGCTTCCTTCAGCCCACGCCAACGCTCCCAGCCACGTTTCGGCAGCCATGTCGGGCGTCATTCTCAAAATCGGTATCTACGGCCTGCTGCGCACCCTCTCCTTTTACCAGCAGATTCCTCTCTGGTGGGGCTGTCTCGTACTGGCCCTGGGCATCATCTCCGCCATTGCCGGAGTGCTGTTCGCCATCGGGCAACACGATCTGAAACGGCTCCTGGCCTATCACAGCATTGAAAACATCGGCATCATCTTTATGGGGATTGGAATCGCACTGATCGGCCAGACAACCGGCTCGCTGGCCATGACGTTGCTGGGAATGGGCGGCGCCCTGCTGCACGTCCTCAACCACGCCACCTTCAAGGCACTGCTTTTTCTGGGAGCCGGATCGGTCATCCACGCCACCGGCACCCGTGAAATCGACCTGCTGGGTGGGGTAGCCCGCCGCCTCCCCTCCACAGCACTGCTGTTTGGCATCGGCGCGGTTGCCATCTGCGGATTGCCGCCGTTAAACGGCTTCGTCAGTGAATTGCTGATCTATCTCGGCCTGTTTCGCGGCATGGGGGGGGTGGGAATTGCTGCGGCAATTTCGGTACTGGCTGCACCGGCGCTGGCACTGGTTGGTGGACTCGCAGTGGCCTGCTTTGTCAAAGTCTACGGAATCGTCTTTCTGGGGACGCCCCGCTCAGACCAGCACCGGGCAGACCATGAAGCCGGCTGGCAGATGCTGCTACCCATGACCCTGCTGGCACTGGTCTGCGCCGGTATTGGCCTTGCTCCAGCTCTGATTTCTACCCCCCTGCAGACTGCCGGTCTCACGGTTTTTCCCGCTTTGGTCGTACCGGACGGGATTGCGCTGTCACAGCTTGCCCCTCTGTCAACACTCACTCTGACAGGGATGACGCTCCTGACTCTGCTGGCGTTACTGCTGTTCTGCTACCGTCGGCGACTTGCGGCTGCACCGGTAGGAGCTGCTGAGACATGGGGATGCGGCTACCAGCGTCCGGCGGCCCGGATGCAGTACAGCGCCTCATCGTTTGCCCAGATGCTGACATCGCTGTTTGCCTTCGTCCTGAGGCCTCATCATCACCCTCCCGACGTAGCTAGCGGGATATTCCCCCCCGTCACCCGCTTCGGGAGCCATGTTCCTGAAGCGGTGCTGGACCTCTGCTACATCCCCGCCCTGGAACGTCTTTATCAGCGTTTCCTGCCACTTCGCAGACTGCAGAGCGGCATCCTGCAGCAATACGTCCTCTACACCCTGCTGACCCTGATAGCACTACTGATAAGCGACTATCTGTGATTCTATTTTGCTACTACTGCGCTATGGCGTTCAGCTCTACCCGGCTGCGGGAGACGGTCTCTTTTTCAGGCGCTTTGAACAGGTTATCCTTCTTTTCAAAAATCCGCTCGGCCGGAACGCCCCCCGAGGTAATCAGGTAGTTTTTCACCGCGGCTATTCTTTCGTGGGCCAGAAGTTGAAGTTCGGTTTCACCGACCGGCGTGTTGGTGATAATCAGCTTCTTCATTTCCCCCGGTGGTAATTCTTTGACCAGGCCGATCATATTCCTCGGTTTGGGAAACTTCTCCTTGCGGTACACTGCAGCCAGAAAGGTATCCTGCTCACCGGGCAGCAGCGTGATACTATCTTCGCTGCTTCCTTCTTTCAGGTTTCCGTCCTTGCTGAGTGCCAGGAACTTCTCGTGACGCAGCTTACGATTCAACAGCTCGTTGCGATACCCTTCGGTGTCCCTGTCGCGATCCACATACCCCTTCAATTCCATCTTCAGGGCCGGCCGGTCTGCCAGCAGTTTGGCCAGCGAGGTCAGCTTCCGCTCCTCAGACGGAGAAAAAGCACTTGTTCCCGTGTCAAACTGGATGGCACTGAAATCCTGACCGCCGCCAGCCATCGATGAAAGCAGCGCGAAGGGCGAGGTGACCGCCTTGACCAGCAGATTTTTGACCACCTGCCAGACTACTCCCCAGATGCTGAACCGGGGATCGTCCGTTCGGCCGGTAACCGGTAGATCCAGGTGAATCTCCCCCCTGCGATCTTTCAGCAGGGCCAGGCCCAATTTAACCGGTAACGTGGTGGCCTTGTCGCTTTCAACTTTTTCGCCGAAGGTAAACTGGTCGATGAACACTCGGTTCTCGGAATTCAGCTGCTTCTTGTCGATACGATAGTTCAGGTCGAGAAAAAGCTTGCCTTTCTCCACCGCATACCCCAGAAACCTAGATGAATAGGGGGTTACCGGTGAGAGCTCAATATCGCGAAATGAGATTTTGAGGTCCACAAAAAGGTCTCCCCGCAGCGGGTTGACCCGTCCAGTGATCTGCAACGGGGAATGATTGTCCAGATTGCCCCGCAGGTCAACATCGGCGAATTTAGCTTCCTCGGACGATAAGCCGCTGACCCTCCCTCCCAAGTTATAAAACGTGGTTGCGAACTGCTGTGGCAGATGATTATCAGTAAAGGAGAGCGTGCCGTCCTGAATGGTTACGGCATCGATTTTAACCGGTGTCCGGGCTACTGTCGGCTGCAGCGGCATGCCGGGAGAACCTGCGGGTGGCGTAGTCACGGCAGATGGCTGTGGTACAGCCGCAGAAGCATCAATGCGTTTCGGGCTCTCCACGAGATTCTGCAGGTTCAAGGTTCCATCCGTGCGGATGGCGATTCGAGAATAGACGCCGTTAAGAGCTACCTGGCGCAGTGTCAGGCTGAATGGCTCCAGACTGCCACGGATGTCGTCCAATTGCAGGCTTTCCCATTTGAGCAGGTCCTCTTCGGCTGCAGTGTCGATGGCGTGAAAGGAGCGGATGCCTGCGTTCCCTTTGAAGCTTCCGGAGGGCTTGCCGTTTGTGAGCGCTATATCCACGTTCATGTCGGCATCTGCCAGACCACCTACGACAAAGACGTTGACGTTGGACGGGAAATAGGGATCAAAATCACGCAGCGGCAGGCGGCTGGCAGTTAAACTCCCCCTGTAGCGGAACGGCAGGGGGGTGATTTGCCCTTTGGCCTTAAGAGGTGTGGCCCTGTTGAAGGTCGACGAAAAGTTCACTCCTGCCGGCGTAAACTTTGGCCCGTTCAGATCAAAAAGGCTCAGGGTGGTGTTGCTGAAGGTAAAACGCGGCTTTTCTTCAAAGGTCTTGTCGGTAAACTCCGCATTGAACTTTTCAAGCTGGAATTTTTTGAGCCGGAACGATAAAGCCTGGGCCGCAGCCTGTTTCTGTGCCGCAACATCAACGGGCTTTGGCACTGCTGTTGTTTCGGCGGTTGCAGGAAGCTGCTGAGCAGCAGATTTTGTCTTTGATGGAGCCGGTCTGATCAACGACAAGATTGAAATCCTGCCATCTGCCTCGCGGGACAGGGACAAATTCCCTTTTGAGAGTTTAAGTTCACCTGCCTCGACCAGGTTTTCCTTCTGGCGGTATCCGGCATCATTGACCTCCAAGCGGGCCAGGTCAAACCCCTCCCGGTCGCCATAACGAGTCGAAAAACCGGTGAGTAGCAGTTTACCCTGCTCAACCGTCAGTCCGGACTCCGTGCTGTAGTTAATTTCCGATGAAAGTTCAACGGTTCCCTTGAGTGGCGCCGTCAGGAACTGCGACAGATAGGGCCAGGCACGCTGAAGTTTCATACCACTCAGCTCGCTGGACAGGCTGACTTTCAAAGGAATAAGGGAAAAACTGCCATCGGCGCTGAAATCAGTCTCGTTATCCATCAGCAGCGACAGCTCGTACTCGGCCGAACTCCCAGCGGATGTTGAAAAATTCCGTATGGAAGCGTCAATCTGCCTGACCTCGCTTTTGAAGCCGCCCGATGGCAGGGCATCGCTGAAGTGAATAGTTCCGTTGCTGAAGGAAAAATCAGTAACCTTGATACTAAGGGTTCCGCCGTTCGGCGGATTGGCCGGCGCTGAGGTATCCTGCTGTTTTTCCTCCGTTGATGGCTGCAGCAGGCGGTTGAACATCCACTCTCCATCACCAGTGCGGCTGGCAAATAGTTCCAGACCGTCAAGCCTGATGGATTCGAAGGCGAATCTACCGGCAAGCAGCTCCAGAAGTGACGCCCTGGTTTCAAAGAGCGGGATACTGATAAGCGGTTTACCGTTTCTCAGGTTGACGACACAATTTTCCAGCCGTGCCATCCCTTTTATGTGGAGCTGCGGTTTCTTGTCTGCATGGATCCGGTAAGTTATGTCGGAGTCAATGCTCAAACTGCCCGACGTGATATCCGCAGGGGGGCGTGTCGGCAGATAGGCAACATACTCCGGCAGGCTGAGCTGACTGAGGTCGACGTGTACCGACGTCTCCATTGAACTGCTAAGCGGCTTGATCTTGCCGGAAAATTTGAACGGCGCTCCGTTGACTACGGCCGAAATATGCGGATCGGTGTACTTTTCAACCAGGTAGGGAATATTGCTGATGAACGGCACTGCAGCATTAAAGTTGCGAACGGTATGCGTGCGCCCCCCCGGTACGGCACGGTCGTCAAAATCAAGCGACCCGTTCGTAATAGAAATATTATTAATGGAAAAGTGCGTTTCGCTTTTGGATTTCGGCTTTGCCTTCAGGCGCGCAACGATGTCTTCGAAGTCGTAGCTGTTCGACGCACGACGAGCGAAGGATATGGACGGAGCATCAACTGTTACTCTCGACAGGATCACGGCTCTCCGGTAAGCCGATGCCAATCCCAGTGAGGCCCGCAGGTTGCCCAGGGATATGAACTTCCCTCCGTCAGTTCCTTTGATGGTCATGCCGCTGACGGCAATGGAAAGGGTGAATGGATTGATAGAGACACTTTCAATCTGAGCCGTGCGACCAAGCTCCTTCTCAATGGCGGCCACGGCTCGATCTCGAACGATCAGCGGCAGGATTGCAACGATAAATATCAACGATGCTGCAGACAGGCACAGACAGGTAGCCAGAATTATTTTTTTTCGGGACATTGGATTCTCGTGTTTACACAGTTGAACATGGCGGACAATGAAAGTGAGACGCTAATCAGACAATCTCAAAAAGTCGTCTGTGATTTTCGTGCCAGCCACCATATCACTTATTTCAATTTGCTACACCCGCTTTAGGGCAAGAAATATTCTTTTTGAGGTACTTAATCCAATCCGGCCATGCAGCTGTGCGATATTACTGTTATATTTCGAACTATTACGAATACACTACACATTGGCACTGCTTATGCTTTTTCAATAACCAGCTGAACCCACTTGAAAGGAGAACCGCCATGAAAAAGATTTTTTCCGCCATAATCGCCACCCTCGCTGCCGTATCGTTCACTGCCGTTGTGTTTGCCGCTGATGCCGCCAAACCTGCCGCACCGGCTGCCGAGAGCGCCGCTGCTCCCGCTGGAGACGTAAAGAAAGAAGTAAAGCCGGTTAAAAAACACAAAAAACACCTCAAGCACAAACGTCATGCAAAACCTGCTGCTCAGAAGGAAATCGCATCTCCTGCAACCCCGGCTTCGCCCGCCGCACCTGCATCACCGGCGACACCTGCTGCCAAATAGATACGTGCCAGCAGTTTATATAAAAAAGGGGCCGCGTGCAAACGCGGCCCTTTTTTCGTGATCATCCGGGCAATATATTGAACTGGGTGCCGTTATCTGGTATCTTCAAGCAGCTTCTTTTCCGGACGTACGTCGAATCCATGTAAAGGCTCTTCCGTGGCAGTACTCTTCCAGGCAGAACTCGATTTTATGCCGCTTCATGACATCCTGCAATGGATCGACATGAACCGTCTGTCTTGTGCGGTTACCATATCGCACGACGGGGACGAGGAAATGACGTTCTTCATGGAGTCGGGCCGGATTATCTACGCCACGTCCCCCAAGCCGGGCAAGCGGCTCGGAGAATACCTGACCCGCTCCGGCGCCCTGACCGGCCCCCAGGTATTTAGCGCGTTGAACGAGAGTCGTAAGACAGAGGTTTCATTCACCCGGTTTCTGGTTGAACGCAACCTGATTAGCAGCCAGGAATTGACCACGATTTTTGCCCAGCTGGTTGAGACACTGCTGATCGATGTCTTTTCCAGCACAAGCGGCTCCGTTTCGGTCACCAGTCCGCTTCCCGATTCAGTCGTTAAAGGCCCCCTGCAACTGGAGACCGGGCGCGCCATCTTTGATGCCGTCAGGGTACTTGATGAGCGGGAGCGGGACAGCCGAAAGCGGGATGAGGCGATTGAAGCGGTAAGCCACCGCCTCTACAATGAGGATTTTGAGCTGCCGGTGATGCCGGGAGTAATGTCGCAACTGATTGGTCTGCTTTCTGACGAAAAAAGCACCTTTCACGACATGGCTAAACTGATCATGACCGACCAGGTACTGATATCCAGCATACTCAAAATAGCCAACTCTTCCTTTTACGGCGGCTCGGGACAGGTTGACTCGTTGCAGATGGCCATTGTCCGACTCGGGATGCGGGAGATCGTCAATATCGTCACGGCGATACAGATACAATCGCTGAAATCGAAGGATGTGCCCCAGGATCAGCTGCAGGCCATACTGGACAGTTCGCTGAAAGTGGCATTCATGGCTAGCGGAATTGCCCGCGAATGTCGTCTCGACTCGGAAGAGGCTTTTCTGGGAGGGTTGTTGCTTGATCTCGGTAAAACCGTAATATTGAGTGTCGCCAAGGATTACAAAATCAACCAGGCCCTGCTGGATGATCTGCTCGATACCCGTCATGCCGAAATCGGCGCCATGATTGCACAGAAATGGAATTATCCGGAGTCAATCCAGAAACTCATCCGTTACCATCACAACCGCGGATTCGGGGGCATTTCAAACCAGATGATCGACCTGATCCAGATCGCCGATCAAGCGATTCAGACCAACTCAGAAGGAGAATTGGAAGCTGAACAGCTGCAATCGCTCAAACTTTCCTACGAAAAAGTCCTGGACGTCTATTACACTGCCACAGAAACGTTTGAGCAGATAAAATCTCTGTAGACAGAGCCAGAAACGAACTATCCCTCACTCTGCGCTTTTAAAGCTTCCATCTGGTAGTGCGCTCGCAGGGCATCAGCTATTTCGGCAATATCTCCTGCCATAATTGAATCCAGCCGATAGAGCGTCAAACCGATGCGGTGGTCAGTCATGCGCCCCTGGGGAAAATTGTAGGTACGGATCCGTTCGGAGCGATCACCGGAACCGACCTGCTGTTTGCGGTCTGCGGCCAACTTGTCGCTCTGTGCCTGCTGGATCGTGTCCAGTATGCGGGTCTTGAGCACTTTCATGGCCTTGGCACGATTCTTTATCTGGCTGCGCTCCTCCTGACAGGCCACGACAGTGCCGGTCGGCAGGTGGGTGATGCGAACGGCAGAGTCGGTGGTATTGACGTGCTGCCCACCTGCACCTGACGAGCGGTAGACATCAATTTTCAGGTCGGTCGGATTTATATCAATATCAACATCTTCCGCCTCGGGCATGATCGCCACCGTACAAGCACTGGTATGAATCCGCCCCTGGGCCTCCGTCTCAGGAACACGCTGTACTCGATGGGTGCCGGATTCGTATTTAAGCCTTGCAAAAACACCTTCCCCCTCGACAGACGCGATGATCTCCTTGAAGCCGCCGCGCTCGGACTCGGAGGCCGATATGGTCTCTACCCGCCAGCGGTTGGTATCTGCGAACCGAGAGTACATGCGAAACAGGTCGCCGGCAAAAAGAGCGGACTCATCGCCACCGGTCCCGGCCCTGATTTCAAGGATGACACTCTTGTTATCGTTGGGATCCTTGGGAAGAAGCAGCAGTTGAATGTCAGCCTCAAGCTGTCTCTGCTCGGCTTCCAGTGAGGTCAGCTCCTCTTCGGCCATCTCCTTCATATCAGCATCAGCCAGCAGTTCCCGGTTGGCTTCGATCTCAGCAAACACCTTGCGGTAACGGCGATAGACAGCCACCAGGCCGGTCAGATCTGAATGCTCACGGGAAAGCCGACGGAACTCCGGCTGGTTGGAGATGACTGCGGGATCTGAAAGCAGCGCTTCCAGTTCCTGGTAGCGCCGCTCCAGTTCTTCAATCTTGTCCATCATCATACGTCGTGACCCTAGATATCCTTGGATGCATCCTTCGGTTTGTCAGCCGCACTGGCCGGCGCTTTGGCGTCGATTTTGGCGGCAGACATGAGCGGTTTCAGTGCAGCAGTCACCTTTGCCGTGTTGCTGATAACTCCGCCCAGAGACTTTACCGCCTCCAGTACCGATGTTACCTTGATTGCCAGGCGGATTGCGTTTGCCGGATTGTTTGAAATGGCGGAAGCCATGGCAGTCCCTTCGGGCACCAGCAGAGCTGCCTGAAGGGAACCCAGCGAGAGGTTGTAAAATGCATCGGCAACGTACTTCTTCTTTTTATCATCCCAATTTTTTGCCTGCTCCTGGGTTTCCTGATCCTTGGCCCGTTTCTCTATGGTAGCCATCTCACTTTCCGTAATCTGGTGACGCAGGGCGTTCTTTTCCTTGTCATCAGTGGTTTCAATCAACTTTTTCTGCAGCTCCTCCATTTTGGCCTGTTCTTCCTTACTGGCCACCGCCTTGTAGATCGAGTCCGCACTGTTGTCGGTCAGGGCTTCTGCGTTTCTTGCCCGTGACAGAAAGCCGTCGGGGTCGCCATATGAAGAGCTTGACGAGGTGCTCAAAGCGGCGGGGAGTCCCCAAGCACCGGCCATTCCTGCTACTGCAAGTCCGATGGCGATACAGATGGTCAAAGTTCTGATAATCATGATGAAGCTCCTTTATAAGTGTTTTTTCCGTCTGTCAACCAATGTGTCTAACCTGCCACGTTTACTGATAGCGCAACTTCAAAATCGTGTCCTTGAGAATCGGGAGGGCGTTTTTACTCAGATCACCCTGAATGACCGCCAACTGGCACTCCTGCCGGCAATCCTCAGTCCGGATTGTCGTACTTGAAGCGATCTTCCCTTTAACCTCCTGACCCGAATAAAGACGGTAGCCGGCAATGAGTGAGACTTCGTGGGAACAGCCCCCCCCCTCGCAGCGACTTTTCTCCATTGCCGCCTTGTGAACCGGTTGCAGACAGCGGCCGGCGGTGTTCACGTTGTCAAGCTTCAGCGTGTCTTTGAAGCCACCATCCTTCAGGGCGGAATGAACCATGGCCGAAAATGCGGCGTCATTGTCGTAAAGCGTATAGGCAAGGCGGTAACCGGCACCGCGCGAGATGACCGGGAAATCACTGATGTCGATAGTACCAAGCTTGGGAGAAATCCCCGAACAGTACGAAACCGATGTCTCGCTCTGTTCAGCACCGGCCGCTGCCGAAATCGAATCGACGATAACTTTGTCATCCCGGGAAACGCCTGTTCCCTTGCCGGCCAGCGGGAGAACGAGATCCAGCTTAACTTTGCCGTTCTGCGCCTCGACAACGGTGGCCTGCCAGATCGGAATTGTGACCCTCGAACTGATGCCGTCAACCGAGCCTATATCACGGTAAACAGTAACCTCCTGGCCAATGCGCAGCTCCTTAGACGTGTCTGAAATATCAATTATACTTCCGCTGACATCCTTCACGGGATGGATCTGACGGGAAAATTTTATCGAACGTGCAAACTGCTCGGCAAGATTAACTACAGCGTTCTTCTGAAGCACCTCCAGGCGGGCCTTTTTACTGAACACCATTCCACCGACATTCTTGTCTTCAATGTGATCCGTACCGACGGCGGAGAATATGATCCGCCCCTGTTTATCAAGCAGTTCGCCGAGGATGTACTGCTCATAGACGTTGACTCCGAATTTGCCTTTTTCGCTGTAGGAGTAGCTGCGGGGCGCCGCAGCAGTGAATTTGAGCATGTAATCGGGAACGGCACGCTGCTGGGTAGTCTCAAATTTTCCCGCGTAGGTGTCACGGGCGACCGCCTCCAGCAGTTTGCGGAAATACTCGTTGACCGGCAGCAGAGTAAAGGCGGACTCCTTTGAGAGTTCCGAGTCAAATAGATGGGAAATGGTTCCCAGCGCCGGGTCACTCCACCCTTCATGCATGGTCAGCACGCGGGGCTTGTTGAACTGGGCAGAGGTGCTGGCGGTGCCGAACTTGAAAAACTTCTGCCCTTTTCCCGCCGTACCGAGCAGACTGGCGGCAACCGCGTAATCTTCGGCAACGTATTTCACCGAAATCTCGTTGTCTGCGGCATCCACGAGATTATCGTCGCGGGCGATGCCGTATTTGCTGCCTTTGTCAAGGATGTAAAGGCCGTTCCATACCTTGACGACCGAAATGTCGATTTTGGTCGGGTTATACCCCTGCTTGGCCTCCTTGATCAACGTTTGTAACAGGAAATTGTAATTAGCGGCAGTTTTGTCCACCAGGAGTTTTTCTGCCTGCGAATCGGCATCCGGACTGGCCAGCAACACCGTTGCGTAGGAAGTTTTGGTGAAGGAATAGATCACTTCCCCGGTGGACGGATTAGTGATGACGATGCTCAGAGTGAGCGGCATATGGACTTCGTAATTGCCCAGTTTGGGGACCGAATACTGGGAAGCCCGGATCAGGTGCAGCGAGGCGACCAGAACCTCATGCTTGTTGACATCGGTCACGTTTTCAGCTGCCAGCGGGCCGAATTCCTTGCGGAAGGCAGCATCAAACTCCTTCTCCAGATTGGCCGTTGTACGCAACCCGACCCATTTTACGAAGATCGGCGCTTTGTCGGCAAGGGAGCGGGCCTCAAAACCGAACACCTCACGAACCGGATAGACCGCCGGTGCAGCATGCAGCAGAGAGGGGATCAAACAGAGCAGAAGGACTATCAGCATGCGGTTGACGGGATGTTTCATGATCACCTCCGGAACAGCGGCTGGCGTGAAAAAACAGCACGCTCCCGCCCCGCGGCACATTAAGCACGCCGGGGAGCGGGAGCATCACCTTGTTATTTGCAGCGTTTCGGTCCTTCCAGACAGATTTCAACCCGGGTTCCGTTGACGGTATAATCGGCCTGCTTCATGGCCGGAACGGTGTCCAGAACGTCATTCAGGGCGTCTGCAAAGGGAACCTCCCCCTTGTAGGCCATGGAAACTTCGTATTCGCGGTTGCTGCTATTACGAATATTAAGCTTACTGTTAAGACCTTTCATATTCTGCAGCCCCTTTGAGAACGAGCTCGTCATTCTGCCGGTCAGATCTCCCACGGCGCTGATCAGCACAACCGTGTATTCCTTGCCGGATACCTCGCGTTGACGATGAAAATCCTTGATTGAAGAGCCGAGTTTTTTACCGACGAAGTAGGCCAGCTTGTTGGCCACTGTAGCCCGGCAATCGTCAGAACTGGTCCCGCGGGCGCTCTCGTTGTGCATGTCGGCGGCCAGCAGTTCGCTGTCTTCGGTGGAAAAGGCCTTGAGGCTGACGACTCCGTCACACTGATTGCCGCCCAGGTCACGAATAATGGTATTGCCCATCATGAAATAGTCGGCCTTGTTTTTCCGCGCAAACCCCACATAATTTGCCAGCTCCGGACTGTTGTCCATCTCCTGGATGGTCAGCGCCTTCCCTCTGAAATACTGGCTGCGAAGCAGGGAGTTATCCATCATGGAGAGATCAAATTTGCGGGCTTCCCGCATCAAAGCGGCGTAGGTCAGGTTTTCCTTATCGGGACCCACATTCTGGGGCTGATACTCGACCAGTTTTTTGAAGCTGACCACGTTTTTCTGCTGATCGAATGACTGTGTGTCAAGACGGGAAGCCTCGGCAGTCTGGTTCGAGTATTCCGCCGACGAACTTGATTTCTGTCGGGCCGCACCGGCAGCGTAGCCACTTGACTGCCCTCCTGCCGCATAGCCACCTCCGCCGTAAGCACCGTAGGAACCGCCGCTGGCATATCCCGAAGACTGGCCGCCCGCGGAGTAACGCGCGGAACTTGAGCTGGAGTCGCGAGCTGCCGCGCGGGTGTCCGAAGCAGAGCTCTGGGCTGCGGAGAGGCTAGAGGCCGAGGTGGCGGTCTTGTCGTGGGAGTACTCTATTACTTCTTTGAGCGGTTTCTGCTTGTCGGTCGGTGTAGTGTGATATTCATCCATGACCACCAGAATCTTGTACAGACGATCCCCGGTCGGTGCAATCCCCTGGGTCTGCATCAGCCTGGTGAACTCCAGCTCGTCGATTCTCAGGGTCACGCGCAGTTCGTAATTGTTATCGTTATCTTTTGTGCCGTTGCTGCTGACGATTTTGCTGTCACTGATCTGGACGACGATCTTGTCAATGGCAGCCCGTACTTTCGGGTCGTTGGGCGCTGACGGGCCAACCAGCTTCATGATCGCCTCTTCAACGGCATTCCGTTTGGCGTTACGAATCGCTTCGGTTTTTGTTGCGGCCGCATTGGATGTAATCTTTGCCTTCCCGATCCCGCTCACCTCAAGCATTTCGGCCGTTGCTACCGCCGGCATGGCAAGGAAGAACGTCAGAACAGCCCCCCGCAATAATCTTCCGTACATACCCGTACCCCCTTTCGTCGTGAAAAATATCCGTGTTTGTCAGTTGGATTGCAGTTCAAACCGGTAATCAACGGCCCTGTCGCTTGGAGAAACTACCGTTACAATGATTTCCTGCTGCCCTTCAAGGGCTGTGGTAAGCCAGGAATCTGTCGCAGCAGTTATCATGCCCCCCCTGTCATACCACTGCACGCGGTAATTAACCACATTGCGACGCCCGCGATTGTTGAAGATTTTAAAATCTGCCCTCATGAAATTATTTATGTAATTGGTTCTGACGCCACGGACAACGATACTGTCGGCCGTACTGAACACCTTGTCGGATGGTGGCGCGAAAAACTCATCCAGCGTTGAAACGCGGGTGGGAGCCGGAGTCTGGCAGGCTGACAGCAGCGTCGTAAGGGCCAGAGCAAACAGGAACAGGCGGAATATGGTTTTCATACAAACCTCCTTCATGCGTGTGGTCAAATCATTTTTTCATCCAGGTACTGCGGGCCCCCTCGGAACGGACTTTTTTCATCTGCCAGCCGAGTTCAGCGGCTGCACGCAGCACATCACGGTCAAGTTGCTCCCGTTTGCCGCGGTAGGTGCTTTCGAAAGTGGTCTTTCCGCCACCGGATTCAACTTCACGCGTGCCGTTGGCCAGCGGAAAACGGGCGAACATTTCGGTAAAACGGGCAATCTGTTCGGCATCTTCCACTCCGTCGATGACGATTGTGTAGAGGGCGCCATTATTCTGCATGTCCATCCAGTGCCGCCGCAGCGTATCAATCAGCGGGGAGACAATTTTCTTGCCCCCTTCGCGCCCGGCGCGGCTTAGAGCCTGTTCGATGTTAACGTCTGCCGGAGCCGTCTGTTCGACTTTCTTACTGGTGATTACCGTGGCGCGGGTGTTGTCAATCAACTGGGAACTGATTGCAAGCTCAACCGATGATCCGTCTGAAGTTTCCTTGACCAGCCCGCTCACGTCATAGTAGAGCGTGTATTCGGCCTGGTAGGAAAGCCCGTAGGCCGCAGCCCGGTTGAGGTTAATGTCGATTTCGTGGGAATTTGCCATCTGGACGGCGAACTGATCGGCAGCAGACCTGTCCACCACCCGGAACTGCCGGTCGGTCAACGATTCGACGATACCGTTATAAATCTCATCGATAAACGGTTTGCCACGCAGGTTTTTCTGCCTCGTACTGAAGACAACCAGAATCCTCGGATTGCCGACAACGGAGTTCTTTCTGAGAACGTTGAGCGCCTCAAGGTCTTCGCGCAGCAGCACATTGTCAATTTCCGCCGAGATAGTCACCGAAAAGCCCTCGGCGCTGGCAGTGGTGCGGATAACATCGTAGCGCAGGATGTCATAGCGCTTGACGTAACCTTTGGAGTGAGAATAAATCTTGTCATCGATGAGCGCAGAATCGACGACCACCGTCTGGGAGGAAATGTGGGCGCCAAGCGTCTGCTCGACAGCTTTGCGCAAGGCAACCGAAAGTGCCGCATCTTTGCTGACCCCCTCCCCGGTAACCTCAACTGCTGCCTGGGAAGTCGGAACAACGAAAACCATAACTGCCAGAATGATAAGAACAATATATCTCATGTCGCCCCCTCTTTTCCGGATGCAGGATTGGAATGCACACCACCTGCCGCCTCAGAACATTCCGGCAGGGAGTCTTTTCTCCGAGCTTGTATATCACCCGGAATAAAAGGCCGTCAATGTAATTTACAGGGCGGAATATTTGAAAATTGTCTACTGCCGGCAACGCTGAAGACGGCAGCTTCGGCCGGCAGAATGCATAAATTGAAATCTGGCACATCTATCATAGAAAAAGAGCGGCATTCATGGCGAATGCCGCTCTCGTTTCAGCTGATAATCTCGCAACCACTTGAATCGGGGCATGTAAACCGGCACAAAACAGCTCCCGCTGTTACACGCCTGTTAGCAATTTCCGGTTATCGGTACTCGCGGTAGCGCGGTGCCTCATATGCACGGTCATGGTCTTCGCGGTAGTAGCGAACCGCTCCGCGATCGTAGTCCCGCTCGTAATGGCGATGACGGGGCTCCTCGTAGATAACAACCTGACGCGGTTCGTAATAACGGATGCTTCGTTCATAGACTACCGGCGTCGAGTCAGCCACTGCAACCGCAGCAACCGCCGCCAGCGTAGAAATGATTGCAACCGGAACCCAGAGAGGATCAAGGACGTTATGACGATCACCCGCGCTGGCCGTATTGACAAGCAAACTCAGAATCAGACCTGCTGCTATAATTGTACTTTTCATGACATCCTCCCCAATTATCCGCCATGCTGGACCTTAATCACGGCGGGATTTCCTTTCCTGTCATAGTGACGTTATCATAACGCAATTGGTTACAAAAAAAATAGCGCAATCTGATGTAATCGTGAAATACTGCCACCGTAAAGATTATTTCTGGTCAATAGCCGAGAGTTGCCACTGGTTGTTTCCAACAGGGCGGGTGAATGTCCAATATTCTTCAAATTTAACCGGTTCGGTCTTACTTCCCTCAACCACGGTGCCGGTCGTGTCATCGGTCGTGTAGTCCAGAAGGTTGGCATAGATAAGGGTTGTTAGGTAGTCCTGCCCCGACTCTTGCCATGCTTCCACAATTTCAACCTTTCTGACGGCAATATTCTCTAGCCGGTTGGTTCGCTTTTCTCTGAGCAGCTTGTCTATGTCATCCTGGAACGAACGCTTGACCTCGTGCGTCAGTAATGAGCCTGCAGGTGAAAGATCACGGTTCATCCAGGTACTCTGAATCTTGAAGAAGGTATCCATGACCTGGTCACAAAAACGCTGCTCATCAAAAGATGGATCGAACTGTTTAATGTGTCCGATTCCCTTTTCCAAATCATCTGCAGTTTGGACTGAAGGTTGTGGTGCAGCCTGATACGAAGCAGGCTGATAACTATCCGTGGAATATGAGCTTGGCCCTGCTGGAACCGCAGCTTCCCGCCTGCTCTTGATAAAGCGGTAGATAAGATAAATAATGCCGCCGATCAACAGTATTTCGAAAATGCCAATACCACCTCCAGCCCCCCCCATTCCTCCACCCATGCCGCCTATGCCAAGACTGCGAAAGAGCATCCCGCCCAGTATTCCACCGGCGATACCACCAAGTACGCCACCGGCCATATTACGGAAAAACCCTCCGCCAGCCGGTTGTGGTGCCTGATATGGTGAAGCCGCCTGCGGAGGTGCCGCTTGACGGTATGGACTTGATTGAGAGGGGGGAGTGGCGGGCTTTGAATAGCTTCGGGTTCCTCGACTGCCCAACGAACCACCTTTCCCGGCACGAGCATCCGAATCCTGCGGGGAAACTGACATAACCAGAGCGGCCACGATGGTACAAATAACAGCGATGAATGGTCTCTTTAACATTATTGGTAAATCTCCTTTATGCGGCTGTTTATATACGTCCCTTCCCAGGATAATCATTGTGAAGCCTTTTTACAAGGGTGATGCACAATTATGAAATGGGAAGCAGTAGGTTACAGCAAAGTATCGCCGGAATGTCTCCGATTACATCAAACCGTTGCAACACTTGACGATTCACCGCATATCGGTATACTGTGTTTCCCATTTAACGCACGATGAAAGATTTGCCATGGCTGCCGAAAAGTTTGAAACCTCGTTGAAAAAGCTGGAGGAGGTCGTCAAAAAACTTGAGGGGGGTTCTCTCTCCCTGGACGAGTCGCTGAAGGCGTTCGAGGAGGGGGTCAGACATGCCGCCTTCTGCTCAGGAAAACTTGAAGAAGCGGAACGGCGGGTCGACATTCTCCTCAGACAGAAAGACGGCTCCCTGGAGCGGAAGCCATTTGAGCAGGAAGAACAGTAACGCGAAAGGTTGGACGATGGATCTGAAAAGCTATCTTGCCGAACAGTGCGGACATGTTGATGCGGCGCTGGAACACTACCTCCCGAGGGAAAGCGATGTTCCCCACAGCGTACACAAAGCTATGCGCTATTCCGTCTTTGCCGGCGGCAAACGGGTGCGGCCGATCATGATGCTCGCCGCCTGTCAGGCGGTGGGGGGGGATGTCGGACGGGTCCTGCCGGCCGCCTGTGCCATGGAGATGATCCACACCTATTCGCTGATTCACGACGATCTGCCGGCCATGGATGATGACGATTTCCGCCGAGGCAACCCTACCAACCACAAGGTGTTCGGCGAGGCGATCGCCATCCTTGCAGGTGATGCTCTGCTGACCGAAGCCTTCAAGCTGATCAGCGACCCGCGCCACTCCGTCGGCAGCGATGCCTCGGCCCGGCTGGCGGTTATCCATGAAATCGCCACCTGCGCCGGATCCTTCGGCATGGTGGGTGGGCAGGTGGTTGACATGGAGAGTGAAGGACGCCCGGAAATAGATCTCCCTACCGTGCAATATATCCATACACACAAGACCGGTGCACTTATCAAGGCTTCAGTGGTATCGGGAGCCCTGCTCGGCGGAGCAGACGCGAAAATGCTGACGGCCATCACCCGCTATGGCAAGGCGGCCGGTCTCGCCTTCCAGATCGCCGATGATATCCTCGACATCGAAGGGACCACCGAGCAGATCGGCAAGGATGCCGGCAGCGATGAGGCTCGCGGCAAGGCCACCTATCCGTCGGCAATCGGCCTGGCCGCATCCAAAGAAGAGGCACAGGCCATGATGGACGAAGCCTTGAAAGCACTGGAGATGTTCGGCGAAGAGGCCGACCCGTTGCGCGAAATTGCCCGCTATATCGTCCAACGGAAAAATTAAGTTTACTTAAATACTGACAGGTATGCCATGTCGATTCTTGAAACAGTAAATTCTCCCGATGACCTGAAGCGCCTGCCGGCATCACGACTCTCCGACGTTGCTGAAGAGCTGCGGCGCATGATCATCTCCACCTGTGCGGCCAACGGCGGCCATCTGGCCCCTTCTCTGGGTGTTGTGGAGCTGACCATTGCCCTGCATCGTGTATTTACCACGCCGGTTGACAAGATTGTTTGGGACGTCGGGCACCAGGCCTACGCCCACAAGATACTGACCGGCAGACGCGACCGTTTTCACACCCTGCGTACCCTCAACGGTATCAGCGGCTTCCCCAAACGGTACGAATCACCCCACGATTCCTTCGATGTCGGCCACTCCTCCACCTCTATTTCGGCAGCCACCGGATTTGCGGTCGCCCGCGACCTGAACGGTCTTCGCAACAAGGTTGTGGCGGTGATCGGCGACGGCTCTATGACCGGCGGCATCGCTTTCGAGGCGATTAACCATGCCGGCCACCTGAACAAGGACCTGATCGTCATCCTGAATGATAACGAGATGTCGATTGCCGAGAATGTCGGTGCGCTTTCTAAATTCCTCTCGCGCACCGCTTCGAGCGAGTTCATCCATCGCATCAAGAAGGGGACTGAGGCGTTTCTGAAGCGGATTGATACTGCCGGCGATTTTCTTCACCTGGCCCGCAAAATGGAGGAGTCGTTCAAGGGGCTCTTTACACCCGGTATGCTGTTTGAGGCCTTCGGGTTCGAGTATATCGGCCCGATAGACGGCCATGACCTGCCGGCCCTGGTCGATACCCTCGAAAACGTCAGGAAGTTCGACAATGCAGTGCTGGTTCATGTTCTGACCAAAAAAGGGAAAGGATATAAGCCGGCCGAGGAAAACCCTTCACTGTTCCACGGCATCGGGCCGTTCGAGATCGAGACCGGCAAAGTAATCAAGGGAAAGGGGGGCGCTGCTTCGTACACCGCCATATTCGGCTCCACCCTCTGCAAACTGGCAGCCGAGGACGATCGCATCACGGCCATCACTGCCGCCATGCCTGATGGAACCGGGCTGAGCGGCTTTGCCCGTGAATTTCCTGACCGTTTTTTCGACGTCGGTATAGCCGAGCAGCACGGTGTCACTTTTGCCGCCGGATTGGCTGCCGAAGGGTATCGCCCGGTATTTGCCGTCTACTCCAGTTTCCTGCAACGGGCCTACGACCAGGTCGCCCACGATGTCTGCCTGCAGAACCTGCCGGTCACCTTTGCCATCGACCGCGGCGGAGTAGTGGGTAACGACGGGCCTACTCATCACGGGGCCTTTGATCTCTCCTATCTGCGCCACCTCCCCAACATGACCCTGATGGCTCCAAAAGATGAGAATGAGCTTCAGCACCTGCTGGCAACCGCAGTCACCCTGGGGAGTCCGGCAACCGTCCGCTACCCGCGCGGCAACGGCTACGGAGTCGCCCTGGACCAGACGCCGACCCCCCTGCCGGTCGGTCGTGCCGAAGTGCTGCGCGATGGTTCCCACGGCGCAGTTATTGCGCTCGGCACCATGGTCACGCCCTCCCTGGAGGCTGCTGCGGCATTGCAGGCCGACGCCGGCTTTTCCGTTGCGGTCGTCAATGCCCGCTTCATCAAACCTCTGGATGAAACACTGCTGCTTGAAATGGCGCAAAGATACGGCCGACTGGTGACTATCGAAGAGAATGCCTTGCAGGGGGGCTTTGGCACAGCGGTGCTTGAACTGCTTGAACAACACGGCCTGACCGGCGTGAGGGTGCTGCGTCTCGGCTATCCCGACAGCTATATCCCCCAGGGGGAACAGCACGAGCTGCGCGCCATGCTGGGACTTGATACCGCCGGAATAACCGCCTCAATCCGTGAATTTCTGGCGGTGTCGTGACCTATTCCGAACTGAAGGCGGCCCTGGCTGTTTTCGGTTTTTCCGAACGGGACCGCCCCACCATGGCACAGGTCAAAAGCCGTCACCGCAACCTTGCCAAGTCCTGTCACCCCGACCTGTCACATGACGCATCAGTCACACCGATACAAAAAATTAATCTTGCCGCTGCCCTCCTGATGGAATACCTCAACTCATATCAGTTCTCGTTCTCGGAAGAGGAGTTCTATGCTCAAAATCCCGATGAACGACTCAGGATGCAGTTTTCCAATGATCCGGTCTGGGGCGGTTCCTAGAATGCTCCGCTGGATTATCGTCGCAGGCAGTCTGGTAATGTTCACTGCCCCGCTGGGTGCCAACCAGCTGGAGAATGATCCGGTCATGTACAGCGGCTACGGTCGCGAACTGGTGATGCGGGGTGATTACGAAAAAGGGATCGAGCACCTGCGGCGCGCCTATCTGCTGTTCCCCTACAACGTAACCTTTAAACGGAATCTCGCCGAGGGGTACGCCGTCCTTGGGGATCAGCTTTTCAAGCAGAAACGCTACGATCAGGCAGACGAAAATTTCGTAAAGGCGATGGAGCTCTACCCCGATGAGCCCACCTACGGCCTGCTGCGGGGGATCTGCAACTACCACCTGAAACGCTACGATGTCGCCCGCTATGAGCTCGACCAGGCGCGACAGAAAAAACAGGATTCAGCTGAAATTCTGTATTATCTGGGATTGGTGGAATACGAAACCGAAAACCGGACGCGGGCTATGGAACTGTGGGAGCAGGCGCTCAAGCTTTCACCGGGCCGCAAAGAGATTGTCGATCTGCTGGAAAAATCACGCCGCGAAACCGCCGTCGAATCGACCATGGACCGCGGCCACAGCTCCCGTTTCGACCTGACCTACGATGCCGGTGTCAATATCTCTCTTGCCCTGTCAATCCTCGACGTTCTCGAATCCGCTGCCGGGCAGGTCGGTGCCGAACTGGGGTATTTTCCGCAGGTGCGGGTGCCGGTTGCTATTTATAAACGGGCCGACTTCAAAACCGTCACTGACTCGCCTGACTGGGCCGGCGGATTTTATGACGGTAAGATCCGCCTTCCGTTCGGATCACTCCAGGAGATTACTCCCGTCGTGCGCGGAATCCTGTTTCATGAGTATGCCCACGTGGTCATATTCGACCTTACCCGCGGCAACTGCCCCCTGTGGTTGAACGAAGGCATTGCGGAAATGTTTGCGCGGATGCAGTTCAACCGACCCTTGCCCGAATTTGCCAGGGCTGCCCGCAGTGGAAAACTGGCAGACATCCGGTCGCTTGAGAAAGGATTCAGTTCGCTGGCCGCAGCCGATGCCGCCCTGGCGTACCAGCAGAGTTATGCCCTGGTCAACTATATGGTGACGCAGTTCGGCTGGCATCGTGTACGGCAGATACTGGCAGGACTCGGTGACGGCATGGTAATCGACGCTGCAATTTCCACAGCCCTGAAGGACTACAGTCTCAATTACGACGGGATGGTACAGGCGTGGCGCGAATCGGTTGTTCGGGAACTGGCAGGAAAGTGACCCACTCCGGACCGCTCCTACATCATCAACTGCGAAAAATCCGCTTTCAGCTGTTTCTGAAGCTTTCCCGCCTGACGCAGTGACTCCAGTAAAAATCTTCGGTCAAGATTGTTAAGTTCATAGGGATTAAGACGATTGTGGGATTCGCAACCGTTGCGGTGCAGCTCGAAATGATGTCTGATTCGCAGTGACTGGAGGAACGAAAAGGCATCCATCCAGGCATTGACATCGCTTTGGGGCCATCTGCGCTGGTCGCCTGACATCAGCAGACGCTGACGGGAATTACTTCTGGTCACACCCTGCGCCAGAGCATACACGCGAGCAGCGTCAACAAAGAGCGTCACGCCGCTGGCCTTAATATCGATGGAGCCCGCACAGTCGGCGTGATCATCCACCACAAAGTCTCGAAAAAAGCCGAGCGGTGGTGTGCGTTGAAGGGCATTTTCGACCAGCAGATGGAAGAAGCGGTTCTGGCCTTTGACGGCATCTGCCAGCCAGGTGCGGAGCCGGTCTGCGTGAGATGCGACACCGTAAAGAAAGCGGAAATCAAAGAAGATCGAAGCATTCAGCAGCGCTTCCGGCGTCGGTTCGCTAATCCAGGTGTTAAAACGTTTCTGCCACTCTTTATAGCTGAGACAGCAATCAGGATTCATCGCCATGATGTTCCCTTCACAGAGCGGAAATCCGATATGCGCCAGAGCCCGATTCACATTCTCGGCCAGTGGGAGCAGGAGTGCGCGCGCCTGGTCCGGCGTCATCCCTTCGGGATGCTCGAAAATGATGCCATTATCCTGATCAGTAGTAAGTGTCTGCTCATGGCGCCCCTCGCTTCCCAGCGCAACCCAGCAGACCTTGACAGTAGAAGGTGCTCTCGGGGCAAATTCCAGGTCGAGGGCGCGGGTTATCACCTGGTCGTTAAGTGACGAAATGATCTGGGTCATCTGATCGGCCGTGGCGCCCTGAATGAGCATGTTCTCTGAGAGCAGACGAATATCCCGATGGCACTCTTTCAACTGATCAATGCTGTCGGCAAGTCGTATCTGGGCATTGATCTGACTAAGGCTGACCCGCTGCAGATTGAACAGTTCACGCTCACTGACAACGCCGGCAAGCCGCCCTTCGTTAACCAGCACCACATGATGAAATTCCTCTTCAGCCAGCATCAGCGCGGCTTCGTAGCCCAAAGCTGAAACGTGGAGTGTTTTCGGTGATGGCGTCATAGCTTTTTCAACCGGCATGTACAGATCCATCCCCGGAATAATCACCTTGCGAAGCAAGTCACGAATGGTGAAGATGCCGATCGGCCTCGATTCATCGTCGATTATCACCGTTGCATCGGTGTCCTGCTCGTACATGGGAGCAACCACCTCGCGTACCGTCCACCCAGCCTTGGCTGTCGGTGGTTCCGGCTTCATAAGCAGAGAAAGCGGCATACTCAGACGCTGCTGCTCTTCGCTCTGGTTCGAGAAGTGCAGTTTGTAAACCCGGCGTGACTGTTCCAGAAAGCTGGTTGAGCGATAATGGCAGAAGTCGGAGAACACCTTGTCGAGTTTTTTAAACTCCAGAAAGTCGTCTAACGAGAGTGAGTAGCACGACGTCGTGACTTTTGCCCGGAAGGTTGAGAATACCGGCCGGGCTTCTTCCAGTGCCTCCAGCGGAAAGCTCTCCCCTTCCACCAGCTCGGCAAGTATTTTGAGATTGTCAGCGGTGCTGCCGACAGCTTCCAATTGAACTATTCCCGAATGAATAATATACAGCGCCGTACACGGCTCACCGGGGGATAGAATTATACTACCCTCCGAGAATTCGACCGGCTCCATCCGTTCAGCCAACCAGAGCAGGTGCACTTCGGGAACACGGTCGAAAGGTCTCCGCCGCTTTAATTCACTCACAAACGATTTTGTATCCATGAGCCCTGCACCTCATATAAAGGAATAAAAACAACAAATACCCGGCGAATAACAAAGCCATATTGGGCCGGACGCCATACGCCAAAACAATTTTGTTGAGCGTGATACCACAGATTCAATAATGACGAAAGTTTTAATAATGATTCCGGAATACAAAGACCGCTCCAGACGCCAACGGTTCCTGAATAACCGGCTGATTTTGAATATTGCATGAAAATAAGTACTGTTTATTGCAATGTAAACCGGCTTTTTATTTTATTTTTTCTGAATTAGTGTAGACTTGCATGGACGGTTCGAATTAAGTGTCCATCCAATGTGCAGGTAATAAGAAGGGAGCTGTTATGGGAATTCAGCGAATAATCTGGCTTGTGGGACGAATCATGTACTACGCATTACTGGTGGTGCTATTGAGCGTCATCATTTACATGCTTTCGCACGACAAATCACTTCCTGCACTTATTTTCGGGATTGTTTTTATCGCCGCCCTGTACAAGGGGCTGATCTGCCTAAAAATCCCGGCATACTCCCTTGTGGTCCGTGATGGCGAGGTGGTCTTCTTTATCCCGGAGACGACGGTTCGCAATCGGTTTGACTTTGTATCGCGCGGCCAGACCATCGTCGAGCTGCCACATTACGGCCTGTTGGACCGCCCGTACAAACTCGAGATATTTTCTCCCGACGGCCAGGGCAATCTCCATGCATGCCGGCTGACATTGGATCTTGACTATCTCATGGAGTTGCCGGAATTGCAGAAGGCCCTGGACAGTTTTGTACTGCACCAGGAAAAGCTGTCAGTGGAAGTGAAAAAACTGCTGCTGAAGAGCGCTTCCAGCCTGGTATGCAGACCGGTTATCCCGCAGGATGAAGCATCCACTCAGGAGTATCTGCAGCCGATAATTGCAGAGCTAAATATCGGCTTGGAAAGTGTCGGGTTGAAGGTTGAAGAGGCGAAATGTTCATTTACCACAGGTTCCACACTTGCGCGCATCATCGATTCAGAACAGGAAATATTGGAAAAGTAAGCTGAGCTGAACCGGCAGTTCGAAAATACCACTCCGGGATTTGAAAAGGCATCACATCACTCCGCAGCACGCTACGTGGGTACTGTTTCGTCAGCACGGTTTGATATAAGCGTTCAATCCTATAGTAACAGGCTTACCGTCAACCATTGCCGAAAGGGCTGGCCGGACACCCAAAAAGAAAAAACCCTCGATTTTTCAAGGGCTTTTATACTACTTCGGACTCCGCCGGATTATTTAGTGGGAGAGAGTCATTCTAACTGATGGTTTAACAAATCAACCTGGTGAAGAGTGATGCTCTTTAAGCTGATTAGCTTCTCACCAGCATTTATAAAAAATATTCGGGCTTTATCTGCAACAACATCCTCCAGTACTTTTCCAATACCCCAGGCGGGCATACCTGGATGTAGCACGTATGAGTCTTTTTTAAACACAGGTTGCACTCCATTTTAGGTTTTTACTGTAGGTATTTTTCGGCATTATAGGAGACCTACCTCCCCCATCTAGCGTCCTACGCTCAATTTTCGGATTGTTTACAGTAAACTTATTGTGTTTACATAACAGAAAATCAGACAAAATAACACAGGAAACCTTCTTCATTAAAACTGTATTTTCAGAGGGTTAAGAACCTGTGCTGTTCTGTATATTGACACTGTTCTCGTAAGTGTGGATACTGGCCAGCGTACTTCAGAAGAAATCTGTTTTGGAGAGTTGATGCTTATCCTGATTGACGAAAGCGGTGATGCTGGATTCAAGCTCACTCGCGGGTCATCGTCACACTTTGTGGTGGCAATGGTCATCTTCCGAGACTTTGCACAAGCCGAGGCAGCAGGCCGGGTTATTGGAGAGGCGCGTCAACGCCTGCGGGTAAAGCCGGAATTCAAATTCAACAAATGCGCTCACCCTGTGAGGGATGCCTTTTTTGAAGCTGTCCAACCCTTTGCTTTCGGTGTCCGTGCCCTGGTGGTTGATAAACAGCGGGTCTACAGCGACAACCTGCGAAATCATGCCGATTCATTTTACAGCTATTTTGTCCGCCTGCTTCTCAAATACAATGATGCCCTGATGGAAGGGGCACGCATCAAAATTGACGGTAGCGCCAGTCATGAATTCAAGCGCGACCTGGTGCACTATCTGCGGACGCGGCAATCAGAAAAGAACATCATCAGCATCAAGTTCTTTGACTCGCACCGGGATAACCTGATACAGCTTGCAGACATGGCAGCAGGTGCAATCGCCCGCTCATACCGGGAAAGTGAACGTAAAGACGCCCATCGCTGGCGGGACATGCTTTCAGAAAAGATTGAAGATATTGTTGAGTTTCAGGGATAAACAGGAAATGCTCTTAGAAAGGGCGTCCTTGCGGCCTAGACTGGCGGTTGCCAGACAAGCCACCCTACGGTGACGATTCGACCTGCAAGGACTAGGTAACCCGATTGTATAACAAAACTGATTTCAATGCGTCAATAAAATTATCACCTACCACAATTCATTTCTATCCACCACAATCCATCAGCGTATAAGGCAGACTACGCGTCTGTTGACTGTAGCGGGAGCCAGGCCGCTTGCCAGAAGGCGAGATTGGTAGCTTTCCACGTCGGCCAGGGTAATGATTCTGAGATTTCTCCCGCCAAACTCGGTTTTGAGCTGGTCGATCATATAGCCCCGATTCTTGGCATCTTTCATGTTCTGGCAGAATAGCTTGTACTTCTCACACAGTGAGCTGAAAGTATGCTTTGCAGTTCTGCGCCTGACCTGTTCCAGAATACCTGGTTCCTTGCCTTCCTTGATATGTGCTTGGGCCTTGTGCAATATGTACTCGGCCTCGGTCTTATTTTTTGAGCGGGTGCTTTCCCAATGCTGCACACCACTTATGTCAACATAGGTGATCCAGTAAATATTGCCTCGTTTGTAGAGTCCCTTGGTTTTTCTTGCCATATTATGGCCTTTCCAGTTCTATCATTAGAAATAATTATATCAAACTTTCTTATAATTGTCAACTAAATTACATGACAATACGCATGACATATAGGCAATATATGCTTGTATATTGAATAGTTATAGATATGGCACAGGATACATACACTTGTATCAGAGGCATCACTTGGAGATGGAAAAAAGTTTATTTGATTGTTTTACAAAAGAAGGGGTGGTTCAGATATGCGGGATAAAATCAGCAGTCAATTTACAAATGGATCAGAGTGGCCCTTGTGCTCCTCATAATTGGATAGATATTGTTCGATCAGTTTTGGATTGCCCTTTATTACCATTAGGTTTTCAGCGTTCTTTTCTTCAGCCGCTTTGGTAAAGTTGAAGCTGCCTGTAATGAGAACTGATCTGTCAATAATCATGATTTTGTTGTGTGCTATGGCGTGGCGGTTGTCTATCAGTACAGGGACACCGACATTGAAAAGGAATGTTGCGGAAGTGTACTTTGCAGATTTCTGGCTTTTATCCAGGACAGCTTCTATTTTCACGCCGCGCTTGTGAGCGTCCAAGAGAGCCTTAGCAATAGGTGTGCTGGTAAAGCTATAGGCTTGTACCAGAATTTCTTTTTTTGCTGCCTGTATTTCGCTGATTATGGCCGCTGTACTTCCACCATTCGGGGAGAAGTATACAGCTACCGTTCCGGTGGAAGGAATTTGGCCGGAGAAGACCGGGACTACCGAGTAAAATAACAGTGCAAAGATCAGTAAAAATAAATATCTCAAGATAAACTTATTTACTCGACTATAGCGCAGAACTTTATCTATAACTTTTCTAAATTCTTAATATTTTCATTGCGTTTTTTGTTTTTTAAATAAGTGGAGTATTTCTCAGTCGCTATATAAATCTGACTCAAATCATAACTTCCCGAATATTCTATCATTGTCATTGAAAGGTTCTTCCATTGCCAAAATAATTTTTCGCCTATAAATGTAGCTCCCATTCTATTTTTGTATTCTGATTTATCAGAGTGTGTTGGCCGACCGTACTTTTCTATAAACAATCCCCTTATTTTATTGTAGTCGTCATGCCTTAAACCTAAATCTATTCCTTCTACATTGCCATTATTGAGTAAAAGAGATGATAAACGCCATGGAATTACCTGAGGGAGATTATGAAGCTCATATTGAATCGGGCCATCAGTTGAGTCATCGTAGCAAATCTCTTTTGTTTTTTCCCAGTCAGAAACATATAAACCTTTTTTTATTATGTAGTCCTTATGAGACGGACATGGCTTCATCTGTCCGGCAATTGGTTCCCCAAGTTTTATACCCAAAAAAATGGTTGGTTCTTTTTCCGCTGCCACTTCAGTCTTGGTGGATGTTTGCGTAACTCTATTCGTAAATATATTACTAAAAACCAACAAAACTACAAGTAATAATAACAATCCTTTCCAAGTTAGATACCATTTTTTGGGAGAGACCGGTGGTAACCCGCTTTTGTAATGCAGCGCATCTGCTGGACTACTGCTTATGCTTGTACTGGCTTTTGTAATGGTATCGAATGCTAGGCCACAAGAGCAAGCACCTTCCCCGTTTAATTTATATCCAGTTTCAGTCTTAAGGGTTGACAACGTTTTTATTTTTGCTTCCTTACTGCATCGAGGACATTTTACACAAATATAGTTGGCATCTTCAGAATCCCAAATCATGGATTGTGCTTTAGCAGCAGCAATTCCTATGCTTGAACTACAGTGTTTGCATTTAATAGCACCGTCTAAAACTTCCTCTTTACAATAAGGGCATTGCATAGCTTTCTCCCATAAGATTATTATTCATTTTTGCCGCGAAACAACTTTTCCAGCGACCTTTCACGCCTTGCACAGTCGAATCAAGCACCCGCCCAAAGATTTTACCCCGCTGGCGGCTGCACACGATTAGAGGCAGCAGCGAGTTGTTCATTACTCGCAACCGTTACAACGCCAAGATACAAACTAAATCAGTGATCACAACGCCACTGGAACGCGAAATATCGTATTCTTCATATCCACCTTCCAGATTCTGGATCAGCTTGTGAACTTACCCTATTAAGAAGACGATTATTACCGGACAAACTATCTATGTGTTGGGTATATCTAACATATAGGCCGATTTTGTCAAGATAATAGGTCTACTCGCAAGTTTATATCCCTGCCATTACTGCCATGATCCGCACCATGGAGGGGATCGATTATGAGCGCGAGTAAAATACTTCTGGGGGCGAGGATTAAGGAACTGCGAAAGAGAGTCGGCCTATCTCAGGATCAGCTTGCCGAAAAAGTCGGGATTGATGGCAAGTACCTCAGCAGAATTGAAGTCGGGAAGCGTTGCCCATCAATTGACACCCTAGAACGTGTCGCTGATTCCCTCCAAGTGGAGATAAAGGAGCTATTTGACTATTCCCATCATAATGTTGAGGCCACGAGCCCCAGAGGGATAGAAAACGCCCTTGCGGGGGCCAGTGCGGAAGAGCTTAGGCTGTTTTATAAGATCATAAAAGCAGTTCGACGGTAAGTGTGGGTTGGGGGGCAATACGTTTTATATCCAGTACAAAGCCTACGATGCACATCTGGAACTAGAACCCCCGGATCATAGAAGGCCTTATACTCCTGCACATGGAGGTCTTCAGTTTTGGTTGTCATTTGCTGTACTCCTTCAATATTGCATCAAAAAAGGCGGCATCCTGTACCACTTCATCTTCCTCATCTACCTCCACCGGAACAACTACAGGTGCTTCAACTGGTTTTGACATCAATGTCACTTTAGGAAAATACCCGGCTTTTAGGTGATCTGCCTTTATTTTAAAATCAGCAGCCTGATGACGATACTTTACCAGAAAGAGCAGGTTGGGCATTGTCGGAGCTACTGATAACCCAGCAGAACTCTTTACATCACTGATGTATTCTATCCAATTATGGAGAACCGCATCAAGGATAGCAAGGGCATTATCTTCTCCCACCCCCTGTATAAACTGCTTAGCCAATCCCAGCTCTTTTACGGTAAACTTGGAAATCATAGTCAGGTCTGTATAAATCAGTGGAAGGGTCTCCTTCCAGTAATACTCAATTTGAGCAGGGGTGCATTTCTTATTAACCTTCGGGGCAGAGGCTTTCGAGGATATTAGAGATAAAGCAACACTGCTTGTCATACCTTCAGGGTATTTATCTTTCTTCACTATATCCTCCTGTGTATTACCCGGTTTTTCTTTTATTCCCTTTTGCGTTAGCAAGGTCTTTTTATTCTTGGTATATTCATTGGTAGATTCATTGGTATATTTGTAGGACACTGTGTCCACCTGTATAGGACACACAGTCCCTACAGGTAGGACACCTTGTCCGTGTGGGAAGGACAGAACATACCTATTGCTGGTCTTAGTATGGGTTACACGAAGGTAGCCCTTTTCTACCAAAGATTTTACAGCCCTCCTCACACTCCTATCAGAAACTCCTGCAACAGATGCCAAAGTAGCTTGGCTGGGCCAGCATAGGCCTTTATTGTCTGCGAAGTCAGATAGAGCCCTCAATACAGCTTTCTCGATAAAGGTTGCATCGAGGGCCGCTATCTTCTTGTGGTGATGAAATGCCATTAGGAGACTCCATTCCTTATTTGATAACAACAAACATTGTCTGCAAAAGCTACTTGCGAATATAATAGTTCACATGCTGATAAATAATGTCCAAACAAAGCAAAGTGACCTCACCGTTCTCACCTGTTCCGAATGGCATTTTCCACGTCAGTTATTCTGAAACGGCGACTCTTTCCAAATTTTCAGCTTGGAATTTGCTAACGTATGGCCTTCTTGTACACGGAGCAGATATTGAGCTGCAGCAAGCAGGTAATGAACCCTGCCGATGTGTATGTTCAACAATTTATTTCTTTTTAAGTATAGACACGTTGGCCCCACTTACTGAATTTTAGCCTCACGATGCACCTTTGCCGACACTCCTTGAAAGCGGTAATAATTTCCGCCCTCTGCTTGAAAGAAGATACGTGAAAACTTATTGAGCAGCGCTTTCCAAAAATTTGTCTATGTCCTGAGAATCCCATATTGAACAGCGTGAAGAAAGCTTGATGGGTGGCGGGAACTTACCATCTTTCACCCATTGGTAGATTGTTGATTTTTGGACAGGAATAATTTCTAGTACCTGCTTCAAACGCAACATTTTTGACATGGTAACGCCTCCTGAGTTTCGCATGCCTGAAAACAAAAGCCCCAGACACACATAAGATATTTAACTTCAATACCTCCCTGTGCGGTCTGGGGCCATTTATGCGTGGCGAACCATCCGAATGGTGCAACTGTTTGGACTATATCACAGCTATACGGAATGTCAATGTATTTATCTTAGGTATAACACATTAGTTTCTAAAAATTGTAAATCAGCTTTAAGCATTTTATTCTCGGCCATTCTATCTATTGGGCAATGTATACATTTACAAACCTCCTCTTATGGGTATTACTTTTGCTACTGCCTTTATATCGTCAAGATAGTCTGCCCATTGCTGCATCATCTTGCGGCGTTGTGGAAGTTTGGTTGTTCTGTTGTAGGCTCTGCCATTTGCATCTCTTACCGCATGAGCCAATTGATGCTCGATGATGTCATCAGAAAAACCAAGCTCCTCAACATCACTGAGAATGGTTCTGGCGGTTGCTCGGAAACCATGAGCAGTCATTTCATCATTATCGAACCCCATTCTGTGAATGGCTCCATTTACGGCGTTGTTACTCATCGGTCTGGCTACGGATCGGGCACAAGGGAATACATATCTCCCACTGCCGGTAAGCTGCTGTATGCCTTTGAGAATCTCTACTGCCTGACGGGACAACGGAACGAGGTGCTTTTCGCCCTTCCGTTCTTCTTTGATTCTCTTCTTAAGCTTGAGACGTTCAATAGGAATGTTCCACTCCGCCGCTTCAAGATCGAATTCAGACCATTCCGCCTGCCTGAGTTCACCCGGTCGCAGGAACACAAGAGGGGAGAGTTGAAGTGCACACTTCACAATATAGGTACCTTTGAAGCCGTCAATCGCCCTTAGCAATCCGGCCAGTTCCTTCGGATCGGTGATCGCTGCATGGTGTCTTTTGCTTCGTGCCGGTAACTGCCCTTTCAGGTCTACCGTCAAATCACGCTCCGCTCTACCGGAGCCAACCGCATAACGGAATATCTGGCCGATTATAAACTTCACCCTATGGGCTGTTTCCAAGGTCACGGTTTCGATTTTGCGCAGTACATTCAGAATATCCAGGGCTTTCAATTCTGCAATAGGCCTTGCGCCGATAACGGGGAACACGCTCTGTTCCAGTCGCCGACGTACCCAATATGCGTAGGAGTCTGACCAGGTAGGGGCAAATTTGCCATACCATTCACGGGCAACCACTTCAAAGGCATTTTCGGTGGTGGCTACAATAGCAGCTTGCAAATTTTTCCGTACGTCGCTTGGGTCGGTGTTATTGGCAACCAGACTACGGGCTTCATCACGGCGACGCCTGGCTTCTTGGAGGGATACTTCGGGATAACTACCAAAAGAAAGGAGTTTGGGCTTACCTGCAAAACGATATTTGAAACGCCATAGTTTACCGCCAGAGGGGGTGACGAGGAGATAAAGCCCACCGCCATCAAACATGGTGGCCTTTGCATTTTTGACTTGTAGCTCTCCCAGGGGCACAATTTTCTTAGGCATGGCGTTTTCCTCCTTTTGGGTATACGACCTTTTTCTATGGGTATACGCACGTCAAATCGTATACCCAAAGTGTCTGGATTTCAGTATATCCAAAAGGATCGATCCGGACAACCAAAAAGAAAAAGCCCTTGATTTCTCAAGAGCTTTCAGACCTTATCGGACTATGCCGGATTATTTAGTGGCGGAGAGAGAGGGATTCGAACCCTCGATACCGGTTTCCCAGTATACTCGCTT
>JBAXVE010000110.1:0-5948 GCA_037129245.1 Desulfuromonadales bacterium
AGGTGGCGCCATCCGCCGTATCACCCAGGCGCTGGATGCCCGGCAATACCGCCTTTTTCCGGTTGCGGCACCGACGGAAGAAGAACGGGCGCAACCCTACCTCTGGCGTTTTTGGCGCAACATCCCCCGCAAGGGGCGCCTGGCCATCTTCGACCGATCCTGGTATGGGCGGGTGCTGGTTGAGCGGGTCGAAGGATATTGCCCCCGCAGTGACTGGATGCGGGCCTACGGCGAGATCAACGATTTTGAAGAACAGCTTGTCCGCAACCGGACGGTGGTGGTAAAGTTCTGGCTTTCCATCAGCAAGGATGAGCAGCTGCGCCGTTTCAAGGAACGGGAGAAAGTTGGCTTCAAACGTTTCAAAATTACCGAAGAGGACTGGCGTAACCGGGATAAATGGGATGCCTACGAACAGGCGGTCTGCGACATGATCGACCGTACCAGCACCGAAATCGCTCCCTGGACGCTGGTGGAGGCCAACGACAAGTATTACGCCCGCATCAAGGTAATGAAGACACTCTGCGAGCGGCTCGAAAAGGAATTGGGCGTGATCTGACGCGATGCAGACACTCTCTCTCAATGTGAATATGAGTGGCAAAACTGCCGCCGTAATCGGCGGCGGTGCCGTTGCCCTTCGCAAAGTACGATCACTGCTGGCGGCAGGTGCAACCGTCCGGGTCGTTGCTCCGATGATCTGCCCGGAACTTGCAACGCTTACTGATTCTGCTACAGTTCTGTTCCGCCGGGGTTCATATAGAGCAGCGGATCTTGACCTGACCTTCCTGGCGGTGGCAGCCACCGACAATGAAGACGTCAACGGGAGGGTTGCTGCGGATGCTGCCGCCCGGGGTATTCTTGTTTCTGTTATTGATAATCCTGAATCGGGGGATTGCATTTTCCCGGCCGCCGTGCGTCGTGGTGATCTGGAAATAGCCATTTCGACCGGAGGGCGCTGCCCGGCCCTGGCAGCGGAAGTCAAGCGGGTGATCGAAGATGTAATCGGGGATGAGTATGCCGATATCCTCGAACAGCTGGCCTGCGAAAGAGAAAAGCTGTTGACTGATGGGAATGCCAGCACATACAATGCGACCGTTTTACGTACGCACGCCAGACGTATGATAGCTGACCTGGCAGACCGCAAGGAACCGACATGACGCACCTTTTTTTCTCGCTGACCCTGACATTGTATGTCGTTGCAACGGTGGCCTATCTGAGCTGCCTCTGGCGTACATCGCCCGCTCTTACCCAGTGGGCCTTCCGCCTGCTGGGGGCCGGGTGCGTCACCCACATCCTTTCAACCATCCACCTGGCCAGCAAGTTAAAGCACCTCCCGTTGACGACCATGCAGGAGTCGCTTTCATTTTTCAGTCTGGCAATCGTAGCCTGCTACCTGATATTTGAGCGAAAGTACAAAGTGACCACCCTCGGATCATTCGTGACGCCGGTAGCCCTGCTGATGTTCGTTATTTCCAGTGCGTTGCATTCTGAAGCGCGTCAGCTCCCGCCGATATTGCAGAGTAACTGGTTCTGGTTTCATGCGCTGCTGGCATTTGCCAGTTACGCCGCCTTCACCGTTGCAGCAGGCGTCGCGGTCGTGTACCTGATTCAGCGCTACTTTCTTAAAGTTAAGCACCTGGGGGCGCTTTTCCAGAAGCTCCCCTCACTGGAGACCCTCGACGCGATCAGCTACCGCTGCCTGACGTTCGGTTTTCCGCTCCTCACCGTGGCCATCATTTCAGGCTCAATCTGGTCCGAAAAGGCACTGGGGAGCTACTGGACCTGGGACCCCAAGCAGACCTGGTCGATGATCATCTGGCTGATTTACGCAGCATTACTGCATGGCAGGATCACAACCGGATGGCGCGGCAAGCGTGCCGCAATTCTGTCGATCATCGGCTTCATCGTTCTACTGATCACCTTTTTCACCATGAAGCACAGTATCGCCTGGTAGACCGCTAACCCGAACACGGCCCCTTTTTATGCACCTGAAACGGAATCGTTAATGAATATCATCGTCGTCGGTCTCTCTCATAAAACCGCCTCAGTCGAAATTCGCGAGAAGGTGGCGTTCTCTTCCAACCAGATTGAGAAACCGCTGCGGGAACTGACCGGACTGACCGGTATCATCGAGGGGATAATCGTCTCCACCTGCAACCGGGTCGAGATCTACGCCACCACCCGTGATATTGCCGGCGGAATAGCCCGTATCCGGCGCTTTATGGCAGAGTATCATCGTATCGCCTTTGAGGATCTGGAGCCGCACCTCTACAGTTACCATTCCGAAGGTGCCATACGCCACGTTTTCAGGGTTGCCTCAAGTCTTGACTCCATGGTGGTGGGGGAACCGCAGATTCTGGGGCAGATCAAGACCTCCTACGGCTACGCGGCGGAGTACAAATCGTCCGGCATTATCCTCAACCGTTTCCTGCACAAGGCATTTTCCGTAGCCAAGCGTGTGCGAACCGAGACTAAGATTGCATCATCAGCCGTTTCGGTGGCTTTCGCCGCCGTAGAACTGGCCAAAAAAATCCTGGGAGACCTGACCGACAAGACCGTCATGCTGGTAGGGGCCGGCGAGATGTGCGAACTGGCAGCCAAACATTTCATGAACTGCGGCGCCAAAGGGGTGATGGTAACCAACCGTACCTTCGAACGGGCCGAACGGCTGGCAGAAGAGTTCGCCGGTGAGGCAGTACGCTTCGAGGAGCTGTTCCAGCAGCTGCATCGGGCTGACATCGTGCTTTCCTCCACCGGTGCTCCGCATATCATTATCGGGCCGAAGGACGTTGAGGACGTGGTCAAACGTCGCAAGTTCCGCCCCATATTCTTTATCGACATTGCAGTGCCGCGCGATATCGACCAGAAGGTGGACGATGTGGACGGTGCCTTCCTCTTTACCGTTGACGACCTGCAGGAGATCGTCCAGGCCAACCTGGCTCAGCGCGGGGTTGAAGCAGATAAGGCCGAGGAGATCATCAGCCAGGAAATCGGCCAGTTTCACAAGTGGCTCTCACAGCTTGAGGTGACTCCAACCATTGTGGCGCTGCGTTCACGCTTCGACGAGATCAGGCGCACCGAGGTGGAAAAGACCGTGGCGGGTTGGAAGGAACTCCCCCCTGATGCAGAAAAGCGTCTGGAGGCCTTGACTACGGCCATGATGAACAAACTGCTGCACGCGCCGACTCTGACCCTCAAGAAAGCCGGCCAGGGGGGGCGGGTTGATCTGTATGTGGATGCCCTGCGACAGTTGTTCGAGCTGGAGGCGGCGGCAGAAGAGGACGAAGAACTTGAGTTGGAAGAGTAGCGGATAACAATGAAGCTTCCCCCTCTCGCGGAAGGTCGACTGATCAAGCGCTACAAGCGTTTCCTGGCCGATGTGGAACTGGTTGACGGCACCATGATAACCGCTCACTGCCCCAACTCCGGCAGTATGAAAGGCTGTGCCGTTCCCGGCGGGCGGGTCTGGCTCTCCCGCAGCGACAAGTCAAGCCGTAAGCTGGCCTATACTTGGGAACTTGCTGAGATTGGCGGCTATATGATTGGCCTCAACACGGGTCTGCCAAACAAGCTGGTACGGGAAGCGATCGAAAACGGCACAGTCACGGAGCTGCAAGGGTATTCAACCATCCGACCCGAAGTACCCTACGGCGAGCATAGCCGTATCGATCTTCTACTTGAAGGGGAAAAGGGACGTTGCTATGTGGAGGTAAAAAACGTCACCCTGGTCGAGGGTGACCGGGCTCTATTCCCCGATTCCGTCACTGAACGCGGTCAGAAGCACTTGAACGAACTGATGCGGGTTGTGCGAGAGGGCGACCGTGGCATGATCTTCTTTACCGTCCAGCGCGGGGACGGCAACTCGGTTTCCCCTGCCGACACGATTGACCCGGAATATGGTCGATTGTTGCGAATGGCTCTGGATAATGGGGTTGAGGCGCTGGCCTACCGGGCTGAGGTGACAACGACCGGAATACGGTTGACGAAACGACTGCAGGTCGTGGTATGACCATGAGTAAGCGCCACGTTCACGTTGCCTGCGCCGTTGTCGAACGCGACGGCCTGATACTGGCGGCGCAGCGCAGCGCAAACACCAGTCTGCCGCTCAAATGGGAGTTCCCGGGGGGCAAGCTGGAAGAGGGTGAATCGCCGGAAGAGTGTCTTAAACGGGAGATGTTCGAAGAAATGGGGGTCGGGATTGCCATCAGCGATGCGCTTAATCTGCATACCCACAGCTATCCGGATTTTACTGTGACCCTCTACCCGTTCCGCTGTTCGCTCGAACCGGGGGAAATCACGCTCCACGAACACGCGGCGCTCTGCTGGCTGCCACCGGAGCAACTGCATGAGCTGGACTGGGCCGAGGCGGATCTGTCGGTGATAAACGACTACCGGACAAGAGTTCAATTACCATAGAAACGGAGAAATCGATGCCACCCAAGCAATTGAGAATCGGAACCCGCGCCAGCCAACTGGCGCTCTGGCAGGCCAACTGGGTCAAGTCCGAACTTGAGAAGAAGTATCCCGGCATGGAGGTTACCCTCACCAAAATCAAGACTATGGGGGACAAGATTCTCGACGTGCCACTGGCCCAGGTCGGGGGAAAGGGACTGTTCGTCAAGGAAATCGAGGAGTCCATGCTGCGGGATGAAATCGACATCGCGGTACACAGTATGAAGGACGTGCCAACCGATTTCCCCGAAGGGCTCGGTCTGCACTGCATTACCGAGCGTGAAGACCCGCGGGATGCTCTCATTTCCCGCAACGTGAAGTTTGTCGACCTGCCGCAGGGGGCCAAAATAGGTACCAGCGCCCTGCGCCGCCAGGCCCAGCTTCTGAAGGTGCGTCCCGATCTGCAGATGGTTATCATCCGCGGCAATGTTGAGACCCGCATCCGCAAGTTGACTGATGAGAACCTTGATGCCGTCATTCTGGCCGCCGCCGGTCTCAAGCGCCTCGGCTTTACCGAGCATGTTGCCGAGTATCTGGATACCGAGCTCTCTATTCCGGCAATCGGACAAGGCGCTCTTGGGATTGAGTGCCGTCTGGCCGATCCGGTCATTACCGAAACCATTGCCTTCTTCAACCATCCCGAGACCGCCTGGGCGGTGCGGGCCGAGCGCGCCCTGCTCAAGCGCTGCGAAGGTGGTTGTCAGGTGCCAATTGCCGCACATGGAACTGTCGAGAACGGTCAGTTGCGGCTCGTGGGCTTTATTGCAGCTGTTGACGGCCAGCGCTCGGTACGGAACGAGATTTCCGGGCCGGTAGGGGAGTGCGAGCAGTTGGGCATCAGGTTGGCGGAGCAGCTTCTGTCAGATGGCGGCAAATGCATTTTGGAAGAGGTGTACCAGCGTGAAATCGGCAAATAACGGCATAGTCTACCTTGTTGGTGCCGGCCCCGGTGATCCCTCCCTGATTACCCTGCGCGGCGTGGAGTGCCTGAAGAGAGCCGAGGTAGTGGTATACGACTACCTTGCCAACGAGCAGCTTCTCAACCACGCCCCGATGGGAGCAGAGCTGATCTATGCCGGGAAGATCGGCGGCCGTCACAACCAGGATCAGGAAGAAATCAACAACCTGCTGGTGGCAAAGGGGAAGTCGGGTAAGGTCGTCGTGCGCCTGAAAGGGGGCGACCCCTTCATATTCGGCCGTGGCGGGGAAGAGTGTGAGGCGCTGCGTGAGGCGGGTATCCCTTTTGAAGTTGTACCGGGAGTCACCGCAGCAATGGGAGCGGCGGCGTATTCGGGAATCCCGCTGACCCACCGCGATGTAACCGCTTCGGTGGCCTTTGTTACAGGACAGGAAGGGAAAGATAAGGAAGAGTCGGCCATTGACTGGGAGCGCCTCTCGCTGGGTAACGGCACCGTCGTCTTTTACATGGGGGTCACTACCCTGCGTCGCAACATGAAACGGATGATCGAGCATGGAAGATCCGCTGAAACTCCCGTAGC
>JBAXVE010000111.1:0-5226 GCA_037129245.1 Desulfuromonadales bacterium
TTTATTCAATATAAATCAACAAATCCGAAGTGTTACGTTTCCGGATGGAAACTAGGTAAGATAGGGAATTTGAAGTTTAAAACCATTGCCCGAGGCTGACAAGGTTGACGAGCATTTACTTGGTACTGCCAGGGCTTGATTTGGAACGACCATCACATACAACAGTGAGACGGCAACGACACAAGCGACAGAATTAACCCACATTCTCAGCACGTTTGCCATGACATCCTCCTTGTACTAAATAGATGGAAGCAATTATGTAGAGTGAAATTATATCCCTACCAGAAAAATAGTCAATGCTATTTGCTGCTCACGAAAAAATCGTGGACTTCAGCCGCCGGCCAGCTTGACCCGGTAGCCACGCGCCTCAAGTTCACGCAGTAGCAGGTCGCGGTGGTCCCCCTGTATTTCAATTATTCCGTCCTTGACGGTTCCGCCGCAGCCGCATTTTTTCTTGAGAAGTCCGGCCAACTCCTTGACTTCTGTCGCACTGCCCGGAATACCGTCAATGACAATAACTGTGCCGCCGTTGCGTCCCTTGGTTTCACGGCGCATACGGACAATGCCGTCACTTTTCTTTACAACCGGCTGCTGTGACGGACTCTTCTGTTTGATGCGTCCCGTTTCGGTTGAATAAACCGGGATGCTGTCAGCCCACGTGGTCATTTTCCCCAGTCCCGTGCATACCTGAAATCGCGGTCGATGGTGCGGTTGGAAACCTTGGCAATTACCGGCAGACGGCGTTTGAAGTGCGAGTTCTGCACTTTTTTGTAAATCTCGTCCACGAATGAGGCCTCGAAGCCCTCCAACAGCAGTTCTCCTCTGGTCAACCGCAGATCCACCATACGGAATAGCAGTTCGTCCACCTGCCGGTAGGAGAAGCCGAGCTCCTCCTCGTCAGTCTGGCCGGCCCACAGATCGGCCGACGGTTTTTTCTCGATCACCTCCCGCGGAACCCCCATCGTTTCCGACAGCTGCCAGATCTGACTTTTATACAGGTCGCCGATTGGATTGAGGGCCGAGGCCATGTCGCCGAAAAGGGTGCCATAGCCCAGCAGCAGCTCGGTCTTATTGCTGGTGCCGAGCACCAGCGCCCGCTGCAGGGCCGAATGGTCGAAGAGAATCGTCATCCGCTCGCGGGCCATTTTGTTGCCGCGTCGCATGTTGTCAGCGTCAGGGAATTGCTGGAAATAGGCGTCCACCATCGGTGTGATCGGCACGACCGAATAGACCACCCCACAGGCTTGTGCCACCAGGCGGGCATGGGCCTCGCTCTCCGGGTTGCTTGTCCGGTAGGGCATACAGATTGCGTGGACGTTCTCCGGTCCCAGCGCTTCGGCGGCAATGAAGACCACCAGCGCCGAATCGATGCCGCCGGAGAGGCCGAGCACCGCTTTATTGACACCCACCTTGTGAACTTCGTCGGCTACGAAGCCGACCAGAATTTTTTTTAACAGATCGGTATTGGCTGTCAGTCCGCTCATCAGCGCCCCCGTTCCCGCTCGATGCGTCGCAGTTCCTGCATGGTGACGAACAGGTTTTCGTCGCGCAGCATGGGAGAGAAGATCCGCTCCCGCCGCAGAGCTCCCTCGTCCACGACAGCAGTAACGCTGTCCTCCTCAAGAATTGTGCCGCGAACCAACGATTCACCCGAAGGGGCGACGTATTCGGACCCGCCCCAGAAATTGACACCGTCCTCATAACCGACACGATTGCAGTAGAGCACCCGGCAGTTGAGGAACATGGCGGTGGTGGAGGTCAACTGCTGCCAGGCGGATGCGGCACCAAGCGTCTCCCCCTCAATTCCACGGCCGGGGCTGCTGGAGAGACAGATCAGCGTGGCGGCGCCGTCCATGGCCAGAATGTAGGAGCTGGAGAGATGCCACATGTCTTCACAGATCAGCATTCCCATGCGGCCGAATTTCGTATCGAAGGCGCGGAAACGCTCGCCGCGGGCCAGATAGCGCTGCTCGTCGAACAGACCGTAGGTGGGGAGATACACCTTGCGGTGCAGATGTCTGATCTCGCCGTCCTCCAGGTAGAGTGCCGAGTTGTAAAAACGGTAGTCGTCAGTCATTTCAACAAATCCGACGGCAATCGAGATGGAACGGGAGAGTTCAAGCAGCCGGATGATTTCCGGGGCGTCGAGTTGCAGGGCAACTTCCGGCACCAGATCCTTGAGGAAATAGCCGGTCAGGGCCAGTTCGGGGAAGATAATCAGGTCCGCTTTGGCCGTCACAGCATCCCTGATATGGTTCTCGATGAGTTCTAGGTTGTCGGCAACGCAGCCGAGCTTCGGTTTTATCTGGGCCAGTGTTACGGTAAAATCCATGCAGATGCTCCTTTGCGGCAGGCTATTCGCCGATAATCTTGATCAGCACGCGTTTTTTCCGTTTGCCGTCGAACTCTCCGTAAAATACTTGCTCCCACGGTCCCAGGTCAAGTTTTCCGCTGCTGACTGCCATCACTACCTCGCGCCCCATGATGGTGCGCTTCAGATGCGCATCGGCATTGTCCTCGTAACCGTTGTGACGGTAGCGGTTGTAAGGTTTCTCCGGGGCCAGTCCTTCCAGCCATACCTCGAAATCCTGGTGCAGTCCCCCTTCGTCGTCGTTGATGAAGACGCTGGCAGTGATATGCATGGCGTTGCAGAGCAGCAGCCCTTCACGGATGCCGCTTTGATCAAGGCAGTCCTGAATCTGTCGGGTGATGTTGATCAGTTCCCGTCGCTGGCGGGTTTCGAACCAGAGCTCCTTGCGATAGGATTTCATCGGCAGACAAACCTCCTTCGGTTATTCAATACGCCAGGTCAAAGGCGTTGGGGATATGCTCTACCTGATGTCGGCCGCCGGCGTCAAGCAGGATGGCGATCACGTCAAAGCGGGCATTCTGGTCATGCTGCCGGTTAATGGCGATCCAAGTCAGTGCCGCCTTTGATATCTGGCGCTGTTTGAAGGGGGTCACGGCCAGCTGCGGCACGCCATAGCTGAGCCCGCGGCGGGCTTTAACCTCGACAAATGCCAGACTCTTGTTGCCAGGATCGCGGGCGACGATGTCAACCTCGCCCCCCTTGCAGCGGAAGTTGCGTTCCAGTATTCGATACCCCCTGGCGATCAGAAAATTGGCGGCTATATCCTCTCCCAGGTTGCCGGTGCGCTTGCGGGTGTCGTTTGCTTCAGCGGTCATTTGATTCTGCCTGCATGGAATGAAATTTACATGTTAACGACGATTTTGCGGATGTTTTTCATCGGATAATGTTTGCCGTTGCCGGTTGCCAGTGTTGCGCCGGTAAACAATGCCGTTGCTGCAATGAGACAGTCGTCCAGTTCCAGCGCATGGCCCCTGATGCTGCCTTTAAAGCTCCCGGCTTGCTCTGCGATGGTTCGGTTAACCTCGATAATTTTGAGCGAGCCCACCAGGTTCCTGGTCGCCTGCTCCTCGTGGGGGCGCATGCCAGTCCAGATTTCGGCAACAGATATTACAGAGCAGAGCAGTTCATGCTCTTCCAGATTGTTCACAAGAAAATCACGGGCAGCTGGATTGCCTCGCAGCAGATTAATCAGGATGTCAGTGTCCAGAAGCAGACTGGTCATGGGGTGCGGGTCTGGCGGGTTGATTTTCGTTGCGTTCGGACAAAGTGTTCAACACCATCGCGCAGCTCAGGATGATCTTCGGATTTCCAGGCGCCAAAACTTTGCTGGAGTGCCGTTTTCAGCTTTACGCGCTGCAGCTCCTTACGGATCGCTTCTGCCACAAAACGGCTTTGTTGCCGCAGTCCAACCAGTTGTTTCAGATCATTGAGCAGGTCGTCGGGAATCATGAAATTTGCCTGTCGTGCGATAACGGACATAGAGGCTCCTTTCTAGTAAATTATATATGATATTTTATAGAATGTTCCGACGCGAGTCAATACGTCTTCACGCTACATCAGCGTCACGGCGGCTTTTTCAGAAAATCCGCATCATCAATCCTGAAAATTTCAGGAACACAAGTACTGCGGGAAATATCTGAATATAACAAGTGGCTGTATCTAATTCTGATTGCCCAGGCTACCGCAATCGAAATTGAGCCTATGAGAAGATACAACACTGGGTCGCCTATCGTATATTCTTCTCTTGTCTTTTAGTGGTCTAACGGTAATGAGGCTGACCTGCCGGTCTTTTGGGCAGGTCATGCCGATGGTTGGACTTTGGTTTTTCCGGTTATCGTTTGAAAAAAGGGAATGAAAAGCAGCATCTTCATTCCCCTCGGATTCCTTCGTCTTTTTATTGAATCTATTTAAGCCGTTCTTATATTTCTCAACTCATTTAATAGATCTGGATGATGGTCAAGTAGCCTGAATAAATTAAGTACCGCCTGGATTGGCTTTGCCTCTCCCCGCTCATACCGAGAGAAAGCGTTGTGTCCTCCGCCTGTAATAAGTGCTGCCTCTTTTTGGCTGAGTTTCAGTTTTTTCCTGATTCTAGCAAGTTCTGCAACTTCTTCTGCATCTACCTTATCGCGAAATATTTTCCATTCTGCTTCCTCTCTTTCATCATAACTGGGAAAACCATCATGACAATGATCGCAGAAAGCTCCATGTATCGTGGATTCATATTTATGGCCTCGATATTCCAAGGCTTTTGTCTGGCTTTCCTCATGCAATGTCCCCTCCATGCATAGTGGGCATTGCTTATTACTCCATTTTGATTTCATGGTTATAACTCCTTGAAAGATACAACGAAATACTCGCCTGCTTGTTGAAATTTCACATAGAGCAATTTTTCTCGCCATTTTGCATGGTAAACATCCTGCCAAACTCGGTTACTCTGGTGTGTTGTCATGCTTTTATAGAAATCAGTTCCAGAAAGCTGATGTATCACCTCAAGGGCTTCATTTTGCGTCATTCCAGCAACTCGGATGCCCTGTTTAGCCGATAGAGTCAGATTCATCTCTTCGACGCTAACCATCTGTGCATGAATTTCTTTGAGGTTGTAGTGTGGCCGCCGTTTATCCATGTTCCAAAATAACCCTTTCAGGGTAATTAGTCAATTTTTTTTGCTGACGCCCAACCTTCATGGCAAAGGGGGCCTATTGGTGAATCAGTATTCATAAGGATTCTACCTACAACTCGACCTGACTCCCCGGAAAGAGGAATTCCAGTGCCAATCTCATCATAGTGAGGAGACTCCACAACTGATATGTCCGCCAGTAGTCAATAGGAAAGAGTAGTCCCTCAACACCGGT
>JBAXVE010000112.1:0-5189 GCA_037129245.1 Desulfuromonadales bacterium
GATACCGGTTTCCCAGTATACTCGCTTAGCAGGCGAGCGCCTTCGACCTACTCGGCCATCTCTCCGTATTTTTTCTCATCTTTACCGGCTACAGCGGACTGAATTCCTACCATGCGGATGGCAAAAAGACAAGCTCTATCTCGCTACTTCCCTTTTTTCAGATCGACAAGAATCAGCTTTGCTACCGCTTTCAACGTTTCAAAAACCCCTTCGCCGGTTGTGGCACAGGCTTCAAATTCGGGTACGCTGGTGGGGTTGAGTTCCCGCCGCAGTTCTTCGACCGACATGACGTCCGGCAGGTCGCGCTTGTTGTACTGGATGATGTAAGGCAACTTGTCGAGATCGTACCCCTGTTCTTTGAGGTTAATCCTCAAATTTTCCAGCGACTCGATGTTTGCATCGATCCGCTCTTCCTGGGAGTCAGCGACGAAAACAACACCGTCAACCCCTTTCAGAATCAGCTTACGTGATGCATCGTAAAAAACCTGGCCCGGAACGGTATACAGGTGGAAGCGGGTTTTGAAGCCACGGATTTCGCCCAGTGAAAGCGGCAGAAAATCAAAAAACAGGGTTCTTTCGGTCTCAGTTGCAAGACTGATCATCTTCCCTTTGGCTTCAGCCGCGGTTTTCTGATAGACATACTGAAGATTTGTCGTCTTACCGCACAACCCCGGTCCGTAATAGACAATTTTACAGTTTATTTCACGAGAGGCGTAATTGATGAAAGACATCGGTTGGCTTACCCCGTAATGCTGTTAGCTGAAAAGGTTGTCAATGTCATCGTCAGTAATTTCGGCAAAGGGGAAGTCGGATGACCCCCGCTTCTCTCGCTCTTCCGATTTCTTCATCAGCTTTTCAAAGATGGCTGAGAGCTCCTCCGAAGACTTCTTGACGCGCAGACGGACAAGGCCGAGCGACGACCGGTTGTCAAACAGCACGACCAGAATAACTCTGCCACCGACAATCGAGATATGCAGGTTGTCCTTTTCCCCCTCATGGAAGAGGATTGAGAACTCCTTTTCGCCGATCAGCTTTGCCAGACCACCCGTCGCGGCAATATTGCCGGCGGTCAGCGAGGCCAGGGAAGTTGTGTCGAAGCGCTCGGTCTCCCCGACGCCCGATATGAGCTGCCCGTTTTTGTCGACCAGAAAAATTACCTTGGCGTTCGCTTCCTTCAGCAGACGTCCGATAACTTCGTTGATCTCCTGAAACTCCTCGTCGTACATGACCAGCTGTGGATTGGACATGCCCCTCTCCTTGCCCTTCGGCTGTAACCTACGGCACTTTACCATGTGCGCAAACAAATTGCCGGAGACTTATATCAAAGATACCGTCAGGTTTCAAGCGTAATCAATCGACATGACGGTAAGTTTATCCGGCTCAATCTGCGGTTTGCTTTACGAACCGGCCTGTGCTAGTCTGAACCGCACTAAAATGCATCGTACCACGTAACCGGGACACACACATGGAATTGAGTTTTACCCGCATAAACGACAGTGTAGACCAGCTTATCAACCGACTGGTTGCGGAAAGCGGCGGCATCCATCATCCAGCCATTGTTAAAGAGATGCTACTGGCAACCCTTAAAATCGGTCAGGATGTGGACTATCTGGCCGATCTCAAGCTGATCAACCGTACACTGCGTGAGATGCGCTACACGGCCCGGGTGTTCGGGCCGTACCGGAACCGGAAGAAAGTGACCATATTCGGCTCTGCCCGCACCGAGCAGCAGGACGAGATGTATCAGAAATGTGTCCGCTTCAGCAGAAGCCTTGCTGAAAACGGTTACATGGTTATCACCGGTGGCGGACCGGGCATCATGCAGGCAGGAAATGAAGGGGCCGGGAGCGAAAACTCCTTTGCGGTAAATATCCGGCTTCCCTTCGAGCAAAAACCGAATCCTGTCATGTACCGCAATCCGCGACTGGTGACGTACAAATATTTTTTCAACCGCAAAGTGGCCTTCGTCAAGGAGTCCGATGCCATAGTGGTTTTTCCGGGCGGGTTCGGAACACTTGACGAGGCGATGGAAGTGTTTACGCTGATTCAGACCGGAAAAACATCGCCGAAACCTCTGATTCTGATGGATGATCAGAGCGGCTACTGGCAGCGGTTTATGAAATTTATACAGGAGAGCCTGCTGGCAAACGGTTTCATTTCAGGTGAGGACTTTTCACTGTTTACGATAACCCGGAATGAGCAGGATGCAGTCAAAACAATTGACAGGTTCTACCATGTCTACCACTCACTCAGGTTTATCGAGGGAAGACTGGTGATACGTCTTTCCAAAAAACTGACCGGGGATCAGATTGCAATTTTGACGGCGGAATTTCCGGAACTGGTAACCAACGGTGAGCAGATCAGCAGTTGCGAGCCCTTCCCTGAAGAGGCCGATGAACCAGATCTTTCACATCTGGCCCGAATCACCATGATGTTTGATCATCACCATTACGGACTCCTGATCGCATTCATCAACAGGATAAACACGTTTTAGCGAATGCTGATGATGCACTCTCCCATCATAACGCCCGCGCTTAAAAATCACGTCGTCTTTATTCGAACAACCTTTAGCCAGACGTCATGAAATGACATGGGTGACACGAAATTTGAAGGTAACCTGCAGTATAGGTAAGAAATTTGCAGACAGGCAGATGATAATAGGATAGTATTACTCTTGTTAGAAACACATGCTCCATGAGGACATTATGACGATTAAACGGGTTGCTCTTATAACACCACCCTATCATTCAGGCGTTGTCGAATCGGCCGGCACATGGCTTAACGTAGGTTTCGTCTACATTGCCGGTTCCCTGCGTGCCGCAGGCTACGAGGTTGATTACTACGATGCCATGTCGCTGTGGCACGAGTGGCCGGATATCCGGCAGCGTATTGAAGCTTTCAGGCCGGATGTTGTCGCCACCACCGCTTTTACAGCCTCCATCGTTGAAGCTCTCAAACTGTGCGACCTTGCCAAACAGGTAAATCCGTCCGTAGTTACGGTGCTGGGGAATGTGCATGCCGCCTTCTGCTACGATGAAATCCTGCAAGAGAACCATGACACGCTTGACTATATCGTACGGGGCGAAGGGGAAGTAACCCTGGTCGAACTGCTTGACTGCCTCAACGCAGGCGGTGAACCGACGAATGTTGACGGAATTGCCTTTTGGCGTGACAGTACTGTGGTCGTTACGCCAAAGGCCGCTTATATTCATGATCTTGATAATCTGCCCACGGCCTGGGATCTGGTCGAATGGCCGATTTATTCCTACCGGGCCAAGAAAAACGCCCGATTGGCGATCATCTCAACCTCGCGCGGCTGCAAATCACAATGCTCGTTCTGTTCGCAGCAGCTCTTCTGGTCACAGTCGTGGCGCGCGCGTTCTGCTGAAAACGTCGTTAATGAAATTGAGATGCTCGGGGAAACCTACGGCGTAGAAGTTGCCATGCTGTCGGACGAACTGCCGACCTTCGACCGTGAGCGATGGGAGAAGATTCTTGACCTGATGATTGAACGCAAGGTGCCGGTCAAGCTGTTGATGGAGACGCGCGTCGATGACATCCTGCGCGATGCCGACATCATGTGGAAATACAAACAGGCCGGTATCGAACACATTTATGTCGGTGTTGAGGCCGGCTCCCAGGAGACTCTCGATCTGTTCAACAAGGATACCGAGGTTGCCCAGTCGAAGCAGGCTATCGACATCATCAACGCCGCAGATATTGTTTCGGAGACCTCGCTCGTACTCGGGCTTCCCGACGACACTCCTGAATCAATCGCCCAGACGGTGGAGCTTGCCAAACATTATAACCCTGACATGGCCTTTTTTCTGGCCATTGCCCCCTGGCCCTACGCCACGCTCTACCCGCAACTGGAACCGTACGTATTCACCAAGGATTACAGCAAATACAATCTGGTCGAGCCGGTCATCAAGCCGAAAAACATGACTGTTGAAGAGCTTGAGAAAGAGCTCGGCAAGGCGGCTCAGAAGTTTTACATGCACAAGTTCCAGCACCTGCACGAGTTGACCCCCTGGAAACAGGAGTTCATGCTTTCCGTACTGGATATTTTCATCAATCACTCATATCTGGCCGGGCAGATGAAGGCCGCCATGAAAGATGGCAAGGATATGCCGGAAGAGGTCAAGGCCCTGATGAGGGCGGTGAAGGGGCATGCCAAAGGGCAGGAACTGGATCGACATCCGGCCATTGCACCGATACCGTAGTGATTACCGGCGCCATAGCCGGTCAATGTTCGTCATGATAAAGCCCCGGTCATCCTGATCGGGGCTTTTTTCGTGACGTCATAAAGGCAGGATTGACTCCAATCAGTATCTGATATAGTATTCATATATGTAATACAAAAAGGAGCTCATATATGATGACAATTTCTTTGAGAATGCCGGATGATTTTCTGCATGAAGTTGATGTTTTTGCCGAAGAGTTGCACCTGCCACGCGCAGCTTACGTGCGCAAGGCACTTGAACGGATGAATGCCTTCGTTGCCGGGGAACGTCGCCGGAAACGACTTATGGAGGTCAGCCTGAAGGTGCGTTCTGAGAGCATGAGGGTTAACGCCGAGTTTAACGAGATTGAGGATTGCCCGAATGTTTAGGCATGGCGAAATCTGGCTGGCTGATCTCAATCCGGGGCATGGGACGGAACCGGGCAAAGTACGACCGGTATTGTTACTTCAAAACCAGGCGCTGTTGGACGCCGGACACCCTTCCACTTTGATTGTTCCATTGACTACTAATCTCGTTGAGGATGCAGAGCCGTTGCGCCTGCGTGTTCTGGCGGGTCGTGGGTTAGACAGGGATTCAGATCTGTTGGTCGATCAGCTGCGTGCGATTGACAACAAGCGCTTGGTCCGCGGGCCATTGCAGCAGCTTGATGAGCAGGTTATGAAGCGGGTCTATCAGGCGATTTCCGAGGTTTTGGGGATATGAGTGGTAGGGCGTGTCACTAAAAATTCAATGCAGATTTCCAATCTTTGATCGAGGTGTACTTACTGTGAATATTCACCCTAGATACGATAAGTTATATACCGTGTCATTCAGTCAATATACCCTATAGCCAAATGCAGGGGCTTGATGTAAATTCAGAACATTATCTGACAGTTTACGTTTAATATGTCAGGCGGTTTCAAGTTCCAAGTGCAAAAAGTGCAGCATGATGCTGTTTGAAGTCAA
>JBAXVE010000113.1:0-4952 GCA_037129245.1 Desulfuromonadales bacterium
CTGCCTGCCTTTCAAATGCTGCTGCAATAATTCTGGTACATCAACACCCTACCGGCGATCCTGCACCAAGTTCAGAAGACATAGCCATCACCAGACGACTCAAGGAGGCGGGTGAGATCATGGGTATCAAGGTGCTGGATCACATCATTGTGGGAGATGGCGAGTATATGAGCTTTGTGGAGAGGTGTCTTTTGTAGCTGACCAATCTGATAGTGGTGGGGGCCATGTGCCCCTGCCATTTTTTTATTTCCACCGCCGCTCGCGGCTATATCAATTCGGAGGTGGAAGTATGTCAGTGTACAAGAGGGGTGACAAGGGTGTGTTCTACATGAACTTCACTGTCAACGGTGTTCGGGTGTTCAGGAGTACCGGAGAGTTCACCAGGCGTGAAGCAAAACGGGTGGAAGCTCAGGAACGGCAGAGGCTGATGGATGAGGAGAAACTGAGTCCCCAGGAGCGGTCAGCCCGGACGATGCTGTATGCTGCCGTGGATAAGGTGTTTGAGCTGCAGTGGAAGCATGGGAAGGATTCTGAACGGTCGTATGCCAGGGCCAGAAACATGGCGGAGATTATTGGTGATGTGCCGCTCAGCAGTATCAATGAGGATACTGTTCATAGGCTTCTTGATGTTCTCGACAGGAGAAAGGCAGAGGCGGGGACCGTTAACAGGTATCTGGCAAGTTTGAAGGTTGTGTTGCGCCATTTCAAGCAGCAGTCTGACTTCATCAAGTTGAGGAAGGAGCGTAAAGGGAGAATCAGGACTGTCAGCCGTGACGAGGAGCGGGTGATTATCGATTTGTTGCGGAATACCAGGCATAACCAACGCAGACAGTTTTACTATGAGGTGGCCGATCTGGTTGAGTTACTGGTGGATAGCGGCCTGAGATTGGGTGAGGCGCTGGCACTGAAGTACGAAAATATCAATTTTTCAACAAATCTGATGACTATCTGGGTGAACAAGGGGGACAGGCCGAGGAGTATTCCGATGACCGGCAGGGTTCGAACTATTCTGGAGCGCCGCTTATCAAACGGTGCTTCGCCGTTCAGTCTGGAAGCCGCTCAGGCCCAGAATGCCTGGCGCTGGGTCAGATCAGAGATGAAGCTGAAGCATGATGAGCAGTTTGTGCTGCATTGCCTGCGGCATACGACATGTACCCGCTTGCTCAATAACGGGATAGATCTCATTACCATCAAGGAGTGGATGGGTCATGCTGATATCAAAACCACTATGATCTACATGCACCTTGATCCCAACAAGTTGGCGCATGCGGTCAAGGTGCTGGAGCTTTAGTCCGGTATGAAGTCCGGTATGGCATCGTGGAAGATGCTGTAGCCATGCAGGTCGGGTCTGTAATACTGCCTGACCGTCAGCGGCAGGGTCGGTTCGTCGTATGAGACGTGTATTTTATGGGGGCCGCAGGTGATTATGCTGACCGGTTCAAGTACATCATTGCCGACATCGACAAGTTCGGACGATTCTACCGGCAGAGCAACGATGTTGTACTCAATGGCATTGATGGCCCGTGCCCTGATGGTTATGTCGTATGGTTTGCCATAGCGCCCCAGGGTGAGGGAGGCGTGTTTGTGGCCCATGAGTTCTTCAATCAGGCGTTCCGGTTCTTCCGCGTTTTTGAGCATGGTGGCTACGGTGTGGCGGAAGCTGTGAAATGCAACTCCCGTTGGTAATCCTGGCAGTACGGAGCGGAGCCAGCCTTTTGGTCCGGCAAATTGTTTTACGAAGTAGTGGGAATAGCCATTTGGGCCGATTTTAAGGGAGGGGAACAGTTTTGTGTGCCCCTGTGCGGCAATGTTCTGAACGTATTTCATGAAGCCGAGTATCAGCAGGTCGCGATGGATCGGCAGGTATCTGCGGGAGCTTTCGCTCTTTACTCGTTTTTCTTCATCTCCGACGGCGGTTATGTGAATGGCGGGGATGTCTTTTTCAGTGATAATGTCGGTGACATCAAGTTGGGCCAGTTCATTGACCCTGGCGCCGGTGTATATGCCCAGGAGCGGGAGCCAGTAGCGTGCGTGGCTGTTAGCACTGTAGAAGCTGCTTTTATCCCGTTGAAGGGCAAGAAAGATGGTTGCAATCTCCTGTGGGGTGAAGGCTCTGCGGATTTCATCTTCCCGGCGGTTGTCCTGGAGAGTCAGTCCTTCAGCCGGGTTGCCGTTTATCCATTTGAGACGGCTGGCATGCCGAAGGACGGATGAGAGGGTCTGGAGGTATTTGTTGACGGTTTTGGCATGTTTGCCTTCCCTGGCAAGGGAGTCTCTGAAGGCTACCAGGGCGGGACGATCGAGGTTTTGCAGATAGGGATCTGAGAGGCCGGTTATCAGTTTGTTGTACATGGCCGCAAATTCTTTTTTGGTTTTGCTGGTCCAGCCATGTTCTTTTTCACTACTATAGGCATCAACAGCATCAGACAGGCGTTTGCCACCGCGTCTCCGGGAGGGGATCGGTATTATCTCTACCGATGCTCCTTCTGCTGGTGCTACTGGCGGGGAGTGTCGGTTTGTGAGGATTGCAGTAAGTCGTGCCTGAGCTTCATCCTGGGAGATGGCACTTAAACGGCAGGCTTGGAATAGTTGCTCCAAAAATCCATCCAGGCGGTTTTTTAGTCTGACGGAGTTGATCGGGTTTTTCGAGCGCAGCGATTTTGTGACCTCTTTTTTGCCAAAAAGGTGCACCAGGTCGGAGGGGATTCTTCTGCGGTAATGGTAAATATTGTGTCTAATGTGCATGTTGATGGGTAAAAAAATAGCGTTCACAAGCTTGCCTTTTGTGTAGCAATTTGTGTAACGCTAGGTCTGTGTGGGCTAACACACTGATATTACTGCATTTTTTCGCTTTGGTGCCGAAGACTGGATTTTTGCCAGCGGGCAAGCCAAGTCAGTAACTAATTGATTCTGTGGATGTTTTCTGCCAGCGTACAACAATCGAACCAGCACTTGTGTGCGTTGTGTGTGCGTAGCATCCTGTATATCAAATACCTATCGGTTTTGACAGTAAATAATGTACCGATTCGAGTCCTGAATAATTCTGTATTAAACGGTTTGACAGAGCATTTAAAAATCGGTTCAGCAAATACCGATCTTCACCACATCAACCAAAAGAAGCTTATGCGCCGAGCACGATGACGACTCCTGCGAGCACTGGGTGTATCCGTCGTCGGATGTCCGAGAATAGTTATTCATCTTGGCGGCTGCATAATAAAATAACCCACAAATTATTTTATAGTTTGCATATAATAACTTTTAGATTATATTTGCTGAGACCGTAAATAATACAGAGGTTATTATGAAGCCAGCTCATAAAAGGATAATTGTCGAGCAATTGGACAAGACACTTTCCCGCTTCAAAAATGTACAAGACGTTTCTCCACCGCCAAAAGGGTGGGTTCGCGCTATCCGTGAGGCATTGGGAATGACCGGGAAGCAGTTGGCGGAGCGTCTGAGCGTCCGACAGCCTCGCATCCCGATATTGGAAAAAGACGAAGTAACCGGCGCTGTATCAATTAAGACCATGCGCCAGGCTGCCGAAGCCCTTGACTGCGTTTTTGTCTATGCGTTAGTGCCACGCTCTACGCTGGAGAATACCATTAGAGAGCAAGTCAGGCAGATCGCCATCGAACGAATGAAGCGCACTACCCACACGATGATACTTGAAGATCAGCAGCTTCAAGAACCGGAACGCCAGAAAATGCTGCAAGCAATGATAGAGGATCTTATGCGGGAGATGCCGAAAGACCTTTGGAGTGCGAAATCATGAATTTTGATTATCCGGAAGGCGCAACTCCGCTTGACGCAGACGAAGCGGCGGGACTGTTGCTCACCCATATCACTAATCGTTCTGAGTTGGACCGCTGGGAGCAGGAAAATATTGCCGAGGCTGAAGCAACCGTCTTCAGGCGTAAGCAGAAAGATGTACTAACCGAAACCTATATCAAGCGGCTGCATAAAAAAATGTTCGGCAACGTCTGGCGGTGGGCTGGTAATTTCCGATCCACCGGTAAGAACATCGGCGTCCCCGCCTGGCAGATTGCTATTGAATTACGAAATCTGTGCGCAGATTGCGCAGTCTGGATTGAGCAGGGCACTTTTTCGCCGGATGAAATCGGCGTGCGCTTCCATCACCGACTTACGGCAATTCATCCATTCCCCAACGGTAACGGTCGCCATGCCCGCTTGATGACCGACATTGTTCTTGTTCATCTCCTGAACCAGAAACCCTTCACATGGGGCAGCGGTAATCTGGTCAATGTCGGTGATTGTCGATTGTACTATATCAATGCGCTTCGTGCCGCCGATCGTCATGACTATGAACCGTTACTGGGGTTTGTTCGGTCGTAACTATTGCCGGAAATACTGGTCGTATACTTCGCATAAAGCACTTCTGGAATTTTCACATGACGGATGACAGCAGAGACAAATATTTGTTGACGGTCTTTGGGGCAAGGGATTCAGACAATTTTTCCCTACCAGCGACAAGAGACGTTCTTTCATAGTCACCAGCAGGATGATCCGCGATGACAGCCAAGATATTTTCAAACTGCTTGTTGAACTCTCCTGCTGTTCTGCTACCTGACCAGTTCGGTGACTTCTCAGCAAAATAGAACTTGTAAAGTTCACTCAGACGAACAGATTTCGTCTTTGACGGGGTAGGAAGTATTAATATATGCTCTTGACCCTCCGTAAGGACTCCCAGACGCAGGAGAGAGAAAGCTGTCTTTACCTTTGATGTCATGTGCATTCTACCAAATCAGTCGTTCAGATTGTCCATAGCCTGAGTGGCGAAAAGTTTCTTTTACTCATCTTTTAAGAGAATAACAATCAGCGCCCCATATTAAGTCACGCAAGCAGTAGATAATTTCTATTGACACCCCATATATGTTGTGGTTAGACATAATGTCCGCCAGTAGAATAAAAAAAAGGACTCGCCCCTTGCTAAC
>JBAXVE010000114.1:0-4882 GCA_037129245.1 Desulfuromonadales bacterium
GCGAACGGGCGTGGAAAGCCGGGGATGAAGACCTGTATTTTATCTGCATCCAGGCCGAAGCGGGCAGTCTGACACAGTCTACTCTTGAAGATGGACTCAGGCCCGGCACCAAAGCATCATGGATGAAAAAGTAACTCGGCTGAGCGGGTGTCAGGACGAAGTTGGTATTTTCGGTGAATGTGAAGTACTCAGCCTCGGCATATAATCTGACCGTTCTGTCATCCATTCGGGGCAATGGGCGGAGGGGCTCATGAAATCGATCGCAATTCTATTGAAGAAAATATTTTGCAGTGGATGGCTATATTCTACAGTCTTTGTAATTTATCTGCTTGTGTACGGAGAGACAAAGGGCAACTCGAGGTACGTGGTACTTTTCCATGAACCGACAGGGAACCTGTACCATGCTCTTCTTATAGACCCTGAATACAACCATATCTGGAACAAATTCAACATTTTTGATGATGATGACGTTTATAACATCAAATCATTCGGTGCAAAGTATGTCCACTATATCGGCAACATCAAGAAGGAGCCTATGGTGGACAATAAAATGGAATTCAAGACTATAAAATTCCTGCCGAACAGGAACTATGTCGATTTCAATCAGTTGCCAGAAATCATCCAGAAGTCAACTGCTACAATTGATGTATCTGAGACAGATGTGTCCGGCTTTGAAAGCCTGGGACTGAATAAATTCACCTTAATAATCGATGAATCCGCAGAGCGCTTTGAAAAGCGATTGAAGGAAAGAGCCGACAAATTCAAAGGTGATGCAGCGAAGAAAATGTGACGCTCTGCAACACAATGATACTGTTGAAGCCGATGACTATGCAGCTTTTGCAACATAATTTATGATATTTTTTGCGTAAACCAGAAATGAGGTTGCTGATCGGCAGTACAATAATCAGATAAATCGTAAGGTTACATCTGATTAGATCTTGGCATCGTCTATGCTGTCCACCGAAGCACAACTTATTTTCATGCCTCTTAGTAAATCGCAAACCCAGGGCAACCTGGAGACGCAAAACCACGGGTCCAGCATGACATGGATAGCCGGGCTGCCATAAGAGGGCGATAAATAAATGGCGCCCATCTTTGAAAAAGAGATAGGGCTTTTTTAGTTTATTTTTCAGAAAACCTCGCCAACGTAATGCCACGGGAAGGGGGAATAACATGAACACAATTAACGGTACTCCCGGAAACGACACCCTCACCGGTACCAGCGCAGCCGACTTTCTGGATGGAGGAGTCGGCGCCGATACAATGATCGGGCTGGCTGGAAACGATGTCTATGCTGTCGACAACCCGCTCGACGTCGTAATCGAAAGCGCCGGCAATGGCACCGACCGTATCAACTCAACAGTATCGTACACCCTTGGTCCGAACATTGAAGATTTGTGGCTGGTCGGAACACTGAGCGTTTCCGGGATCGGCAACGAACTTGACAACGTTATGTGGGGCAATGGCGGCGACAATTCACTGCAGGGACTCGCCGGCAACGACGTCCTTGACGGTGGTGCCGGTGCCGACACAATGATTGGCGGGACCGGAAATGATACCTATTGGGTGGACAATGCCGGTGATGTGGTCACAGAAAATGCCAACGAAGGCACAGACACCGTATATTCGAAGTCTTCAGCTTACACCCTGCCTTCGAATGTGGAACATCTTATCCTGATCGCAGGCGCCGGAAATATTAACGGAACCGGCAACGAACTCGACAACAGCATTACCGGAAACGAAGGCAACAATATTCTGAATGGCATGGCGGGCAATGATTCGCTCGATGGCGGTACCGGCGCCGACACAATGTCGGGAGGCACCGGAAATGACACCTATTGGGCAGACAACAGCGGCGATGTGGTGATTGAAAATGCCGGCGAAGGAACGGATACCGTCATTTCGACACTTGCAAATTTTACCCTGCCGGCCAATGTTGAAAATCTTACCCTGGGCAACATCTACTCCGGTACGGAAAATCTCAACGGAACCGGCAATGAATTGAACAACGCTCTTAAGGGGAACAGCGGCAACAATGTCCTGACCGGCGGTGCCGGCGACGACACACTGACAGGCGGCAGCGGCAGCGACAAGCTGACCGGTGGTCTGGGCAATGACGTTTTCTACATTTCCACCAGCGACACCGGCACGGACACAATCACGGATCTGTCGTCGGGCGATGTCATTGAAGTCTGCGGCGGATTTACCTTCTCCGGTTCCGTTGGCCTGGGCAGCGGGGCATCAGTTAAAGCAGGAGAAGTTCAGCTATCCACATCCGGTGGTCAGACAACGTTGCATATCGGCACCGACTCAACTCAAGGAGCCGATCTCTCCGTCGTACTGAATGGCGTCTATGATCCCGGTAATTTTCAGCTTTCAGGCTTCGATATCAGGTATGACACAAACCACGCGCCGGTCTTAAACACAACGATTACTGACCAGCAGACAGCCGCTGGTAACTTTTACACATTTACTCTACCGGCAAACATGTTCACCGATGCGGACGGTGACGTCCTCACTCGCAGTGCCGTAGTGGTAGACCCTGACTGGGGGTATCTTGATCTCCCCTCGTGGCTCCACTTTAATTCTGCCACCGGAACTTTCAGCGGCACACCCGCCAGCGGCGATCTCGGAACTGTAACCGTTGCAGTAATTGCTGCTGACCCAAAGGGAGCCACAGGGAGTGGGGCCTTTAATCTGACAGTCTCACCTCCGGTGGTCGATTCGACTCCCCCCACTGTGATTATCTCCAATAACGTGTCTGGTGTGACAAAAGGGACCGTGAATTACCTCCTGACTTTCAGCGAAACAGTCACGGGTCTCTCAGTGGAAGATTTCACCGTAACAAACGGCTCTATCAGTTCAGTCTCTGGCAGTGGAAGGAGCTACACCGTCGCCGTCACGCCCAGCGCTAACACGGAAGGGAATATGGGGCTGACGCTTAAGGCTAACGCCGTCTTTGACGCCGCATCCAATCCTAATACCTCGAGCAGTGCCAATCCACAGGCAATTGATACACTGCCTCCAACGGTAACAAACTTCAATTCCAACAGTTCTAAAGTCACATCACAGGCTGTAAGCTATTCACTGTCCTTCAGCGAAGCGATCACAGGCCTGTCATCAGACGATTTCACCGTAACAAACGGCACCATAAATTCCGTATCGGGCAGCGGAAAGAGCTACACCGTCGCCGTCACGCCCAGCGCCAACACGGAAGGGAATATGGGTCTGACTCTTAAGACGAACTCCGTCATTGACGCTGCATCCAATCCTAATACCTCGAGCAGTGCCAATCCGCAGCCCATTGATACACTGCCTCCAACAGTAACAAATTTCAGCTCCTACGGTTCGGGAGCATCGGGCACAAACTATATTCTGTCTTTCAGTGAAGCGGTCACGGGCCTGTCGACGGATGATTTTACCGTAACAAACGGCGCCATAAATTCCGTATCAGGAAGTGGAAAGAGCTACACCGTCTCTGTCACACCCAACGCCAACTCAGAGGAAAATTCGGGCCTGACGCTTAAGGCAAACTCCGTCATTGATGTTGCATCCAATCCCAACTCGTCAGGTCAACGAGCAATTTTCGAAAGCAGCAACAGCACCACAATTTATTGCAATGGCCTGTCAGGCACCTTTGCAGGAGGCACCGGCAATGATATTTTCGTTATCGGCAAAGGCGGCTACATCTTGGACGGCGGACGCGGAACGAACACACTGCAGGTTACGGCAGAAGCACATAATATCAGCCAGGATACACTATCTCATATCCAGGTTCTGGATATGAATTCACAGAATGTGGCAATGAAAATCTCACAGTTATATTCATTCCAGACTTTCCTTAATTGCGCCGGAGGAATAACATTTACGGATTCCGGCAGCATCACCGCCAATTCGTCCATCAACAGTTACAGTCTTGCCGGTGGAGCATCTAATACCATTAATTTCCCTGAGCTTGTCGGACATGTTTCAGTGACGGGAGGAGCCGGTGTCGATACCGTAGTACTTGAAGGACCTGCGGCAAATTATACAATCAAACAAGCTTCGAATGGTTATCGGATTAACGCATTACAGGACGGCAATGATCTGAATATTACTAACGTAGAACGATTGGAAGCCGGCGGTACTAAAGTCGCTTTTGACGTAAGCGGGGCGGGACACGGAGCAGAGTCATTGGAGTTATTGGGAGCGGCCTTTGGTAAATCAAGTCTGATCCCGGCGTATGTTGGTGTTGTGATACGACTGTTTGACATCGGATTGAGCTTGCATGACGTCTGCCAGATGGCAATTGGCACAGATCTGTTCAAGGTCATGGCAGGCTCCTCAAGTAATGCTGATTTTGTGAATCTGGTTTATAAGAACGTGGTCGGAACATTGCCTGGCCGTGCGGACCTCGACAGCTTTGTTGGCCTGCTGCAGGGAAGTGGCGGCACGTTGTCTCAAGCCGACTTTCTTGAAATTGCCGCACTTACAGAAACAAACCAGATACATATAAACTTGGCAGGACTTCAGTCAACCGGTGTCATCTATACTGAGCTCAGTTGAAAATAGTCCGATAACATCCGGACAAGACCTAAAAGCCCCTTGAAAATGGGGGCTTTTTTTATACCTATTGTCCAATAACGTTTGTTGTTATATGGCTGAATCCACAAATTTTGGTGGTATTCATGACGGTATACCAAAGAGACTTGGGGGATTATTTATTAAAACATTGAAACTTGCGTTTCTTTTGACACAATCTGGATTAATAGGTGTAGTGTAGATCATCTGTTTCACAAAAAGGGTCATCTGTGGCTACGATATTCAAAGACATGCGAACGACCCACCCCACTCCAGCCGGCCACTCCAGCCGGCCACTCCAGCCGGCCACTCCAGCCGGCCA
>JBAXVE010000115.1:0-4460 GCA_037129245.1 Desulfuromonadales bacterium
ATGGCTGGATTACGTGATATTGTCGTGCATGACTACTTTGGTGTTGATGAAGACATAATATGGGACGTAATCTCGGTGCGTATACCTGAATTGAAACAACATCTGGACCTAATCGGCGATACTAAGTCTGCGCCGCCATGCCCCTGATCATCCCTGACGAAATCGAGCAGTTCACAACCGCTGGCGAAGAAGCCTTCTGTCTTTTCTTGCGTAGAGTAGCTAAGCCTGACGACCGTTATATCGTCTGGTATTCCCCGGATATTAATGAGTCCGAGCCGGATTTCATTCTGTACAACCCCGATGTCGGCCTGATTGTTTTTGAGGTGAAAGACTGGACTATTGACCAGATCCTGGATGTTAACCCGAAAAAATTCCGGCTGCGGTTGGGCTCCAAAGAACAGGTCAAGACTAACCCCCATGAGCAGGCAAAGGGGTATGTCCATCAGATACTTGCCTGTATAGAGAAAGATGGCAGGCTGGTAAGCCGGGATAGTAAAACCTACGGCAAACCGAAAATTCCGATCTCCTACGGAGTGGTTTTTCCGAACATTAATTCATACGAATACCGTGAAAAAATCACCGCTTCCGGTATTATTCCAATCTCAAAAATTCTCTTCTATGATGATCTTGATCAACACTCCGAACTGGGCGATCCGTCGGGTGAGCCTTTTTTAGCTGCCATCCGGGAACGATTCGAGCCGAGATTCCCCTGTCATATTTCATCCCAGGAGCTGAACCATCTCCGTCAGCTGCTCTTTCCGACCATCCGCGTTAACATAATAGAGCGCGGTCCGCAGGATGAGTTGAAGAACCATGAATACAACATAAAGCTTCTGGATCATCATCAGGAGGTGATTGCCAGGCGCTTTGACGGCGGGCATCGGCTGGTGTCAGGCCCGTCAGGATGCGGCAAGACTCTGGTGCTGGTACATCAGGCGGTATTGCTGAAAAAGTACAATCCGGCGGTCAAGCGCATCCTCTTCCTCTGTTACAACGTGACGCTGGTGAACTATATCCGCAGTCTGCTGGCAGCACAGGGTGTACCGTTCGGGCCGCAAGGAGTGGAGGTGCTGCACTTTTTCGATCTTTGTGAACGCCTGACCGGAGAGAAAGTAATCCATGAAAATCAGGATATGGACTATTACGATATCGTAATGGAGGATGCACTATCCAAACAGCTGCCGGACTCTGACCGCTATGACGCCATACTGGTTGATGAGGGGCAGGACTTTTCAGATCTGATGCTGCGGGTGGTTATGAAGTGTCTCAATCCTAAGACCAACTTTCTCACTATTGCTTTGGATGAAGGACAGGATCTTTATTGCCAGAAGCGCTCCTGGATTAACGCCGGAATTAACATCAAAGGGCGTAAGCGACAGTTGAATATTATTTATCGCAACACAAGAGAGATCGCCGAATTTGCCAACCGTTTCCGCTATGGTTCCGCTCTGGGGCTGGAAGCAAATCAGCAAAATACTCTCTTCCCCGATCCACGTATTTCTAACGGCCCCAGCCCGCTGCTAAAGCAGTTTGGCACTATTGAGAAGATTATTGAACATGTTGCCAAAGAAATCAGAGCGCTTGTCGATGCCGGAACATTTCCGCTTTCCGAGATTGCCGTCATGTACACCACTAAAAAGGCGGCCAGCGAAAGTACACTGACAACTCCTGCCATGATTAGCGCCGCACTGGACAATCGAGGAATTCTTAACAAATGGCTCTCGGAAGATTACCGGGCCAAGCGCTCCCACGATATCACCTCCAACAGTGTGACAATCACCACCATCCACAGCGCCAAGGGGTTGGACTTTGCCTGTGTGTTCCTGATCGGGCTTGATGCGATGGAACCGGGTGAACGCTGGGCGCAGGAACAGATCGACAGCCTGGCCTATGTGGGTATTACCAGGGCCAGATATCAGCTGGAAATTCCTTACATCAAGAAGAATTCATTGATAGAACGGCTTCTGCCAGCGGCTTCGACCTGAATGACATAACACCGGTCAATCCCGCCATCCCCTGCTGCGGGCCTCCTCCTGCCGTAATTCAACCTCGCCAAGCAGTTCCATGTAGGTTGAGTAACGTTCTGCAGCGATCTTTCCCTCGTCAACCATCCTGAGGACGGCGCAGCCCGGTTCGGTGCGGTGGCGGCAGTTGCGGAAACGGCAGGCGACGGAGCGGTGTTCTTCAAAGCCGGGGAAGTATTCAGCCAGCTCCTCAACCGTGATATCGACCAGACCGAAATCGCGAAATCCGGGAGTATCGACCAGCTCACCCCCATCTGGGAGCGCATGCAGCGTTGAAACCGTCGTCGTATGCCGCCCCATCCCTTTGTAGTCGCTGGTGCTACCCACTTTCAGATTGCTTTCAGGGCATAGTGCGTTCAGCAGGGAGCTTTTCCCGACTCCGGTCGTGCCGATAAAAGCACCGCGATGCCCCTGTCCCAGAAATGCCAACAACGGATCAAGGCCGTCATGTGAGGTCGCACTCACCGGAAAGAGCGCAACAGATGCGCCGTAGATCTGTCTCAACCCCTCATACAGGGTGGCAGAATTTTCAAGGTCACATTTATTGATTACCAGAAACGGCTGCATGGCTGCCGCACGGGCAGCGACAATGGCCCGATCGACAAACCCTGCCGTAGCAGGCGGGGCAACGACAATGCCGAGCACATCCAGATTTGCAGCGACCAGATGGGTGCCCCCCCGCGCATCACGCCGGCGAAGCTCGCTTTCCCGCGGCAGGCGCTTCAACACGTCACCGGTAACGGTCACGCTGTCCCCCACCACATGGCCGGAGTTTCGCTTAACCCGTACCATGCGGCGCGTTCCAGCGACAAACAGTACCTCCACCGATACTCCGTGGTGCGCAACGATCAGGCCATCTGGTACAAAGGTGTTCATAACTGCTTCCGTTTTCTCAAGGGCAATATGGAGCGTCTGACTGGTGGCGGTAAATCTAACACACATACTGATAATCACAAAGCATGACAAGGGCAACCGATTGAAATATTGACTAATGAAGGTTTAAGTGTCAAAAAGGCCATCACAATCAAGCTGGAAAAATCAATCTGATACAGGAGTCCTGCATGGCCAGAGCAACCGCCCGCCACATTCTGGTGGCAACCAAAGAAGCGTGTGAAGCACTGAAAACAAAGATCGAGTCTGGAGAGGATTTTGCTGCCTGCGCACGGGAGCACTCAAAGTGTCCGTCCGGCAGGGATGGCGGAAGTCTTGGTGAATTCGGCCCCGGCCAGATGGTGAAAGAATTCGACACCGTCGTTTTCAGCGGTGAGGTTGGGAAAGTCCTCGGACCGGTACAGACCCAGTTCGGCTACCACCTGATCGAAGTAACCAGCCGCACGGCATAATTTGTGAGAGCGAGATCATGAAGCTACTCGATGGAAAATTGTGCGCCGAACGGTTGGTGGAGGGCATATCGGCGAAAGTCGCCGACTACGTTGCTTCTGGTCTGCGCAAACCGCATATGACCGTGGTTCTGGTCGGTGAGCATGCCCCCAGCGAGTCGTATGTGAAGTCGAAAATAAAATCGTGCGAACGGGCCGGTTTCGAAAGCGCCCTGCTCCGTTTTCAGGAGACCATCAGTGAAGCGGAGCTGTTGGCGAAAATTGCTGACATTAACGCCGCCCCCTCCACCGACGGCCTGATTGTCCAACTGCCGCTGCCGAAGCATATCGATCCGCAGAACGTTATTAACGCGATCGATCCCCGTAAGGATATCGACGGTTTCCACCCCACCAATTTCGGCCGTATGACGCTGGGGCAGAAGGCCTTCCGGCCGGCCACCGCCTACGGCATCTGCAAACTGTTGCAGTTTTACGATATACCGGTCAAGGGAAAGCATTGCGTTGTGATCGGGCGTTCCAACATCGTCGGCAAGCCGATTTCGATCATGCTCTCCAACGACTTCGAGATCGGCAACGCAACTGTGACCCTTACGCATATCGAAACCCCCCGCGAACTGCTGCTGGATGAGACGCGACGGGCAGACATCATCGTCGTGGCAGTGGGGATCCCCGGCTTTGTCACAGAAGATATGGTCAAAGAGGGTGTCGTGATGATCGACGTCGGAATCAACCGGCTGGAGGACGGTAGGATCGTGGGGGATGTGGACTTTGAAGCGGTCAGCAAAAAATGTTCGTGGATAACACCCGTTCCCGGCGGCGTCGGCAGGATGACGGTTGCGGCATTGATGATCAATACGCTGATGGCGTACCAGAATAATTTTGACTTAGCATAAATTGTGATGTTGCTAAGTAGTTAAAAAAATTGATATTTAAAAAACGATGCCGCCAGCAAAAATATTCTGATTCTCCGTGTGGTACTAAAAGTGGTACCAAACTTTTCGACCATGCTTTACAGCTTTTAAATTTAACTCCAATATGTCGAATCAGTAGTGTCCCAACGTTTAGTTGAATAAAAACAGCTGGTTACTGTTTTCGT
>JBAXVE010000116.1:0-4071 GCA_037129245.1 Desulfuromonadales bacterium
AAACAGGTGCCTTATATTAGGAACATATCTCACTCTGATTATTATCCTTTCAGACCACTGAATAGTCGGTAACGACCGTCAGAACTTGATGTGTACGTTGTAGTTTACGGACAATGAAGCAAAGAACTGGAGCTATCGCTGAAACAACGGAACGCGAAACCACCTGGCTGGTTTCGCGTTCGTTTATCGTCCGTATTACCGGAATCAGGCGTTACCGTGTTTGGCCCTTTCAGCTTTTTTAAGCAGTGCGGTAGCCAGCGGGTGCTCGTTGTTCTCGGCATAGCGGCTGGCGGTGTTGCCGGTAGGTGTTTTTATGGACGGGTTGGCTCCCCCTTCAAGCAGGGCCTGCACGGTCTGGTTGCAGCCGTAGATGGCAGCCAGCATCAGCGGCGTATGACCTTCGCGGTCACGAGCATCCACGTCGGCTCCCTTTTCCATCAGCATTTTGGCAATTTCGGTATGCCCGTTGGCGGCGGCATAGTGGAGGGCTGTTTTACCTTTGTCGCTGCTGGCGGTAATGTCGGCACCGCGATGCAGCAGATCCTGGACAAAGTCCTTCATCCCCTCTTTGGATGCGCTGATCAGCGGGGTGTGTCCATGACGATCCTTTGAGTTGACACTTTCCATGTTCGACTCCTCCCTTATCTATTGGTATGAGATCGGACAGCACTGTCCGAAGGTTAGTGGGCTGTGGTTATTACAAAAGGAACTACGGTCAGGATAAAGATTGTCGGGGATGGTGACCCTGGCGGACATCACACAGTGAGCCAGTCGCTGGATCGAAAAGGAAGCAGCCACTAATTCAGCTGCAAACAGCACTATGTCAAGAGAAAATGCTGTCATGGGTACCCGGCGAGAACGACGCTTGAAGATTCGGCGCAACCAGTCGCCATCGTAATACCACAAATTTGTAACAAATGCCACAGACATAATTTTCGCAATGCGGGCATGACGCAAAAAAATTATGCGCTTGAATCATAGCGGTGGTGGGCACTATAATGCCCGACTGAGGAGAGCTACCCATGGATGTATTTCGGGCGGAATTCGTAAAAAGTGCTGCAAAGCCGAAGGACTATCCACCGGCCGGTTTGCCGGAGGTGGCTTTTGTGGGGCGTTCCAATGTCGGAAAATCATCGCTGATCAACGTGCTGGCCGGACGCAAGGGGCTGGTGCGTACCAGTTCAACTCCCGGCAGGACGCAGCTGATCAACTTTTTCGACATCAACGGCATTCTCACGCTGGTTGACCTGCCCGGCTACGGTTACGCCAAAGCTCCCCCTGAGTTGCGGAAGCAGTGGGGACCGATGATTGAGGCCTACCTTGCTTCCCGTGAAAGTCTGAAAGCGGTGGTGCTGATTCTGGATATCCGCCGGGAGCCCTCCGACGGTGATCTTCAGATGCTGCGCTGGCTTGAAACCTATTCGATCCGGCCGATTTTCGTGATAACCAAATGCGACAAGCTGTCAAAAAACGAACAGGCCCGGCAGAAATCCGTCATTGCCTCGATCATCAAACGGGACAAGAGTCTGCTGCTTCCTTTTTCGGCATTATCAAAAGAAGGACGTGACGGCATCTGGAACGAGATCGGGAATGCTTTGCAGGAGCAGCAAACATGAAAAAAACTGTTTCAAAAATCAGTTGTGCTCCGATGCCGGATATGCAGAAACGGCCTGACACCCGCCGCATCCCCATCGCCAAGGTTGGTGTTAAGGATATCACTTATCCGGTAGTCGTGATGGACAAGAACCGCACCCTGCAACACACCGTGGCGCGGGTCAACATGTACGTCGATCTGCCACACCACTTCAAGGGGACCCACATGAGCCGTTTCGTGGAGATCCTCAACAAGTACCGCGAGCAGATCGCCCTGGACAAAATGGAGACGATCCTCGAAGAGATGAAGGTGAAACTCGGCTCCGACAGCGCCCACCTTGAAATCCAGTTCCCCTATTTTATCGATAAACCGGCGCCGGTTTCGGGAGCCAAAAGCCTGATGGAGTACACCTGCGAGTTCAGTGCCTCCATGACCGACAGCCTTGATTTTATTCTCGGCATCAAGGTGCCGCTTACCTCGCTCTGTCCCTGCAGCCGCGAACTTTCACGCTTCGGCGCCCACAATCAGCGCAGCCTGATGACCGTGCGGGTGCGCTATCGGGATTTCATCTGGATCGAGGATCTGGTGGAGTTGATCGAGCAGTGCGGCAGCAGCCCGCTCTATTCCCTGCTCAAGCGGGAGGATGAAAAATTCGTCACAGAACAGGCCTATGAAAATCCGCGATTCGTTGAAGATATGGTCCGTGAAGCCTACTCACGCCTGGCAGCGGTCGAGAACGTCACCTGGTTTTCGGTCGAGGCAGAGAATTTTGAATCGATCCATAATCACTCGGCCTACGCGGCAGTTGAGCTGGACCGAAGGAATGCGCCTTAGCAGATTGAAGAAAACAGTCAACGTATGAAACATCTCGCCCAAACCCTGAAAGCCCTCTCCGACCCGATCCGTCTCAGGATAATCCTTCTCTTGCAGGCCGAAGGGGAGCTGTGCGTCTGTGATCTGATAGCGGTACTCAAGCTGCCGCAGTCAACGGTGTCGCGCCACCTGGCCTATTTGAAGCGCAGCTGCTGGGTAGACGCCCGTCGTGAGGGGCTCTGGATGCACTACAAGCTCAGACTGGAGAGCTGCGCAATCTGCAAGGAAACACTCAGCACCCTCAAGCAGCATGCGGGCAATCTTCCCGAAGCGGAATCAGATCGCATTGCACTGGCGGCTTTTCTCACTACCAAAGCAGCGGGTTGTCTCTGATTTTTTAATTCACTCCTGCGGGCAACAGCATGAGCAGTTCAATCCTTTGGCTTTATTAAACGATTCCCTCCCCTCTTTAAAGGCCAGCCAGGCGATCAGCAGTGCACCGATTGCATCCAGGCTGCCGATCCCGGTCAATTCATAGCCTGCACTTGAAATCATCAAAACCACCGACAGGTAGACGCATGCCCGTGAACAGGCCGCATCAGCCAGAATGGCCTGCGAACCAAGCTCCGTGCCGACCCTGGTTTTCTGGCGGATCAGGTACCACATGAATCCGATGGACACCAGTGAGATGGCAATGCCCCACAAAGTTGTCTCCGGTTTGTGCCGGTAATAGATGCTGGATACGGCCGTCAATGCCAGACCGGTTGTCAGCAGATAGAATGCTGCACCGGTGATCCGCAATGCCCTTTGCTCAAATTCGTCGCGAGTCTCGCCGCTATTGGCCCTGATTCTGCGCAGCATGTGCCAGACGCCGACCGCTGAGATGACTTCGATGAATGAGTCCACACCGAAACCGAACAGGGCCAGCGTCTCATCAGACGCTCCCATCCAGGTAGCAATAGCTCCCTCCAGCAGGTTGTAGACGATCGTGAACAGCGCCAGATAGTTGGCGCGGGTGTAAAGTCTTTCTTGCATATAACCAGCTGCTTTCCCGGAATGGCATTGCATCATTGTTCCGCCGCAACTAATTGCGAATGTAATTAACATTATAGCTTTTGGAGACGAAAAAAGCTTTCAAAATCCGGATTACGGATTATAATATCCGTCGAAGCGGATATTATAAATGAATTGCCCATAAACAGGAGATGACAATGTCCGAACAACTTTCCAGTAAACTTTCCTTTCTCGACCGCTGGCTGACGCTCTGGATTTTTGCAGCCATGGCGCTGGGCGTAGGCTTGGGCTACTTCATCCCCGGTACCGAATCCTTTATCAATTCTTTCCAGATCGGTACCACCAACATACCGATTGCCATCGGCCTGATCGTGATGATGTATCCGCCGTTTGCCAAGGTGAAGTATGAGGATATGCCGGAGGTGTTTCAGAACAAAAAAATCCTGGGCATCTCGCTGATTCAGAACTGGCTGATCGGTCCGGTGCTGATGTTCGTGCTGGCGGCGCTGCTGCTGCCGGATAAGCCGGAGTATCTGGTGGGACTGATCATGATCGGCCTGGCGCGCTGCATCGCCATGGTGATCGTCTGGAATGAGCTAGGAGTCTGTCGGGCTTTCACCGCCTAACACGACTGACTCAGTATATGGATA
>JBAXVE010000117.1:0-4000 GCA_037129245.1 Desulfuromonadales bacterium
CCCGTCAAGGGAGGGGAGGCTTAATCAGACCGGGAAATAGCAACTTCTCAGCAGGTATGTCACACTCTCCCCATGAGGAGAGTCTTTTGCACAATCCCAGGAAACCATGGCCAAGAACGTCATCGACACATCCCGGCGCAACGACCGTCTCGCAGAAATCCTGATCCGCATCGGCGGCGTGCTGGTAATCGTCTCCGTCATCTGGATTCTGGTCATGATCTCACGGGTCGCCCTGCCGCTCTTCTATTCCCCGCAGGCTACCGGCAGCGCCACGATAAAGGTGCCGGCCGCCGCTACAAGCGGAAAAATTATCGCCGTGGGAAGCGACGAGGAGCAGCGGGGAGCCTTCCTGCTCGATGAAACAGGAACGTTCCACTTCATCAAGGCGGCAGACGGCTCCCTCTCGGCCAGCGTCAAGACTCCAACTGTTCCGACCGGGGCAGCACGGGTAGCAGCAGCTGAATATGTCGGTAAATCATCCTATACCCTGCTGTGGGACAACGGCGCCATCTCGGCGGTCACAGTAGCACTTGCTTCTGCGAAGAGCCCAGACGGCAGCATCACCCTCACCCATGATGTCACCCCCAGCGATGACATCTCCTTTCCGGCCTCACGTGACATCGTACAATCATTTGTCCGTCCGATTGAAGGGAAGGGGGCCGTACGGGTTGACCGGCTGAACGGAGGGCGCCTGCGGGTATCCCACCGGCTGCTGGAAAAAGATCTGCTGGGTAACGAAAAACGGAGTGACTCCGCCACCGAAATTAACGACCCGCTGCCGGGAACCATTTCTGTTGTAACTGTCGACTCAAAGGGACGCTACCTCTACGCCGGCACTGACAACGGCACGTTGCTGCGCTGGGATATCTCGGAGCCGGGACAGCCGCGCCTGCTGGACAATCTGCCTGCAACAGCCGACCATCAGGCCATAACATCCCTGGCACTGGTGCTGGGCGATGTATCCGTCGCCGTCGGAGACGCAAAAGGTGGGCTTACGACCTGGTTCCCGGTAAAAACAGCCGGCAGCGGCGACGACCGACGTTTGGCGCTGATTCACACCCTGCGCTCCAATCAGGGGAAAGTGGCCGCGATTCTCCCTTCGCCGCGTGACAAAACCATCTTTTCAATCAACCCTGCCCGAATCCATGCCGACCACATGACCTCGGAGCGTAATCTCCTGACGATCACTCCGGCCGCCCCGGTCAGTCAGTCAGCCCTCTCCCCCAAGGGGAACGGACTGGCGGTACTTGACACGGCAGGAACATTGACGCTCTGGAAACTGGAAATCCCCCACCCGGAGATATCCTTCGGCACCCTCTTCGGCAAAGTCTGGTACGAAGGGTACGACAGACCGGAATACGCCTGGCAGTCCTCGGCCGCCAACGACGACTTCGAACCCAAGATGAGCCTGGTACCGCTGGTGTTCGGCACCATCAAGGCCACCCTGTTCGCCATGCTGTTCGCCGCCCCGCTGGCTCTGCTGGCCGCACTCTACACCAGCCAGTTCATGTCGCCGAAACTGAAAGGGCGCGTCAAACCGGTCGTAGAAATCATGGCCGCCATCCCCTCGGTGGTAATCGGCTTTCTGGCAGGTCTCTGGCTGGCGCCGCTGATCGACAAAAGCATCCTGACCATCTTCATGAGCATCATCATCGTCCCGCTGATGCTGCTCGTAACGATTTTCTTCTGGAAACGGATCAGGAGCGCTTCCCGGCTCCAGAAGCTGACCAGAGGCTATGAATTCATCGCCATGATCCCGGTGGTGGTCTTCGGCGTCTACGCCGCATTTCTGCTGAGCGGTGTGGCTGAGGTGAGCCTGTTCGCCGGAGACTTCAAACAGTGGCTGTTCAGCACGCTCGGTGTCCGCTACGACCAGCGCAACAGCATCATCATTGCCATCGCGCTCGGCTTTGCCGTGGTGCCGATCATCTTCACCATTGCCGAAGACGCCATCTCCAATGTGCCGCGCAACCTGACCGCCGCTTCGCTGGCCCTCGGCGCCAGCCGCTGGCAGACCGCCTGGCGGGTGGTGCTCCCCTCGGCGCTGCCGGGGGTGTTCTCGGCAATCATGATCGGCTTCGGGCGTGCCATCGGTGAAACCATGATCGTGCTGATGGCCACCGGCAACACACCGATCATGAGCTGGAGCCTCTTTAACGGTTTGCGCTCACTGTCGGCCAACATCGCGGTGGAAATACCGGAAGCCCCGCTCAACAGTTCCCTCTACCGGACGCTGTTCCTCTCGGCGGTGCTGCTGTTCATCTTCACCTTTATCATCAACACGGTAGCCGAAGCGCTGCGGCAGAAGTTCAGAAAGAAGTACGGACGGTACTAAACCTAATCGAATAACACGGAGCAACAGAGCAACCGAGAATGTCAAAACAAAAGCCTTTAGTTTATCCAGAAGAGCATTGATCTCATGATTCTGGATTTCTCCGTTGCTTCGTTGCTCCGTGTTGGAAAAGGTTTTCAAGCTTGAAAGGTTTACGATGAAACTATTCTGGAAAACAGGAGAACCGTTCGTACTGGCAACCGGTGCCGCCCTGGCGGTCATTCTGGTGATGACCATCTCGCTGGTCGGCGTGGTCATGTCCAACGGCCTCGGCTACTTCTGGCCGCGGGCGCTGGTGAAATTCGAACTGAAAGACGGCTCCGCAGCACTCGGTCAGATAGTTCACCAGGAGAAAAACCCGATCAGCGGAACCCGCAGAATGCAGCTGAAAATTGCCAACCGAGACGTCTTCGGCCAGGACTTCCGCTGGATCGACGACAAGGATATTGCATCCCGCTCCCTGCCTGACGACGCCCTGCTGCTGGAGCGTCGCGAACATGGCAACTTCTTCGGCTTTCTGAAAGAAGTCACGGCGGAAGGCATTACCATTACAGCGACAGCACCGTCTGAAAAGCTGATTCAGGCGCGTACCCAGGTGGCGGGAAAAATCAAACAGACCCGCACCATCAAAAAGCAGATGTCCGATCTGAACCATACCGCCGAGCGGATCAGGCTGAAGCTCTTAAAACTGGAATACGGCGGACGGGAGAAGAATGCTGCCGAGATCGGGGAGCTGACCGCCGTTCGTGAAAAGAGCCTGGCCGAGTTCACCCGGCTCAACGAGCAGTTGACGGCAACGCAGGCGGAAATCGGGCGTATTACCGTGCAGGTCAGTGATGCGGCAGGCGGCAGCAAAGATATTCCGCTGACGGAAATCGTTACGGTAATGCGTCCCAACAGCATGTCGTTCTTTGCCAAGTGCGGCGCGTATCTGGAGCGCGTCAGGGAACTCCTGCTGGACGACCCCCGTGAATCCAATACCGAGGGGGGGCTCTTTCCTGCCATCTTCGGCACCGTCATGATGGTATTGCTGATGAGTGTCTTCTCGCTCCCCTTCGGCGTGGTAGCCGCCATCTATCTGCGCGAATATGCCCGCGACGGCCTGATGACCCGCATGGTGCGCATCGCCGTCAACAATCTGGCCGGTGTCCCCTCTATCGTCTACGGCGTCTTCGGCCTCGGCTTCTTCGTCTACGGAATCGGCGGCAGCCTGGACAGCCTGTTCTTTCCCGAACGGCTGCCGACCCCTACCTTCGGCACCGGCGGCATCCTCTGGTCGAGCCTGACTCTGGCGCTGTTGACGGTACCGGTGGTGATTGTGGCCACCGAAGAATCGCTGGCTTCCATCCCCAAGGGGATTCGGGAAGGTTCGCTGGCCCTCGGGGCCACCCGGTTTCAGACACTTACCAGGATTCTGCTGCCGATGGCGACCCCCGGCATCATGACCGGCCTGATCCTTTCCATGGCCCGTGCCGCCGGCGAGGTGGCGCCGCTGATGATCGTCGGCGTAGTCAAGCTCGCTCCCACGCTTCCCTTTGACACCAACTTCCCGTTCTTCCATATGGACCGCAAGTTCATGCATCTCGGTTTCCATATTTACGACGTCGGATTCCAGTCCCCCAATGTAGAGGCAGCCAAGCCGATGGTCTTTGTTACCACCATGCTGCT
>JBAXVE010000118.1:0-3826 GCA_037129245.1 Desulfuromonadales bacterium
CCAATGGGTAGACCAGGTATTGTCGGCTTAAGGCTTTACCTAAGGTAGCTGGTCAAAACGACCTACGTTGTGCACTGCCGAAAGTCAACCAGAGAGGAAAGTATCCCGTCTGTATTCAAGGGACTTCCTCCGAAGTCCCTTTTTTTGTGGATAAGAGCCATGACGACCGAAATCAGCGAAATATACCTGAGCCAGATCTTAGGCAAGATCGTCATCAACAGTAAAGGTGAAGACCTTGGGGTGCTGCGTGACCTGATCATGGTTCCGGGAGAGGTTTTTCCTGAGGTCTCACACATTGTCTTTCAATCCCGCAAAGGCCGTAAATCACTTCCCTGGGCCGAAGTGGCCCTCTTCAACCACGTTGTCATATCAACAGTAGGTATCAACCCTCCCGGGCTGACAAACTATCTGCCGCACGAAGGTGAAATTCTTGTCAGGCGGGGCCTGCTGGACAAACAGATCGTAGACGTCGATGGCGCAAAGGTTGTGCGTGTCAATGACATCAAACTGGGGAGATTCAACGAAAAGCTCTGTATTTTTTCCGTAGACATCGGCTTTCGCGGCCTGCTGCGCCGCCTGGGATACATGAAACTCGGCGAGTATGTGGCGCAGCTGCTCAAACGTGATATCCCTGCTGCCGAGATCAGCTGGGAATATGTTCAGCCGCTGGAACCCCATTCATCCAAACTGGCCCTCAATATCGCCCGCGGTCAGATGAACGAAATCCATCCTGCCGACCTGGCCGATATTATCGAAAATATTCCTATTCACAGTATCCGCACCGTGCTTGACTCCATTGATGCTGAAACCACCGGCGACGCCCTTTACGAGCTGGAAGCTGACATGCGTAACATCGTCGTCAGCCAGCTTGATGCTGAGCAGCTGACGGACATTCTGGAAGAGATGGAACCGGATGAAGCCGCCGACATCCTCTCGGACCTCCCTGAGCAGAAGGCTCAGGAGCTGCTTGAGATGATGGATCAAGAGGACGCCGAAGACATACAGGAGCTGCTTGAGCATGAGGAGGATTCGGCTGGCGGCCTGATGAACCCAGAGTATTTCCGGCTCAGTTCCGACATCTCGGTCGGACAGGCCCTGGAACGGTTCAAGGAGTGCGCCAGTGAGATCGAGACCGTCTTCTACGGTTATGTGGTGGATGCGGATGAGCGGCTTGAAGGCGTCGTGAGCCTGAAAGGTCTGCTGTTGACCCCCCCTGAAACACACATCACTGACATGATGGAAGAGAATGTCAAAACCGTTCCGATCGACGCAGAACCTGCAGATATGCTTGAAATGCTGGCCAAGTACGACCTGATTGCCGTCCCGGTTCTGGACGGGAACGACCGTATGGCCGGCATCGTGACCGTTGACGACGTTCTGGCGCACTATCTGCCGCTGATCCTCAAGAACAAGCGTCGTTAGGGACGGGAAAGTACCAAAAATGAGTGGCATGACTTCATCCCGATTTATCAAGCCGGTCAAAGGGATCAACACCAGGAATATCATGCTGTTCCTGGCCATCCTCGGCCCCGGTATTATTACCGCCAATGTTGACAATGACGCAGGCGGCATTACCACCTATTCGCTGGCTGCCGCCAATTATGGCTACGCTATCCTCTGGATGATGATCCCCACCACAATTGCACTGATAGTCGTGCAGGAGATGTGCGCCCGGATGGGAGCCGTCACCGGCAAGGGGCTCTCCGATCTGATCCGGGAATCGTTCGGTGTGAAAGTCACCTTTTATGTCATGATCGCCCTGCTGCTGACCAATATGGGCAATTCTATCTCAGAGTTTGCCGGTATAGCCGCCAGCCTGGAGATTTTCGGCATCAGTAAATATATTTCTGTGCCGATCAGTGCCGTTCTGGTATGGCTGCTGATCGTCAAGGGGTCATATAAGACGGTCGAAAAAGTTTTTCTGGTGGCCTGCCTGGTTTACATCTCCTATCCGATCGCCGCTTTTCTGGCCGGCCCAAAATGGGACGTTGTTCTCAAAGCTACCGTCACTCCTACCTTCAAATCCGACAGCGCCTACCTGATGACCCTGATCGGCATCGTCGGAACCACCATCGCCCCCTGGATGCAGTTCTACCAACAGTCTGCGGTTGTTGAAAAAGGGATTACCGCCGAGCAGTATAATTTTACCCGGCTTGACGTCATCATCGGTTGCGTGCTTGCAATCGTGGTGGCGTTTTTCATGATGGTGGCCTGCGCCTCGACTATCAATCTTCATGGACTCAAGATCGAGACTGCCGCCGATGCTGCTCTGGCTCTGAAACCGTTGGTCGGTGCACATGCGTCGTCACTATTCGCCTTCGGCCTGTTCAATGCGTCGCTATTCGGCGCCTGTATCCTGCCGCTCTCCACGGCGTTCTACATCTGTGAGGGGATGGGATGGGAGTCGGGGGTCGATAAGGATTTCGAACAGGCACCGCAGTTTTTCTGGCTCTTTACCATCATAATCGCCATCAGTGCGGCTCTGATACTGATTCCCAATGCCCCCCTGATGACAATTATGTTCATCTCTCAGGTCGTCAACGGTGCCGTGCTGCCGTTCGTTCTCTTTTTTATGATCATGCTGATCAACGACAAAAAATTGATGGGCACTTACGTAAACGGACCGGTATTTAATATCATCGCCTGGCTGACGGTGGTTATCATGATACTTCTGACGGTCGTCATGACCTTTGATATTGTGATGCCGGGACTTACCAAGCGACTGATTTCGTTCTGATTACAGTAGGTATACTCACACGGAGTCAGGTCCCTGCCGTTAAATTTGAATGGAACCTTTATTTACGATATTTTTGTGGTACACTGTGGCCACAATGAAAATGATATTTTAACCTCATCAGGTAACCTCATTGCCATGATTCGTAAACCGGTTTCACTGCTGCTGATAATTATCTTCCTGTTTCTGCCGACAGTCTGTTTTTCATATCCTTGTGAAATTCACGCATTCTCGCCGTCTGAAATTGTTGATCTGTCCGACGAGCAGAGCACTGACTGTAACAATACGCACGAATCCGACAACTGCGAGACCACCTGTTGTTGCGCTGGGTATTTGCATCTGACCACCTTTACAGGAATTCATAATTTGGATTTTAACTCCGCGTTGCTGCCATACACCCCGCAACTTGCCTTGCCCCAGATTTTAGACAGAATATTCGTGCCCCCGCAGAACATTTCCTGAACCAGCATCACCCAATCGCGTACAATTCAGCAGTGCAGCCGTGAACGTCATACTGCTTGCGTTGGGCATACCTGCCTACACTTAACATACTATAATTATACAATATATATTACAAGACAGGAGATATAGTTATGAAATGCCCGATATGTACCGGAGTAGACCTTAAAATTGCGGAACGTCAGGGAATAGAGATCGATTACTGCCCCGAATGTCGTGGCGTCTGGCTTGACAGGGGTGAACTGGATAAAATCATCGAGCGATCAGCTGTAGTGTCACAAGCTGCAGTTCAGCCTGCCCCCCAGGTGCAGCAGCCATCATTTAATCCGCAACAGGGTTACAACCAGCAACACTCTGGTAAGCAGCACCACGATGATCATGGGTATGGTAATAACGGTCATTATAAAAAGAAATCATGGATGGCAGAATTATTCGATTAGACGCCCATTTTAGCGGGAGGAAGTGACTCCTCCCGCCTGTTGCTGCATGCGAGATCAACGGAGAACTCACTTCATGAAACAAATCATACTGATTGCCCTGATATGCGGAATCACTGCGCTCTTCGGCTGCACCAAAGAAAAAAGAGTCTTTCGTTTTTTAGTTGAAACGCCTCGGGTTGAGGAGACCGCAGTG
>JBAXVE010000119.1:0-3683 GCA_037129245.1 Desulfuromonadales bacterium
CATCCATGCGCTGCTTATGCAGCATGAATGATCAATTTAATTGCCGGAGTAATATAACTATTTTACTTCAGTGTTATCCGGTTTGGTCTTTGTATCATGCCTCCCCTCCCTTGACGGACCCTCTGGTGCCTAAAGGAGGGGATTGAGGGGTGGGTGAAGCTGCAACATGCTGATTTCATGGCAACCTCCCCCTCACCCTAGCCCTCTCCCGCCAGGGGAGAGGGGACTTTTTTGGACTTTTCAAGAGCCTCGAAAGACACAGGTTATCAGGTGTAACTACCCCGGATTGACCGATTGACGCGGAATGCGAATCTGTGCCGCTTCAAAGCCCGCAAACACCCGCGCACCCAGCATGAACTCCGCCCAGAATTCCTTCCATTGCGACGGTTCTGTTTCGCTTTCGCTTGCCGGCTTGAGTTCGGCCAGGAAGATCGTCAGCGCCGCACCGCCGGCCAGCAGAATTCCCGACAGCATGAATGACGTGCCGAGTCCGCCCGGCTGGGCGTTGAACATTTCTGACACCTTGCCCATCACAAACCCGCCCACGCCCCAGGCTGTGAACAGGACGCCGTAATTGAGTCCGTAGTTTTTGGTGCCCCAGTAATCCTTAGCGAAGGAGGGGAACAGGCAGAGGTTTGATCCGTAATTGAAACCGATGAACGAAGCCAGCAGAACCAGCAGCACTGCACTGCCGGAATTGATAACCGTCATGGCTGCGAACATCATCACTGCCTGCAGCGACAGCATGATGAAAAGTGTCGCACGCCGTCCGATCTTGTCTGAAAGCACACCCGCCACAATTCGCCCACCGGCGTTGCCGACCGCCATAATTGCCACTGCCACAAACGCCATCGGCCCCATGCTTTTCTTGGCCAGTCCGGCCACGCTGCCGATGACCATCAGGCCGGCACCGGAACCGATGAAGAATGCTGCCCAGAGAACGTAGAATTTATAATTGCGCAGCATCTCGCTGACGGTGGCGTTCACAACCGGTTTAGCGGCGTTCATTTTAGCTACCGGGCCGGGATCGGCAGGTTCAGCCGGGACATAACCTTGAGGCGGATTGGCAAGCACAAAGGAAAGTCCGCAGACGATGACGGTGAAGCCGATTCCAAGAAACATCATCGCTTTGGGGATGCCGAAGGCGCCGATCAGGTAGGATGCCAACGGAGCAATATAGACTGGTGCGATGCCGAAGCCGGCAACCACAATTCCTGCAATCAGGCCGGTCTTGGAGGGTGAGAACCATTTGAGAGCGGGAGGGGTGGCTGCCGAGTAACCGAAACCGAATCCGCTGCCGGCCAGCAGGCCGAAACCAACAACCCAGGCCATGTAACTGTTGGAAAATGCCATCAGCATAAAACCTGCTCCCACCAGAACACCACCGATCAGGGCGGTGCGGGCCGGGCCGATTTTATCCTGACACTTGCCGGCCATAATCATGGAGAAGGCGAACGCCAGGCAGCAGAGGGCGTACGGGTCGTTGATGGAGGCCACATCCCACTGGAATGCTCCGGGCCCCCCTTTTTCGATGGATGCCTTAATAGCACCCTTGAAGATGCTCCAGGCGTACAGCACACCCAATGCCAGATTAATGGACAATCCAGCGGATACTACTGTCCACCCTTTGTTCTTGATTGCGGTCATGGTCGAAATCCTCCGGGATTTGTCAGGCTCTGATTTCCTGTCTGAGGGTGCGGATATAGGGTCCGTTCATGCGGATCGCCGTGGCAAATTCCATCCAGAACACCAGGTAGATCGAAATCATCAGCGAAAGGCCGACGTTCTGGTTTTCCGCACCCAATGCCTTGGCCAGAATCGGTGATGCGAATCCGGCTCCCAGCGTCCCGGTCATCCGTTCAAGCAGATAGAATACCGGCAGGGTCAGCAGGGTACCGACGATCATGATCGCCAGGCCGGTGGGGCGCTTGATCCAGTATTTTGGTGAGAATCCGTACATGCGCATGAAAATTACCACCCAGATGATCCAGACCGAATAGTCAACCGCCGCGTCCGGCAGAGCCAGCTTGTTTTTAACCAGAATGACTTCAAGTACGGTCACGACACCCAGCAGTGTGAACATCCAGTTGAATTTTTCGTTGGCCTGGGTCTGCCAGTTGCGGCTGTCGGGCGCCTTTACTTCGTCAAATGAATGACTGTGGGTGCCGAGCGCCGAAAAGAGGATGGCGAACCAGATGCCGGCGTTGTGGAAGAGGAGCGATGCGTGGTTGCCTGCCACGTTGGCAATGCGTGACATTGGGTCGCGGGCAAAATCGCCGGCGATGCGCATCAGGAAGAGGTTTGCGACCACCGAGCAGGAGATGATCACCGCGATGGTGAATATCTTGCGCGGCAGCAGGTAGGGGTCGACCCGGTCAGGATAGCCGATGATGAAGGCGAACCAGATCAGGTACATTATTAGCGGGATGCCGAAGGTGATCCCGTAAACTGAATTGCCGGCAAAGTCGCCGCTCTGGGCATAGATGATATAGTCGTTTTTCGGGTCGTTATCGGTGTTGGCGGCTTTGACGACTTCCTTGGGCACCTTCTTAACGTGCGGCAGCAATCCCATTGCATACCAGCCGTGGTCACCCTGGGTGGTGTCCACAACCCAGTACTGATCTCCCATCATCTCGTCAAGCCCGCCGAAAAGCTGCATGTTGAAGGCCGCACAGATGATGCAGGTGACCAGTAGAATGATTGCGTGATTGATTTTCATCGGCATACGTAAGTTCCTCCGTAAATGGTTTTAATTTGTTATTCCTTATGGGTCGTCCAGAACATTGAAACCGCATTGGCTGCAAACAGCCCGTAGAGCCACATGGTGTTCCAGGCGGGGCCGGACCAGTTGCTGCCGCGTCCGCCTCCCACCACACCCGACGCGACCACGATGCCGATCAGTGCGGTGAAGGCCACCATTGCGACCGAACGAAGAATGGAGCTGTTGCGCCAGGTGTGCCGTTCAAGTTCCTCAATTCTGTTCATCAGTTCAAGTTCTCTTTCACTCATATTTCCATCTCCTTAATAAATAGTTGCACGTCAGGCTGACGTGCTGCGTATGCATCAGGTGTCGTTTTAAGCTGCATCACGTAACAGAATGGTATCCTGGCATTCCTGCGGGTAACGCTCTGACAGTTCGTGAAATTTCAGACAGTCGTGATGGCGACCATTGCAATAGCGGATGATCATATTTACGTCGTGCGGCGATATGTAACCGCAGCCGACGTCGCATTGATCGTCATCTATTCCGTAAAATGGGCAAATGTTTTCAGCTATCATATTCTTCCTCGATCGTCAGAGTTACGTGGCCCACCGATTTATACCAGCTAAAATCATTGCTTAGCATTCGCTGTGCCAAACGCGTATACACCAGCAACTATCTGTATTTATTTCGAAAATATAAAATTATTCTTTACATGATTTTGTGTCTGATTTGCATTACTGCAAATATAATATCAACCAACTAACGGTGGTTACGTGACGCTGTTAAATTGAGATGAAGTCATATAGTTGTTGTTTATCAGTCTGTTAAGATGATGCAGGCGTAGCGTGTTAGTCTTTTTGCAGATCTGCAAATAGAATTGTCGTAAGATTTGCAATTGTGCAAAATTCCCCTCATGCATCTGCGAAAAAATAATCGGGAACTTTTTGTTCTCTCCCTGCGTCAAAGAGAGCAAAGGCAA
>JBAXVE010000012.1:0-61745 GCA_037129245.1 Desulfuromonadales bacterium
CACTTGGCGACTTGCCTGAACCACCGTGTAATAACGAATTCTGCTGACGAGGCTAAAAATGCTTATGACCCGGCTCGCCTGGCCAGTGCAGCACTCCCACTATTTGATCAAAAGAAATTCCAAAAATGTCATACAGAAGAAAATCCTGGGTGTTTTTTCCGGTTCCGACCAAAAGAAGCTTCCCGGCCTGTCGCAAACTCTGACCCAGTTCCTCATAATAGGTTCTGGCTTGCGCTATATCAACAAAATGCATAAAGTTCTTCTGGTGGCACTGGAGACAGACAAATTTATATTCAATCACCTGAACCGCAGCACCGCGGGAAAGCGCTAGCCTCGTCTGTTCGCCACAACGAAGACATTCCCCCTGCAATTCCGGGACAGGCATCGTAGACGAATGAGAGATGGTCAGGGCCATATTGTTTGCCTTAAACTCATGGTAAAGGAACGAATAGTATCGCCGCACCTGGCTAAAAACAGTTCGGAACAACTCTTCGTGTTTCATGGCGCTTATGTTCAGATAGGGAATATCCATGATTGAGGGAGAGGCCCAGGCCACTTCACGCAAGGTTTTGGTGATATACTCCCATTCATCCGTAATTAATCCCTTTTTCACCGCACGATGATATATTGCCGTGCCCGGATAGGTGCCCACCAGGCCAAATCCGCCGTCAATCCTGTTCTCGATCACAAAATCGAACGTCTGTTTGATGTCTGCAGCGGTTTCATCCTCGTTTGTCATCATGAAAGGTGCATCCACCATCAAACCGGCCCGTATGGCCGCATCGTAAGCACGTTTGAAACCATCAATGGTGCAGCCTTTTTTGAGTCTGCCCAGGATCGACTGGGAAGCGCTCTCCAACCCGATATTCACCATCGCGCAACCGGCTTCTTTCATCAGTAGCAACAGTTCCGGAGGCTGGTCCATCCGAAAGCTGCAAACCCAGGGCCTGCGTTTTCTCAGTTTCATGTACTCGCGGCAGAACTGTTCGATGTCTTCCGGCTTGTTAAAGAAAATTTCCGTAGCGAAGGCGATGCTCTCAAAATCATAGAGATGTTCGTAAATTTCCAGTTCACGTAAAATATGTTCTACCGGGCGCGGCATGAAATGGCCAATTGTAGGAGAACAAAAACTGCATCCTCCTTTACAGCCACGTCCCGTCATCACCGGTAAAAGCCGCCCCAGTCCGGGCACAATGTGATGCAGATACCCATTCAGGTAATTCTGCAAATCAATCCGCTTATAGGACGGCATCCAGAATTGCTCTGTCAGATCAAATCGCACGGGAGCATTACGCGCCACGCTTCCATCGTTCCGACGAAAAGCCAACCCCGGCACCAGCTCGAAACTGGAACCGGCAGCCAATGCCTGGAGCAACTGCGGAAAACTGGTTTCTGCCTCACCAATCACGGCGAAATCAATTTGTATATGCTGAAACATCAGTTCAATCCGAACATCGCGCGTGATGTTTCCACCCAGAACCACCGGCATCTGCGGGGCCAATGACTTCAGGCGCTGTGTGGCATCCACGAACCAGTTGGTGCTGTAGACAAAGCCTCCGGTGGCCGCCGCCAAGTACTCTCCTTGATGAACTCGTTCGAGATAATATTCGTGCGGATTCGTTGGACGGTTAGTATCCCAGAAGTCATACGGAATACCGGCCTGATCGAGCGTTGCGATCACATAACCCCAGGAAATGGGAATAAAGTTTGTCGGCGGCTTCATCAGAAGAATTTTCTCAGGCATTGCGATCCTCCTGAACGGATCTGCCTTGTTGTCTCTTTGCGTGTGCCATGCGCGTTGCCCCTTCCCAGGCCCCCATATCGCCGGGAGCCATTTTCCGTGCCACGTGCAGATATTCTTGTGCCTCCAGGTAGCGCTGTTGGTCATAACACACACGTGCCAGGCTCATGAGTACGTTAGGGTCAGGGGCGACTTCAAGAGCCTCCCGAAAACATGCTTCCGCATGCGGCAACTCTCCACACCCATAGTGATGCAACCCTCTGTCAAAGCTGTCTGATCCTGGCTTAACGGGTGCCTCGGGTTCTGTCGTCGAGGGCACATTTGCAGCGTTCATCTCACGCAATAACGCCCATACTTCCCGCTGCAAATTCTCCGCTGTATCGGGTTGATCCACTGTTCGCTGGAATGGATACGGTGTCTGCTGTCCAAAGCGACAGCCCAGATTTTCCATGAATGCCGTGTCATTTCCTACGGCTGGCTGCAATGTCTTGAGGAACTCCAAAAAGCGTGTGCGCGCCCCCAGCCACGCCAGCAATACGGCACCGCCATGGGCAAATAGATTCACATAGGCACGTTGATAGAAGGCCAGACGGATATAGAGATTAAACGCCGCCAGCACGTTGACCGGCAGGGAACAGGTATCAATCAGCGACGTTCCGGTCAAAGCGGAGTCGGTGTCCGGGATGATAATTACACCGTACCCGGCCGTTCGCAGTTCCGCGGCCAGAGCAATCCAGGCCGGTATGTTGGAATTGCGCTCGAGACCAAAGATCGCCTCTCGAAGGGTCACAACAATCAGACGTTTGGCAGACAATCCCAGTGTGCTCAAAATCTGCTCCACATACAAATGTGCAGCAGCTGGGGCTTCTAGCAGATGACTCAAACCACCACGATATAACTCACTTAATGTTTCACGATATGCCTGGTAAATCGGCACATCGTGGGTAACTTTTTCAACCGGATAGCGTAAACGAGCGGTTTGCCAAAGGCGGTCACACTCAGTTCGATCATCCATCACTCGGATATCGCGCACCGTTGACAGCATATTTGCCAAGGGCACCACCAGGTGCTGAATCCGCCACCAGGTTGTTGTTTTAAGGTGTTTTTGCCACTCTTCTGAAGTCAGTCCTCGATACTTCCATCCTTCTTCCGGGGCCGCCATGATCATCATCTGGATGCAGCCGGCGCCTATCCGTTGCCGATAGGCCTCAGCGGCTAGCAAAAATGCACAAAAATCGAAAGATTCCGGATAGATTGTAATGTCGTAGTGCGCAACGAGAATTTCATTTGCAGCAGTGCGTAGAGCTCTGCCATGATGTTGGGACGGCGTCGGAAATCGACCCTCCCGCCGACCGAATAGCAGAAAATGCCGCCGCCCGGAGTCAAATTGACCCCGCGCAACCGCCTTAGCCACATCAGGGTACAACTGTAAGTAGTATTCTTCGTCAAACTCGCACTGGTCAGCATGTGGCTGTTGCAACTGGAGCAACGTCTCTGCCGGCTGATCGACCAGCTGGAGCGAACGGGCAAACATGGCAGCTATTGCTTCGGTATGCGGATTCATCTGCGCTGCAGGGCGCCGGCCTTCCTCAATTCCCACTCGGGCATAATGGTCCAGTGCCGATCGAAGGTACCCTTGTTGTATAGCCTCGTTGGCATCCGGTGAATGCGCGAGATAAAAGTCCACATCAAAGGGCTCCGCAAAATGCGGGAAATCAACATATGAAGTTCTGGCTGCTATGGCCATGGTCATAGCAGCAACGGCCTGACGAAGCAATCCCACGGTGAGCGGCTCCCATATCCAGCGCTGGTAGGGCCCTGAACGGAACGGCATCAAACCGGGTATTACTCCCATCGGCCGAAGTCGCTCTGGAGAAGATTCAGTCTTCCCCTCATAGATGATCCCCGTGTAAAGATAGCGGCAGTTTTGACTACCAATCGCCAGTAACGCAGGTCCCGCACCCGTAAAAATATTCAGGTGCGCCTGCTCATAGAGTGCCATACGCAATTCCAGATCAAGCGCTGCAGGGGTGCAAAAACTCGCTGCGTTCCATTCAGGTCCACGATTGATGAAAGCCATTTCTGTGTCGGGCACTACTACCGGCCAATAGCCGTCCAGCTGCAGCAAGGCAATTGCCTCCGCCCACATGGCGAGATCACTGTTACGATCGGTGTTCCAACGACTCTCGCGCAACGTCAAACAGACCATTGGTTTGTCAGTCCCGGGACTTTCACTGGCCAGCCAATTCTGTATATACTTGTGTGCCGCCGGTGAAGCGCGAAATCCTATTTGATCCAGATAGCGGTCCAATCGCCGCCAGGCGTGCAGGTAGATTCCATCATAATCATTACAAATCATCACGTTAGGGTAACGTTCCAGGTAAAGAGGCACCTCCTCGTGCGGCACGATCGAGACAGTCCGATCAACCATGGGACAGAGACGGGGCAACACCTGGAGGATGTGGCTCACTTTCCAGTTACGCATTTCCGGCGGGTAGAGGGATTCGTACTCATCACCCTCAAAGCGGACTCCGTGGTGAGCGCCGTCCACCAGGAGCAGACGGACGCAAGAGCACCCCCGCTCCAATGCTTCGCCTTGTGCCGCCAGCAGGAAGGGAGCCAAGTCAAAGGAAGTTGGGAAAACGCCCAGGTCGTAGATTGCGCAGAGTGTGGCGGTTGTTTCGTCTCGCCCTGTCATGGAGAGGCCATCTCCGGTGTTTCACATTTCCGTGCCGTCACGCACAAATGCCACCCCCAGCGCTGTTCCATCCATTGAAAAAGCGCCCGTGGTAGATAACGAAAATACCAGACCTTTTTGAACTGATAATTCCGGTATTCTGGGATGCTGTAGGGGAAGATATGGTCAGTCTTTGTCTCTACGATCCTGAACCCTTTCAGAAACGTCGTGACCGTCTCGGCGGTGTAGGAATAGGTAACCGGACAGCCGGTTTCGGCTTCAGAATAACGGGCAATCAAATCATCCAGGGACTCGCCCTTTTTTTTACCGTATTTCAGCTGCATCCAGAATACCTTCCACGAAGCACGGTGGTACACCATAATCTTGAAGATGCTCTTCTTGTCCATATACTTGTGGATCTGCTCGATAACCCGCTCAGGATGCGGTGTATGGTGGATAACACCGAATGAATAGACCAGATCGTAACATTCAACCGGGACGTAGTCGCTTAACTGTTCAGCATTGGCCTGATAAAATGTGATGTTTTCCAGTCCAAACACCCCGGCCCGCTTTTTCGCCAACGCGAGCGATTCGCCAGAAAGTTCCACGGCAGTGACCAGAGCACCCGCCCGGGCAAAGTTGATAGTATCGCTGCCAATGCCGCAGCCAATCTCCAGCACTTTTTTCCCGCGCCATTTATCGAACTCAGCAAAAAGCGGTATGTGTGGTTCAACAAAATATTTGCGAGCCTCGACTTCATCAAAGTATTGCCGGGTACCGATCGGACTTGATGAATGCCGGATGTTGCATGGTCGCGCATTCCAATAGTTTTGAACTTTTTCAAGCTCAATGTTGTTAAAGGGGTTGGTTGTGCTCATACACCAGTATCCCCCACCAGTCTGCCGATACCAACTGCCATGTAGGTAAAGGTTGACATATCTGCATTCCGGACAATACGCCAGCTATCGAAGACGAGTGAACCTGCAGGTACAAGCATGGCAATGCGTTTCCAGTTGAGATCGCGGTACCGGGGCCAGTCGGTTAGCAGGGCAATTGCCGCGGCACCGGTCAAACATTCATAAACATCATCGAAACATACCTCGTCGTTACCGAATGCTTTATCTACAGAATCACGTGCTCTTGGGTCATGCAAAGCTACCTGATAACCGGCAGAGACCAGAGCCCTTGCCAGCGTTATGGATTGTGATTCCTCGATAATGTGGGTGTCTGGCTTATAGGTAAGCCCCAATAAAGACACCTTTGCCGGTGGTGAGCAGTGCTCCGTTATCCTGCGGAAAAGCCGTTCCGGGATGCTGTTGTTGACCGCAACAACCGCCTTGCCCAGCAGTGCCTCGCCGCCAAACTCTTCGGCAAAAGCCTGAAATGCGATGTTGTCGCGGGGAAAGCAGGGGCCGCCGAAACCAAGCCCCCCCTTGAGACAATTGTTTCCAACTCTGCTGTCGGCTCCGATAGCGTCTGTGATGACATCAACGTCGGCACCCGGCACTTGCTCACAGATGGCCGCCAGACTGTTAGCATAACTGATCTTCATGGTGACATAGCAGTTGAGGCTTATTTTGGCGATCTCGGCATTGACCAGCGACATAACCGCAATGGTTGGAGAGGTTTTACAGGTCGACACATAGAGCTCGGATACCAGAGAGCCTGAATGCTCGTCCGAAGCACCGATCAGCACCATGTCAGGGTAGAGGAAGTTGCGGATAACCGAGCCCAGTGCAATAAATTCTGGATTGTAGACCAGGCCGAAATCGGTTCCACAACGCTTGCCGGTGGCACATTCCAGCAACGGCCTGAAAATAGAGTCACTGGAGCCGGGCATTATGGTCGAAACCACATCCACGACATGGAAACTGTTTTTGGCCTTAATTACCGGTGCCAGACCCTCCAGAGCTTTTACAAGAAACTCGTTTGTAAAACGGCCATCGGGAAGGCTGGGGGTGGGGACAATGATTAACGTGATTTCCGAACATAGTACGGCTGTCTCGTAACTGTCGATGATATGTAGATTTTCCCAGGCCGTTTCCAGAAGTTCCGTCAGGCCTGTCTCCTCAATGGGATTCCGATGGAACTTCAGTTCGGTTCTGAAATGATCATTAAGATCGAAGCCGTAGACAGCGTGTCCGGCTGAAGCGAAGCATGCCGCCGTACAAAGTCCGAGTTTGCCGAGGCCAATGACGGAGATGTTCAAGGTTGACTCCCTGTGCTCTCAGATAAATTTGTAGGTCATGCTGTCATTGAGAATGACCTGCTCGTAGATTTCGTTATGCGGTTGATAGGTGCAGCGTGGGCATTCCCCACGAATTTTAATCTTGTCGTGGAGCTTCCAGTGTTCTTCATTCCCCCACAAGCGGTTGATCTGGTTGACATCGTTCAGATTGTTTCCCAACTCCAGCTTGGCATCTCCCCGCCGGTCACAACAGAGACCCAAGGTAAATGCATCGTTGGAAGCGTCCATTCCGGCCGGTGGCATGATGACAGCCGTCATGAAAACGGCATAGCACTTCTGGAAATGATTGGCAGCGTCGAATTGGGAGTTGAACTTGTGGGTGATGCCGTAGACGTTGAACGTTTCATCGTCAAGCTCCAGTGTTTTGGCAATCTGCTCATTAAACTGCGTGATTTCGGAGGACGTAAACTGGATGGTGCTGGTGGGGTTTCCCACATTGTCCCATGTTGTTCCGGCTGGCCGGTAATGTATGTTCTTGCATCCAATCTCTTTGGCAAGTTTTGCGGCCTGGTAAATTTCTCCTATATTATCCTTGTACAACAGATACTTGTAACTGACACCATAAGCAGGATGTTTCGAGCCAAGTCGATGGTTGTGGCGTTTGGAATAATCGACCAGGGTTGATATGTTGTTAATAACGGCATCAAAAGAGTTCAACTCCGGTTTGAGCATCTTGAGTCTGTTGAGGGTTTCCGCAGTGCCTGCATCCACTGAAACACCTACCCATGTGCAATGGGAAAGAGAGTCCATAGCCGGGTAGATCAGACTTCCATTGGTAACAACTCCAACTTCTATACCGTTAGCAATGGTTTTATCAATGAAAGGAGCCGTAGCTGAATTAAGAAGCGGCTCTCCTCCCCCGGCCACACAGATAGCTTCAACACCAGGCTTCCAGACACTGTTGCCCTCACCCCAACGTGGCAGAAAATCGGCTAAGTGCATGAGAGTCTGCTCCGAAAGGCTCCCCTTGCGATGGGATCTCACATAGGCGGCGTTACACCAGGCACAACCGAAATTGCAGGCGTTGGTAGGATCAACCGTTATCAATACGGGCGGGGGAATCGGTTTACCTCTTTTTATTTGTCGCCATCGGTGGACATGGGACAGGAGTTTGTAACTGTTAAAAGGATTCCAACGCTTCGCTGCAGCCCATTCCTGTGGTGTATTGTTACTCATCAGCACTCTCTCTTCTTCTCTGAAACATGCACGTATCTTGAGCTGTTCAGGCAAAATTCCCGGTAGGCAGATGGCACACCGATATCAATGAACGGAACGTCCTGACAGTGTGCCGCCAGATGACCTGTAATGGCCAGGGGAGGAAGGATGGCGGTCTCTAGGGAAACCTGCCCAGGTGGTATAGCGTCAATCATCCTTTTGTTGAAAATATAGACCCCTGAGTTAATAAGTGCCGAACCGCCCGCATTTTTTTCTGTAAATGTGGTAACAAGACCGGTTGGAGACACATTGACGGTCCCATATCGGGAGGCATCATCGACCGGTATCACCGCCATCGTTGCAATTACCTGAAGAGATCTATGAAATGCGACAAGCTTTTCGATGTCAATAGCGACAAAGGTATCGCCATTCATGACAAGCAGATCACCACTGTCGGCCATTAATAATGCCTCGCGGACCGCACCGCCGGTACCCAGCGGCTCATGTTCAACGCAATACGTTATCGAGGAATGGAAGTTCTTCCCATCTTCAAAATGATCCATAATCTGTTCATGCATATGGCCAACGCTCAGAATAATGTTGTTTATACCCTGGGAAACCAGCCTGGATATGAGGAATTCCAGAAAAGGGCGACCGTTGACCGGCGCCATCGGTTTGGGCGTGCCGTGGACAACTGATTTCAGACGAGTTCCTCGCCCGCCTGCTAGGATAACGGCCTTCATAAGGTGCAGATCAACACACTGTCAATCACCTGTGTTACTCCTCAGTAAAATAGATTACCTGGCTGCCGAGCGTGTCAAAACGGAAAGGAACGTGGAGCAGTGGAGCCAGTCCCTGCCGGAGTCTCTCGCGATCCTCCGGACGCACAAAAAATAGTATAAATCCACCGCCACCGGCTCCAAGGATTTTACCCCCCAATGCACCATTCTTCATCGCTTTAGAATAGATTTCGTCGATAGCGCCGGTTGAGACCTTATTGGAAAGCCGTTTTTTTAGAAGCCAGTTCTCGTTGAGCAAAACGCCAAAATCGTCGTACCCTGCGACGGGACCGTCAAGAATATCTGCAGCAGACTCAACGATTGACTGCATAAGCGATAGAATATGATTATTGCTTTTAAGTTGTCGCAACTTATCACTCTCAACCTCAACAGCAAACCTGGCAAAACCGGTAAAAAAGAGCATCAGACAGCTCTGCAGATAAGCAGACTTTTCCACCGAGATTACAAACGGTTTGACTTCAATGTTAGCCTGCGGGGTGAAGATGATTTTGTTGAGCCCTCCAAAAGCTGATGCCACCTGATCCTGTGAACCAACAGCCTCTCCGATCATGTTTTGTTCGATATGAATAGCTTCTAAAGCCAGTCGTTTTTTTGACGCCATTTTGCCTCTTAGCGCATACAATGCATGCAGCAGTCCGACCGTAAACGCCGAACTTGAGCCAAGGCCGGAATGTGAAGGCAGATCACCGTCATGCTGCATAACCAGACCATCTCGAACGTCCATAAACCGGTATGTCTCGCGTACGGCCGGGTGTTCAATTTCGTCCAGTTCGTTGAACGCTTCCTGTTTGGAAAAGAACACTATCTTATGCTTATAGTCAAAAAACGGTGGAAGTCGGCGGAGACTGACATAACAGTACTTATCAATCGAAGTTGAAAGTACGGCACCGCTATTTTCCATATACCAGGCGGGAAGATCAGTGCCACCACCAAAAAAAGACATTCTGAAAGGGGTACGAGTAATAATCATGACATAACCTTAAAACGGATAAATCCAGTAATGACTTCGAGGATAAAATCCATCTCATCAATACCGACATCCTGATGACAGCCAAGGTGAATAGCATTATTGCCAATATATTCGGCATTCGGGAAATCGCCGAGTTTATAGCCAAGATAGCCAAATCCCTGGCATTGGGTTGGCATTGAGTTGAACAATGTACGTGTTTCGATCCCGTTCTGTTCAAGATGCTGGGAAAATTCGACGCGTGTGAAAGGTGCGCCTTTTTGAATTATTATTGGGATGGCGTGTGGCCCGATCTGTTCCCATGTTTCCTCCTTGATGGTTGTGAGGAAGGGAGAGAATTGTTCAAAACGCGTGAGTACATGCATGAGATTGTCGTGTCGTTTAGTAAGTATTTCATGGTAAATCTCCATCGCACCGATTCCGATGGCAGCTTCCATTTCATTCATCTTACAGGAATAACCGATCCGTTCGAATGTAAAACGAATATCTTCGCCCTGCTCGCCTCTAAAACGTTTAGCACAGTAGCCTGATGTGGTGTTAAGTGAACATTGCTTACATGCACATGCCCGTCCATGGGAGCGAAGTGACCGGATTACTTCAGCGTACTCCTCATTATTGGTGGTAACAACTCCGCCTTCCCCTGTAGTTATGATATGTGCGATATAGGTGCTAAACGCACCCATATCGCCAAGACTGCCTGCCGGATTACCATGATATAAGGCGCCGTGCGCTTCAGCGGCATCTTCTACCACGGCAAGCTTGTATTTTTTGGCAATGGCGTTGATGGTGTTCATCTCAGCAGGTTTGCCCATCAAGTGAACCGGCATTATCGCACATGTTTTTGGTGTTATTGCCGCTTCAATTTTTGACGGATCAATGTTTAAAGTTGATCGCTCTACGTCAACAAAAACCGGAGTAAAGCCCGCATGGATAATGGCTCCACCGGTCGAAACAAATGAAAGCGCCGGAACGATGACTTCATCACCACGGTGCGCTCCAAAATCATGCAGCACAGCAAGGGCAAGAATATCGGCATCAGTACCGCTACTTAACGCGACTGCTTCACGTACGCCGACAATTTCGGCAAATGTATCCTCAAATTGCCGAACAAATTTTCCGCTTGAAATTCGTTTCGTATCGAGTGATTCGTTTATGAGCTTCTTGGCGGTATCAGTAATAGTTATTGTACCAAAAGGTACCTTGAAGGCCATTCTGGAGATCTCCTTATTTTTCAAAATAAATAAAACTGGGCGGATCTCTGTGTAGACTATACAGAAATACCGAATGCTCTCTCAACCAGGGCTAGACCAATAAGTGTTGATGTCGTTGGCATATTGACACAGTCTGTCAGAGGAAAAACCTTAACCTGGATATATTCGCCTTCTCCATGAACGCCGCCACTGCGATTATCGACGGAATCAAGCCAGGCACGGGTAACATCTTTACGAAAACCGAAAAAAAAGACAAGATCATCCGAAAGGCTTGAGTTTAGTGTTATTCCTTCGGAAAGCCTCACAAGGTCGTCCGGAGCGACATCGAGTCCGGTTTCTTCCCTCAATTCCCGGCATGCCATGATCAGGAAGCTTTCGCCATCATCAACATTGCCTGCCGGGAAACCGCTGTGCAGCCCACCATCACAGACGCAACGCTGTTCAGCCATAACGGTATAGAACAGGTCATTATCAATACATCTCAGAACAGGAACTATGACAACACTTTCGCCCCGGAGAGTGAAACAGCGAGTAATGCGGTTACCCTCGGGAGTCAGCAGCAGGCAATCCAAAAATGCCACATACCAGGTGCCCGGCCTGCGCGATACCACTGAAAGCACATCAAGTTTCAGAATCTGGTTGCCATGAGATTCGACCCGCTGCCGCCAACGCTTGTATTTTGCGCTGTCCAGCACCAGACGAGCAACGTCATTATCGGGTTTATTAAGAGGATGCACTCAACTTCTCCTGAACCAGTCAACTACATCAGCCAAGCCGGCTTCAAGAGAAATTTCTGGGCTGAAGCCAAGTGTATTTCCTGCTTTGGAACAATCGACTGCCCGTACCGGAATGGTTGTTGGCTTGGAATCATCAAAAACAATGTCCGTTTCCGGACGTCCTGCCAGACGCATAACTATCTTGGCAACTTCAGCAATTGTAGCCGTTTTTCCATAGCCAATATTTACTGGTTCCAGAGATGAACCTTTTTGTAACAGGAGCAGGCAACCGCGAACCAGGTCTGAAATATGAAGAAAATCCCTTTGTTCCTCGCCTGAACCCCATACCACATAAGGATTTTCTCCTGATAAGGCGCGACGAATAAGCGCTGGAATAACATGGCCGGAGTTGTCATGTCTTCCATATACTGCGGTTGGTCGGCAAACCAGGACTGTTAAAGGTGAAACACCGGTTACATATTCTCCCAGCAGTTCAAAATAACGTCGCATCCAGCCATAGCCGAAATAGACCGGTGCCGGTGCTGCAGTCCACATCTCCTCCTCACGAACCGGATGGGTAAACGGGGGATATCCGGCGGTGCTACTTGAAAAAACAAGGATCTTTTCACAATGCAGAGAGGCTGCTTCCAATAGTCTGGCTGTTATGACCAGATTGTCAACAATTGGAGTAATCAGGTTGGACCGGATGCTTCCGGCATTGCCGACGCTGCCTGCGGCATGAATTATACAATCAATCCCTTCACATGCTGTGGTGCAATCTTCTGCAACAGTAAGGTCGGCTTTAACTGTCTCGACCATGCCATGCTGAAATGGATTTGGCTGATTGTGAAGTGTGATTCGAACATTAATGCCGGCATTAACGAGCACCTCAACAAAGTTTCTGCCGACAAAGCCGCTTCCGCCGGTTACCAGGACTTTTTTATTTTGCAAAAAAGTCAGGTCCACCATTACGGGGCACCGGGGGTTCTTTTTCGGTAGTCGGCAATTGCCTGGGTAACGCTCAATGTCTGCCTGCCGTTCGCCAGAGCAGTCAGGTGCTTACGATGTCGCTGGGCTTCAAATCTATTGGCATAATCTTCCAGTTCAGTAATCTCCATTTTGTATGGTTTGAAGAAAAATGGTGGATCAACATTGAGGATGCGTTGATACCAGTTGGTGTCACTCCATAAGGTCTTGAGTCTGGCGGTATCCGTCAGAAAAAGATTATCGCGAAGGCACTGGTCAAAGAGCTTTGTTCCAGGGAAAGGAGTCGCTACTGACATTTTGAAAGAGTCAAGATCAAGTTGCTCAATTAAATCATATGTTTCATCGAGCGTCTCTTGTGTTTCTTCCGGCATTCCCATGAGGAAAAATGCGGCCAGATGAATTTGAGGATGTCGCCGGAATGATTTTATAACGCGGAAAATAGTGTCTATTGACAGTTGCTTATGCATGACTTTATTTCTAATAAAGTCGGAGCCACTTTCAATTGCAAGGAAACAATAGGCAAAACCTGCTTCTGCCAATGCGTCAATGACGTCGTCATCAAGAGTTGTTGTCATAATGCCATTGGGCATATCAAAGGAAATATTAAACTTTGCGTCAATAATGTACTTGCAGATCTGTTTTATTCTTTTTTTATCAAGCGTGAAGTTGTCATCCATTATGTTGAAATACCGTACGTTGTGCTCATTATACAGGTACTCGATTTCCTTGAATACTTCTTCGGCACTACGAGATCGGAAACTTGTACCCATAACCAGATTCATTCCGCAAAAACTGCATTTGAATGGGCAGCTTCTGCTGGTCAGGATTGGTACGGATGTGCCGATATCAAGCTGTTTAGGGTTGTACCAGCCACTGGAGTCAAGTTTGTAGTCTGCAAAATTGAATAAATCATATGCCGGCGGCGCCAAGTCATCAAGAGTTTCGATAAAGGAGGCTTTCTCGTTTACAATGAGTTCACCATTCTTATTTTTGAATGCAAATCCTTCGATCTGTTCCCATTGATCCATATCAAGCGTAAGGATTTTTTCCAGTGTCTTTTCGCCTTCGCCAATGACAACTGCATCAACATGAGTGCAGTTGTTCAAGATATCTTTATAGAATATTGTTGGGTGCATTCCGCCAAGAATTGTAATGGATGACGGGTGTACTTTTTTTACACGCTCTGAGATGTTCAACACCATCCCGAATTGTTCCGAAAAAAGGCAGGTGATACCAACAAAGTCTGGTTTGAGACGCTCGATCTCCTGTTCGACCGCTTCAAGATAGGAAAACTGGTCTGCGTTTCTCAATTGAAAGAACTTTTTTTTGACAACATTCAAATCAAGAATATGAGTTGCTGCTACCGTTCTTGATGTGCCTGCCAGGTACATCAGTGAAAGAGGCAATAAAAAATAACCGGGTGATCTTATTTGGTCAGAGTTCTGAGGATTAATGAGTAAAATCGATTTCATATAGTGTCTCCAGTATTTATTGATAATTGAATTAGGTATAAGCATTCGCAAGCCAACGCATTAATTTCGTGGGTAGCCTACACAAAAAACTTGTGTTGGTTGTAAATAGCTGAGAATCGTTCAATAACCTCCGGAGGAAACGGGCCCAGGTCGCTGGCTGCTATATTTTCTGCCACATGCTCATCAGTCAGCATGCCTGGGATGGTTGTTGAAATTTCAGCACACGAAAGTACATATCGCAGGGCAATTTGTGCATTGCTTTGAGTTCCTTTGGCCGTCAATTCTGCATTGAACAGGTTGCAGGCCTGTGCCCACAGCTCAATCTGCTCACGCTTCCATTTTCTTCGATGGTCTCCCTCAGCATAGTCATCATCTGCGGCGTATTTTCCTGTTAAAAAACCAAAGCAGAGCGGAGTTCGAGCGATAATACCAACACCGTGCGTCCGGCAGGCGTCAAAAAGCCCGACCTCTATAGCGCGTTGATCCACCATATTGAAATTGATCTGAATAGACTTGAATCCAAGTTGTTCTACTGCAATCAGGCTATCCATTGGTGAGCGGGTTGAGATGCCGATAACTCTGATTTTGCCCTCATTTTTTAGAGTTTCCAACGTGGCCATTATTGCGTTGTCGCTTTTCAGAAGATCAATTGGCGGATCATGCAACTGAAAAACATCCACATACTCTGTTTGAAGGCGCCGAAGGCTGGCTTCAAGAGAAGTGCGCAGATAACCGGGGGAAAAATCCTGCACTCCGCTGAAATTAACATAACCTGCCTTGGTGGAAAGTACAATCTGATCCCGCACAGTCCGGAACGTTTTACCTATCAGCTCTTCACTATGGCCATAGCCGTAAAGCGCGGCTGTATCATAAAAGGTGACCCCTGCATCAAACGCAGCTGCAAGTGCCTGCTGAGACACTTTATCATCAGTAGGGCCGTAAGCGCTGGAATCCTGCACAAGTCCGCCAATCCCCCACGCGCCGAAGCCAATTTCTGACACCTGAATGCCGGAATTTCCCAAAGCCCGGTACTTCATTCGTCACACCCTTCTGCCCCGCACCCAGCCACGGCTTCATTCTGCCTGACAAACGGATAGAGATAGGCACCGCGTTTATTCCCGTACCAGACTACTTCGCGAGACCACTCTTGCCATTCACGCCACTTTTCATTCGAGCGGCAAATGTCATATGATATCGTCTGCTCTTCCACAGAACCATTGCCTGATTTGCGGACAGCATCGCAGGCCTCCAACAGGTTGTAGTTAGAGCGGAATACCATGTTTTCAGTGTTAAACGGTTGTTTCAGTAAAGCCTGATTGAGTGTGATCGCCTCTGGCAGCCATGGAGGATTTGCAAAAGATGCTTCGGATAGCACCTCTGAAAAACGCTGATGCGCTTCCTGATAAAATGTTCCGAGCTTGTTATCGGCGCTCAAACGAATATAGGCGTATTCGTCGTGCGGCCAGTATATGCCCAGCCAGTCTGGAGCATAAAAGAATTCCGAGCCACCGTGCTGAATTTTCTCGGCTTCAGCAAAGAAGAACTCAGTCAATTCGTTGAGTAGCGGAAAACGGTCTTTGGGCGCGTCAATAAAGGCTTCTATCTGCCGAACATAGCTGATGCCCGTCGTAGCCCGCAGAAGCATGATGGGAATTTGCAAAAGTTTGTCAAAATAGAGGAGAGAAGCCATCCAGGAAAATATGCGTGCCCGGCACCAGTCAGTCGGCGGCATGGCGGTGCTTCCGATCACCAATTCCTGCGTTTCGTATATGTTATCGCCATAATCGGCTGGAGCACCATGAATATTGATAATTCGGGATTCAACGGCTAGGAGGCCGTGCTGCTCACAGTAGGATGGGTTCGCCATTGGTGCATTGGGAAGAATAGAAAGGTTGATAAACTGAATTCTGTTGTGCTGACCGTTTTCAATGATGCTTTCGATTCCTTTGGTAAAGGAATAGTATGATTCTCCGGGCAGGCCGATAATAATGTCAGAGAAGGTTTCAATGCCGTCTTTGGTATAGCGTTGCTGAAGATCCTGAAACATTTTCGGAGGGATATTTCGTCGTCCGATCAGCTCCAGCGTTTCGTGGTTCATTGACTGAAGGGCAAGATTCACCCCTTTGCTCAGCCCCGCATCAGCAAGTGCTTTTTGAATCTCGTAGGACCGATCAGAGTTTTTGGTGTTCTGTACCGACAGCGCTTTGGGGAAGCCGGTTGCTTTTTTAATTTCTGCAACGGCAGATACAATTTCCATATCTCGCGAAAAAATACCAAAGTTTGAATCGCAGCAGAAAATAAATTCGATCTTATGCTCTGAAAACCAGGCAATTTCCTGCTTGAGCCGGTCCATGCCAAAGCAAAAGAGCTTTGACCGGGTGGCAGCGCCCCAGTCACAGTATGAACAGGAGAAGGGACAGCCCCGATTGGTTTCCCACAGAGCAAGCCATTGATGATCGTGATGTTCGCGGAGCAACGGCTCAAACACGCCTGCCAGATAGGGTGACGGTACGGTATCCAGATATGTGATTCGGGATTCATCCGGGCGACTTACGTAGTGTTCACCGTCCAGATAACTTATGGAGGGAATATCACTCCATGCCCTGTCTGGCCAGGTTTCCAATATGCTGAGAAAGGGAATTTCACCTTCACCATGACAGACAATATCCACCCAAGGGCAGGTGCGCAGTAATGTTGCTGCGTCACCAGGAATATGTGGCCCTCCCAGCAAAATCAGAGCATCGGGGTGATGCTCCTTATGGCGACGGGCTATTTCCAGCGATGCTTTAAAATTCCATGAAGAGACGCTTAATGCAACAATATCAGCTCCATTAAGGTGCTGAAGTGCGTCATGTACCGGGATGCGCCGATAAATCGGTGTCAGGAAGGAAAACCTTGTGCTGTAGCGTGAGTGGTGTTGGAAGTAGGCTTGTAAAAGGCCAACGGCATACGGGAGATAACAGGCATCAGCAAAGCTGTTGTTTATCTGGACGAGGCCTACCCCCCATGTTTTTTTCGATTCAGTGTTCATTTGGAATTGTCGACTCTTGCCGAACCGACATGAATGACATTCCCTGTGGTGCACTGAACGTGTCCGCCAAACGTGTAAAGGTACTGATGGTTATTACATCCCCCGAACTTAATATCGGATCTCTATCTTTACTGACCAGGCCCCCATCAAGAACCAGAATCACTTCCTCCGGTGGGCGCTCCTTGAGCACATCAAGTTTTTCGAGACGCTCTATCACCAGAGTAACTCCAGAGACGGTATATGAAACCGGGTTTCCCTGTTCTGGCGGCTGAAACATTATGCAGTCAGTCGTCACCGGCACGATAGCTTCTGAGCCTTCGTAGGGCTGGTCCTTTCGTCCGTATGCATCTTCCAGTCTGACCAGGTTGGTCTTGTCCGGGGGGGTCTCTACTTCAATTACCTGAATCCCACCGGGAGAAATTGCCTTTGTGGAATGAAACAGCCCTTCACGAATCATAAGTTTGCTAACGGCTTTGAGACGGGTTGAATCCTTCAGGAACGAGACCTCTGCCTCACCGGACAAAAGAATATAGCCCGTTTTTTTTGCGGGGTGACAGTGGAGCGAGGTCTGGCGACCTTCGGCAATATGCAGAAACCAGATGCCGATCTTATCGCTTTCATACATGAGGTACTCATATCCCCACGGTTTGGTGACAATGCAGTCCTGGTAATCAGTCATGGCTATCTAACTCTGTTCTAAGAATAGTACGGATCGTTTCGGCGATCCGTTTTGGCGTCGGAATCTCATTTTTTAAGGGTGGACATAAACATTTTGTATGATCTTCCAGCCCGAGTGCTTTGACCGGAATAGCAGTAGCCTGAGTCAGCTGATATGCAATTGACTGGGAAGCCCCGGAAATCTCATGTCCGGCATCTATAACGAGACCGCGCCTGGTATGCACCAAAGGTTGTGTCAGTCTTCCGTCGGCGACAAAAGGTTTCAGCCAGAGTATATGAACGACGTTACAGATAATCCCTTCTTCTGCGAGTTGCAGGGCAGCTTTTACCGCTGCAAAACGGGTTGCCGAGATGGGATACAAGGTGATGCTGGCATCCGGTCGGATTATATCTTCAAGCTCTTCCGTATTTGCATAACTTGCACGGTGTTCACTGACAATCATCGGGTCGTCATGAGCCATGAAGTCAGCCCAGATGGCTTCATATTCTTTGGGAGTCATTGGCGAACAAACTCTGAAACCTGGAAAATGCATGAATATGCTGTGAACAACTCCCGAATGAACCGGGCCTATTCCATCTGCGGCAATGGCCCGGACAAAAATAGGGGTGCTTTTGCCATGCAGCTCTTTTGATTTAGCTGCGTAAAAGATCAGTGGGCTGCCGTTAAGGATAAGAAAGTCCTGGAATCTGATGACGAAGATCGGCCGCCGACCAACCATGGCTGTTCCGACGGCAATTCCGGCACCGGCAACATCAGTCATGGGTAATTCTACTATTCCGGTGCAATCAGGAACTGTATTATTTACCCAGCCAACTGCAGATATTGATTGCCCGAGCAGCAGTCCGTTGTTTTCTTCAAGGTGCTGCCGGCTGATATTCCGGACGGTATCTGCAACGGTTATTGTGCCCATAACTGCTCCATTGCTGCCTGCTCTTCCTGTTTAATTTGTGTTGCCGCGGTTGATAGCCCAAGGTCTGCAAGTGTCTGTTCTACCAGGCTGACGCGATCCCATTCAGGAGGCCCGTCCGTACCGATGCCAACATGCCAGTTCATACGACACGAATATACGTTGATGAGTGCAGGCAGACTGGCTTGAAGCTCCTGCGTCGTTGCGTGAATGGTCCAGGGATCATCCGTTATGTCAACCGCAGGCATACCGAGCCCTTTGGCCATGTCGGTTATTTTCCAAGTGCGCCGGATGCTGGTTGGCGTCAGGATTGAAAGGTCGTTGTCATCACATATGAATAATACCGGTAGTTTATGGGTTACGGCAAACCCGAGTGAAGGATACATATAATCTTCTTCAGCGGCACCGTCTCCTACAATGCAGAGTGTGTTTTTCCCGCTTCCAAGGGCTGCTCCTACAGCTTGTGGCACGTTTTCACCTATCAATCCGTGGTGCCCAAACATGATAAGGTTTTCATCATGGCATTGAAGACAGTTTGAGCCCGCTCGCCCGCCGCTAGTGCCGCTTGGTAGCCCTAGTAACTCATCCCTAAGTTTCTCTGGTGGGCCGCCAAGAGCGAGATAATATGCATGGCAACGATGTTGCGTAAACAGCATATAGCCGGATACCAACGGAGCAAGTGCTGCAGAAACCGCCTCCTGCCCCAGAGAAAGATATACTTGATAGTTGATATGCCTGTCTTGGACAGCTTTGACAACCTGCTGGTCAAAAAAGCGGCTCCGGCAGATATTTCTGTAGATTGCCAGGGTTGTTTCTTTATCAGTTGCCTCTGCACGGTCTTTTCGTATGCCGAATTCTGCTGATCTCATAAAGACTCTAATTTCCCCGTCCTAAATTCTTTGAGTAATCCCCCACCGTTGGTGGGGGATGCTTACTATTCAACTACTTCAGCCTTCACAAACTCACCGTTATTGTTGTAGTGCGGAGATCACTTGTCAGACATCCAGACTTAAATACTCCGATGTCTTTGAATATATCTTTACTTATTCGTTATCGAGTTAAAAAACACTCCCCGTCAGTAACTCGGCTGCGCCAGTAATTGAGAAGATCTTGCATGGTTTTCTCGAAAGATATCTCTGGTTTCCATCCCGTATGAAGGAAGAATTTACTCGTATCTGGTACCTGAAGATCTGCATCAAGAGGACGCAATCGAATTGGTTCAGTTTCTATACGGATACTGTTGCGACACGTCGAAATTGAAATAAGATGCCTAAGCATGTCTTCCACGGTACATGAAAATGAGCCACCGATGTTGAAATAGGAGCCGCGAGACGGATTGACCGTCACAAGCAAATAGTATGCCCGTACAGCATCTCGCACGTCTGACCACGTTCTCATCGATTGCAGGTTGCCAGTTTTTACCACCGGGGGTATTAACCCCTGCTCTATCATGGCAATCTGTTTAGCAAAAGTGGATTCCGCAAATACATCTCCGCGCCTTGGTCCGGTATGAGTGAACATCCGTGTAATCAAAACATTTTGACCGTAAGCTTCCGCATGGAAGCGTCCTATAAGGTCCGTGCCCGCTTTCGATATGGCATATGGTGATGCAGGGTGAAAGGAGCATTCTTCGTCAATGGGTATTTTATCGGCCTGCACACGCCCAAACACTTCCGATGATGAACAGACATGAATAACGGGATCAATGCCTGGACAACGGCGTATTGCTTCCAGAAGGCGTTCCGTGCCGAGAATATTGGTGTCAAAAGTTTGAATAGGTGACCTGAAGCTGGTTGCTGGGTAACTTTGAGCTGCAAGGTGAAATACGTAGTCTGGCCGGGATTCATCTACGGCATTCACTAATGAAATATAGTCGCATAGATCACCATTGATAAAATGCACTCGATCATTGCTGTTCGCTCTGTCAAGCAGATGTTTAACATTATCCAGCGGGCTGCGCCATCTACACATGCCGTATATTTCCCAGTTAGTGAACTGCAGAAGAAAATCAGCAAGGTGTGACCCAACCATGCCAGTTATCCCGGTAATTAGTACTCTCATGGCGTTATCTCCTGATCATTTGCCAACAGAATGTAAAATCTTCCACAATTGATTGCGTTATTTAAAAAATGATCAAACTCAGAGAAAGGTTTGAATGTGCTCTACCAGTTTATTACAGGAATATCGGTCCTTATAGAAGTCAAAACCTTGTGAGCATACGCGTTGGGCGGTTTTTGGATGTGATCGTACAAAATCTATGATCATGTCGAGTTCTTCAATGCCGGAAAACTCGAGAAAATGGTCTCCCTTGACAAAGTAGGAATGGAATTCAGGACAGCTCTCCTGCACTAGCAGTCTATGCAAGCTGATAACCTCAAAAGAACGCCCGGTTGGTGGGCGGGCTCCATCCCTGCGAGTGATTAGATTGATTGACGCATGCGTAGTTGCAAGTTTTTGTGCGTATCTATGTTGTGAATTCGAAAGATCGAGACCATCGTCGATTGTAGGATCAGTGATATTTATCTCTATAGGCAACTTGCGATCTATGAAACCAAGTATCCAGGAGATCCTGTTAAGATTATAAGCTTGTACCGAACCGGTAAAATTGAATTCACATGCGTTCCAATTTAGAGGAGACTTTGCCATCGCGTCCAGATGGTCAAGTCCACCAATACATGGAAATAATATACATTTATTACTGAATATGGGTTCGTTTAAAAGGCACCAGTTGTTCGTGAAACCCCAAACGTAGTCTATCTGATCAGCCACTATTCTCAGTAGCTTGTTATATCTGCCTGCCCATGCGTCAACATCAACCAGAATAATTTTGCGAAAATAGCACCTCATCTTTGATAGGATGCTTGAAATAGCGTCGGGAGTCATTCCGTAAAATGCAAGTAGATCAATTATGGCAAAATCCTTTTGGGTTGTTATGGAATAATTATGTATTGCTGCATTTGAAAGAAGAGACACATCCCACTCTTTTGACGAGAGGGCTTTTTGGATACGATACCCCGCCTCGTTTTTCCTTGAACCATCACCAAATCTGAATTCATTGAAAAAAACAGTGCCACGTACAGACTGATTTATTGTTCGTGAGTAGTCAAATTCAATTGGAGGGCCCTGTGCAAATGTTTCTAATTGCCGTGCGTGCGCCAGAAGCGCTTCCGGACAAATTGCCATCAGAATATGCTTGAGTGCATCGGCGTTTCGGTCATCAATCAATTCATGTTCAAATAGCTTGCTGAAAATAATGAGGACTAGTAAAGTACGGTCTTCGAGCATAATATCATCGAAATATAGTTGATCCGCCAACTCAAGACTCTCTTCGAGCCATCCGTTCGTGAACAATGTCCCAAGGCACATCAATTTGTAATAAACATCAGACTCTTTTATTTTAGCTGCATCAAGTGAGCTAATAATATGTTCTGACATATATGGCCTGGAAACCGCGTAGAAAAAATTATTCAAATACGGCGTTATTCCATGTATATTTGCCACGCATTCCTCGCATCGTTAAAGAGTTTATCTCGGCAACTAAAAAATAATGCTGCAAATCCGAGTATGCTTATCACGCAAAAAATAAAGGTTGACAATGAAAATACTACTGGTTGTTCCCATTCCAGATTATCCACATGTAAACCCGTCTTTTTTGTCTAACACGGATTTTCCTGTTGGTTTCGCCTACATTGCTGCAGCGCTTAAGGATGCCGGCCACAAAGTTGCAGGACTCAACCCCAATAATGACACTCGATTTGACTCAGCCAGCATACTGCTGAAATCCACTTTACTTCAGGCCTTGCTCGACACAAATCCTCAATTGATAGGTCTGGGCGGGCTATCAGGAGATATCCACTTCATTAATGATGCTATTTCACTCATTCGTGCAGTTCGTCCGCATATTCAGATTGTTTGCGGGGGCGGCATAGTTACTAATGATGCAGAATATGTATTTAACTTACTACGTCCCGATTTTTGTATTATTGGCGAGGGAGAGAGAGCAATTGTTCAACTCGCCGATTTGCTTGAGAAGGGGGATTCCTCTTTCAGCAGTGTGCCTAACCTTGGATATTGGGTAAATAACGTAGCTATTTTCAATGATCCCGAAAGTGGAATCGACATTAACAGTTACTCCTTCCCCGATTATGAACCGTTCGGAATAGGTAAAATGCTGGCCAGCCATTCGCTCGTGGCCAGATATCAATACCGTTATACTCGATCGCACCCTGTACCGATGACGCTCGTAGCAGCACGTGGCTGTCCTTTCAACTGTTCGTTTTGCGTACATAACGACGGGAGGCGTTATCGTTACCGCAGCATACAAAACATCCTGGAAGAAATTGATGTTATGCATCAAGCTTATCATTTTAATATTCTTATCATTCTTGATGAACTATTTGCTGTTAATAAGGATCGGCTGCAAGAATTTTCAACAGCTGTCCTGGACGGTCGTCAAAAACGTGGCTGGGACTTCGACTGGTGTTTTCAAACACACGCCAGTGCGAACCTTGACGAGTCCACGTTGCGACTTGCCAAAAGAGCCGGTTGTTTCCTGTTCAGTTACGGAATTGAAAGTGCCAGTCCGGTTGTACTGGCAAGTATGAATAAAAAGACCAGACCGGAACAGATTGAGATCGCAATAAAACTTGCTGAACATGTTCATATTGGACTCGGAGGCAACTTTATATTCGGTGACCCAGCTGAAACCCCTCAAACAGCTCTGGAATCAGTTGATTTTTACAAGAAATATTGCCGTTATATCCATGTGAGCATTGGAACCGTCTACCCATTTCCCGGAAGCAGGCTTTTTGAATATTGCCTTAATAACGGCATCATACCGGATAAACTTGACTACTATAATAACATCAACCGGATTAATTACAATATGACGTCATTATCACATGACGAGTTCAGAATACTTATGGACAATATCCTTGCTGAAACCGACCAGATGCGTAATATTCCGATGATAGAAGCAATACGGGCGAAACAGGATTCGAACGCCCCAGAAAGAGAGATTCGTGAAAATGGAGGCAAAACTCCATGGGAACTTTCCTATGAATGTCCACATTGTCAAACCATCATCTACAACAGAGAATTGCTTTCAAATGAAGAAGTCTTCGTTAATGGGACTGCGTTCATATCCGCATGCGCATCATGTCACAAACGCTTTATAGTCAGCGTACCTATCGAAACAGCATGGAAGTTTGTGATCAGATGAATGTCTGGATATGTTCGACCAGTTTGCGGCATGAATATCTATCTCTATAGAACTGGTGACCCTGCGTGCTTATGGTTTGCGCAGCTTTCGGATGTGACCTGAAAAAATCTATTGCCGTACTAAGACCTTCAATATCAGAAAACTCGATAAAATGCTCTCCCTCAACAAAATAACGATGAAACACCGGGCAACTTTCCTGAACAAGCAATCTATTCAAACTGAGTGTTTCGAAAGCCCGCCCGGTTGCCGGACGTGAACCGTCCCTGCGGGTTGTAAGGTTTATTGACGCATGAGTTGATGCTAATATTTCTGCATACTTATGCTGTGATTGAATCGGATCAATGCCGTCATCATATGTGGGGTCGGTAATGTTGATAACAATTGGCAGTTCACGGCACATAGCTTCAAGCAGCCAGTACATTCTGCCAGGACTATAGCCCTGTACCGAGCCGGTAAAATTAAAACTGCACGTACTCCATTCGGACTGCAAAATATTGATATTATCTAATGTATCAAACCCGCCCATACAGGGAAACACTATGCATTGCTCCTTTAAGGCCGGGTCAGCTTCCATGCACCAGTCGGCAGTAAATACCCAAACATGGTCTATGCATCCTGATATTGACCGTAACATGTCATCAAATGCCCCCGACCAAACGTCTACATCGATAATAATTATTTTCCGGTAAAAACGCCTTAAACCAGTAAGAACATCACTAATGTCGTCGAGGGACATATTGAAGAAGGCAGTCACATCTACCATTACAAAATCGTTTTTGATACCGGAGGAATGCTGATGAACGTCTTGTAGAGGAAAAAATGACACATCCCATCCTTGGGAAGCGAGGGCGTTCTGAATGCGATGCCCGGCCTCACATCTTCTTGAACCTTCGCCATAAAGAAATTCTCGAAAAAACACTGCACCCTTTACTGTTGGGTTGATTGTGTGTGCGTAGTCCAGTTTGAGCAGGGGCACAGGACGCCTGTATTGAGTGCTCTGGACTTGTGGAAGCATTGATTCTGGAGAAACAGCCATTAATATGTGTAAAATTGACTTGGCCAGGCGGGGGTTAGCAGCACAGTGCTCTCTGAAATTATCAAAAATGAAAATTGAGAGGTAGCGGCGATCCGTTATTGAAATATCACCAAAATTCAACAGGTCAGCAACCTGTATGCACTGTTCTAAGCGTCCGGATGCGAGAAGAGCACCGAGGCTCATAAGCTTGATACCGGATTCGGATACTTTCAATCTTTGTATATCAAATGATGACAGAAGGCTTTCAATAATATGTGGCCGTGAAACGCTATAAAGAAAGTTCTCCATCAAATTTGTTATGCTAACTATATCGGGACAAACTGGCATTTTGCGCTCATATTATGTATAACTATCTGATTTTACTGCTCATATTCAGTTTTATGGCGGAAATATAGTTTAAAATTTCAGGATTTCTGAACTCAGCGAAAGCAGCGTATGACTTTATCAGCGCCTCCTCCAGGGAGCCGGCGTTTATAAGGCTGGAAATGTCGGTCAAGACGTATTCGTAATGAGGATTCTCAATAATTCCAAACCAGATGTGAGTATCGTCAAACTTTCCTTTAACGGTTATAGACTGAACGCCGGCAACCAGTTCGTTGACGGCCTTTCTGACACCATGACCTTCACTGTGATAATCGTGTCCGCAGACAAAACCACCGGGCTTGAGGGCCGAAAACGCAATCATTATGTCATTGCGAACCGAGAGATAGTCATGGGCACCGTCAATAAATATGAAGTCGAATCCTTTTCCTTTCAGTAACTCCCTAAAGGCGGATGTTGTGCCCCTGAGCATCCTGAGATTTTCACCGATAAAAGCGGTATTGCTGATGAAATTGTTCAGAATTCTAAAATCGTCTGAAACCTTCGCGCGGTCAAAGTCTGCAAAATCACTCTGACTCAAATAATTTGACCATGGATCAAGGCAGAACAGCTCAATATCGGTACCCGCAATAGCATGCCCAATAGCAAGAGTCGAGCCGCCCTGAAACGAGCCGATTTCGAGTATTTTTGATTTACACGGCAGGAGCTTACAAACCCTGAAAAGAGCCAGAGCCTCCTTTTCAAGCATGAGTCCTTCTATAGCGCGTAATTTGTTCAGCATGAACCGCTCATCTACGTTTGGTTCATCCTGAGTCATCGCAGCAAGTTCATGGACAGATAAATCGGCTATATAGTTCTCTACTGACGCATATACGGACTGCATTCTTTTTCCTTCAGCAGGCCCATAATGCCTGCGGGAGCACAGATAATGAAAATCTGACGGGCTGTTTTTCTATCCCGTGGAGACGATGGATGTCAATACAGAAATGAACCGCATAATCTCGTTTTTCCCATATCTACTATAAGCCTTCTGTGCCTTCTCCAAAGCATCCTGATAATATCCGTCATTGCAGGAGTCTGCAATGTCCATCATTGCAAATTCAAAGTATGGATCAGGAACAATACCGAACCAGATATACGTTTCTTCAATAACATCGTCGCCGGTTTCAATAGTTGGCACTGCTGCGATCAACTCTGTTACAGCTTGTACAACACCATGCCCATGATTGTGATAGTCGTGCCCACAGATTAATCCTCCCGGTTTGAGGGCGGAGAACGCTATCTTAATGTCATTGCATACAGATTTGTAATCATGTGCACCATCAATAAAAATCATGTCAAAGTTCATACCCGCAAGCAAAGTTGCAAAAGCTTCCGACTTTCCCTTGAGCATTCTGAGTTTATCGCCAATAAAGGAAGTGTTTCGAATGAAATTGTTCATGATTCTGGTGTCATCAGAAATTGTGCAGCTCGCAAAATCTGAAAAATCACTCTGAGCCTGATAATTCGACCACGGATCAAGGCAATACAATTCGATTTCCGTATTTTCAACCGCACGCCCTATCGAATATGTTGAACCACCTTGAAAAGATCCTATTTCAAGAATTTTTGCCTTATCGGGGAGTCGCTTACAAATCCTGAAAAGAGCTAAGGCTTCTTTTTCAAGCATAAGGCTCTCAATGTGCTTCAAGCCAGAAAGCATCGACTGCTCTTCCAGTGTCGATTCACTTGACGTAATTGTTTTGATCTCATGCACCAGCAATCTGTCAAAAGACCCTATTTTTTGTATGGTCTGCACAGGTAACTCCAAAACGGGAGTGTCAAGCGAAAACATCTCACAACTGCTCAGAGTGGTACCGGCCTTGTTTCGGTGCAAATATTTTCCTTTATGCCTTCAGCATCTAGCTGCTCAACGTTGCACACAGCACATCGCTGAAGAAAACTTTCCGGACAACCGAGCGTAAGATAATAGCGGACAATTTCATCAAAACTATCTGACAAAACAGTTGATTTTGCATCCAGATTGGTCACCACTCCTAATCCTGATGGTTTGGTCGGGATCGTAGTAATCCTGAGATCCGGCCTGAAAGCCTTCAAGCACGGTATAATCCGCCATACATCGCCGGTCCAGAATCCGGTACAGCGCTCCCTTTCAGCAACTATCGGTGCAATTGGCAGACAATCGTGAATCAGAATAACCGAATCTTTTCTGGCATAGCGTTCCAGATTGATGAAGTCCTTTAGAACCTGCTCGAACAGGTGCAAACCATCGATGAATCCAAGATCAAAGCAGCCCTGTTCCATAACAACGCGCAAATCATGCTGCTCAAAAAAAACATCGCTGGTGAGTGGAAATAGTGTTGCAGGTGCGTGGGGAGAAATATAGTTCAACCGCTCCCAGAAACCCTGATAGGGATCAATGCCAATGGCTTTCGTATGACGTCCTGCAAGGGCTAGTGACCGGCCATGTCCCAAACCAATCTCCACATAAGTGGATGGCTGAAGCCATTGGTGAAACTTCTGCAACCAATCGTAGTAATCCGGCCCCGGCATTTCCTGTTCCGCAGCAAGCATGAATACACCGTCGGATGCAATGCTGGATAATGGATCAAGTATCCGGATTCGTTTGAATGTGTCAGATGCGCCCGTAAAATCCAGCACAGCGGTTTGAATTCTACCCTTGAGTGCCAGCATAGCAGGTGCATCAGGAGTTATCATCAATGCTGCTTTAACCGATTCAAGGGCACAGATATAACGCCCGAGGTGGAACTGAATCAGAGCATGCAGATACAAAGTCATTGCCTGCGTTGGCTGAGCTTCGAGAACCAGACGCTGAACATTTTCAACGTGCCTGGAATAACCGAGCCCTTCGTAATACCGAAGTGCTTCGAAAGCCAGCTCGTATCCGGCTAATGCAACAGCAAAGTCGCCCGCTTGCTGAAGAATGATTGATTCACGTGCCAGAGATTCAAGTTTTGAGAGCATGTAGTCAATCATGCTTCACCGCTCCACCCTTCTGCATCCGATCGATCCTTAGTTGCCATAATTTCTATAAACCTTCGCATACCAATTAATTGGGAAATCACGGGAGCACGAGCCACAACAAAATCAATCCACACCAGGGCATCGTCAAAGAGCTGTACTTCAATCAGTTTTTCGGCGCGATGAACCGCATAGTCAGAAAATCCACTTTCCAACAGCGAGTAGTTACCATTTCGTGACGCGATGCCCCGCCACTTGTTGAGAAATGTGTGGCGGTTACGGAGAAGGATTTCTCCGGCGGTCTCGGATTTTTCGTAATAGTTAATTTCGCGTAACGCTCTGATACTCCCGCTCCAATGGTGATCATATGCGATTGTCGGTACTATATAATTTTTAAGGCCGGCCTGTTTTATCTGCAGCCCCAGGTCCCATTCCTCAAAATAGCAGGGGGTAAAGCTATTTTCGAATCGGATGATCTTATTGTTAAAATGCTGAAGTTTCACCGCAAAGAAAAACCCGGAAACCGCATCGACCTCAATAGCTTGATTGAACGTACCCTTGTCGAAATAGACGTAGTCCCGGGTCAGTGAATACTCTACAAAACTGCCTTGCGGACCGACGCAAGCAGCATCGGGAAGAGTGTGGAGCGCCTTTTCAAGAAGGTCGACGGCATCTTTTTCTACATGAAGATCAGCATTCAGAATAAAAGCAGTCGGTGTCGCTGCAATCTCGAGTCCCAGATTCCAGGCACGGGCAACCCCGATATTCTTTTTCATGACAGCGTAGCGGGTTATGCGGGGATGGGCCTTCAACTGCTCTGCCACATCCTGGCTGTTGAAGATAACAATTACATCCCCTTCGATATCCTTCAGATCTTCAAGCAGCGTAATAATGTTGTATTCACTGGCGGGCGACAAATCCAGCACCGGGATGACAAAGCTTCTCCGGGCGCTGCTGATGAAGATAGCTGCAGGGTTTTCCGCATCGATTGCAGGCACGCCTACCAATGAGCGAGCCCGCAACTCTTCTGCAGAAAACGTTTCCGGTTTACCACCCAGCGCAACAGCCAACAGATCGTCAATGCGATGGTCATAGGTATGGGCGTTGTGAACCAGGCGGCGGCCGCGAGCCGCTATCTGTTCGCGAAGCTCTTCATTTTCAAGATAGAAGCGTGCAGCATCGCACAGGTTGTCGTCGCGATAAACGGCATAGTCTTCGCCATCTCTAAAAAGCTCTTCCTGCCCGCTATTTATGGCGAGATCCGTCAGAAGCATCGTTCCGGACGACATGGCCTCGAAGACCCGCATATTCAGGTCATGCTTGACCGCTTCGTTGAAAACGATCTTTGAGTGAGAAAAGAGCCTGGCCATATCATCCCAGAAACATCGCTCATATTGAACCGGAATTTGGCTCGTTAACTTTTTTAGGAGCGTTTCTCTCCGGGAACCTGGCGGAACTCCGCCCACAAAGCCGATAGGATGTTGCTTGGGTTCATCAAACTTCCGGTGAACGTCCGGGTCACACCCCAAAGGCAGCCAGTGCGCCCTCATACCGCGATTTCTGAACTTGTCGAGGTATTCGCGCTGGGCAATGAAGACGATATCGAAATTCTCCGCCCAATCCAGATGTGATTGGAGATGAAGGTGAGTATCAATGAAATAACAGGCCGTAGGGCACAACAAAGCCTCAAGGTTTCGCGGCATGTGTCCGCCCACTGATTCTACCCACAGATAAAGGTCGGGGTAGTCAATGGAATCAGTATCAGCAATAATTCTGGCCATATCCGGGTTTGGTCCGGTAGATAAATCCTGCTCTCCAAGTGGCCGATTCATGTTTTGTAACTGCCATTTTTCTATTAGTTCGTGTGGTAACGGAGGTCCGATGGTGGTAACCCGGCAACGCTTCCTGAGAGCTCTCTCAAAATATACGGCCGTGGTCACAGGATAGGCTACAAAGGCAAGCCAGACATGGAATTTTTTCATTTATATTGATCCCTTACAGTATAAAACGGGTCTTCCAGATCATGCCTTTGAACAGACGAAACTCCAATACTCATCCATACCCATCGGTATTGGAAATGTGTAACGTCCCTCATGTTGAATTACAAAACCACTGCGGCCTAGTAACGAAACCCAGTTCCCGTGGCCAAGCACACTGTAATGATTCGGATTTGTTTCGTGATGGCACGGTGTCCCGGGAGCAGGAATCTCCAAGTATAACATCCCACCTGGTGCGAGAGCTCTGGCATATTCTGTCAACGTAAAATATGGGAAAATGCTATGTTCAATGACATGTCTGGCCCAGACAAAATCAAAAGAGCCATCCTGGAATTCAAGAAACGATTGATCCATCTTGCGCACATTATGACCGTTATCCCGGCAGATGTTGACATCTTCGTCATTGAGTGTAATTCCTATAGCCGACAGATATCCTTTCTCTCTCAAATAATCCAGTGCCGGTCCCTGCCCACAACCAACATCTAGAATCCTATTTTCAGGAGTTATGCCCATTTGATCCAATATACATTCAAGCACCTGGGTGGTGATAATCGTGTGTTGTGGCATTGGTGCTTCTGGATATGTCTCGCCTTCAATTTTATTTATAAAAGCAACAAAACGTGAAAGCTGTTTGAATGTTAATTCCATGAGATACAGACCTCCGCCTCTGGTCAGATCATTTTTCAACAACCCCGGTTGATAGTTGCGATCCTATCACATAAAACTCACTCGCAGCTTTAGCCCACAACAATTTTTTCATATCCTTTGCAGCAAATACGCTCTTTCGTGCAATTACAGCTCGGTTGCTATAAGCATTTTCCAGTTTCTCAAGGAGTTCTTCAATAGAGGCCTCATGCCAGATCGCACTTGGCTTTCCGGCCTCATCCGAAATAACAACCGGTGAATAGTCAGTCAATGGATATGCATTCTGAGTGGTGATCACATCGGCATGCCCGGTGGCGTCGCTGGCAATCACAGTACGGCCGCAGGCCATGTATTCGCACATTACCATGTTGTTGCCACCTTCACAGCGGTTGGGGAAAAGGCCGATGTCGGTCTGCCGGTAAATATGTTGGATCATGGTGTTGTCTACCAGGGGGGCGAGATAGACTCGCTCAAGGGGAATGCCGTTTTCGTGGAGGGTCCGTTGCAGGACGGTCATGCAGTCATCATCGGAAGGTTTAAAGGATATATGAGGCGACCGAGCCATCGTCGCTAGTGAAAAGGGCCACTGGTTTGCCCAGCAACAGGCGAGATAAACATCTGTGTGGCGCAGCATGAATAAACGCATGGCGGCAATGACGAGATCCTGCCCCTTGCGGTATTCAAATTTTCCACCGGAAAAAACGATGAAACGTCCGTCTTCCGGACGATGTGGTTGGAGATGAAAATTACGGGGATCGACCCCTTGCAGAATGGTGGAAGTGTGACGGACGCCGCCGATCCTGAGTTGATATTCGCACCACGACGACCCTGCCACAATGTGATCCCACTCCCGTGCGGCCCGGCGGGTGTGGCGGAGAGCCTCAATGTCGTTTTCAAAAAAACAGTAGCCGATGTTGAACCGGTTCCAGTCAGCGGGACTCATGGGGTGGAAATCATGACCGCTGATGCAGTGCAGCGTGACCCCATCAACAGCTGGGAGCGATGCTATCTCCTTTGCCAGGTATTCGCCAGCGATACCCCACCCATGTGCACGTCCGCGGGGCATGGATACGAGCATTGATTAGGCCCTGTTTCCAGCAGGTTCTTCGAGATTCTTAAGCATCTCCTGGGCTTCGCGATCCCACGGTTGAAGTGCGAGGACTCTTTGTAGAAAATATCGGGCATCGGTCGTTTTATCGAACAGCTGGCAAATCGAGGCAATCGCTTTGAGAATTTCGATGTCCTGCGGTGATTTTGCCTGTAGGCGAACATAAATATTCAGAGCCTCTTCCAAATCGTGGAACTCTATGTAGAGTAAATCGGCCAGGTTTTTCTGAAATATTTTATTTGACGGTTGCAGCTTGACTGCAGTTTCGTGGTGCCGGCGCGATGCCTGCCGATTACCTGATTTCTGGTGAAGAACGCCCAAGTCATTGTGAGCAACGGCATGCTCGGCATCCTGTTCAAGGAGGGATTCCAGCAGCCGTATCGCTTCATCAATCTTGCCATTGGAGGAGAGTACGGCCGCTTCCCGGTGGAGTTCGGCAGCGGACCTTTTCGGCACCGGCGGCGCCTCACGGAACAGGTTTTGGAACGGCTCGGCGGCTGGTGCCGCAACGATGGGCTCAGCCTGCCGCTCGACCGGACGCGGCGAATGGTGCGAGAGCTGCCGTGGTGCAGCAGGCGCGGGAAGCGCTTCGGGTAGCTGACGCAGCGCATACCGGGCGTCTTGATTATCTGCATCAATCTGCAGGGTTCGTGTGAAATACTGGCGGGCCTGCTCTTTACGTCCGATCTGCAGGCTGATGGTTCCGAGGGCATTCAGTGCCTCGACGTCGAAAGGGTTGTCCTTCAAAATTCCGAGGTAGCTGTTGATTGCATCGCCGGTCCATTCCAGCTCGACAAAATAAAAATCAGCCAGATTTTTTCGGTAGGTTACATTTCTGGGATCAAGTTTGTGGGCTTTTTCATAATGGGCGAGCGCTTTGAGCCGGTTATCTGTCTGATAATACATAACCGCCAGATCATTATGGGCCGGTGCAAAATCAGGATAAATCTTTATGAAATCGCGGATGTGCCGGATCCCCTCATCAATTTCAACTTCCCGTACATCCGCCATAATACGTTCATACGTTGCTGCACCTTCAATGAGCACCAGATTCTGATTGGCTGTTGATTGCATGTGACCTCGCAGTAATTGGATAATTGCCGTGTATCCTAGTTAATAACGGTTGTAAATTCAACAGAGAAGTTAGAACGGTGTCCCGGAATAACCGTCAATCTGGTCAGCTGTCGAATCCATGCTGCGTCCGTCAGCATCTTTGCCGGTAAACTTAAAGACCAGGTGCGAAGGATCAATTGTCGCGTTACCCGCAGCATTCTGTTTAATATTGAAGGTGACATTTGCCTGCATCAATACAGGATTATAGCTGACAAATGCCGGCGTAGGCGGAACGGTAACCTCGCGGTCACCAAGTTGCGGCGTATAGTAACCACCTTCGGTACTCGCGGCTCGCGAAATATTCCAGTTTGAAAGATTCATTACCGACGCCACATCCATCTCGTTGGTAAACTGGATGGCCACCGAGACCTGCGTGCTGGCGTTAGGCGTGAACAACGTTGGATCAAGCATCCACAAGGGGGTCGCGGCACCGAATGTCTGATCGAAGTGACGACTGTTGTCAGAATCGATGAATGACATTGCGGGTTTTTCGATAGTGAATTTGAGGTCTTTTGCCAACAGCGCATTCGACCCCTGCAGGGTGGTAAGCTGTTTCTGAGCATCTTCAGTCCGCCCAAGTGCATTGTATGCAATACCCAATTCGTAGTTCGCCTCCGGAAATTTCGGTTTCAGGGCGAGCGCTTTTTCAAGGCTCTTGACCGCCTCTTCCGATCGTCCCTGCTTGTTGTACACCATTCCGAGGGCATAAAAAACGTTTCCGTCGTTCCGTGACACTTTCTGTACCTTGAGAAACTGCTTTTCCGCCTCAGCCAGTCTGCCGGTGTTTGAATATTGCAAACCAAGCGTGTAGTCTGCCAGGGGACTCATCGGATCGAGCCGAGCGGCAGCTTTCAGCTCTTTTTCGGATTCAGTGTACTGTTTGTTCTGAATATACGCATTTGCAAGATTAACATGGGTCTCCACCATATTCGGACGGAACCGGAGCAACGTCTTGAAGGCCTTTATTGCTTCCAGGTTATTTCCATTGGCAAGGTTAAGCTTGCCGATGTATGTAAGTGCAGTCTCATTTTGTGGATCAAACGCCAGAGCCTTCTTGAACTCCTTGATAGCATCGTCGTTTCTTTTGTCCCTGAGATAGGTGGCAGCCCGAATAATGTTATACTGGGCAAGCTGCGACCTCTGAGCGCTCGTATCTTGGCCGAGCACCGCCAGGGGATCATTGCTGGCATTAAACAGATTTCCCATACTACACCTCCGTCTACTTCAACAGTCTGCATTCATCTTATCGGTCGTAATTGCGATTGATTAAGCAGCTGCAGAAACCTGGCACATTCAATTTGCCTGCGATACCTCAGACGAATGGTACTCTTTTGCCCATTTTGCTCTGTTGGCCTGACGGGCTATCTTGCCGGAAGAGCTTTTTACCAGCCATTTCGGGGGAACAAGGCTGACCAGAAAGCCGGGCGGCTGAAGTTGTGCCATTATCAGCTGCCGGATCCTGACGATTATATCGGCTTTTGCCGATTCAGTAACATCACATTCAGCCACCACGATCAGCATTTCGCTCTGAAGCTGCTCATTGAACTGTGAAAATGCGACCGATCTTCCCGGGATGATGCCTGCCACGGAAGAAACAAGGTCCTCCACATCCTGAGGGAATATATTAACCCCATTCAGAATCAGAAGATCTTTTTTCCGGCTGCAGACGTAAAACTCGTTGCCGATCCGATAGCCGCAATCTCCGGTTTTGTACCACCCCTCATGCATAACCGCTGCAGTAGTGTCGGGATTGTTGAAATAACCGGAAAAAAGGACCCTTCCCTTTACCCACAACTCGCCAAAATGCCTTTCAGCCACAGGAACGCCGACGGAGTCCATGACTTCCAGCTCAACCCCCGGAAGTGGGCTGCCAACCGAAACCTGGGGGAGCCTCACAGAAATATCGGCATTTTGTGGGCCGTAGAGATCCAGATATCCACCATCCTCTGCCTGGCCATCCGTCAAAGCAAAGGTGGTTTCCGCCATTGCGTAACAGCCTCGGAACACATTTTCGCGCAGTCCGAACGGAGTAAAACGATCACAAAATCGCCGCTGACTTTCCGCTGTTACCGGCTCGGCGCAGTTTATCAGCCCTCGAAGCGAAGAAAGATCGATACCCTGAAGCTGTTCATTTCCGATTCTGTCGGCCATGAACGCATAGGCAAAATTGGGGTTCCAGCTTAAAGTTGCCCGGTAACGCGAAGCAGCCTGTACAAAAAGAGCGGGACCCGCGACCCAGTCCAACGGCTGGATCATGACGCAGTGCACCCCGAAAGCCAGCGGCATGTTAAGGCAGGCGATAAATCCCATGTCATGGTACAGCGGCAGCCAGCTAAGGATGATGTCTCTGCGGTCGAGTCCCAATGATTTTGAGTAGATTTGCAATGATGTCTGCATCGCTGCATGGGAAATCTGTACCCCGCGCTTAATACCGGTTGTGCCTGAAGTAAACTGGAGAATAGCAGTAGTATCGAGCACTGCCGGCGGCCGGTGCGACTCCCGCAACGTGTCCAGCGTCCAGGGTTCCAGCAGACGTACATCGGCGTTCAGCTCCGCCATATCGGTAATTATTGCCGAGAACTGACACTGCTCCACCAGAGCGATGATTGTCTCTTCGAAAATTTCAACGCGCAATTTGCGATTGGGAGGCGTAAGTATCGCCGGGACCAGTCCTGCTTCCAGCACGGCCAGATAATGGACAACCTGGCTCTCCTGCGACTGCACCAGGATGCCAACCGGAGAATTGTCGGGAAAGCCGTAACGGCGGAGTTTTTCAGCACCTGCAGCACTGGCTTCCTGCAGAATGCGAAACGAGTAGTCCCGCGCCTGAAGTTTGTCATCAAGAAAGGTGAAAGCGGGACTGTCTGCATGCTGCTCCATGACAGTCGAAAACATCTCGAAGATGGTGGCGGGGCAATCGAGATGTCTCATCGATTCTTCAAAAATGCTTCCATCTGGCGGGGCGTATCGAAGTTGTCCACTCCGATATCGCGGGTGGATATCGTCAGGCCATATTCCCGTTCGAGAAGTGTCAGCAACATGGCAACGTGCAGGCTGTCGATCAGGCCGGTACTGATCAACGGTGTGTCCTGGTTGATTTCGAATCCAATCGCAAACGTCTTTTGTATCAACGTGATTAATCTCTCCATCTTACCGTTCTCCCGGAGGATCGAAACGGTCGAGAAATTCACCGATCGGACGGTAGAACCATTCTATGTTGCTTTCAATGTCGTCCTGCGGCCAGAACCACCAGGCGATCCGCAGCAGTCGTTCAACCGCCGGTGCGCTGAAGCGATATCGCACGATAGTCGCCGGATTGCCCATGACTATCGAATATGGCGGCACATCGTTAAAAACAACCGCCCGCGCTCCGATGACAGCTCCGGGGCCGACCGTCACACCGGCGTTTATGTAAGCACCATAGCCGATCCAGACATCATGGCCGATAGTCGTGTTCTGTGTGTGCCGGTAAGCCCGTGATTCTCCTTTTTTACGGAAAAGCATTTCATCGAACGCCCAAGTTGAAACCTGATCGGTACGATGTTCCCCACCTGAACAGATCACGACGTGATCTGCTATGGAACAGAAACTGCCGATAATGATTTTTTCGTCATAAAGATACTTGACGAAACGGGTATTCGGCCCCCAGTAGGTTCCCCGGCCGAATTCCATCAGTGGTGCGCTACAGGTTTCCGTCTCCATAGTATTAAACTCCGGTCAATGTAGTGCTCGCTACTGACGCCTGAATCAGCGCCCCCGCTTGTCAGGACGCACTATCTCAAACTTGTCAAGCCGGTACTGCAGCGTCTTGTAGCTCATCCCCAGAAGCGGCGCCGCCTTGCCGATGACCCAGTCGGCACGTTCCATCGCCTTGATGATCAGACCTTTCTCCAATTCCTCGATGGCTATCCCGTCAGGGGGAAGGTCGAACGGCACGCCTCCCGCCAGTGATCCGCAGGCGGAAACCTCTGCAGGCAGATCGTCGGGCTCTATGTAGTTGCTCTCTGCCATCAGTACCGAACGCTCGACAACCGATTCAAGCTGACGCACATTGCCCGGCCAGGTATAGCCCATCAGCAATTTTAGTGCCGGCCTGGAAATCCCGTCTATCTCTATACCGGCGGCCTTGCTGTACTTTTTAACGAAGAATTCTGCCAAAGTTTTGACATCACTCCCCCGTTCGCGCAGCGGTGGGAGATTGATCCTGATTACATTCAGCCGGTAGAAGAGATCTTCCCGGAATCCCCCTTTTTTTATCTCCTGTTCAAGTTCTTTGTTGGTAGCCGAAACAATTCGCACGTCCAGCGGGATATTGACCTTCCCACCCACCCGGCGAACCTCCTTCTCCTGAATGGCGCGCAGTAGTTTGGCCTGGATGGCCACATTCATTTCACCGATCTCGTCGAGGAAGACGGTGCCCCCTTCGGCAGCCTCGAAGATGCCGATTTCGCGGGCATTGGCGCCAGTGAAGCTCCCCTTTTCATGGCCGAACAGTTCGCTTTCGATCAGCGTATCCGGAATTGCGGCGCAGTTGATCGCCATGAACGGTTTGTCGTGCCTGCCGCTCCGCTCATGGATCGCCCTGGCGATCAGTTCCTTGCCGGTTCCCGATTCTCCGACGATCAGCACGGCGGAATTGGAGGGGGCAATCTTGGCGACAATCCGGGAGACCTCATTCATCTTGGGATGATCACCCAGCATATTGGGAATGGTCTGAATCGACTCGACCCGCTTCTGCAGTACCCGGTTTTCACGCACCAGATTGATCCGTTCAAACGCTCTCTGTAATGTCATGATCAGGTTGTCTTTTTCCAGCGGCTTTTCGAGGTAGTCGAAGGCCCCCTTGCGCATGGCTACCACCGCCGAGTCTACCGAACCGTGGGCGGTTATCATGATGACACACTGCTGCGGGTTATCTGACATGACGGTTTCGAGCAGGTCGAGCCCGTTCTGCCCCTGCATCTGAAGGTCGGTCATGATCAGGTCGAACTCGCGCTTGTCAAGCTGTTCCAGCGCTTCCTTCACGCCGGGAACATCAACCAGATCGTACCCCTCCTTCTTGAGTATCAGGTTGAGAATGTCCCGCTGTCCTTTTTCATCATCAACGATCAGTATGCTTCCCTGCATGGATGCCACGTTTATTCTCCCCGGTTCATAGATGTGGTATCAGTTTCTTCTTTGAGCGGTAGAGAAACAGAGAAGACAGTCCCGCTTCCGACAATGCTCTCCACCCGTATCTCACCACCATGCTCCTTGATGATCCGCTCCGTTATGGCCAGTCCCAGGCCGATACCGACATCCTTGGTTGTGAAGTAGGGCTGGAATATTTTGGCCAGATCCTCCTCCTGGATACCGCTGCCCTGGTCGGTAAATGTCAGGTGAATCCGGTTGCCGCCGTCGTTACGAGTTGCACCCAGCGTAATCGTACCGCCGTCCGGCATCGCCTGGGCAGCGTTGGTGATAAAATTGAGGATGCAGTTGCGCATCAGTTCCTGATCGACCCACAGATCGGAAAGCCCGGCGGGAAGCTGGCGTTCCACGATGATATGCTGCTGCTGAAGACGGTCGTGAAGCACCGGTAGAACCTTCTCCAGCAGAGCATCGTAGGCCACCAGCGAGCGGCGGAGCTTGAGCGGGCGGCCATAGTTCATGAAATTGACCACCATATAGTTGGCACGCCGCACCTCTTCCTTGATCTTGCCGGTCAGTTCCTCAAGCTCACCGCGTTTATCACCGCAGCAGGGGAGCATTTCGGTTTTCAGGTGATCGATGGCCAGGCTGATGTAATTGAGCGGGTTGCGGATTTCATGGGCGATGCCGGATGCCAGCTGGCCGACCCGCGAGAGGTGTTCAGCCTCGTAGAGCCGTTTCTCCAACGCCTCCCGCTCGCGCAGCTGGGCCACCATCATGTTGAAGCCGGCGGCCATTTCGCCAATCTCGTCGTTGCTCTCCACCGGAATGGTCACCGACAGATCGCCGGCGGAAACCCGCTTGAAATCGTCCACCAGATTATGGATCGGCGTTGTGTAACGGCGGGCCAGGAAGATGGTGAGGGCGATGCCGACAGAGAATACCATCCCGGTGGCAAACAGGCGGCGGATGAAGTTGGCGTGCTGGATGTCGCGGATGTTGTCCAGCAGCATGTTGATCTGAACATAGCCGAGCTGCTCGTCACCGACGATGACCGGGACGATCACCTCATACGGTTTCTGTGACAGCACAGCGCCGCCAATCGGCCGCTGCACGGCGTGGATGCCTTTTTCAAGTTTCTTCAGTTCCCGCTTTTTCCCGATCTTATCCGGATCGGATGAATCGATGATCTCCCCTTCGGTGTTGATGATGTTGATCTCGTTGATCCCCTTCTCACGGGCCTTGGCCAGATAATCGGTCAGGCGGGAGGTTTCGGCATCGGAGGTGAGGTCGGCGATACTCATCTGGATCGCCTTGGAAATCTCCTGGGAGCTCTCCTGGATTTCGTTCACCAAGGCCGTCTGGGCGTACTGGTTGAGGCTGAACAGGGTTATCATGGCCAGTACCAGCAGCGACAGCATTATGATGATCAGCTTGGCGTTAAGCTTCATGGGTGCCTATCGAAAGCAGTGTGATGAATGGAACTTCACTCCACCATCTCTCCGATCAGATCATAGTCTGAAGAATCGGTGATTTTCAGGGTGACAATATCGCCGACATCGGCGGTTCCTGATGTTATATAAACCTGACCGTCGATGTCGGGGGCCTGGCGTGATGAACGCCCTTTCAGCAGCAGCTCGGTCTCTTCGCTGTAGCCCTCCACGATCACCTGCTCGTGAGTCCCGATCAACGTACGGTTATGGCGGAACGAAATCCGCGCCTGGGCACGCATCAGCTTGCGGTGACGCTCCCGCTTGACCCGCTCGGTCACCTGCTCCGGCATCTCCGCCGCTGGAGTTCCCTCTTCCTTCGAATAGCAGAATACCCCCAGTCTGTCGAACTGGGCCTGCTCCACAAAATGCGTCAGCTTGGTAAAATCCTCGATAGTTTCACCGGGAAAACCGACGATCAGGGAGGTGCGCAGGGCAATGCCCGGAATTTCGATGCGCAGCTTAGCGATCAAGTCGCGAATCTGCTGCTCCGAACTGCGGCGTTTCATCGCCTGCAGAATCGGGTCAGATATGTGCTGAATCGGAATATCCAGATATTTGCAGACTTTTGGCTCATCACGGATCAGTGCTATCAGGCTGTCGCTGATGCCGTCTGGATAGGCGTACAGCAGGCGGATCCAGCGCAGACCTTCGATGGCCGCCAGGCGTCGGATCAGCGTTTCCAGAGTAGTGCCTTCTTCCAGATCATTGCCGTAGCGGGTGATGTCCTGGGAGATGACATTGATCTCCTTGACGCCCCGGGCGACCAGCCGCTCTGCCTCAGCCACCAGTGCGTCGAGGGGACGGGAACGGTAGGCGCCGCGCAGCGTAGGAATGATGCAGTAGGAGCAGCAGTTGGAGCACCCTTCGCCGATCTTGAGATAGGAATACCAGGCCGGCGACGAATTCAGCCGCGGCAGGGTCTCGTCGTAGATAAAATCGGGATCGCCGACATACCTGAGCTGCCCTTCCGAGCCGCTTTTTTCGGCCAGTATCTCGGCGATGCGGGGGTAATCACCAGTACCGATAAAGATGTCCACCTCCGGCAGCTCTGTGGCAAGCTCCTCCTGGTAGCGCTGCGGCAGGCAACCGGAGACGATCAGCGTGTGGCAGCGCCCGTCGTGCTTCCGCTCGGCCAGGTCAAGAATGGCATCGATGCTCTCCTGCTTGGCCTCCTTGATGAAGGAGCAGGTGTTGACGATGATGACGTCGGCATCCTTTTCATCCATCGTGATTTCGTACTCGCGAGCCGCCAGTACGCCAAGCATCACTTCGGCATCCACCAGGTTTTTCGGACAGCCCAGGCTGACCATGCTGACTTTCTGTTTGTCTGTTCCTTCCACGTAAACCCCTTCTGTGTTCGTATCGTATTTGAATTCTTCACATATATGTCGTGGGCGGTTTGTACCCGATATGGGCACGGTGTGTAAAGAAGATTCAGATGTATCGCCCCGTTCTTCAGGTCAATGCTCTGATTTTACCCCCCGGTTCGAGCCTGAAGCGACTCCCCCGCCATTCAACCCGGTTTCCCAGAAACGACAGCGCCCAGATGCTGAAGGACAGCATGTCGCGCAAGGGGAGAATTATGAGCCAGCGCGGCAGCAGACCGTCCTTGACGTACCGCCGGCTGAAGATTGTGCTGACGGTCATGCGAACGGTGTAGAGCAGAAAGACGGCCATCGCTGCAACTGTGGCTGAAGGTGCCAGCAGAAACGCCAGCAGAACAGCAGAAAATGGCTGGGTGATCCCAGACGCCAGGTAGCCTCCCGGCCTGCTGACCCGCATGGTGCGGGCCCAGCGCAGCTGGCGGGAAAGAACCGTTTCCAGTTTTTCAGGCTTTATCATGCTTTCAACAGAGCAGCCGTCCAGCGCAATCCGCCAGCCGGCACGATGGATCTTGTTACCCAGCTGGTAATCATCTGCCAGATAGTCAGAGAGTGCCTCAAATCCGCCGATAGACTCCAGCGCCTGACGTCTGACCGCCATCGAAGCACCCAGCGCGAAGGTGAGTCCCTCCAGTTGCAGCGCTACCAGCACATTGGGGATCATCTCTGCCGTGAATCCGGTTGCCTCAAGCGCGGAGGCACAACCATGAACGTGAGAAGTGCGGTACAGCGACGTCACCAGACCGATCTCCCGGTCGCAGAAATGGGAGGTCACCGACTGAAGATACTCCTCCCCCACCCGGATGTCGCTGTCGCAGACGATGATGATGTCGTGGCGCGCCTGCGGAAAGGCGTTGATCAGGTTGGAAACCTTGCGGTTCGGGCCGTGCAGCGTGGGGCTGATGGTCAGCCGAATCTCGTGACCGGGAAAATCAAGCATCAGTTGGCGGATAACCGGAATCGCCTCGTCGTCATCGGAGGCAACGGCGAAAATCAGCTGCAGCTCCCCCGTGAACCTTTGACGGCAGAACGAGGCGAAATTGTCGTAGCTCCCGGCATCCATCCCCTTGACCGGCTTGAGAATGGTTACTCCGGGTGCCGGCAGGGCCGGGGCGGCAGGTGCAGGTGTGGAGAAAAAGCGGCGGGCGCAGTGCAGCGAGATCAGCGAATAGGCCAGCGGCGGCAGAACGGCTATGAAGGGGAGCATGATTCGCAGCACGTCAGACTACTTTCTGGATAACGATGACGAACGGAGCATCGGCCGGGACATTCAGCTGCCCCATCCGCCAGCAGTGATATTTTTGCGGCGGGAGCGCGGTGGCCCATCCTTCGACGGCCGTTTTTTCATCGGCTCCACCTGCATGGCCGCTGTAGAGGGTGACTGCCACGATGCCACCGGCTGAAATCAGCTGCAACGAATGCTCGAGGGCGCTCAGGGTTGTTTCCGGACGGGTAATAAGGCTCCGGTCGCCCCCCGGCAGATATCCCAGATTGAAACAGACCGCCTTCAGCGGCCCGGAAGTGTGTGAAAGCATATCCTCATGCCCCGCCAGCAGCAGCGTGACCCGCTCCTCCATGCCTGCCTCAGTCACCCTGCGGGCAGTCTCATCCAGGGCATGTTGTTGAATATCAAAACCCCACACATGGCCGTTTCTGCCGCACAACTCCGCCAGCAGCAGGGTATCATTGCCGTTGCCGCAGGTGGCGTCCACGACCCGGTCACCATCCCGGACATACCGGGCCAGCAGTAGATGCGTCAGTATCACCGGACCGCGGAGCATTGGTATGTCGAAGTCTGAATGTTGCGGCACCGCCGGAGGGTAGCAGAATTGCGCTCCATTCGCCACAGGGAATTTGTTTGAAATCATGCCGGAAAGAGGGTACTACCTGTGGGTATGATCAAAAAATTTCCCATCGACAACAGACAGGGCAGCGAACGCCTCGATGATGCCATTGCACGCCTCCGGACAGATCTCAGCAAATCCGAGGCCCGGCGGATTATCGACCGGGGTGGGTGCGCGGTCAATGGGACTATGGTGCGAGTGGCATCACGGCAGGTAAAAGCCGGTGATCTGATCGAACTCGGCATCATGGAGGCCGGACGATTTCAGGAACTGCTACTGCCGACGGCAGCTCTTTTGTACGAAGACAACAACCTGATCGCCGTCAACAAACCGGCCGGCATCAACAGCCAGCGCACCCCGTACCAGCTCAAGGGAACCCTCGAATTCTGGGTCGGCGACTATTTCCGGATTCATGGCATCGCCGAACCGGCCCGCATCGTTCACCGGCTTGACCGCGGCACGTCCGGCGTCATGCTGTTCCCGAAGCATAAGAGATCCGCAGCCTGGCTTTCCAGCCTCTTTCACGACGGCCTGATTGACAAGCGGTATCTGGCGCTGGTCAGCGGTCGGCCCGCTCATGACAGCTGGACGGTGGAGGGGGCCATCGGCAAGATTGCCCCGGCACGCTACGGCGTTGTGGCGGGGGGAAAGCCGGCTGTAACAGAGTTCAGCTGTCTTTCGTTCGGCGAGCGGTCTCTGGTGGAGGCCAGGCCGCTGACCGGTCGCACGCATCAGATCAGAGTTCATCTGCAGTCGTGCGGGCTGTCGATTATCGGCGACACGACGTACGGAACGGTTAAAGCCGAACGGATGATGCTGCACTGCTCTGCAATGACGTTCAGAGATGAATCCGGGAAGGAAATACGGGTAAGCGCCCCGCTGGATGGAGTTTTCGAGATGATGGCCACGAGTTAGCAGAAGTGATTTATTCTTCCGCTCTCAACCCCCGCGCCATCAGTTCAGTCACCGCCTGGCGGGCGGGCTTGTCCTCATGCAGGATCTGCCAGGTCTTCTCGACGATCGGCATCTCGACACCTAACCGTCGGGCGAGCAGATAGACCGATTCGGCACTCTTTACCCCTTCGGCAACCATGCGCATCTCGGCCAGAATGTTGGCCAGTTTCATCCCCTGGCCAAGCTTAAAGCCGACCGTGCGGTTACGGGAAAGGTCTCCGGTGCAGGTCAGCACGAGGTCACCCATCCCTGCCAATCCGGAGAAGGTGGCCGACTGGGCTCCCATCGCCTGCCCGAGGCGGTTCATCTCTGCCAGGCCACGTGTGATCAGCGCCGCCCGGGCGTTGTGTCCGAAGCCGAGGCCATCACAGATGCCGGCAGCAATGGCAATGACGTTCTTGACCGCCCCCCCCAGTTCGACACCGGTCACATCACTGTTGGTGTACACGCGCAGACAGGGGCAGCTGAGTGCCTTCTGAACCGTGCGGGCGCTTGCGTCGCTGCGCGATGCAGCCACAATCAGCGTTGGCAGACCCAGCGCGACTTCACGGGCAAAGGTGGGGCCGGAAAGCGCCACGTAACGGGCCGATACCATATCACCAAGCAGTTCGCCGCAAACCTGAGACACCGTGTTCAGGGTTTCGAGCTCAATCCCCTTGGAAGCATTGGCAATAATCGCATCTGTCGAAATAAAGGGAGAAAGTTTCTGCAGGACACCACGCATGACCTGCACCGGTGTCACCATGACGATCATACTGCGGCCACTGACCGCTTCTTCCAGACTCCCGGTACATGCCAGAGCCGAATGAAGCGTAATGTCCGGCAGATAGAGTGAATTGACATGGCCGGAATTGATCTCCGCCACCACCTCCGGCTCGTATGCCCAGAGCAGCGTGTCATTGCCGTTGGACGCCAGCCGGTTGGCCAGCGCAGTTCCCCAGCTGCCACCGCCGATTACGGCAACCCGCTCCGCATCAGTCATCGAAATCGTCATCATACCCTTCTTCCAGGCGCGGGTCATATCCCTCAGCCAGTGTTTGCCGCGCAGCATCCACGCTGTCCAGCAGAAGCCTCCGAATGAACGGGTGGCGGTGGTCGGGAAGGAAGCCTCCAACAATGCTCAAGGCGATGGCAAGTGTCTTCTGCACGGTTCCTTCGCCGCTTTCGGTGTGTTGAAGGTAGTCGGCCGTCAGCAGCAGTCGCTTGATGATATCGGCCCTGCGGGGGACTATCAGTTCCTCGCAGCAACGGAGGATCTCTTTTTCCAGTATCTCGGCCTCTACATCACCTGACCTGCCTTCAGCTCCCAGCGCATTCAGCCGGTCGGCGACGTCATAGAGCGCCGCTTCGGTTATCACCCACCCCTCAAGACCCGGCTCGTCGAGCAGTTCGTTACCGGATGCAACATACCCCGGAATTTTCTCAACAATTTCCTCAAGATGTTTGAGTTTGAAGCGGGGGACATATGCTTCCGGTTTGAGGGAGTCGGGGCGGAAAAACCGCATGTCGACGTAGAAATCAGGCGGGAGGTAGAACCCCGCCTCACGACTGCGATGGAGGGCGTCACGTAGTGCCGCCAGGGCATAGTCATGCTCTACCGGAGCCAGCATCTCCCCCCCGGCGACGTCCTGCAGAATATGGCCGTACTCCTTTTCATCCTTCATGCGATAGCTGATGGCGTTCAGCAGGCCGTCACCCTCACCGGTCAACACCAGCATGGCCGCAAATCCGCCACCGTCAAGCCCCCAGGCAAACCAGAGGGTGCGGGAACCGTAAAAATCAACCGGTCCGGCATACACTTCATGGAAGGATAGTGGCTGCTGGAACGGGGGCATTTCCATCGGTTCGTTAATGCCGTTGAACGAAAGCCGTCGGATGCTCCGCCGGATCAGATCGACGTTATCGCCGTCGCAACGTGCCTCCGCCCTGGTCAAAACGTCGAGGGCATAGCCGTTCTTTGCCCGCCCGAGGGTGGTGATTGCCTCCTGCACAATCTCAGGTTTCTCAAAAGTGAGCAATATTTCCAGCAACGACATGGCCTCAGGAGAACTGGTGTCTGCCAGGCGTCGCATCATTTTTTCGCGAAATTCCGTGTCAATATCCAGAAAGCTGTCGATGAAGCGAACCAGGCCTCGTTCGCCATCCTTGAGGCAGTCGTCGACAAAACCTTCCAGCGTCGGCGAACCGTAGCCGGTCATAGTCGCAAAGGGGGGAGCAGTGACGTCAATGCCGCTTTCGTGCAAAACGTCAAGCAGCGCCAGCTTGCCGTCCTCCTCAAGATCCGTGCGCTGCAGGGTGATCTGAATCAGTTGATCCATCCAGGATGATGTGTCGAAAAAATCCAGCATGCAGGTGTAGCGATAGAGCGCGGTACCGTTCTGTTCACGCCACAGCTTCCGGACCAGCGGTGTCAGCGCCCGCTTGCCTGACTTCTGCAGTCGCCGGCCGATGCGCTCCATCTGTTCGCCGGTCAGGTCATCCCTTTTGAGAAAATCCAGCAGGCGGTTTATGCGGCGGCGCTCACGCAATGATTTGTCTATGGTCAGTGGTTTCGTCATGAAAGCCGCATCCGTTCATTAAAAAAGTTCTGGCGGGACTCTAGCACACGCGTGCTTCCAAATCAATTACGACGAAACTTCCCCGAATAAAAAACTTGACAATGAAAATGAATTGCGTATATTTCTATTTTGACTTAAAAACCATGCGCTACGCGTTTAAATGGTAAAATCACACGAAAGAGGTAACGTAACATGAAAAAACTGATCTCTCTGGCCCTGGTACTCGCTCTTGCAACTGCTTTTGCAGCCGGCTGCAAGAAAAAAGAAGAAGCTCCTGCTCCCGCTCCTGCACCTGCAGTTGAGGCTCCGAAGCCTGTTCAGGCTCCTACTTCTTCAAACAAAGCAGCTGCCCCGGCTGATGCTGCCAAGCCTGCCGATGCAGCTAAGCCTGCCGATGCTGCCAAGCCTGCTGATGCACCGAAGGCTCCGGAGAAGAAGCACTAATCGACTTCCCTGCGGGGAGGGACACTTCAGCCTGCGGGGACATTCCCCGCAGGCTTTTTTATTGTGTGGAGGACGGGAAAACATGCACGAAATGTCCATAACCCAGGGGATTATCGAGCTCTGTCTTGAACATGCTGCCGGACGACGGGTCATAGCTTTGGATGTAGAAATCGGTGAACTGAGCAGCGTTGTACCGGAAGCGATCGAATTCTGTTTCGATGCCTGCAGTCGGGACACCCTGCTTGAAGGTGCCAGGCTTTCCATACTCAGGATACCGGGATCGGGAGAGTGCCGGGAATGCGGACACGTGACGCCTCTGACGGAACTGTACGATGCCTGCCGTAATTGTGGCAGCCATCGGGTAGTTATCTTGTCTGGTGAAGAAATGCGGGTGAAGGAAATCGAGGTAGAAGATTAGAAATGAAGAAGGGCGCTGCAATTGCAACGCCCTTCTTCGTACATAATGCTTTTCAGAGATTACACTTCAGCGTCGGGCGTTGAGTGGAACTGCTCCCAGTGCTCGGGGGAGCGCCAGAGGCCCGAGAGAATCAGCTGACGGATATGCAGAAACTCTTTAGGCAGACGGTCGTACATCTTGACGAACAGCTCTTCGTGGGAAACAATCTCTTCCTTCCAGACATCCCGGTCAACTGACATCAGTTCATAAAACTGGTCGCGACTGACGCTGTCCAGTCCGGTCCAGTCCAGATCCTCATAGCGCGGCATCCACCCCAGCGGGCTTTCGACCGCAGCGGCATTTCCCTGTACGCGCTTGGCAATCCATTTCAGGATGCGCATATTTTCGCCGAAGCCGGGCCAGAGGAAGTTGCCGTTGGCATCTTTGCGGAACCAGTTGACGCTGAAAATGCGTGGCGGAATCGGAATAGTGCGTCCAACCTGCAGCCAGTGAGCGAAATAATCAGCAACGTGGTACCCGCAGAACGGCAGCATGGCGAACGGGTCGCGACGGACGGCGCCGGTGGCGCCGACAGCGGCAGCGGTGGTCTCGGAACCCATAGTCGCGGCCATATAAACGCCGAAACTCCAGTTGAAGGCCTGGTAAACCAGTGGAATGACATTGTTGCGCCGCCCGCCGAAAATCATGGCGCTGATCGGCACCCCTTTTGGGTTTTCCCATTCCGGATCAATAGATGGACACTGGCCGGCCGGCGAGGTGAAACGTGAATTGGGGTGGGCCGCATTCCTGCCGCAGTCCGGTGTCCATTTATTGCCCTGCCAGTCGGTCAGAAGCGGAGGCTTGGCATCGGTCATCCCCTCCCACCAGACGTCGCCATCGGGAGTCAGTGCTACGTTGGTGAAAATGGAGTTGGTAGCACAGGAGGCCATGGCATTGGGATTCGTCTTGACAGAGGTGCCGGGTGCTACGCCGAAGAAACCGTATTCCGGATTGATGGCATACAGGCGACCGTCAGGACCCGGCTTGATCCAGGCGATATCATCACCGACGGTGGAAATCTTCCAACCGCTCTTATTGAAAGAATCGGGCGGTACCAGCATGGCCAGATTGGTCTTGCCGCAGGCGCTCGGGAAAGCGGCACCTACATAGGTCTTCGCGCCTTCGGGAGATTCTATGCCCAGGATAAGCATGTGCTCGGCCAGCCACCCCTCATCCTTGGCAATTTTTGAAGCGATCCTGAGTGCCAGGCATTTCTTGCCCAGCAGGGCGTTACCGCCGTAGCCGCTGCCGAATGACCAGATGGCGCGCTCTTCGGGGAAATGAACGATGTATTTTTCCTTGTTACAGGGCCAGGGGACATCCTGTTGACCCGGCTGCAGCGGCGCGCCGACTGAGTGCAGACAGGGAACAAATTCGCCGTTGCCGAGCACATCGATAACCGCTTTGCCCATGCGGGCCATGATGCGCATATTGACGGCCACATAGGGGGAATCGGAGATCTCGACGCCTATTTTTGCTATCGGGGAGCCGAGCGGCCCCATGCTGAATGGGATGACATACATGGTGCGACCCTTCATGCTGCCGGTGAAGAGCTTGGTCAGGGTCTCCTTAATCTCCTTGGGGTGCATCCAGTTGTTGGTGGGGCCGGCATCCTGCTTGGAGATGCTGCAGATGAAGGTACGGTCTTCGACGCGGGCAACGTCGCCCGGATCGGACCAGGCCAGATAACTGTTGGGGCGTTTTTCCTGATTCAGTTTTTTGAACGTCCCGCATTGCACCAGCTGGTTGCAGAGCTCGTCATACTCCTCCTGCGAACCGTCACACCAGTGGATCTTCTCAGGACCGCACAGTGTAGCGATTTCCGCGACCCACTTGACCAGTTGCTCGTTCTTGACCTCGTAGCTCATGCTGCCTCCCCATAGTAAGGATATGAAATTTAGTGTTACTCAAATAACATACCGTTTGTAAAAAAAAAAGAGGGTTGTCAGGTTTTTTGCGGTTTTTTTTCGTTCAGGTGAAAAATAGAGTGAAACGGCGTTAAATAGCGTTTGCAAAAGCGGAGGGAATTGCTAGGATGCGGTATAAAAATTTTAGGCACAGTCAAAGGAAGTGTACATTATGCCCACCTTCTCAAAAATATCGATTTCTCTGGCGACCATCACTTCACTCATACTGCTGACGCTCCCTGCAGAAACCCTGGCCGAACAGGAGAGTACTGCATCGAAAAGCGGCGAACCGGCCCGGATGAAACCGGCGACGGAGTGGAGCAGTCAGTTCACATTCGGCTACCTCCCTTCCGCCGATTTGCGCGAACGGGGCGATTCAGCGGCAATAGCCGACTACCGACTGCGTGCGGGGCGCACAATTCCGGTTAACAGTTCGACATCACTTACCATCGGCGGCGGCTACGGGTTGAAATCCATCGATGCACCGGCAGCTGCAGCCCTGCCGGGTACTCTGCATTCGGTGGTTCTGGAAACCGGTGTTTCATATCGGATCAACGAGCGATCTTTTGCAAATTTGAAGCTTTTTCCCGGCCTGTACAGCGATTTTAAGGATCTGACGGGGGATGACGTTAAAATGCCGCTGCTGGCACTGGGGGGGTACACGTTTGACAACGGGCTGACATTGACAGGGGGGTTCATCTACCGCTTTGGCTACCACTCCATGCAGTTCCTGCCGATCCTCGGGGTGAGCTATCAGCCGGGCCCGCAGTGGCGCATCGATATCGTCGCCCCGCGACCGGGGGTGACCTACATGCATTCACGAAATCTGAACCTGTTTCTGGCCGGAGACTTCGCCAGTGATGAATACGGTATTCATGACAGCACCGTTTCGGCAGGTGCTCTGAAATACCGGGATTACAAGGTGCTGTGCGGAGTCGAGTATCTGCCGGCCGCCGGTACTAAAGTGGCGGTGTCAACCGGCTACGCCTTCGACCGCAGCATCGAATTTTACGATTCCAGCCGGCCTTCCATCCGCCTTGATAATGTGCCCTTCGTCAAGCTCTCGCTTGATCTGGCCTGGTGACGATAGCCGGTTCAGCGCAGCACCGCTTCGGCCAGCACCTCGGCTACATCTCGCACCTTGACGTTATCGGCTTTGACGTCTTTCAGGCCGTCCTCAAACATGGTCATGCAGTAGGGGCAGGCGACACAGATTGTATCGGGGCTTTCTTTGAGCGCTTCGTTGACTCGCGTCAGGTTGATCCGCTCGCCGACATGCTCTTCCATCCACATCCGCCCACCGCCGGCGCCGCAGCAGAACGCGTTGCTGCCGTAGCGCTCCATTTCACCCGGTTCCTTGCCGGTTGCCAGTTCGATGACCTCGCGCGGAGCGTCATAGACGTCGTTATGCCGCCCCAGGTAGCAGGAATCGTGAAAGACGGTTGATCCCATGACGTTCGTGGTCGAACCTACCGTGAGGCGTCCGTCCTGCACAAGATTGCGCAACAGTTCGCTGTGATGGATCACCTCCAGTTCCAGCCCATACTGCCGGTAGTCGTTCTTCAGCGTCGAAAAACAGTGCGGGCACTGGGTGATGACTTTTTTGATCCCCCGTTCCCGGAAAACGGAGCAGTTTTCTTTCGCCATCCGGTCGAACACGTACTCGTTTCCCAAGCGCCTGACGCTGTCGCCGCAGCATTTTTCGTCCTTGCCAAGAATCCCCCAGGAGACGCCGGCCTTGTCCAGCAGCTGCGCCACGGCAACGCTAACCTGTTTGCTGCGGGAGTCGAAGGAACCGGCGCAGCCGACATAGAACAGGTACTCGGTGCTGTTTTTTTCGAAATGTCTGACCGGCAGCTGGCTGCACCATTTTACCCGCTCACCGGGGGCGATCCCCCACGGATTGCTGCGTCCCTCCATGTTTTCAAACAGATTCAGCAGCTCGTCGGGAAACTTAGCCTCGCTCTCCACCAGGTGGCGCCTGAGCTGGACGATTTTTGGCATCTGCTCGATGAAGACCGGGCAGGCCTCCATGCAGGCTCCGCAGGTGGTGCAGCTCCAGATGGCTTCTTCCGAAATACTTCCTTCTCCCCCGTCGCCAATCAGCGCAGTTGTAGGGTTCCCCCCGCTTTTCAGAGCGGAAGAGTTATCGAGCAGATTGATTTTGATGTCATGGATTACGCCGCGAGGATTGAGCGGTTTACCAGTTATGCCGGCCGGGCAGACGTTCTGGCAGCGTCCGCATTCGGTGCAGGAGAAGGAATCCAGCAGATCTTTCCAGGTAAACTGATTGACCCGGCTGATGCCGAAGGTGCTGCCGACGGTAAACTCTTCGCGCGGCAGAGTGTTCGGTTTTTCCTGACGGCGAAAGAAACAGTTGGGAATGGCTGTCAGGATGTGCATATGTTTGCTGTTCGGCAGGTAGCAGATGAAGATCAGCAGTGCGGCCGCGTGAAGCCACCAGGACCAGGCGTAGACCGCCGCACCGGCTGTTGGCGGGACCAGCAGAGCGAATTTCGCCGATACCGGCATGTACAGTGAGGCGACATTCTGCATCCCGGCCGGGAGCCGCGAAATCTTGGCGGCGTTGATGCCGAAGTAGGCCAGCATCAGGATGGCAATCAGCGACAGGATGAAAAATGCTTCCTTTGTCCTTGCCTCCGGGTAGGGGGGTGAGACAGTTCGACGCACGGCGGCTACAGTTACCGCCAGGAGCGAAAACAGCGAAACGATGTCAAGCACCAGGATCAACGGGAGGTAGATTCCATCCGGCAGTTTCGACAGGCTGATTCCGGGAAATACACCGTGAATCAGAAATTCGGTGTTGGCAATCAGCAGGATGATGAACGACCAGAAAATGACGAAGTGATTGATACCAAACGGTTTTGCCACGACCCGTTTCTGGCCGAATGCATAGAGCAGCATGTCACCCAGACGGGAAGGGATGTCGTCGAAACGGTCCTCGGGGCGACCGAGGGAGATCAGGCTGAATCGTTTCCAGCAGCTCCAGGCGAAAACAGCCAGCGAGGCCAGCAGAAGCGGTGTAAACAGGGTTGGGCTTGGCATCATGGGTTTTACCTTCTTTTTCAGACCGGTCAGACCAGTCGGACTTGTCAGAGAATTATTTCTGTTTTAGTGCACGGATTCTCTTCGTAATCGCCGGAACCACCAGAAACAGGTCTCCGACGATGCCGTAGGTGGCCACCTCGAAGATGGGGGCGCTTTTGTCGCGGTTGATGGCGATGACCATGTCCGAATCCTGCATCCCCACAAGATGCTGGATGGCACCCGAAATGCCGCAGGCGATGTAGATTTTGGGGCGGACGGTTTTTCCGGTCTGGCCGACCTGGCGGTCTCCCGGCATCCAGCCGGCATCTACAGCGCTTCTGGATGCGCCCACCACGCCACCGAGCTCATCGGCCAATTCCTGCAGCATTGCGAAGTTTTCCGGGCCCATCAGGCCGCGCCCGCCGGAAACGATAAACTCTGCGCCGGTTATGTCGACAGCCCCCTTGCCGTGGGCGTCGTGGATGATCTCGATGACCTTGGTGAGGATATTGTCCTCAGGTACCGTGAACGGGTCACGGACGATATTACCCGTGGCCCCTTCCATCCGCTCCGTCATCGGCATGACATTGGGACGGACGGTCGACATCTGCGGACGGAATTTATCACACATGATGGTTGCCATGATGTTGCCGCCGAAGGCGGGGCGGGTCTGCATCAGATTGCGTTTATCGTCGATGGCCAGTCCGGTGCAGTCGGCGGTGAGGCCGGTTCCGACACGGGTTGCTATCGCCCCGGCCAGGTCGCGCCCCATGCCGGTGGCGCCCATCAGAATGATTTCCGGTTTGTAGCTGTCGATCAGGTGGCAGCACCCTTCCACGTATGCTTCGGTGCGGTAGTTTTTATAGACCGGAGCATCGAGCAGGTAGGCCGTGGTGGCGCCGTAGGCAAAGGCTTCAGTGCAGAGATGTTCGACGTTGTGGCCGATGACGAGTGCGCAGAGATCCACGCCGAGGGTTGCCGCAAGTCCGGCGCCCACCCCCAGCAGCTCCCAGGAAACTTTGGCCGGCTCTCCTTCGGTTTGTTCGACGAATACCCACACTCCACGGAATTCGGCCAGCTTCCTGGCCAGGGCGGCAGCCTCGTCGTCAGGTTCTTCCTCCGCAGTTTCTCCGGAAACAGCAGCCAGTTCGTCAAGGATCTTCTGTTCCTCTGGTGTGAAGTACATCTCAAGTGCTTCCGCCGGGCAAATCTTGATGCATTTGCGGCAGCCGATGCATTTTTGCGTCTCGACAATCGGCTCGCCGTTATCATTCATCTCTATGCAGTTGACCGGGCAGGAACTCTGGCAGCGGGCGCCGCAGGCGATGCACGTGCCGTCGAGCAGGCGTGCCGTGCCACGGGGTTTCTTTGGTTTTTTGGGCTCTGTCATAGCGGTAGCATATCCTTGGCCAGCAGTTTGTCGAGCAGCAGCGCGGCGGCCCCCTCCGGATCGGCGTAGCCGTCCCCGAGAATTTCTCCCAGCGCCCGGTCAGGGGAAAAAATCTTGCTGACCCAGGTGGGGGAACCTTTCAGCCCGATCTTCTGTTCGTCCAGCTTCAGTATCTGGTTGTTCCAGAGGGTTACTGACGCTTCAACGGCTGCCAGTCGCATCTGTACCCGGGGATAGCGTGGACGGTTCAGTTCACGGACAACGGTGAGCATGGCCGGCAGCGGTGTTTCGACGATCTCGTGGCGACCCTCCAGCTTGCGGCTGACGCGGATTCGTCTGCCGGCAAGGTCGAGGTTGACAATTTTATCGACCAGGGTGAGCTGCTGGTAGCCGAGGCGGCTGGCGATGCCGGGACCGACCTGGGCGGTATCGCCGTCAATGGTCTGCTTGCCGCAGAGTACCAGCCCGACTTCGTCAACTTCGGCGTGCAGTTTGCTGATGGCTGCAGCCAGAACGTTGCTGGTAGCCAACGTGTCGGCTCCGCCGAAAACACGGTCGGAAAGCAGTATGGCATGATCAACGCCCAGTGCCAGGGCTTTTTTCAGTGTTGCTTCGGCATTGGGGGGGCCCATCGAGATGGCGGCCACGCTACAGCCGAAGCGATCCTTCAACCGCAGCGCCTCTTCCAGCGCATGGGTATCGTAGGGGTTGACGATGAAGGGGATGCCGTCACGCACAAGCGTATTGGTCACCGGGTCAATCTGGACCTGTGTCGTGTCGGGCACCTGTTTTATGCAGCATACTATCAGCATGGAGTCCTCACCTGTCTACAAGACGTGTACATGATGTGAGCCTTTGTAGCGTTTGTACACAGGCTTCATAGTGATACTTTACGTTTATGTCAAGCATAAAAAAATGTCGGCCCATGAAAAACAATCGAGGCACATCAGCAGAAATTGTGCCGTTTTATCAATGCTAAAAAACCGAAACGGTGGTGACACGGCTATGGCACTCAAAAGGAAAACTATTGCTGAATTGCTCTGGTTCAGCTGGTTTAGCACAAGTAAAAACGACGAGTTTGAACGCTGTGCACAGTCTGCAGCCTGTGCTTCAAAAAATTGCGATGGTGAGCATGCTGAGTCACCACCATGCGATGCACGGTTCACGCCGGAAAGTATTGCTTGAAACGGCCGCTCTGTGATAGAAGTGGTCAGTAATTTCAGTCCCTCCTCAGCTGACGTTCAGGGGCTCCCGTTCTCGTCCTCGCACGTGGCTGTGCGATTGCTGCTTCCAATCTACGTGAGGAGCCTTCCATGTCATTTCGTACCATCGAATGGAAAGACGACACTGTTGTCATGCTTGACCAGACACGCCTGCCGGAAGAGGAAATCTACAACGTCTATACGGATTTCACGTCGGTGGCCGAGGCTATCAGGGGGATGGTTATCCGCGGAGCGCCTGCTATCGGAGTTGCGGCGGCCATGGGAGTTGCTCTGGGGGCCCGGGAAATTATTGCCGACACACAGGAGTCATTTTTCCGTCAGCTCGAAACCGTCTGCGACGTGATCGGGCGCACACGTCCCACGGCGGTCAATCTGTTCTGGGCTCTGGAGCGGATGAAACGGGTAGCCGAAGCCAACCGCGGCTCCAAGCTGGACAAGATCCGGACGGCACTCAAAAAGGAGGCGGTCAGGATTGAACAGGAGGATCTGACCATCTGCCGGAACATCGGCAAATGGGGAGCAACCCTGATTCCGCACGCTGCAACCGTCCTGACCCACTGCAATGCGGGCGGGCTGGCGACGGCGGGCTACGGCACCGCACTGGGAGTTATCCGCGCCGCCCACGAAGCCGGCAAGGAGATCAAGGTATTCGCCGATGAGACCCGTCCCTGGCTGCAGGGAGCCCGGCTTACGGCCTGGGAACTGCTCAACGAGGGGATCCCGACCACGCTGATCAGCGATAACATGGCCGGTTTTTTCATGAGTCGCGGGGAGATCACCTGCTGCGTTGTCGGTGCCGACCGGATCGCTGCCAACGGCGATACCGCCAATAAAATCGGCACCTATTCGGTGGCGGTACTTGCCAAGGAGAACAACATCCCCTTCTATGTTGCCGCTCCGGTATCGACGTTCGACCTCACACTGGCAGACGGCAGCAGGATCCCGATCGAAGAGCGCCCCACCAGTGAAGTAACCCATATCAAGGGAATCGCCATAGCTCCAGCGGGGGTCAATGTCCGGAATCCGGCTTTCGACGTCACTCCGGCCCGCTACATTTCGGCAATTATCACAGAAAACGGCATTGCAAAAGGGGATTACCGGGCCGGCTTGCGACAACTGGCGGGAAACTGACATGCACGTGGAACGTTTTTCACTGGAGTTCAGTCGCATTGTTACAGCTGCCGATTCCGTCCAGCGCAATCAGGAGCTGGCCACTTTCCTGGAGTCTCTCGGCTATCGCTACGGCGCCCGTTCTGCCGACAATGTTCTCCTGCTGCAGCAGTTCTTCACCGTCGAAACCCTGCATCGCATTGTCCTTAATTCGCTCATGTCTCCATCCCCCGATCAGGCGCTTAACTCCTTCGAGCGGCTGGTCGGGGTTATTCAGCCGACCGATCTGGCCGAAATTGCAACCCGCAAGAAACGTCTTACCCAGTTTATCCTCTTGTGCGGTTCCTCTCCCTTTCTGGTGAACCTGATCTACAAAAGTCCGGATATGATTCGCTGGCTGTTTCTGGAAAACGGCATCGAGCTCTCGCGCCGGTTTGATGACATGCTGGAGGAGCTGAGAACCACGATCAACGAAATATCCGATTTTGCCTCGCTGCAGAAATGCCTGCGTTGTTTCAAACGCTCGGAAATCCTGCGCATTGCGGCTCGCGACCTGAACGGACTCACTCCGCTGGAAGAGACCATGATCGAGCTCTCCGACCTCGCTTCGTCCTCGCTGCAGGCCGCCTACGAAGTCTGCCGCCGCTTTCTGGTGCGCGAACATGGTGCGCCGCTGCTGGCGGGAGATGAGACGCAGTGCCGCGAGGCTGACATGGTTGTAATCGGCATGGGGAAGCTGGGGGGGCGCGAGCTTAACTTCTCATCGGACATTGACATCATCTACTTCTATGAGTCGGACAAAGGTGAAACAAGCGGCATAGACAACGGTTCAGGCGGGAAAAAGGGTGTCATCTCGCTGCACGCCTTTTTCAATAAGCTGGGGGAGATGATCAGCAGGGCGCTTTCCCAGGTCACCGAAGACGGCTTTGTATTTCGCGTCGATGTGGGGTTGCGGCCAGAGGGTAAATCGGGCGACATGGCTGTTTCCCTCCGTTCTGCCGAGATTTATTACGAATCGTGGGGACAGTCGTGGGAACGCACCGCCATGCTGAAGGCGCGGCCGGTGGCCGGCTCGCTGGAGCTGGGATACCAGCTGCTAAAAACACTGCATCCCTTCGTGTACCGTAAATATCTCGATTACAACCTGATTGAGGATATGAAACAGATGAAGCAGAAGATTGATGCTTCCCTGGCCCGCTCGCGGGAGGGGGAGGTCAATCTCAAGCTGGGGCGGGGGGGAATCCGCGAGATCGAGTTTTTTATCCAGGCGCTGCAACTGGTATATGCCGGCAAGAATCCGAAGCTACGGGAACGAAATTCGCTCAAGGCGCTCGACGGGCTGCTGGCGGCACGCCTGCTGAACGAGGACGACCATCGCAGGCTGCGCGACGCCTACCGTTTCCTCCGCTCGACCGAGCATCGCATCCAGGTTGTGCAGGAACGCCAGACCCACAATCTGCCGGCCAAAGAGGATGAAATCCAGGCACTGGCCCGCCGCTGCGGCTTTCTGCGCAGCAATGGCTGCGCCCGTTTCCGCGAAGTGCTGGAAGAGCATCGCCAGAATGTTTCGCTGATCTACGGGACGCTTTTTTATTCGCGGGAGGAGAAGCTGCAGCAGGATCTCAACCCGGAGACCCTTTTCTTTCTTGATCCAAAAGCCGATGCCGACCTGGTTAAGGACATGCTGGCCGAGCGTGGATTTGCCGATGTCGACCGGGCGTATGATAATCTGCAACTGCTGCGGCGAGGCCCCGAGCGCGGCAATCTGGCCGAGCGGAGCCGCAGGATCCTGGAAAAAATAACACCGCTCATGGTTCAAGAGCTTTTTGACTCACCGGATCCCGATATGGCGCTGGCGAATCTGGAACGCTTCATGGGCACCCTTGCTGCCCGTTCGTCCTATTATGCCCTGCTGGCGGAAAATAGGGAGACCGTCAAGCTGCTGGTTTCACTGTTCGGCATGTCGGAGTTTCTCTCAAAAATCCTGATCGGGCATCCGGAGCTGCTCGACAGCCTGGTCGGGCGGAATTACACGTCAGCTGTCAAGCCGCTTGAAACGATGACTGAAGAGCTGGCGACGATGCTGGAGCAGAGCGACTACTTTGAAGATCACCTCAACATATTGCGGCGCTACCGCAACGAAGAGTTCCTGCGCATCGGCCTGAACGATATACATGGTCACCTTAAACAGGGAGAGACCACTCTGCAGCTCAGTCAATTGGGGGAAGCCTGCCTGACGTCGGCGTTTAATCTGGGGGTCTCGGAGCTGCAGCGCTTCGGTCGGCCGTTCTACCTGCGTGAAGGGGGCCAGGTCCCGGCAAATATGGCGATTATCGCCCTGGGCAAACTGGGCGGCGGGGAACTCAACTACCATTCTGATCTGGACATTATTTTTGTGTATGATCACCAGGGGATGACCGATGGCGAAAAGCAGATTTCCAATCACGAATATTTCGCCAAGCTGGCCCAGAAAATAATATCCATATTGACCCTGCAGACCCGTGAGGGTTACGTCTACAAGATAGACACCCGGCTTCGTCCTTCGGGCAACGCCGGCCCTCTGGTAACATCGCTGGAATCGTTCCTCGAGTATCACCGCAAGGAAGCCCAGATATGGGAACGCCAGGCGCTTACCAAGGCCAGGGTGGTGCTGGGAGATGAAAAGCTGGCCGGCCAGCTGCACGATATTATCCGCCAGACTGTCTATGGCAGTTCCATCGGTGATGAGGGGCGTTCCGAAATTCTCCGGCTGCGGATGCGCATGGAGAATGAGCTGGCCAGGGAAAAAGATGGCAGTTATAATATCAAAACCGGCCGTGGCGGCATGGTGGATGTGGAATTTGCCGTGCAGTACCTGCAGCTTAAGGAAGGCTGCCACTACCCGGAACTACGTACCTCCAGCACGGTTGTGGCGCTGAAAGAGATCCGCACACTCGGGCTTCTGGCTGAAGCCGATGCCGAAACGTTGTTGAACGGATACAAGTTTTTGCGTAGACTGGAGAACCGCCTGCGGATCATTCATGACTATTCGGTCAACGACCTCTCAGGCCCCAAGAGCTACATGGACAAGCTGGCCCGCCGGCTCGGCTATGATCCGAAGCTGAAGAACCCGGGGGCGGTCATGATTTGTGATTATGAGGAGATGACCGGGAAAATACGGGATGTTTTCGAGCATATCTTTGCTGAAGTGCGATAGTGATGATCCGGCAGCGTGCGTTTTACGTACATAATACTACGACAGAGCGAGGTGACACGTGGCGACGGATGGAATTTTCGTGCGGGTACTGGGAGACCACGGGCCATTTTCCACCATGGGAAAGAGTATCGGTTACCAGGTGACGATTGGTCAGAGCAGCTTCCTCGTTGACTGCGGCTCGCCGCTCTTCCAGCAGATCGGAGGACATGGCCTCAAGGACATCAAAGGGTTGATCATTACCCACAGCCATGACGACCACAAGCGCTGGTTCACCGATCTGGCGCTCTTTTCCCTTTACTCCCCGGATGTGCCGCACCGGTTGCCGATTATGACAACCGCGGTCATAGATCAGGAGCTGCGCATCGCATCGGGTCCCGCCCTTAACACCAGTCTGAGCAGTGATTCAAAAATGGTTGTAGATCTGGCATACGACGATTATGTGGAATATCGACCGCTGGGGCCGCGACCGAAGTACCGGATCACAGGAGCGACACCGAATCAGGGGGGCGCGTCACTTCTCGTTGTTGACCGGAATGGCACACCGGTCGGCCCGGAACGTGCCAAAATCGTGATCAGCTCCAAAAACGGCCAGCCCCGCCTGCTGATGAAAGATCCGCAGTATGGCGAATGGATCGAACCGGAAACATTCTATCCGTTCTCATCAGAATTTTTCTACGAATCCGAGTGCAATATTTACCGGGATCCGTCCGGATTTACCATTGAAGCGATCAATGCGCCGGTCTGGCACGGGGTCCCGAGCATCGGCCTCCGTTTCAGCACCGCGACCGAGTCGCTGGTGTTCAGCGGCGATACGGCCCACGATACCGTATTGTGGCAGACGCTCCACAGCGAAAAGCGCCCGCAACGCCTTAACTGTACACCGGATGAATTTGAGCGCGCTGCCGTACTGCATGGCGACATCAACGATTACGTCGAACGTATCTGGAGTGCCGAGCGGTACCACGAAGCAATGGCCGCGTTTGATAACGGCATCGTGATTCATGATATTGCCACACGCCGCAGTGTGGTTCACACCGACTACCGGAATCTTGAAAAAACAACGCTCCGCAGCGATAAGACTATCCTGACCCACAGTCCCGACAAGATGACCTCCGAATGGGCATTGAGCAGGGCCGAGAAAATATTCTGCATTCGTGGCGCCGCTTTTTTTGAAAAGGTTGATGACAGTCTGCAACCGATGAATGCAGATATCTACCACAAAGAGCGGGGCCGGTATTTTGTCGGTTACAAAAATCCGGACGGTGCGACAACAGTCTTCGAAAACGATGGAATTCTCAATCTTGGCGGAACGTGGGAATGGGAAAACGGCAGAGAACTCTACAAAATCGATCTGTATGAGGATATTGCCGGGCAGTACCTCCCCGTGCTGAACGATGAGCAGTCGTCACGCTACACAATTCGTCCGGACGGCCGTGTTGAGCTGGTCGTTTTCGGCGACCAGGGATCACAGGGGACCGTTATCGAGGATCAGCGGGTTCGCTTATCAGGGATTAATTCTGAAAAACAATTTGAAACACGGAGCAACGGTGCAACGGAGTAAAAACGTAGAAAAAACTTCTTGAAAAAGCCTTTTTAAGACTTTCTTTTTAGGTGAATACTGTTTTCATGTTTAGTCCTGATTTCTCCGTTGCTCCGTTGCTCCGTGTTATTCTAATTTTCGTTTCAAAGTAAATGCGTTACTTAGAAGCTTAAACCATTATTCGCAGTATTTTTTCGCCGGTTTTTCCTCTGCCTTAGCTTTGGTTGTTGTCGGTTCCTGCCCGCTCTTCTTTTTGTTCTTAATACTGTCCGCCTCATCATCCGTTTTTTGCTGGGCCGTCTGCTCATCCTTTGGTGGCGCCACCGTCCCCACGTTGAGTGTTGTAGATTTTACCGGTGTAACCGCGACGACATCGAGGTTTTTTACCACGACATCAGCTGATGGCGTCGTGCTGCCTTGAGTAATCAGTACTGCGGAGCATCCGGCTGCAGTCGGAGTTGCCGTACAGGTTGCAATGCTTGGCAGAACTGCACTGCATCCTGCGGCGGTCGGTGTTGAAATACAGGCTATCAGCGTCGGCAAAACTGCACTGCATCCCGCAGTGGCCGGCGCTGACGTACAGGCCGAGAGTGTTGGCAGAACCGCACTGCAGCCGGGAGACGTTGGAGTAGTCAGGCACAGCGCCAGTGTTGGAGACTGAGTCGTCGTGCATCCCGGAGCTGCCGGATTTTTTGCGCAGTCTGCAAGCGTCGGTAAGACAGCGTTAGCGCTGCAGCCCGGTGTGGCCGGGTTGGATGTACATGTTGCTGCTGTTGGCTGAACAGCCGTACATCCCGGAGCTGCCGGATTTTTTGTGCAATCTGCAAGCGTCGGTACAACAGTGCTACAGCCTGCGGCCGTCGGGTTTTTTATGCAGTCTGTCGGCGATTGCGGTACAGCCGTACATCCTGCTGCTTTCGGATCCGTCACACATGGATCTGTCACGGTCGGTTGCTGGATTCCGCCCGATAAGGTGACCGAGACTTTATCGGCGCTGACCGCTATCGACGAGGTACCGCCGGGCGGCATGCTCGTGGTGGCAAATTTGCTGCTAG
>JBAXVE010000120.1:0-3639 GCA_037129245.1 Desulfuromonadales bacterium
CCTTTAGGCCCCAGAGGGTCCGTCAAGGGAGGGGGGGAGTGTAATTCTAAAACTTTTACGATAAGCTCAAATAACAGGAGAAACTATGGACATCGTACAAACAACCCTTGCCCGCATCAAACCGGTTGATGTCGCCCTGCTGCGGCAAGCCCAGGCGCGCCTGGACAACAAGACCAAACCTCCAGGCTCCCTGGGTTTGCTGGAGGAGTTCGCCGCACGCATGGCCGCCATTCACGGGGTGATGGAACCGGATACAACCAGAAAAGTGATCTTCACCTTTGCCGGCGACCACGGCGTCGTGGAGGAGGGGGTTTCGGCCTTCCCGAAGGAGGTCACTCCGCAGATGGTGCTCAACTTTCTCTCGGGTGGCGCTGGAGTGAACGTATTGGCCCGCCACTGCGGGGCAGAGGTGCGGGTGGTTGACGTGGGGGTTGATTACGACTTTGGGTGCATTCCCGGCTTGATTCACGCCAAGGTTGCCCGCGGCACGAAGAACTTTGCCACCGGGCCGGCAATGAGCTGTGACGAGGTGCTTTCCGCCATGAACGTCGGCATAGAGCTGGCCGATCGCTGCAAGGTTGAAGGGGTCGCCCTGGTCGGCACCGGCGAGATGGGGATCGGTAATACCACCCCCTCGTCGGCCATTATCGCTGCTATTTCTGGCATTCCGGTGCGGGAACTGACCCATCGCGGCTCCGGTATCGGCGATACTGCCCTGGAAAACAAGATCCGGGTCATCGAGCGGGGCCTCGCGTTCAACAAACCCGATGCGAATGATCCGCTGGATGTGCTGGCCAAAGTCGGGGGGCTGGAGATCGCCGCCATTGCCGGCCTGGTGCTGGGCTGCGCCGCCAACTCGCTGCCGGTGGTGATCGACGGATTCATTTCCACCGCCGGCGCCTTGATCGCATCGGAACTGCATCCCAACGTGCGGGAATACATCTTCGCCGCCCACCGCTCGGTGGAGATCGGCCACCGTTTCATGCTGGAGCGGATCGGCGTCCGCCCGATCCTCGACCTTGACATGCGTCTCGGCGAGGGGACCGGCGCGGCGCTGGCCATGGGGCTGATTGAGGCGGGGGTAAAGGTGATGAAGGAGATGGCGACGTTTGATGAGGCTGGGGTCAGTCACTGATTACAAAGCAAGCGCTTGACACGCGTAATTTTTCCTACCACAATGTAGAAGTAGGAATGATTTTGACAGGAGGAATGCTATGCTCGCCGTGAAAGTTCTCCCCAAGGGACAGATTACATTGCCGCAAGAGGTGCGAAAGAAGTTTCTTATCCAGGTAGGTGACACTCTGTTGATGGACACGGACGGCGAACAGGTTGTTTTCAGGAAGGGCAAAACCATCTTTGACTTCAAAGGGGTATTGCCCAGCATGGGAATGACGATTGACGAGATCCGTGAAAAAGGGATCGCTGGGGGGGTGGATGCAGGTGAATAGGGCATTTATTGACACCAGCGCAGTACTTCGCCTGCTGGTACAGGATGATGATCTCAAAGCGAAAGCGGTTGAGAATCTGATACGCACGGCACCGGAGATCGGCCTTGCACTCCATGTTATTCCAATTACCATTCTGGAGATTGTCTGGGTTCTTGAGAAGGTCTACAAATATCCGAAAAAGGCGATCCGTGAGCTTGCTGAAGCAATCATTAATACACCTCAACTCAAGGTTGAGATGGGTCCCGTTTTTCTGAATGCACTCAAAGTGTATGAAGAGAAGAATGTCAAATTTGCCGATGCAGTTATGGCTTTCTGGGGCATGGATAAGGGAATAACCAAAGCTTATACTTATGATGAGAAGGATTTCAAGCGGATCGCCGGATTGACCGTCCTGAAACCGTAACCATCTGCAGCCAGGGTTATGGATAATTTGCAATATATGACTGCTCGATTAGCTGACAATAGTTTATGCGCCTCTATCTGATAGCCCTTCAATTCCTGACAATCATCCCGCTCCCCTTCGACACCCGCTGTCAGAAGGATGACCTTGGGCGATCTGCAGCCTGCTTTCCGCTGGCCGGACTGACCATCGGAGCCCTGCTTGCGGGGTTCTACTGGCTTTTTGTTCCCTGGGTATCCGGTTCCCTGACGGCCGCCCTGCTGATTGCTGTGCTGGCCGCTATCACCGGCGCCTTACACCTGGACGGCCTGGCCGACGTGGCCGATGGGCTGGCCGCCCGTGGTGATCGGGAGCGCTTCCTGGTGGTGATGAAGGATTCCCACGTCGGTGCGGTCGGTGCGGTGGCGGTCGCTCTGGGGTTGCTGCTGAAATGGCAGGCGCTGCTGGCGGTGCCGGCGGATATGACCTGGCAGGCGCTGCTGCTCTTCCCGACCCTGGGGCGCTTTGCCTCGACCCTGGCAATGGCCGGCGCCCGGCATGCCTGCAGTGACGGGCTCGGTGCCTCCTTCATTCAGGGGATGGCTACACGCCACCTGCTCATTTCCGCTGCCATTACCATTACAGCCTGTCTGCTGCTCCTGCCGGTCAAGGGGGCCATTGCCCTGGCAACAGTTTCTTTGCTGGCATTGGCCGTAAAAACCTACTTTCAGAACAGGCTCGGTGGTCTGACCGGTGATATCATCGGCTGCATCTGCGAACTTTCCGAAATTGCCGCCTTGATCATACTGGCGGCAGGTTGCCAACTGTGAGTGCTGTCAGTACGGCACCTGAGGCATCAACGGTGCTGCTGGAGTCATTTGACGGAAAGGCAGAATCCCGCTCCTTCCGTTTCAGTGAACTGGAAACGGTTATCCGTGCCGATACTTCCGACCAGGTGGCGCCGGCTTTTAAAGAGGTAGAACAGGCGGTTGCCCGGGGAAAGCATGCCGCCGGCATTGTTTCCTACGAAGCCGCTTCAGGACTAAATCCGAATCATGTGACTGCCGAACAGGGAGAACTGCCGCTGCTCTGGTTTGGCATTTTCGGCGAACGAACGGAGTTCAGTTCCGATCTACCAGAAACCGGTGATACTATTTGTACGGTAACACCCCCGAAACTTTCCATCAGCAGCCGTAACTATCGGGATGCAGTTGAAAAAATCCGCTGCGCCATTGCCAGGGGCGAAACCTACCAGACTAATTTCACATCTCGCCAGCGTTTTCATATCAGCGGCACTCCGTTCACACTCTACCGTCGTATGTGCCGTAATCAAAAAGCCTCCTACTGCGCATGGATCGATATCGGTACGCATCAAATTCTCTCCGCGTCGCCGGAACTTTTTTTCGCCCTGAGCGGGAACCGGCTGACCATGAAGCCGATGAAGGGAACTGCGGAGCGACTGCCGCAGGCCTGTGCCGACCTGCTTCAACAGGAACGCCTGAAAAACAGCCCGAAGGAGCAGGCCGAAAACCTGATGATCGTAGACCTGGTTCGCAATGACCTGTCTATGATCGCTGAAACCGGCACGGTGCGGGTCCCGGCTCTCTTCGAGGTCGAGACTTTTCCCACCGTGCACCAGATGACCACTACTGTTACTGCCGATATCAGGCCGACAACAGGGTTGCTTGATATTTTCCGGGCGCTGTTCCCCTGCGGCTCTGTCACCGGAGCACCCAAACTACGCACTATGGGGATCATCCGGGAGCTGGAAGAGGAACCGCGCGGTGTCTACTGCGGAGCAATTGGCTACGT
>JBAXVE010000121.1:0-3631 GCA_037129245.1 Desulfuromonadales bacterium
GTGAGCGTTATGGTCTGACCGGCTACTACGGCGGCAATGCCGGTGGTGCCGGTGATGCCGGCTGTTGCGACGGTCGATGCTGTTCTGGTCTGGTTGACGGCGCCGGTGGCATCCAGGGCGTCGATGTAGTCTACTTTGATGGTGTTGCCGGAGGCCACGTTCAGGGTGCCGGAGTTGTTGCCGCCACCGGCGCCGGTGGTGCTGGCCAGGGTGCCGCTGAAGATGCCCGTGTTGATGCCGGTTTCGGTGAGGGTGACGGTTTCCGTTTCGCCGGTGGCGTTGTTGGTGACGGTGACGCTGGTCGTCTGGGCGGTGCCGGCGTTGGTGTTCAGGTCGGCGTCCGTGACCGTGAGCGTTATGGTCTGACCGGCTACTACGGCGGCAATGCCGGTGGTGCCGGTGACGTGTGCGGAGATGGTATAGGTTTCATCTGTGCCGCTGGTTGGTAGTACGTTGGCCGGAAGATTACCTAGATTATTGCCCGCAAGGTCAACCAGATTATTTGTTGTCAGAAGGTTGAGATCAAGGGTTCCGGTGTTAGATGATGGAATCCCCGAAACACGGACGGTATAAGTTGTAGCTCCTGTTTGAGTGACCGAAGATATGGTAGCGCCAGAACTGGCTGTCCCTGTGATTTGAAAGTCGGTGCCATCCACGTTGGTGACCGCTTCACTGAACGTGACATTAAAATCAACATAATTTTGAATCGCCAATGCAGCAGATGTGATGTTTTGATTTATAGGATTAAGCCGTTCAATTTTTGTCATCGTCGGAGCAGTGACATCAGCCGGGGTCCCATTGATAACCAACTCGCCTGCAGAGTCGTCGACGGTGTGTTTGTTTATGGCGGCATATGAAGCGCCGTAGCCGACATCAACTGCAACATCGTAAGTCCCGAGAGCAAGAGTTGTCGGTGCAACCGTCATAGTCCATGTACCTAATCCGGTGGTGGAATCGTATGTTCCAGTAAGGCCTCCAGCCTCATTGTCTGCAAATGTTACTATGTTGCCGGCAACGGTCCGTTCCGTCGCATCAACCACCGGCCCGACATCGTAACCTGCCCGGTATACCACGCCGTTTACGGTGACAGTTAGAGTATACGCCTGAACAGATGCATTTGGTGTAGGGCCGTTAAATGCGTTGCCGTAAAAAGTACCGGTCAAGGTTGGCGTGGTGTCATTGGTGACTCTTGGATTGACCGTCGGAATATTGTATGTCAGGGCGCTGGCAGCGTTGAACCAGTTGGGACCTTTGCTGAAGTCAATATAGTAGTAAGCCGTACTGGCGGCAATGGCTCCAGTCTTTATTGAAAACCCGTTAATGGCGTCATACAGCGCCATAACACGGACATTGTCGCCTGCCGCGGTACCTGGAGCTACAGCTGTATTTGCACCTGATGTGTCCTGAAAATGGGTGTACCCCGGCTGTTGTGTCTGGGCTAGGGTGGACGTGCTTGAAACGGTATAGGTGGCAAACCCGCCAAATTCTTGGAACTGGTTTTGTCCAGCGGCAGCGGCATCAATATCATATGAATTAACGGCAACGTTCTGCAGTACAACATCAACACCTTTGGAAGTAGTCAGGTTTGCAGCGTTGTAACTGCCGCTCTTGATGAAATAGATATCTATCGTGGCTGCACCGTTCGCACCCGTGACGCTGGTATTAAGTTCGAACCACAACGGCTCTACCGAGGCCGGGGTACCAGTAAGAGTTGCCGGCGCGGTTCCGCTTAAGGTGTCAAAGCCTCCAATAGTTATGCTGGTAAGAGTAGTAGTGGAAACCACCGCATCAATGCTTTGCCCGTCGACCGTGATGATATTGCTGTATAATACCTTATCCCCTGCTGTGCGACCCTCTGTCCCGGCCGCTCCGTTTCTTACCAGTGAAGAAGGAGAATTAAAAGCCAGCATATTGGCTTTGGCATCGAAGGTCGGCATGGCATTGGCGACAAAAACGTTATTCAGATTTACAACCTTATTTCCAGCAATGTCCTGTATATCATTGGTGCCGTTTGCGGTATACGTTACACTCATATTTGAATCTGTCGTATTAATAAGGCCGCTCAAACTCAAGCTGACGGTATTTGCGGCGTGATTGACGGAAACTCCTGTGACGGTCAGTTGCCCGCCGGCCCCCCCGTTTCTGACAAACGTGAAATTGCCGACAGGCGGAGCTGTGGCGTTCAAGCCGCTGCCAAACTCATCATATGAGATAGTAAGAGTTGAACCTGATCCCACCGCCGAGCGAAATACCGGGGCGGTTACGTCAAGTGCGGCCACCGGAGCGGCAATTATCTTTGCAGCATTATCGGCAACTGCCGCATGCGTTATCGTCGCCGCATCAGCACCGTTATTGATCGAACCATTGTTCGCTTTCAAACTATTGGCAACAATGGCTATGCCGTTGGCATCGACATCACCGGCAACAACCGTGTAGTCAAACACCAGATTCGCAGTTCCGCTGCCGCTGACGTACCGGGCGGTTCTTATATTTCCACCCACGTTCAGATCGATTGTCGGAGTTCCGGTTACTGTCTCAGCAGCGCTGAAGACAACGGTGGTTTTCACTGTTTCACCGACAGTAAAACCTGTCGCAGCACCTCCCGCCGGGGTGGAGGTGATTGAGAGGGAGCTCACAGTTGTTGCAGCAAGAACGTCCTGATAATCAGGTGCTGCAAAGCTTCTCGCTTCAATGGAACCAGCCTGTTTCTCCAGCACCCAATCCCCGCCATGCTTTGCCGCGCCGGTCAGGTTTTCAGACGCCGCAACATCCGCTCCTGTAGCTGCTGCCAAGGCCGAGAGGAATGCGCTTCCATCCTCACCCTTTGCCACATCACAACCATAGAGCAGGATATCACCATCAGCAGTCAAGCCGGAACCAATTCTGGCCAGGTCAGAGGCGTAGTCTGTCAGTGAATACGCAGAAAGTGCGGCATTGCCGAGGCTGATTCCGCCTGAGTTACCGTGAGAAATGATGTGAACTGCAGAAATATCATGACGATTTGAAAGCGCGTCCGCCATCTGGTTGACGCCGTCACGGGAAGCATCAAGCAGAATAATCTCGACTCCCGGATCGATGCCGGCGGCCAGTTGCTGCCAATCCCTGACGGTAGAATCGATAAAGACAATCTCGCGGGTCAACGCAGTAACGGGCGCTGCTGCAACGGGCACAATCGCTATCTTTGAGCTTGCGATGTCAAACGGTGCGCTCTTTGAGATATCGTGGCTGATATCGGGGGCGTGATATACGTCAGGTGAAGAAACAAAAGCATCCGCCAAAACCCCTGCAGCACCGTCGAACAATAGCCTCGGCTCCAGTGCCAGTGCCCGGCGTGCCGGGCGGAACGGATTGGAGGCAGTCCTCATAAAAATATCGGAGACAGGCGTTGTTTTTTTTCTGGGCACAAAACACCTCGCTTACACATACCTCGGTAAGGACTTTCAGAACGCGCTTGAATAATCAGAACTATGACTTGAACCAAATGACGTTAAAAAACCAAGCAATGCGGACTAAAATAATGCTATTTGTGGCGCTGGTAAAAAAGCGAGTAATTGTAGCTTGTTTCTACTTTCAAATACATGGCGGTTTCAAGTTCCAAGTGCAAAAAGTGCAGCATGATGCTGTTTGAAGT
>JBAXVE010000122.1:0-3140 GCA_037129245.1 Desulfuromonadales bacterium
GTAGTATGACCCGCCTCAATGGGCGGAATTGGAAACGAACGTCTAAAGTCAAGTCTTGATAAAATAACATCAGGTTTAAAGAAGCATCTGGAAGAACGGGAGCAGACCAATGAACCCTCATGACAAAAACGATTATCTGAGTCCCGTGGACAGGATACACAACTATTCCGCATTCGGTTTGGGCCCCGGTTTTTGTGGTCTGAGAGTTCTTGCAAGCAAGGTTTCAACGTGGTCAACAAACGCCTCATCGCCGAGTGGTCTGCCAGAGCGCTCATGCTTGCGGAACATGGTCATTTCATCTTCTGAACACAACGAGAGAAAACTTTTCCAATTACCTACCATTGACAGCAGCGGCTCAACCTTTACCAGCTTATCGTCCTGAAAGGCGATATGCGCCTGGGTGCTGCTCCACGGATACTCTTCCGGGCGTGCGACCAACCCTGCGGCAACAGGATTCATTTCCACATACCGGGCAGCCGCCAGCAGATGGCTTTCGTCCATTGGAAAAGACGCAAATCGCTCCTGCCACAGGTGTCCACGCCACTTTTCCCGGAAGTTGATCCTGCGGGTATAGCGGCGGTGTGCCTCACCAATTGCCCGGGCAAGCCCTTCTTCTGATTCAGGAACAGCAATCAGATGAACGTGATTCGGCATCAGGCACCATGCCCATATTTCTACCCGGTGCTTGCTGCACCATTCAGACATAAGGTCAATATAAGCGGTATAGTCATCGTCGCAGAAAAAAGTCTGCTGACGGCGGTTACCGCGTTGGGTGATGTGGTGGGGAATGCCAGGGGCTATAACTCGTGCAATGCGTGCCATGTGCAGAGGATAGCAGAAACAAAATCATTGTCAATTAAATATACTGTCCCTTGAATTGGCCTTGTTATGAATCCCGGTGGACCGTTCCCGGTGAGAAAGCCGGTAGACAGATAGCCACGTATTCCGCTCCCCCGTCCTCTGGCGTGGAGTAGCGAACCCATTGCCCGGCAGGTGCTATCACCGCTTGTCCGGCAAATACGTCTTGGATCCCATCTATCGTTTCAAGGCGAAGCATACCCGACAACACCAGAGTGTACTCGTCAAATTCCGGCGTCTGTCCCGGTTCTTCCCATCCCCCCGCACTCACCATCTTTGCAATGCTCAGTGTCTCGGTAGCCGAGTTAATCCGACCGATATATTCCTCGATCCGCTTTGGTTGATTGCCAACCGATTCAATGACAGTTGGTGTTTTAATCAAAGTCAGCATGCTATCCTCCCTGTACGAATCAGTTAGAACTCGCTGTTACCGGAATCAGGATTTCATTGCGTCGCATAAACCACAGCGCAAAAGGTGGATTATAACGGGCCCAGACCGGTTCACCGGTGACGGTAAAACGGTTATCTTTAATCCATTTTTCCAGCTTTTCTTTGTTGAGCAGATATTTCTCCTCGCTCCAGAAACCGGAATAGCGAACGGCAGCCACCCGTCGGGCAGGAACCTGCCGCAGTTTTACGTTTGGATCATCGGGAGTCGGCAGAGTTTCTATGGTGTATGATGCCGGCATCATAAAACTGACAGCCCACTTTCCTTGTATACTCTGCTGACTGACCGGAGCGGTCATCGATATTTTCTCTCCATTCTGTTCCTGTGCAACAGGAGCCGTCATAGCAATCTTGTCACGTGATTTGTTGTCACCCGATATGTAGCGAAACAGCGGTCTGAATGCCTTGTTTCCCGCACCTTCCAGGTCTCCGTCAACGATGATTTCGGCCAATACCTGGGGTGCGTACTCGCGCAGTTCGAAAATATCGTTGGTTTTTATTACCGTATAGGGTGCTTCTTCTGTTGCCATGGCAGTTACAACTCCTGTGAGTGTTAGTAAGATTACAGTTATGATCACTCGGAACCGTTTTACAGCATTATATATTGTCATAGTTCAGTCCCTTTTCAACAATTTTGATCCAGTCAGCATGAAACTTTCCTGAGCAGATAATGCATGTTGAACCGCTCATAACTTAAATTATAACCGAACCGTTAGGAGCAGGCCATAAAAAAAGACACGCCTGCGCCTGCTTCCTGGTCTTCACCCAAACATAGTCTTGCAACAGTCAAGCAGTCACAGGTATTGATGGAAAACACTGTTATCTTCCCTGTTTATCGCGTAGAATGTGCCCTGGCATTATGAATACTCACAATATCAGGGTCACAGTCAGATGAGCGATTCCGAACAAAAACTCAAAATCCTGATCGTCGAAGATGACGAACTGCTCCGGACCGCCCTGCAGAAGATTCTGGCCCACTTTGGTCATGATGTTCGTGGTGCCGGAGATAGCAGTGACATGGACAGTGCGTTAGCTGATTATGGAGCAGATGTCGTTCTGCTTGACATAAACCTGCCCGGTGAGGATGGTCTTTTCATCACACAAAGACTCCGCCAGACAAGCTCATGCGGTATAATAATGCTCACCGGTCGTGGGCAGTTGCATGATAAACTTGAAGGCTACAGATCCGGTGCTGATTTCTATCTGGTCAAGCCGATTGATCCGGAGGAATTGCTGGCAGCCGTCACCAGTCTGGGGCGCCGTGTGGTTCCCCCGGTTGCTATCTGGCGTTTCGACACGGTCCGTTCTGTTCTAATCTCCCCGCGAAACATCTCAATCCAGCTTACTTTTCAGCAAGCTGTCATAGTCGAAATGCTTACCTCCAAAACAGGGGAAATAGTAACGCGGAGTGAACTCCTTGATGCATTAGGACATCCGGACGATGAATATGCCCGCCAAAGACTGGAAACCCAGTTGAGCCGCCTTCGAGCCAGAGTCCGTGCTGCTGATCCTGAATCGGAACTGCCTATACGTGCCCGCCAAAGCTCCGGATATTCCTTTCTGGCTGTTGTGATCTGATTTTTTGCCATTAGAATAAGCGGGATGTCCATGGCCAACGGTGTAGTGAAATATAGTCTATGAGGGAAAGGTTAACCGGCTGGTAGCATCTTCCCTGCTGGAAGAACGAGGCATTGCAGTGTGGCAGGAATCCATCAGGCAGGAGAACCGACCATGAAGAGTTATATACGGTACGCATTGACCCTCCTGACAACATTCACTCTGGTGAGCCCTTGTGTTGCCGGCCATTTCCAATCTGATTCAAAACGCTTCAGCAA
>JBAXVE010000123.1:0-2683 GCA_037129245.1 Desulfuromonadales bacterium
CTGGGATATCCGGCTGATGCGGGCCGGCGGCTCGATATTCTGGGCACATATGAAGTGTACCGCGTCGGATGACAGAGACGACTTCTGGATAATCTTTACTGACATAACTGAACGCAAGCAGGCCGAAGAAACGTTGCGTCAGGCAAGTATCTATAACAGGTGCCTGATTGAAGCCAGTTTGGATCCTTTAGTGACCATTGGCCCGGATGGCAGGATCACTGATACGAACCAGGCCACGATGGCGATTACCGGTGCCTCGCGCGAGGAACTCGTCGGCAGCATGTTTTCCGACTACTTCAGTGATCCGGATGCAGCAACAGCAGGGTATCAGAATGTTCTTCGGGACGGTACCGTACGGGACTATCCGCTGGAGATTACCCACCGGGACGGTCGGTTGATACCGGTGCTTTACAATGCCACCCTGTTCCGGGATTCAGATGGCAACGTCGCCGGTGTTTTTGCCGCAGCCCGCGACATATCCGCGCAGATACTGTATAAGGAGGTGCTGCGAGAGAGTGAAGAGGCTTACCGAACCGTGGCTGATTTTACCTACGATTGGGAATACTGGATAACACCGGACGGCAGCATGCGCTATACATCTCCATCGTGCCAGCTTCATACCGGATATAGAGCTGAAGAATTCAGGAAAGAACCGGAACTGATGGGTAAAATCACTCATCCCGATGACCGGGAACTGTTTGACTGCCACCTGCCTCTTGACCAGAGCGGATTAGGAGGAGGTGCTCGTCAGCACGAAAACGACTTCCGGATTATTACCCGCAGCGGCGAAGTCCGCTGGTTTGCACATGTCTGTCAGCCGGTTTATAGCAGCAAGGGAAAATATCTGGGGCAACGTGCCAGTAACAGGGATATAACTGATCGAAAACAGATTGAAACTGAACTGCTCCAAGCCAAAGCTGCCGCCGAATCTGCCAACCGTGCCAAGAGCGAGTTTCTGTCCAACATGAGTCATGAAATCCGCACCCCGATGAACGGCCTGCTCGGCATGACCCAGCTTCTGGGTATGACGGAGCTTTCGGAGGAACAGCAGGAGTATGTGGTTGCCCTCAAACTGTCCGGTAAAAACCTGGTGTCGCTGGTCAACGATATCCTTGATCTCTCCAAAATTGAAGCGGGCAAGATAACGATAGGAACGGCTGAATTCAGTCTGCGGCATGCCATAGATGAAGTCTATCTGATGCAAAAGTCCGCCATATTCGCCAAGAAGCTCGCCTTTAATATCACTATTGATGAGGAAATACCCCGCGTGATACTGGGCGATCAACTGCGGGTCAAGCAGATCATCCACAATCTGCTTGGCAATGCTGCGAAGTTCACTAAACAGGGGAGCATTACTATTGCTGCAGAGGTGCGTGAGAGGCATTACGGCAGTTGTATCATTCAGATCTCGGTTACCGATACCGGAATTGGTATTTCGCCTGAGGCCCTCGAAAAAATCTTTAACCCGTTTGTTCAGGAAGATGGCTCAACGACCCGCCAGTTTGGCGGCACCGGGCTCGGCCTGACTATCAGCCGCCACCTGGCAGAACTTATGGGTGGCGATATCTCTGTGGAAAGTACCCATGGTGCCGGCAGCAGCTTCATACTGAAACTTCCGTTCACAATCCCGACCATACAAAATACAACTGGCATTATAGAATTTCCAACCGTACCAGTCTGGGATGGCCCTTCCTTGCGGATCTTGTTAGTGGAAGATCACCCGGTCAATCTGTTATTTGGAACAGTGCTGCTTGGCAAAAAGCATGGCCATGAAGTTGTAACGGCTGAGAATGGTAGAGAGAGTCTGGAAGCACTTGATAAGGGAGAATTCGATCTGGTCCTCATGGATATTAATATGCCCGTCATGAGCGGTGAAGAGGCACTTCGGAAAATCCGCGCAAAAGAAGAGGGGACCTCTTCCCACCAAAAGGTAATTGCTCTTACCGCCTATGCGTTGCGCGATGAAAAGGAACGCTTTCTAAGTGTGGGATTTGACGGATATCTGTCAAAACCGCTGGGACAGAAGGAGTTGGTCGCTGAAATGAAAAGGGTTATGAATTTAGCTTGAATGTAGCCATGAGGAGAACTGTGATGCATGATAAACCACGTATATTGATCGTAGATGACGATCCGATTAACATTCAATTGCTGACGAAGGCACTGCAGAGAACATACGATATTTGCACAGCAACCAATGGTTTTGATGCGATCGAGCAGGTTAAAGAAACCTCTCCTGATTTGCTTATTCTGGATGTGATGATGCCGGACTTGAGTGGCTTCGATGTCTGTAAAATCATCAAGGCAGAAGAAGCGTATGCCGATATCCCGATTCTTTTTTTAACGGCAGCAGGTACTCTCTTTTTTGAATTATTTGGATTTGTGTCTGGCGGTATCGATTATCTGAAAAAGCCGGTGAACCTGGATCTGCTCAAACTCCGGGTACGTAACCATATTGAATTGAAACGGCGAAATGATCTTATAAGAGAGCAGAGAGATCAGCTTGAAGCTGCACTTGCCCGGGTCAAACAGCTGGAAGGAATCATTCCGATCTGCTCCTACTGCAAAAAGATCAGGGATGGCCAGCAAACCTGGCACCAGTTGGAGACATACATCAGCGACCATTCAGAAGCTCTATTCAGTCACGGTATGTGTCCAGCCTGTGCTAAAGAACAGATGGAAATCG
>JBAXVE010000124.1:0-2621 GCA_037129245.1 Desulfuromonadales bacterium
CATCTTGAAATATCTACACCGGAATTTCAGTTCCGGATTGTCTTGGACAGCAATGATGATGCACAAATTTTGCGTGAACTAAATAATTGTGTAAATCTGTCAATTCTATAGTTTATCAATCATCGCGAAACACTCATATCAGCCCTCGCTCTGCTGTTTCCACCGCCCTTACAACCGCCATGGCCTTGTTCACGGTTTCCTGCCATTCAGCAGAGGGATCTGAGTCTGCAACGATTCCTGCGCCTGCCTGGAGATGTAATTTTCCATCCTTTATGACCAGCGTGCGGATAGCAATTGCCAGATCCATGTTTCCGGAAAAGGAAAAATAGCCGATCGCACCACCGTAAATTTCACGTTTTATCGGCTCCAGCTCGTCGATGATCTGCATTGCACGCATTTTGGGAGCACCCGATAACGTGCCTGCAGGGAAAGTGGCGCGAACCAGGTCAAACGAGTCATTATCTGGCAAAAGTTCACCCTGCACGTTGGAAACAATGTGCATAACGTGGGAGTAACGCTCTATTACCATCAACTCTGATACTGAAACGCTCCCTGCCGCACATACGCGACCCAGATCATTCCTGCCCAGATCTACCAGCATGACATGCTCGGCGCACTCTTTAGGGTCGGCAAGCAGCTCATCTGCCAATGCAGCGTCTGCTTCTGCGTCAACACCTCTGGGACGGGTTCCGGCTATCGGCCGCAATTCAACGTGGCGCCCTTCCTTGCGGACCATTACCTCCGGGGAAGCCCCTGCAATTACGGTATCGTCAAGTTTCAGGAAAAACATGTAGGGAGAAGGGTTGAGGGTGCGCAACACCCGGTAGATATCCAGCGGGTCGACGGTAAGCTCTCCGCTGAAACGCTGTGACAGCACAACCTGAATAATATCGCCGGAACGGACGTATTCCTTGGCTTTTTCTACCGCTAGTTCGAAATCCTCCCTGTTCATGTTGGAACGGAAGTTGACACCTTTTCCGGCCGGGACGCAGGGCGAATGAGTGTGCGGTGCGCGCAGGCGGCCAATAATTGCGTCAATCTTGCTGCAAGCCTCCCGGTAGGCGGCTTCACAGTTCGAGGGAGAGGTCACATGAGCATTTGAAACCACCTTGATTTTCTGACGGACGGTGTCGAATATCAGAATTGTGTCGGTGATCAGAAAATAGGAGTCGTAACTGTCCAGCAGGGCCGGTTTGGCAGAAGGGAGATTTTCAAAGTGACGTACCATGTCGTAGCCAAGGTAGCCGACGGCCCCGCCGAAAAAACGGGGCAGTCCTTCAACTTCAACCGGTGTATATCCTGCCAGTAACTCCTTGATGCAAGCAAGCGGATCTGTAACTGTCCGGCTTGTTACAGCACCGTTGGATACAATTTCTACGCATGCGCCCTTCGAGCGGATGATAACGTCCGGGTTGGAACCGAGGAAGCTGTAGCGCCCCCATTTTTCACCCCCTTCGATACTTTCGAGTAGAAAGGAAAACGTTCCGTTATCAAGCTTTTTGAAAGCCGACACCGGCGTGTCCATGTCGGCCATTATCTCCCGGTAGACCGGGATCAGGTTGCCTTTTTCTGCAAGATCACAAAATGCTGCATAATCGGGAAAAAACACGTGAGCTCCGAGATAGTAAAGATAGTGACTCCTATCACACGTAGGCATTTAGAGTCAAGAACAGTGGGTTTATTAAGGAGATATACTGTGAATTCGTTTGCATTTGGGCAGATCAGGCGGTATAAGTTGCCGTTATGACACAAAGCAGCCAGGTGACAGCGTTACTTCAAATTGCGAATGCGAAAGGGTGTCTAGCTGTGCTCGGCAGGATCGCGACGGTAGCTGTCACGGTAACGGCGCTTTTTGGGCCTCACCTTGCCTGCTCCCTGGCGGAAGCCGGACAGTCATTTGATCTGGATGTTGATGAGATAAAAAACATTTCTGCACTGCGTGCAGCACCACCTGCGAAACCGGCACCGCCGGTGCCGAAAGCTACGGGGGCCCAAAAAATACGTCCTAAACGACTTGCTTCACCACCTCGCCCACAGGCTGCCAAGCCGGCGATAGAGCCGCATACGGCTCAGTTTCCTGAAATAAGAAAACCTGCGATCGTTAACCCTGAGCCACTGGTGGAAATCAAGACATCTGCGGCACCGTTTTCAAAAAACAAATTGTTGCTTCTTCGGCGGCTTCCGACCCCCGAAACTATACCTGCGCCGATTGCCTCGGCAACGTTCACGATCCAGCGGTCACTTTCCTCCTGTGAACTGGTGTCAAAAGCCCTTGCGATACTTGCGACCCCTATTCCTGCTGCCGAAGCCCTGCATGGCATACCGCTGGCGGCTCCCTATGCGGCACGACGCGACAAAATCGTTGCGGTGTTTGCCTGTGGCCTTGCCAAAGCCGAAGAAAAGCAGTTTGCAAAAAAACTGGCGCCATTCGGCACCAAACTACTCAATATTGCAGGCGATGATTCACCGGAAAGCGTTGTACAAAAGGTGGCCGATAGTTTTGGCCTGACAAGTCAACTGATACGCAGTACCCCGCAGCAATCTAGAATCATTTATATTTTTCCCGTAAATGTCGTAAAGGATACGGGGATGTTCATCGTGTTGACTAATGAAACCCCGAA
>JBAXVE010000125.1:0-2559 GCA_037129245.1 Desulfuromonadales bacterium
TAGAGCTGTTCTGAACTCCACCAATACCCCGCTGCTTGCGGCGGGGTATTTTATTAAAGCCGGAATTTACCAAGAGTCAAAAGTTGCTGCAATAGAAATTTTGCTGAAACAGAAAACAATTTCAATCCTCCCGCCGATTCCGGCATAACACCGCAATCTGGATTCAAACCGTGAGCGCGCCCCTTGACTCTCGGTTGATTCGTGCACATCTTTAAATATAATACATGGAATACCGACTGTCTAAGAATCCTGATTTCGGAAGGATGATCTATGAACAAGATGTACAGCAGAGAAGACGACTCCATCAATCGCATACATGAACAATTACTTGAGGTCTGGAAACTGAGAAATCAGTATGTAAAGGATGTTTCGGCTTCTTCGGTGATTGATCTCGGGCAGTTTGCCAATCTTGTGGATACCGCCTTTTGGTCCAGCCTCAAATCCAATGAAGGGAGGACTACGCGGGTTTTCATCTGTGTCGTTCCGGCTTCACGCTTTTCGGAGGCAATGGCGTTTGATGTTCCGCTTCCCTATGATGACGTCGAGGTTTCAAAGCTGGCACCGGCTGTCTCTGAAGGAGGATGTCTGGCCCTCGAGTGGGCAGGTGACAAGTATATGATCTGGGGGATTGGGAAAAAACGTCCTCCTCAGTGGCATGACATCATCAGCGTCGAGTTGTCGGGACCCGGCACCATCAGAATCTGCGTAGGCCCCTTTCAACCGCTCGCAGTTTTGGATGGAAGATCAAATCCTGTTTTTCAGGGGACACGATCTAATCTTGCGGCCTATCTGCATCAGGCGTTTGGAAAAATGCTTCATCCCAGCAACAACCAGGAAATGCAGACCGTATGGCGTGAATGCCTGGCATTGACTGAGCTGGCACGATTGATTGTTGATGGTGGCCATGGAGGCATGCTTCTGATAGTTCCCGGTGATACCGGTAACTGGGGCGATTCTCTCAGTTCATTTCTGTATCGGCTGCATACTCCCGACCTGACTATGCGTAACGCAACTCGCCGGGAAACAACTGTCTCTTTGGGTCAGCAGGATGTCCTGAAACGACTTGGAATAAAGGGAGTGCATGACATTTTGAAAGGTGTCATGGCTGCATCGCTGGGACAGCAGCAGGTTGACATTGCCACGGATTTGAAGGCGATTGCGGCCCTCAGCTCAGTTGATGGCGCAATTGTACTGACACAGGATCTACGCGTGATCGGATTCGGTGCAAAAATTGCCGCAGAAAGCTCTGTTCCGGCCCAGGTATGCATGTTTCGACCTGAACCGGGAACTCAACCGGTATTGCCAACACCGCTTGAACATCTTGGTGGTACCCGTCACCAATCTGCTGCCCGTTTTGCTGCCGCCAACAAAGATGCCGTAGTGATTGTGATTTCACAGGACCGGCACATGTCGGTTGTCCACTGGCATGAGCCGATCCAGTCAGTAGCTGTCGTCAGAAATGCGGAGTGGTGGGTATAGATTTCATTCCTCTACGCAGTCAGCAGGAGGTAGACCCACTGATGGCTACTGTACCGCAACGGAGCCGGTCATAGTCGGGTGAATTGAACAGAAAAACGGATAGGTTCCGGCCTTCAGAAATTGAATGCATACCGATGCCCCGACCGGAAAACTTCCAGAATCAAATGCACCTCCGGCTCCGCCTGTGACCGTATGGGTGGTAAAGTCGTTGTTTGTCCATTTTATGATATTGTTCACTCCAATTTTCAATGTCGATGGAACGAAGCTAAAACCACGGATGTCCGCTTCAATGGCTCCACTGGAGGGACATGGGACTACCTTTGCTACTGGAGTCGGTTGTGCTGGAGACACCTGAAGTTGCACTGAGTCGAGTACCAGCGTAGAGTCGGGAGTCCCGTCGGTTTTGAGGTCAACCCCGAAGAAGAAGCTGTAGTCACCGACGGGGAGGAGTTGATTGAACACCTCAATCTTAGAGATAGAAGTCAGAGGCCCCTGATAGGTCGGTTTGAGTCCTGGCTGCCATTGGCATGCATCTGTGCACACGAATGAGAATACTGATGTACCGGCCCGTACCGCAATCCACCAATCACCGGGGATTCCATTCTGATCCTGCGGGGCAAGAGAAATCTTCACCGATACCGGTGTTGACGTATCAGTCTGGATTTGCCGAGATGCATCTTCGTTGATTTTTACGGATACGGCAGGAGCTGCATTGCTGAAGGAAGCCTGCATCAGGCAGAACATGAGGGAAAGTGCCACTGCAATCCTCGATATATTTTTCATGATCCTCACCTTTCGATTCTGGAAACCTTGTCGATCTCAACTCGTTGAATTGCATCAGAAGTCAGCCATAAATTTAGTTTGTCAGGCATCGCAATTTCGGTACCAAGCTAATGGAATATAACTCGTCCAATGAAGGGAATTATCACGAAAAAATCAGTGACGTAATTTTGAACAAACTGCTGTTCTGTGGTGGATGGCTAATTTTTTGCCCGCAGGCTCCCTGAATTTGAAAAACTGGCCGCTTAATCCCTTCGGGTAAATTCCCCGCCGCTTGCGGCGTTGCTTGGTTTTTGGTAG
>JBAXVE010000126.1:0-2214 GCA_037129245.1 Desulfuromonadales bacterium
ACATAATATGAGTTTCAGGAGAAAACATGAACGACACCATACTTGACGATACGATTAAACGAGGGCTTGAGCTGCTGGATGCCGGTAAATCCGGCGAGGCCATTGTGCTGTTTGAGGCTTATCTTGCCGGCCATCAGGGTGACGCCGACGGCTGGTTTTATCTGGGTGATGCACTGGCGGAGAACGGTCAGCTTAAAGAAGCTGTGGAGCGTTACCGTAGCGGGCTGAAGCTGTCACCCGACGATACCGATGCGCTCACGACCCTGGGCGACATGCTGCTTGAATCCGGTGACCACAAGGGGGCGCTGGAGTGCTACCGGAAGGTTCACGTGATCGATCCGCATGACGCAGATGCGCTCGTCAGCATCGGCCTGGTGCATAACAGTCAGGACCGGGGCGAGGAGGCCAAAAAGGTTTTCAGGGAGGCGCTTGAGATTGATGACAAAAACGTTTTTGCCTGGAACGCTCTGGGGGACACGCTCTACGGAGAGGGAGACGTGGAAGGAGCGATACAGGCTTTTGAAAAAGGTATCGAAATCGATCCTTCCGACCCGGCCGCTCACTTCAACCTGGGGGAACTCTACTATGATCTCGAAGAGTTGGAGGAGGCTGAGGAGGAGTGCCTTGAAGCGGTTCGCCTTGATCCATCTTTCAGCATGGCCTACCTGACGCTGGGTGGAATCTGCATGGATACGGATCGCACAGCCGATGCCATCAGGTATTTTCAGGGGTATCTAAAGCACGAAACTTCGCCCCAGGCCGCAGAAATGGTGAATGAAGTTAAAGCGGTACTCGAAGGTCTGAAAGAAGAGTTGAAGGGCTCCTGACCATGGATTCACGACCGGTATTGGTAGACTCCCATGCTCACATTTACTACCGCGAGTATGCCGAAGATTTTGACGGAATGCTGCAGCGTGCTGAAGATGCCGGCGTTACCGCCATCCTGGTGGTCGGCACCGATCTGGAATCGAGCCGTGCATGCGTGACGCTGGCTGAAAAGTATTCCAACCTGTACGCCGCCGTCGGCATTCATCCCCACGAAGCCGCACAGGTTGCTGAACGCAGCTACGATCAGATCCGTTCGCTTGCTCTTTCCAGCCCGAAGGTTGTCGCCATCGGTGAGATCGGTCTTGATTTTTATCGTGACCGTTCGCCGCGCGATGTTCAGGAAACGGTTTTCCGCTGTTTTCTGCACATGGCACATGAGCTGCAAAAACCGGTGATTATCCACGACCGGGATGCCCATGACCGCATCATGGCCATTATTCGCGAAGGACAGGTACGGCGAGGCGTGATGCACTGCTACTCAGGTGATGCAGCTTTGGCACATCAAGCCATCGAACTCGGTTTTTATATATCGATTCCGGGCACTATCACCTATCCGGCCAACGAGGCGCTCCGCGATGTGGTCCGGAACGTATCCATAGACCGGATACTGGTGGAGACCGACTGTCCGTACCTGACTCCTGTTCCGTATCGCGGCAGACGCAATGAACCCGCTTATACCCGCCTGGCTGCCGAAAAACTGGCTGAGGTCAAAGGGCTCTCCCTTGATGACGTTGCCCGCATAACTACTAAAAATGTGCGTGACCTTTTCGGCATCGGAGTCGGCGACCAGTCGTCTAAAATTGCCTACCGCATCCGGAATTCCCTCTACCTTAACATCACCAACCGCTGCTCAAACAGCTGCAGTTTCTGCGCAAAATTTGACGAGTTCAGCGTTAAGGGGCATAACCTGATGCTGGACGGTGAGCCTTCATGTAAAGAAGTGATGGATGCTATCGGTATTCCCGATGGTATTTACGAAGTGGTTTTCTGCGGCTTCGGTGAGCCGCTGCTGAGGCTTGACCTGGTGAAGCAGGTGGCCGTTCAGTTAAAGGAACGCGGGCACACTGTCCGCATCAATACTGATGGTCAGGCAAATCTTGTTCATGGAAGGAATATACTTCCGGAGCTTGCCGGCCTGATCGACAGCATCTCGGTCAGTCTGAACGCGGCCGACAGTGATACGTACAACCGTCTGTGCTCCACCCCGTTCGGCGAGGCCGGATTTGCAGCAGTCTGCGACTTCATTCGCGAGGCAGGGCGGCATATCCCGCAGGTGGCTGCAAGCGCGGTGACCGTGCCGGGTGTGGATGTTGAAGCCTGCAGAAAACTGGCGGAGTCGCTGGGGGCTGAGTTCCGGGTGAGGGAATTTGCCGATGTGGGGTAGGG
>JBAXVE010000127.1:0-2202 GCA_037129245.1 Desulfuromonadales bacterium
GGCGAATCACCCGGTTGGCGTGGGCCCAGATGAAGGCCTGGCCCGGTGAAGACCCCCAATGACCCAGCAGCCGTGGCTTGATGTGCTCAAAGCGCAGGGGTTCGGCCAGCAGCGGGTTATCGCGCAGGTAGATCATCCCCACAGCCAGATAGTTGGCGGCGCGCCACCAGGCATCGATCCGCTGCAGCTCCTGCTCGCGATCTGAGCTGGAGAACTGAGCCTCGTAATGGGCCATGGACAAAGCGGTCATGACCTTGAGTCAGATGTGTTTCTGGTTCAATGATGGCCTGAGGTCATTAAGAAACGGCTAAGTCCCTCGCTTCGGGGTCAGAAGTCAGGGATCCAACATCCTCAAACAACTTGCTCTATGCGCAGCAGCAGCCGAAAAGCCTGCCCCAGCCGGCCGGTGGTGCGTGAGCCAAGCGCTTCTGGGGTTCCGATGCCGCAGCGGCCCGGTGGGCTGCGGCGGAGGCGCCAGAACTGGGATGGATGCCGATCTTGTGGATCGCACCCAGCAGCTCCTTCCTTAACCTCCCGTTTCCCCTAGTGGAGCAAACTATTAAAGCCGCATGAACTGGGCTGCTGAAATTATGGAAATCGTTGTTTCAGGTGCATCCAGGCAAACATCAGCCAACCAGCTTTTTGAGAAGGAGGCGGAATTTAGAAAGGAGACAATCTATTTTATTGTGATTGATCGCTTCTTTAATGGCAATAGGGCTAATGATGGGGTCAGCAAGCAGGGGCTCCATGACCCGAGTCTTACCCATTGGGGTCATTACTGGGGTGGTGATCTCGAGGGGATTATCGAGAAAGCTGACTACCTGAAACAGCTTGGCATTACAGCAGTCTGGCTTTCACCACTGTTTGAGCAGGTGGATGCCATCGAGCATGGTCATGGACCGATGCACGGCTATTGGACTAAGGATTTCAAACGCGTCAATCCCCATTTCGTCAGAGAGGGTGAATCAACTTCACTAAAGACCTGCGCAACCCTGCGCAGAATGATCGAAGCCCTGCATGAACGAGACATCAAAATCGTCCTGGATATCGTCTGCAACCACAGTTCTCCTGAGCTGCATGGCAGCAAGGGAGTCGTCACAGATGATGGAGAGCCACTTGCTGATTTCCATGCTGACACCAATCATTTTTACCATCACTATCCTGAAATCACCGACTGGGATGACGAGTTTCAGTTGATTCACCATGAAATGCTCGGGCTAGCCACCTTTAATGAGCAAAATATTTATTTCAGGAATTATATTAAAACCGCCATCAAGGCTTGGCTGGACCTTGGCTTCGATGCCTTGCGCATCGATACCCTGAAACACATGCCAGTATGGTTCTGGCAGGAATTCGTGGCGGACATCCAGGCCAGCAAGCCCGACACATTCCTGTTCGGGGAGTACGGCTTCGGCTCGCCCTGGGATAGGCGTTATCTGCACTATGCCAATGACACCGGAGTCTCGGTGCTGGACTTCGCCCTTGCTGGAGCGATCCGCTCCGCCTTCAGCGGCCAAGAGCCCGGAGGCTTCCATTTGATCGAGAGGGTGCTGGCGATGGATCCGGCATATCGGCGCTCCACCAAGCTGGTGACCTTCATCGAGAACCACGATATGCCCCGCTTTCTCTCCATCTGCTCCAGTTACGGGGATCTGGAGCTGGCCACGGTGTTGCTGCTCACGCTGCGTGGCATTCCCTGCCTTTTCTATGGAACCGAGCAGTATCTGGTGAACGATACAGATGGCGGCAATGATCCCTACAACCGCCCGATGATGGAGTCGTGGGAGACTGACTCAAAGCTATCGGAGATCATCCGCCGTCTGGCCCTGCTGCGCAAAACCAATCGAGCCCTTGCCTACGGGCGGCACGAACAGAAGTATATCTCGGAATCGATCTATGCCTACACCCGCCAATATCGCGACAACCGGGTGTTCGTGGTTGTCAACAAGGGTGACAACACGTGCAGCGCCATTGGCAATACCGGGCTTCCCGAAGGGTCCCACAGCTGCCTGCTAACGGGCGAAAGCTTCATGGTGGCTGGAGGGGCGATCAGCAAGTTCTCCATTCCAGCCAAGAGCGCTGTAATCCTCGCGGTTCAGGGAGAACCATTGAGCGCCACAACGGTGGTTAAATTTCAAATTAATGATTATGTCACCCGTCCCGGCGAAGTGATGGCCGTCTGCGGTGATGCCCCTGAACTAG
>JBAXVE010000128.1:0-2193 GCA_037129245.1 Desulfuromonadales bacterium
CCGGAGGAGTTTACCGTGCTGATACGCAGCGAACTCAGCCGGTGGGCTGGCGTGATCAAGGCGGCCGACATAAAACCGGAGTAACCGGAGTAGTCGGGGTCAGTCCGGCTTCGCCCCCGTAGCCTTGATCACCCGCGCCCACTGCGCTACCTCTGTGCGCACATAGGCTGCAAATTCCTCCTGGGTGGAGCCGACCGGGGCTACGCCGCTAGCAATCATGCGGTCGCGCACTTCCGGTTGCTTGACCAGCTTGATCGATTCAATCAGCCAGCGATCAACAATCTCCTTCGGCGTGCCCGCAGGCATCATCGCCGATGAACGGCCCTAGCAGCCTGTCGGACGTGTGTCACGAACGCAAGTGAAAGCTTGTGCTGCTGTACTGAAGATGGGAGTAGACCTCCCGAAGTCGGCTTGCAGGAGCTGGCTTCAAACCACCCGGTGCTGCTGCGCTCAAAAGGTGTGGTAGTGAGCGACCGTGGAAAAGGCATCGTTAAGATGTCAGGTAAGTGTTGAGAAGATGAGCGAAAGCAAACTGTCCGATGACGCACCGTTAGGCTGATAAGGGCTGTCAAAACTGGGGTCGGTCCGATACTCCAGGATTAATTGGGACGATACCTGTTTACGGGCCCGATGGCAGTCGGTGTAAAGGCGGCATGATCTCAATACAGGCTTTGGTATGGAACGTGAGAACCTTGTTCTGGATGTTAAGGGAAATGACAAATGGCAGACACCATGAGAAAGAATACCGATGCCGGGACGAGGGGCGGAGCTGCCCGTAGTAGTGATGAAGCCCTTGTAATGAGGGCGGAGCGAAGGGGCGGCGTTATCCCGTTGACGAAGGTCACCAACCTGCCATGCAGGGATGAGTGACATGACATCAACAAAACCTTATAGCATTGCGAAGCGTAGCGTGTGGGATGCGTATCAGAAAGTGAAGGCCAACCGGGGGGCAGCCGGCATCGACGATGAAACGATCGAGATGTACGAGCAGAACCTGTCGAAGAATTTGTACAAGCTGTGGAACCGGATGTCGTCAGGATCATATCTGCCGCCGCCAGTGAAGCAGGTTGAAATTCCGAAGGCAAAGGGGGGCTTTCGCAAGTTGGGCATACCCACTGTGTCAGATCGGATAGGGCAGACCGTTGTCAAACTTCTCATTGAACCAATACTGGATCCGATGTTTCATCCGGATTCATACGGATATCGACCGGGGAGATCGGCGAAGCAGGCAATTGCCATTACCAGAAAGCGGTGCTGGCAATATGACTGGGTGGTCGAGTTTGATATCAAAGGCGCCTTTGATAATATTGATCAAAGGCTGCTGATGAAAGCGGTTCGCGCCCACATTAAGGAGGACTGGATTCTGCTGTATATAGAGCGGTGGCTGACTGCACCGTTCGAGGCGGAGGACGGTACTCGTTTGCCGCGGGAACGCGGCACCCCGCAAGGGGGAGTGGTCAGTCCGATCTTGATGAATCTATTCATGCACTATGCGTTCGACTGCTGGATGCAGCGCACCTATCCTCACTGTCCCTTTGCTCGCTACGCCGATGATGCGGTGATACATTGTCGCAGCCAGAAGCAGGCGCAAGCCGTTATGCAAGCCATCGCATTGCGGTTGGAAGAATGTGGATTGACGATGCATCCCGAGAAATCGAAAATCGTATATTGCAGGCACAGCCGTCGCACTGGAACCTATCCGAACGTGCAGTTCACGTTTCTCGGTTTTACGTTTCGACCGAGGAAGGCTCTGAACAAGCACAACCGGCCATTTACAAGTTTCCTGCCGGGTGCGAGTGACGATGCCTTGAAAAGGATGCGGCAGACAGTACGCGGATGGAAGCTACACCGTCAGACATCGGTGGAGCTTGCCGATCTGGCGCGGCAATACAACCCGATGATACGCGGGTGGTGGAAATATTATGGGGCGTTCTATCAGACAGCAATGCGTGGGCTTTCTCGGTACATTGACGAGAAGCTTAGGCAATGGGCCAGACGGAAACACAAAACACTGTTGACGCATAAACGACGCAGTGCTGAATGGCTCAGCAAGATGAAGGAAGTCTGTCCCCAGATGTTCTCCCACTGGCTGATCGAAGGAGGAACGGTTGGATAACGGGAGCCGTATGACGCGCGAGTGTCACGTACGGTTCTGCGAGAGGCTCAGGGTGAAACTCCTTGGGCCTACTCACC
>JBAXVE010000129.1:0-2129 GCA_037129245.1 Desulfuromonadales bacterium
TGAAACCGGGAACTCAGTGCGACTCAAACTGGGGTTTCCGGATGGACACTATCTATAATGGACAAGGTTTTTCTGCCGATCTGGACTACGTGCCGACTACCGACGGTTCGGTATGGTTCAAGTTGAGCGGGGCGAATGCTGTCTCGGACAGCGCCCCCTTCAGCAGCTGCATACCCGCGTCTCTGTCTCAGAATTTTTACATCTCCATGCCGGAAGTTACAGTCGGCGCAAATTCCTACTCGGTGTCAATGGTCTATGTGCCGGGAGCCAATCCGCAAAACAGTTCTGAATTGCGGTTTAAATTGGCCAGCGGCAACCTGATTACCTATCTAAACGGTAACAAGTCGTACAGCAACGGCCTGGCGATCAACGTCGGCGAAGCTTTGGTCATCAACAACACTGCCACTCCTGCCAGCACTGTCATCGATGTCCAGGGGGACTTCTCATGCAAAGGTGACCTTGATATCTGGGACACCGCAACAACGGTTCGCTTCAATATTTCCGGCAATGCAACCCTGGGCTGCTCCACCCGTTTTTCAACCAACTCGCCGTCCAATAACCTGATTTTTGTGGTCAAAGGTGCTATCAAGGTTATAGATGGATTCAGCTCTCCCGCAACAGGACATGTTATCGTTACTGACAGTGCTGACCTCGTCAAAAGTGCTGACAGTTACATTGCTGATTCAACCAGTGACGACGGTGTGACACCGACGATCATGCCGACCTCTGATACAAAATCGATTAAAAAAGTACCTGCGGAGACAAAAGTATCTCTGCTTGATGCCGGCAATTGCCAGCCGGGGGCACATCAGTTAAACGGGCGTTTCTCTCCACCCGCAAACAGAAGGTTTATTAATCAGGGCTCGGATGAAGGTTTACCTGTCGTGCTCGCCGTGTGGCTAAAATGTGATGTTGTCGTAAATGGCATCACTGTTGATCCACCCGTTTGGGCAAATCCTCCGGCAAGCGAACGAGCTGATGCAGTCGCAAAAAACGGCCGCAAAGGGGCAGCTCTCAATCTTTATAGTGCCGGCAAGATAACATTCACCGGCGATTCGGTCTTTACCCTCATGGATGGAGGTAACGGGCAGGACAAAAAAAGCATCCTTGCGGATCCTGCAGTAGCAACGGGTGGCAAGGGGGGCGAAAGCGGCGACTTGAAGATAGCGGCGGCCGGCGGGATTGACCTTAGTAATGGCACACTGAGAATTATTCCCGGCCGTGGCGGAAACGGTGGAAACGCATATGCCACGGGTAAAGGTGGCTCTGACGGCTGCCCAGGCAAAACGGGCGCTGCCGCCACAGCTACCGGAGGCGCGGGAGCTGACTCAAAAAAAGTGCTTGTAGCTCGAGGCTTTGACCCTGCTGGGAAGGTCAGCATTGGCAATATTCTCGGCGGTACTGGCGGTACAGCTGAAGCTATCGCAGGCTACGGTGGCGATGGCACTCCCGGCAAATGTGATGGAGGCGCCGGTGGCAACGCTTCCGCGCAGGCAGGCAAAGGCGGTGACTCCACTTTCACATATAAAGGAATTGGTAACGGCCCGACACCTCCTATTTTTGGCGGAGACGGTGGTGCCGCAACTGCAACCTCCGGGCACGGGGGAAATGGTGGAAACGCCAGCAGACGGTGCGATCCTGGCGGTGACGGCGGGAAAGGCGGCACCAGCACTGCCCGAAGCGGAATTGCAGGTACCGGTGCCACGCTGGATGGTAATAACGGTTCCGCTAATGCCAGCAACGGTAACGGCGACGGTGGAGTGTGCGGCTTCTACAATTCCGGCAACGGCAGCGGCGGAACATGGACTGAATATACGAGAGGCATTCTCCAGAACTCTGGCCGCTTCAATGACGGTAAAAGGGACTGCTCCTGCACCATCGCACTGGTGGAACCCAAGATCAGCGTAACCCCCGGTGAAGTAATCTTTGATCATAACTACGGCGTTTCGTCATGTCCGCAGCAGATCAGTCAGGTAAGCATCACGAACGCAGGTTCAGGCAGTTTCAGCTGGCAACTGGGGTCACTGCCAACCTGGCTGAGCGCCAGCAAAACCTCCGGCACTGCAGGGGATACCAATAAAATACCCCGCCGCAAGCAGCGGGGTATTGGTGGAGTTCAGAACAGCTCT
>JBAXVE010000013.1:0-59373 GCA_037129245.1 Desulfuromonadales bacterium
CCGGTGGGATACACGGTGCTGGAACCGACCCCCATCCTGAAATGGGAGCAAGAGGGTACGGGCATGGATATAACTGTTTCCAGGCCCGATTATACGGTCGTTTTCACTTCTGAAAACGTCTCGTCTCCCTTCAAGGTACCCGAAGGAAAACTCGCAGCAGGAGAGCAGTATTTCTGGACAGTCACCACGCCCTACGGCGCGGTCAGTACCGGCCGGTTTACGATAGCCTCGGACGATGTCCGCAAGCAGGCTCTCGAATTGAAAAAGCTGGTCGCTGCACAACCGACGGATGTTGCCGCCCGTTTTTCGCTGCTCTCTTTTTTACGGTTGCAAAACATCAACGATGATGCGGAACTTGAGCTCAGGAAGCTGCAGGCCGAATTCCCTGACAACGCCAATTTAAGAAACTCACCGGCCTCACAGTAGTCCGGGTACCGTTCCCATGCGATCAATCGCCCTGCTGTTACTTGCAATCTGGTTCTGTATCGGCACTCCTTTCCCGGCACGTTCAGAGGCGCTGCCTGCCATAGCTCCGCCATCCACTGCACCCGTTCAATCTGTTGACGCAGCTTCACTTTCCAGCATGTCCAGCGTCCATGTCACAAAATTCAGCTTCACCGGCAATACGGTGGTTTCGTCAACCGAGCTTGAAACTGCCACCCGTAGCTACCTGAACCGGGAACTCCCCTACGAAGAACTGGAGCGGTTGCGACAGATGCTGTCGAAACTCTACATCGACCGCGGGTACGTTAATTCCGGCGTAATCATCCCCGACCAAGTCGTTTCGGACGGCGTGGTGTCCATGACCGTCGTCGAAGGCACCCTCGACAGGATCGACATCGAAGGGGTGAAGCATTTCCGCCCCGGATATATTGCAGCCAGGTTGGACGCTTCAGCAGCAAAGCCGGTCAATCTCAACCGACTGCAGGAAGCCCTGCAGTTTCTGCAGCAGGATTCGCGGATCAAACGGATTCATGCCGACTTTAAGCCGGGAGCTCTGCTGGGTGAAGCGATCATGAAAGTCGCTATTGAAGAAAATTCACCGTACCTGGCATCACTCAGCTTCAGCAATCACGCATCTCCCAGTACCGGATCCTATCGCGGCGAACTTAACCTGGCGCACCAGAATCTCATCGGCATGGGTGATATCCTGTCCGCAGGCTTCGGATTAACGGATGGAACCAGGGAGTACAGTGCCACCTACGCAATCCCGCTCAACAGCCGCGATTCTCTCCTTGAGCTTTATTTCAGGCTGGGCGACAGCACCGTCACCGAATCACTTTTCAAAGGCCTCGACATCAGAAGCGAATCAGACAGCTACGGACTGCGTGTCAGGCAACCGCTCTTCAAAACCCTCAGCAAGGAATTTTCCCTGAGCCTGGCTGCCGAAACCAAAAGGAGCACGACCTATCTGCTCGGCAGGCCGTTCGCATTTTCAGCCGGCTCGGAGGATGGCGCAAACCGGGAGACCGTTCTGCGTTTTTCCCAGGACTGGCTGGAGAGGAGTGAATCAACCGTTTTTGCAGTGCATTCAAGCTTCAGTCTGGGGATTGACGCGTTAGGATCATCCATTCGTGATGCGGGGGCCGACGGCCGTTTTTTTGCCTGGCTCGGCCAACTCCTGCTGATTAAACGCCTGGGGGTCATGCCGGGGCAGATCCTCTTCAGGACAGATATGCAATGGACAGCCGACCAGCTGTTGTCGTTGGAGAAGTATTCCCTGGGGGGAATGGGCAGTGTCAGGGGATACCGCAAAGATGTTCTGGTCCGGGATAATGGCGTAAACAGCTCGCTTGAACTGCGGATACCGCTGCTGTCGCCCGAAGCGGGATATGGGTCGTTGCAGGCGGTGCCGTTTTTCGATTTCGGCTGGGCTTCCAATAACAAGTCGGATGCCGGTGGAGCAAAAAGCATCTACAGCATCGGTGCAGGACTTAAGTGGGAACTGGCAAAACGGGTTAATCTGGATATTTTTTACGGATACGGACTGACATCGGTCGGGGAGCGGGGCAACGACCTGCAGGATCAAGGGTTCCATTTTCAGCTTACAACGCAAATTTTCTGACGCTTTCTTTCATCCGGGGAAAACAGTATGAAGCCACACATTACAGCTGGCATCATCGTAACGGTAACGCACCTGCTGCTGTCAACCGCCTCAGCCGAGGTGGTTATGGACGGTTCACTGGGGCGCCAGGGAGCGCTGAGCGGCCCGCAGTACGCCATAACCCATGATCTGGGACAAACGCGCGGCGGCAACCTTTTTCACAGTTTCCAGACGTTCAACCTCGTCAAAGGGGATACCGCACTCTTCTCAGGGCCGGCTAACATCCAGAATGTGATTTCACGTGTCACCGGCGGCAGCGCCTCGAACATTGACGGAACTATCGCATCTTCGATCGCCGGTGCCAACCTGTACATGGTCAACCCGGCCGGAATCGTTTTCGGCCCGAATGCGCAACTTGACATCAGCGGCTCGTTCTATGCGGGGACTGCCGGTTATGTCAGACTCGGCACAAACGGCTCATTCAGCGCTGCCACACAGGTCGACAGCGTACTGACGGCCGACCAGCCGTCAGCCTTCGGGTTTGTCGGAACCACGTCCGGAGCGGTTGCCGTCAACGGCAGTATGCTCCAGCTGAGAGACGGGAAAAATCTGGCTCTGACCGGTGGTGACATAACGCTCACCAACGCCAATCTGCTTGCACCCGGCGGAGCGGTTCAGCTCATTTCAACCGGCTCCAAAGGAGAAGCGGCCTTTAATACGGGCACCATCGGCAGCACCGGAGCATTTGACCAGCTTGGAACGATCAGAATCACTGACACCCGCGCCGTATCCGCTCTTCCCAAAGACAGTCACGGCAATCTGTCCGGTAATATTGATACCGGAAGAGTCAGTATCCAGGGGCGCCAGATCATCATTGACAAGGGGCGCATTTACAGCAAGACCTACGATAATTCGGATGGAGCCGGAATCGGCATCACCGCGCAGCTCCAGCTTGACGCAAAGAACGAATCGGAGATTGCCTCGAACAGTTACGCTGTTGGAAACGCAGGGGCAATTACGATCGATGCCGGTACCGTTTCGCTCACAGGCTCCAGCATCGTTTCCAGCCGGGCCGCAGTTGACAACGTCAGCGGCGCAACTGCAGGCGGCGGCAGCGGAGGTGCAGTCCGAATTAGCACGGCTGGGTCACTCACCATTGCCGACAGCAGCGTCGATACGTCCGGCAGGCTCGGAAATATAACACTTGAGGGGACCAACCTCGCCATAACCGGTTCCGGCTCGGCCAGAACCTTTGCCTCCGATGACGCCAATTGCGGTGCTATTTCCCTGAAGGCCAACGATACATTCTCCCTGTCGAAGGGTTCTCTTCAGACCACCACCTTCGGCCTGGGCACCGCCGGTGATTTGAACATCACCGCCGGTACCATCCTGATATCGAATTCTGCATCCCTGCAGAGTACAACCCTGATCAACGGAAGCAGCGGAAATATTTCCATCGCCGCGAAACGCTTTTCACTTTCAGACTCCGCTTCGCTCCATTGCGACACCTTTTCCAACAGCGAAGGTAGCAGTGCCAACATAGCGATAACCGCCAGCGATTCAATCCTGCTGCAAAAAAGCGCCTCCATATCCTCCGTCACCAACGGCAACGCCACCGCCGGGCATATATCCCTGATTGCACCGCGTCTGACGCTCGACAGACAGGCAACGATTTCCTCATTTGCCAAACTGGGGCGCGGCAATGCCGGAACGATTACCATGGACGCACTCTCTCTCGATCTCAAGGGGGGCTCCACGATTCAGAGCAGCACCGTCAGCGCTGGAAACGGCGGTTCCATCAAGGTCAACGCCCGGGAGTCCGTCACCATTACCAATGTAAATCTTGACGGAAGCACCGTCGGTACATCCGGATCGGCACTGCTCTGCATTTCGGGAGCAAAAGCGGGGGGGGGCGGAGGAAGTATCGCTCTGACAACACCGCTGCTGACGGTCTCCGGCAGGTCGGTCATCAGCACCCAGACCCAGGGGGGGGGCAATGCCGGGATTGTTTCAGCCGATGTCGGCAGTTTCTCCCTGACTGGGGGGTCGAAAATCGACAGTAGCACAACCGGCAGCGGAAATGGCGGCTCCATATCTATCAAGGCCGGGAATCAGGTTAACCTTGACGGTTATTACCGCGACAGTACGGGAAAAGACTTTTCATCAGCCATTCAGTGCATCTCATGGGCCAAGGATGGTGGCGCCGGTGGCAGTATTTCCGTGACGACTCCCCGACTGTCGGTCAGTAACAAAGCAGGCATCAGCACACAGACCCAGGGCAGGGGCAACGCCGGCTCGATCGTTATTGACGCGGGAACCGTGAGCCTGTTGAGCGGAGCAAAAATTGACAGTGATTCCTTTGCATCCGGCAACGGAGGAACCATCACGGTCAAGGCATACTACGGAGTGCTGATTGAAGGGCTGTTTCAGATAAGCAATTCCGGTTATTCCAATTCCGGCATGTCTGCAAGTACGAGCGGTTCGGGCAAAGGTGGTTCTATCATTATTTCGACCCCCCTCATGGAACTACGTGACAACGGGAGCGTTTCCCTGGATTCGCTGGGAAGCGGCACGGGGGGAGACATGAACCTGAACGTCGCCAACCTCTCCCTGCGTGACGCGGCGAGCCTGTCATCCCAGAGCCGGGGAACCGGCAAAGCAGGAGATATCACCATCCTTGGCGGTAACGCCCTGAGCATTCATAAGAGCTCTGTTACCACCGCTTCTGCAAACGCTGACGGCGGTACCATCAGGATTGAAACACCGCTGCTCGACCTGTTCGATTGCAGCGTTACCGCTACGGTCAGGGGCGGAATCGGCAACGGCGGCAACATTGACGTTTCAGGCAGTCATATCGTCGTTGACCGCAGTAAAATTATCGCCAACGCCGATGGAGGCAACGGTGGAAACATAAATATCAACACCGGCCTGTTGCTTACCTCTCCTGACGCGGTTATAACTGCATCGTCGCGGCTGGGGCTGCAGGGTACCGTTGATATCAAGGCCCCCATCGTTGATGTGAGCAGTGGCCTGGTGAGTCTGCCAAGCTCATTCATGAACATTCTTTCCCTGAATCCGAAACAGTGCGCATCAACGGAAGAAGAGATCAGCTCGTTCACGGTAACCCGGGAAGGGATACCGCTGAGGCCGGATCGCTTCTATCCGGGCAGGTAATGTCTGAGCACCTGTCCAGGCAGGAGTACACCATGAAACCAGGAAAATCCCTCTTGATCGGCATGCTTCTGCCGCTTGTCCTCATGTTCTCACTCTGCAGCCCGGGTATGGCGGCGAGCGGAACTCCCGTTTCGGGTGGCGCTGCATCCACCATGCTGGGAACGGATGCGATTGCGTCAGGGAACTACGACCGGGCAATCCAGCACCTGAAGAACGCGGTGGAATTGTTGGCAGCTGAAGGCAACGCCCACGCCAGGATTGATGCTCTCAGCCTGCTGGGGGAGACCTATCGCCGACTGGGACTTGACCTCTACGCCATCCGGTCTCTTGAAGAGGCCCTGGCCACGGCAAAATCAGTCAAAGACACCAGACGGTCCGCTTCCATCCTCAGCTCTCTTGCCCTGTTGCACGCCAGGCAATCGTCAACCTTTACGGCAAAACCGGCGGGCACAACTCTCCCGACCACCCGAGGGGGGAGAACCAGTTCCAGAAATCTTTCCTCACATTATCTGAACGAAGCTCTTGAACTGGCCAAAACCTCCGGAGACAACTTCCTGCTGGCTTCGGTATATAACGACCGCGGTGCGATGCTCGCTGCCCGGAACAACTTCGGTGACTCTGTACCCGCCTACCGGGAAGCGATGAAGCTTGCCGGACAGTCTGGCTACACGAAACTTGAAGCAGACGCCACTGCCGGATATGCCGCTGCGGCTGCCAGACTGAACGATTACTCCACCGCCGAAAAATATGCCGATGCAGCCCACGCGCTCTATAAAAAACCGGGATCAGAAAACGAAATTACCGGTGGATTACTTACCGTCGGCCAGATTTTCCGTCAACTTGCAGCTACGGCAGCAGGTCGTTCGGAGTTTTATCGTAAAAAGGCATTCCAGATTTTTGCTGAAACAGCACACCTGGCCGAACGGTCAAAGGACTACCGCACCTTCTCTTACGCATTGGGATATGTAGGGCAACTTAAGGAAGATCATAAAGAGCTGGAAAGTGCGCTCCATTACACGAGAAGAGCACTTTTTGCCGCACAGCAGGCAAACGCCCTGGAACTATTGTCCGCGTGGCAGTGGCAGGTTGGCAGGATTCTGAGGGCGCAGGGTAACCGGGAGGGTTCCCTGGAGGCATACCGGCAGGCGGCTACCAATCTCATGTCAGTCAAACAGAACATGTATGCAGGCTGCTCCTCCACATCGCTCACCTACAAGGACAATATCGAGCCGGTCTACAAAGAGCTCACCGATCTCCTGCTTCAGAAGGCTAGTGCCGCAAAAGATGTGAAGGAAGCTGATCTGCTGCTGCTTGAGGCCCGGCAGTCGGTGGAAACGATGAAAGCGGCAGAAATGCAGGATTACTTCAAAAACTCGTGCCTTGAGGAAAAGCAGGCCACGACACGAAGTGTGGAAACGCTGTCCGCCCGTACCGCCGTAATCTACATAATTTCCCTTCCCGAAAGAATCGAGCTCCTGGTAAGTCTGCCCGACGGAGCCAAAAGATTTACGGTTCCCAACCCCGGTAATTCCATTTCGAGCGATGCTAAGGCGTTCCGCAGGTTTATCACTATATTGACTGACGAATATATGGCCTATTCACGACGGCTGTATGATGCACTCTTAAAACCGCTTGAGGCAGATTTGCAACGGCACGGTATCACCACGCTGGTGGTAATACCGGATGGCGTTTTCAGAGCCATTCCGTTTGCCGCGCTTCACGACGGCACCGACTTTGTTATTGCAAAATATGCCGTATCGACGTCGTTAGGGCTTCAATTGCTCGACAGGCCGCCGCTGAAAGAGAAAAAGGCAAGCCTGCTGGCTGCAGGCATTAGTGAATCAGTTCTTGACTACTCGGCACTGCCCGCAGTTGCAACAGAGGTGAATGCGCTGAAAAGCATGTTTGAAGGGGAGGTGCTGCTCAATAAAGAGTTCAGCTCTGCAAGCCTGAAAAACAAAGTTGAAAAGAGAAATTTTTCCTACCTGCACCTGGCGTCGCACGGTGAGTTTTCCGGTGATGCAGAAAGTTCGTTCATTGTGGCATGGGACGGCCATCTGACCATCGACCAGTTGGGACGACTGATCAAAGTTACCCGGTATAAGGACGAACCGCTGGACCTGATTACGCTCAGCGCCTGCAGCACTGCGGTGGGGGATGACCGAGCCGTTCTGGGACTGGCAGGGGTTGCAATCAAATCGGGCGCCCTCAGCGCCCTCGCAACCTTGTGGGAGGTTGACGATAAAACCACGTCCGAGTTGATAGTCGATTTTTACCGCAACCTGAAAACCACAACGCTTACCAAAGCACAGGCGCTTCAGAACGCTCAGGTTTTCAAGCTGAAAACGGAGCGTCACCCCTATTACTGGTCACCGTTTTTGTTGATTGGCAACTGGTTATAATTTGATGTTAAATGCGATGAGAACTGGCGGGGTGTAATAAGGTAAGCTTATCTCGGAATCGTTTGAACGAATCAAGGCGGTCAAGACGGCATAAATCAGGAATAAGCCTAGCGATTTTAAATGCATGAATATTGTCTTCATAGCCCTACTTTGCTATCAACAATTGCTTTGAAATTTCGGATTCGGATACTTTGGAGTCGTTTGAGAGGTCTCATTTGATCAATCCTCAAGGTATAAGCCCAGCCAATTCTCGAAGCTTGTCGCGAAAATAGCAAAAACTTGGAGAGTTGTTGTTGTCAACGTTCATTTTTGGAGCGATTTGCTCCGCCCACTTCGATTTTTCAGCTCCGATTATTTGCCATCCAAGCGCTGACAATGATTGTGAGCCTCCAGGATATACCGCATTGGCCAAAGCTTCCCAAGTTCCGCAAACTGAATCATTCGTATATGAATTGAGCTTTGTGTCTTTCGCTTTTGGGTATGCAGCCTTAACCGCTGGAATATCGCCAAGAAGCCATGCCTCACCTTCTTCAATGGCGATACAGAATCGTGTTTCCGGCATCGGATTACAGGCTTTCAACATTCCATACAGTTCACTGCGAAATGCCTTGAGACACTTATCATCAAGATCACATACAACAATGACAGCTCCTCGGCAATTATCCGGCCAACTTGCAAAAGTTTTTCCATGACCAGCAAGCAGCCGTGGCATTTGGTCAAGTAAAATCCGTTTCCATGGATCTGCCTTACCACGTAAATCTTTTGGAATTCTTCCAATCCCTTTGTACGGAAGCACTCTGAACGTATGCTCTGAGCCAATAATTTTAGGGACAAGAATATCGAGTGATTTTTTACCGGATTGATCTTCTACGAGTATCTCGAAGTGCATTTACAACCTCGCATCCAGATAATCGCTATACCAGAGGCCGCCCAGTGGAAGGCCCTCAGTAACCATATTTTTCACCAATTCATCATCACTGGCGCGCTTGATGGAGGAAAATCCGTCTTTGCCCTTTTCCAACACCCATACTTCATTTGGCTTTAACGCATCAACAAAATAGGGTTGATGAGTCGTAACAAATACTTGTGATCCAAATTTTCGAGCTTCTGCGTGGTTCCGAAATTCTTTGGCTAACGTTTCCAGAAGCTTATGGTAAAGACCGTTTTCCGGCTCTTCGATACAGATAAAGGGGGGTGGAGAAGGATCCTCCAATAGAAGCAGATAGGCAAAAACCTTCAATGTGCCATCCGACATCTCATGAGCATAGAAAGGGTCTTGAAAGCTCTTGTCGTTGAATCTGAGAAGAATCCGGCCATCCTTTGTTTTCTCTGTATCAATAGTGTCAACACCGGGAATTTTTTCAGCAATACTGTTCAGTATGGATTGAAATTTCTTGGGATGCTCTCGTTCCATAAACTGAACAACATTTCCAAGGTTATCACCGTGAATATTCAAATGCTTTTGAGGTCCGGCCAGAGGCAAACTGCGCGCAGCATCAGGAGTAAAGTAGCTGAGGTACCATCCCTCAACGAATTTTCGAAATGCGGCTACTCGTGGGTGCTGTTTCAGCGAGCCAAGGGTCGCGATTCCAAGCTTACGTTTGTCTTCAAGCTCAACTACTTCCGTTTCCTTACTTTCTTCAATATCATCGCCTTTCCGTAATGATTCAATGAAACCAAACAAGTCAAAATCATCTTTGTTTTCATCGATCTGACGACCAACTATTTCTCCTTTCCAGACAACACCTTTTCCTTCGTTCATAACCAGAAAAGAAAATGGCCAACCATGCTTTTGGCCAATACGCCTTTGCCTGAGCCGCTCTTTTTGCACGTATGGCCGCTCGCTCGAATCGAGATCAATGGTAAGCTCGTATGTAAACGGTCGGGCGTTTCCCTCTTCCTTATAGTAAATTTCAAACTCTATCGGGCCTGTGACACCTCTTGACCGAATCTCCTGAAAACCACCGCGACCGCGAGCGTCACATGCTTCTTCAACTCCGTTTTGCAGGCAATCCGCAAGAAACCCGAAGGCATCAAAAAGAGTGCTCTTGCCAACGCCATTTTTGCCGATAACTGCCGTCATCGGCGTCAGCGGTTCTGCTTTCTGCAGATTCCAGAGTTTTCCAAGTGTAATATCCCTAAGCGTTCGATAGTTTCGTATTCTGAATCCTTCTATTTTTGCCATAGCCCCTCCTTGCAACAAAGAAGTATCATTTTATCAGCCCTCTCTCCACATCACGATAGGCATTCTGAGCAGCGATCTTCACCGGATCGGCCACCAGCGGGAATGTGGTCAGGATGTAGGCAAATTCCTCTTCCGTCAAGCCGTAAAGATGGGCGATAAGGCCATCCAGCTCAGCCCGCAGACGTCCACGTTCAACGTCGTTGGTTACACCCTGATTATGGCTGCCGATACCGGCTTCTTTAGCCAGGTCGTCAAATTCCGGCGAGGTGCAGATCAGGCGGGCGGCGCGATTCATAATGCTAACGTCAAATCTCGTACCTTTTTCTGGAACCTGTGTACTGTACACAAAGAAAAAGTTCATATTAGCAGCAACTTTTAAACGAATAATTGCATCAAATACAAAACTATTGAAAACACCGCACAGGAGCAACATATCTGGGTTATTGACAATCTTGACACCTTTGTCGTCAAGGACACAGACTGTTTGGAAGTTTTCGGAAACAAATGTGGGAGGAACTATTGTGCTTATCATTGTTCTTTCATCGGTGTTTCGCGCAATTTTTCGGAAACCAAGCCGACACACCTGATAGTCAAGACGTTGTCCGGTATCCTTCACACGTCCTAGAACAAGTTTTCTCCCATCTTTTTCTTTGAGCCAAAATCGGTTATCTGTTGAAAAAAGATGAGTAAATTGGTGGATATTTCTACCTTCAATCAAGCGCAGAAGATCATTGTCTTGAGTTGATGAAAAGAACTCAGGATGAGCTGTCGGGTCGATTTCTCTGCAAAAACGTACATGAGCATATGAAGAATCTGGTGAGTCTAATACGGGAAACATCGATATTTTTTTGGCAAACTGAATTTCTAAATCATTTTTAAACTCCATAATCGATAAGGAATCAGGCGATAGCCTTCGAATTAATTCAACGGACGTTGTCAATGCTCCCTCTTTTGGAAACCGCTCCAATTCCGCCACTTCATGCCGCATGAAAGCCGTTGGAAAAGTAACCGTGCGACCGCCTTTTACAAACGTCAGTACCACGAATTTGAAACTACGATGTACCCCCTCAAAAATCTCTTTGTTGTTTTCAAAGCAGAACAGACCGGTTATTTCCGTTTCGCTGAACATCATTTCCCTTAACTGCTTGGTTCCCAAGTCACTATAGATACCACCGGGGATGACGATGCCGCATTCACCGCCGCTTCGCAGCAGGTTGAAACATTGCTCCGTAAAGAGCTTGTAGAGGTTGATGTCGGAACCGGCCTTCTTGCCATTCACCACCGAAATCTGATTCTTGTACTGACTGGAACCACGGTAATACTGGCTGACATACGGGAATCGGTTCTGGTACACGATCCAGGCAGCACGGATGTCGGCCTCCTTCATCAACTTTGACTGTTCCTTCTCAAACTCCTTGATGGTCATCTTGTTCTTGGTGACCAGTTCTGAATGTTCGGCAAAGAACTCTTTGGCCTGGGGCTTGAATATCTCCCACGGCGGATTCGTGATGATTGCGTCAAACCCGCCGCGCTTGTTCAGAATTTCGTCGAACTCATAGCCCCAGTGAAACGGGTGCTGGGCCTCAATATCCTTGATGGTCAAGGCGCGCTTATTCGGCTTTCCTTCCTTGTTTTTAGCGGTATCCCAGGTAGCCTCCTCAAACTTGATCCCCAGGCTGTTAAAATCTTCCAAAAGGATTTTGTTGAGGGTTTCGACCGCCTCTTTTTTGTTCTGTTCAATGGTATCCCTCATGGCACGGAGGTCTTCCGCATAGCCGGCTGCGTGGCGGTAGAGGTCGATCAGGCGGTTTTTTTCTTCCAGTAAACGGGTGAACTTTTCCGCGGTGCGTTGGTTCCGATACTCTTTGGTCAAGTCCTTGCGAGATGTGCTGTTGAACGCCCCAAAGTCCAGAGCCGGCGGTTCGGCAACCACGCCAGAATCCTTCTTTTTGGCTGGTTGATTACTCGATGATGCTGACGTAATCGAATCAAATTTTGCCGGGTCCACATGAATCAGGCCAATCAACGAGTTACCGGCCAGGATGTTGAAGTCGATATTGGGCAGCGGTTCCAGTTCATCCACCTGCTGCGCCGCCGCGACCAGCGCCAGGAAGAGCCGCAACCTTGCTATCTCCGTTGCTTCCTCCATGATATCAACACCGTAGAGGTTGTCGGTAATGATGCTTTTCTTGATGAAATAGGCGATGGACTTGTGCTCTGACTTGACCTTTTTCAGCCAGTCGGTCAGGCTGCGATCCCCCAGGAATTCGATCTTGCCGATAACCGCCGCATAAAGGTTTATCAGGGTCTTCATGGCCGCCACGAGGAAAGCACCTGAGCCGCAGGCCGGATCAAGCAGGCTCAGCTCCGGAAGGACTTTGTGCAGGAGTTCGCGGCAGATATCCGTATCCAGATGCAACAGCAACTCGGCAATGGAATCAAACTTTCGAGGGGCAATAACATTGGGGATGCCGGGGGTATTGATCTTGTCGAGGATCAGCTTGTAGATGGTCTGTTCGCAGAGATATTCGGTTATTTCCGGGCGTGTGTAGTAGGCACCGAAGGCCTTCTGGTTGATGTACTTCTCGAAAATGTACCCGAGTACATCTGGGTTAATCTCATCATCCTTCCCGCCGGGCATATCGTTCAAGTTCCAGGAGTAACGTTGGAATAGATCGAAGAGGTTTTCAAAGGCGATGTCCGGGATGCGGATGTCGGGATTTGTTTGTTCAATTGTATGAGGCAGGAAAAGCCCGCCGTTCAGGTATTTGATGGAGCCGAGAAGTTTCTTGGCCTCTGGAGCGCGCTCATGCTCGGGCTTGGCAAACCCTTCAAAAAAGAGAGCTCTCAGAAAGACTGAGAAATACGTGTTTTCTCCTGAACTAGCCTTGCTTGCAACCAGCTTCTCATGCAGGTAGTTCTGGTTACCACCGTCCAGAAAACCCTTTTTCTGGAGGAAGTAGATGAACATCAATCGATTTAGCAGAACGGAGGCATACCAGCGACGCTGACGGTCATCGGCAATCCCTTCAATCAACTCCAGAAAAGCATCGCGTTGTTCTTTAAACGAATTGAAAAATTTCTTGGTGACCCGCTCAATATCCAGCGCCTTTTTCAGGCGGGTTGCAACCTCGGTTACCGGCAGGCTGCCGGTTTCATCCAGCTCCGAAATATCCACCACCATGGCGCCCAGCTTGCTGAGAAACAGATCACCCGGCTGTCCAGTAACGTACAGGTGCTCACGAGGGAAAGTCTTTGTCCCTTCTCTCTTTACCCAGTACCAGAGGCTCTGGGTGCGGTTCTGGTCTAGAAAAATAAGCAGATTTTCGTGATGGTGGCGGGATATTTCTTTGTGAAGAGCGACACGAGCCTTGGCGTCCGGCATACTTCCGTCTGTTGAACGGATTTCAAATACTACAACTCCGGAGAGTTGGGCGATCTGAAACCGTTCATAGCTTACGCCGTCGTGCGAGAAGGCGACGGCCTGTCTGCTGGTCGGCAGCGACCACCCCAGTTCATCAATAAACAGCGACTGGAACTTAAATTTCTGCAATGAGTCGCGGGTTCTTTCTATATTGAGAACGGACACCTGGTTGCCCTCCTAGCGGACAAGTCCCATCGAACAGATTATGCGCGGTTCGAAGTTTTGCTCTTCTTCGTGGATGAGACAGAGGCGATCTTCTTCCCGCAATGCCATGGCAAGCTCGGCAAGCGATTGATCGGAAATGCCGCTTCGTAACTGCCGGTTCAGAGTATCGGTCGAAGCCTGTCGCAAGGGATAGCGGTATATTTCATCAATCGTCTTGAGGAGCGCCGGGGAGTCGAACAGAGTCCCCTTGACCTCTTCGGCATACCGCTTCAAGCGTTCATACGTCCGAAAGCGCGCGCCCGATGGCCTGCCAAGTTGACCACCAACCGTCTTCTCTTCCGCAACAATCTGCTGAACCCCTTTGAGAACCAGCTCGTGATGCTTTTCCTGTCTGGGGAGTGCCGGTGTATCAGCTGTACATTCCGCAGCCTTCAGGATGGCATATTGGGACTCCGTGACACTGTTACCCTGTGTGTCTATCCAGGCCAGCGAATCGTTGCCTTCGGCGGTGCGCAGATACACGAGAGTGCCCTCCGGTCCTTCTGAAAGTTGACGGGTTGAGTACACTACGGGTGGCAAGGCTGGAATAGTTTTCTGCAGGCTTGGATCGTCACTGATGGCGTTTTTCCATATCTGCCAGGCATACGAAGCAAGATCAACTTCGGAATCCGCGTCGCCATCAAGTATCCCGGAATTTTCATGATAGAGATCGATAATTGCCTGACCGTCATCGCCCTCGAAAAAGGTTTCGTCAGTACCGACCACTTCCGCATTTTCCTGAAGCCGTTGGCGCACCCGCGCCCGCAACCGAATGATCCGTTCCACACCATCCGCCGGCAGGAATGAGTAACAGAGGATGTTTTCGGACTGCTGCCCGATACGGTCTACACGGCCGGCTCGCTGGATAAGCCGGATGATCGCCCAGGGGAGATCATAATTGACAATAACAGAACAATCTTGGAGATTCTGACCTTCGCTGAGAACATCCGTTGCAATCAGGACTCGTAATTCTTCGCTACGTGCAACCTTGTCACGCTTGTTATTGCTTACCGGGCTGAAACGCCATGCAAGAGACGTTGGATCAGCAGATGCCCCGGTTGCGCCAGCCTGCTCTTTGATACCGAGTGATTTCAGCTGTGCTTCCAGATACCGGACAGTGTCGGCAAATTGCGTAAAGATGAGTACCTTTTCCGATGGGTGTCTCTGGTTGATCAGCTCCAACAATGCGGTAAGCTTAGCGTCTCTGGAGGCTTCCCACACACCGCATTTATGCAGAACCAGCAAGAGGGCCGTAGCATCGTTGGCTAAATCCTTGGCGAGCGATTTGACAAACAGAGACGGGTTGAGCCATTTGAAACGCTTCTTGTAATGAACCGCATATTCTGAGTAAATCTCTGACGCCCGCTGCCTGAATTCATCCTCGGTTCGTGGTCCGGACGAACCCTTGAGGGTGCATTCTTCGCCATTATCTTCTTCGAACAGGCCAGCGGTCGCACAGACGTCATCCGAATCCTCATCATAGATTGCCGTATCGAGAGAACCCGCATCGAGTGTGCCGATGGGTAGCGGTTGCCCGTGCTCAATGGCATGCAGGAAGACATAGTTCCTCAGGATGTGGCGCTCAAGCGATAGAATGAAGGCCTGTCCGCTGCTTTCGAGGCGCTTGAAGAGGTTTGTGCGGCAAAAACCCATCAAGCGTTTACCGGCACGGGAAAGGTCCTGCAACAGCTTTGCTTCATGCGGTGTTGGTGATTCATGCGGTGATGAGGCGACATAGTTGCCCAGTCCATACCGAGGCAGGGTAAGAACATTGATGGTATCAACAACATCCGGTGCATACAGCCGGGCATACTGATCCGTTTCGTCTCTGTCGTTGATCGTGAATTTGACAGTGCAGGGCTGACGAGTTGGGAAGTAGGATCGAGTGCCGTCCTCAAACGTAAGATACCTGCGACCTGTTTCAGGATCGGTATCGGCGTAATTGTTCTGAATAAAGCTCCGGGTTCGGCGGACCATGTAGAGCCGCATCAATTCACGCCAGTCGTCGGTAAACTCACTCTTTTCAAAGGCTGATAAGGACCTGACCGGGCATTGGTGGCGACGGATGAATTCCGTTTCTCCCATTTCGCGTAACAACCGCTCGGGACGGATACCAAGGTTATGGTCTTCCTGTACGAAGAGGCGCAACTGATTGGAAAGATCGAGATATGTTTTGTTATAGGGAGTTGCTGAAAGCAAGATGCATTTACTCTCGTTTTCCTGAATGTATTCCTTGATGGCCTGATAGCGCTTGCCTTCACGGTTTCGCAGATTGTGGCTTTCATCAATCAGGACCAGCCGATATCTGCGCAAGTCCGGCAGTTCTCTGGTGGCCTGGCTGATTGATAATATTCTGGCTCTCATGCGGTACTGGTCCCGATAGTCTGCCCACATTGGCACGAGGTTCTTGGGGCAGATAATCAGGGTTTCCAGCCCGTGGTCATCTTCAAAGATTCTCACTAAGGCTGATGCCATAAGGGTCTTGCCCAAGCCGACGACATCACCGATCAAGACACCGCCGCGTTTATTCAGATGATGGGCGGCGATTTTTACCGCTGCCGTTTGAAACTCGAATAGTTTTTTGCCGAAATCGCGGGGAATACGAAACTGAAGCAACCCTTCGCGGGCTTCATGTGCCAAGTGATAGGCCATCTTCAGGTAGATATGATAGGGAGGGAGTATCTCTTCTCTGGCCCAGCTCTCTTCAATAATCTGAACCAGATCATCAGAAATGTCCAGACACCAGCGGTCTTTCCAGCGGTCCTCAAACCACTTTGCTAATTTCAGCGAAGCATCATGGTCAAGCACGTCAATGTTGAGTTCACCTTGACCCGACAATCCGGAGAAGGTGAGGTTACTGCTGCCAAGATAGCCAATTATCGGGTTGATCGGATCAGGACGGAACAAAAGGTAGAGTTTCGCATGCAATGTGTGCCGCAGGTATAACTTTACGACAGCCTTCCCGGCTTTAATCTGTGCTGCCAGGCGACGTAATCCAGCCTCATCTTCGTTTGTCGGCACGCCCTTGGTCAACTGCTCCCGAAAATCTTCTGCCAACTTTTTCTTGAGGCGTAGCGCCGTCTGATTGTCGATCCCAATGTCCTGTTTTACAAGCGCATAGAGGTCACACAATTCATCCTGAGGCGGCCGCTGCATACCGACAAGCAGGCGACAACAATTACCTTCGCCCCCTGCCCATTTTTCAACGTAGGAATCAAGCTGCTTCCAACCCCTTAAATTAAAATAGCCGACACAAAAATCTGCATGGTCGGCGACAGTAAGCGTTTCCTGAAGTGTCGGAAGAAGTTTATTTTCAATATTGTCGAATATACGGGGCATGACAGGTTACTTTCAACTAGCTTGAATATTATAATGTTTGTGTTTAAAGGTGACTATAAAACTTGGTCTGATTATCAGCGTTCGTGAGACTAGGACTCCTGATTTCAATCAAATATTTTAAAATTACAATGTTGATCGCCTGACAGTCACGATGGCAGAAATCGTTGATCATTGCTCACGGAACCCATCCATGTTGATCTCTGGCATATTCACCCGAAACAGACAATCAAGTCAGCATTCAATATTGGGTGGGGAAAACCGAATCACCTGTTCCGCTCGTATAGTATCCGTAACCCGTCCAGCGTCAGATATTCATCAACTTCATCTATACTCTTCGATTCCGGAGCAATGAGCGCCGCCAGGCCGCCGGTCGCGAGCACGCGGAATGTCTCGTGGCTCTCGGCCCTGATCTGCTCGACGATGCCGTCAACCAGACCGACATAGCCGAAGAAAATCCCCGCCTGCATCGAGTTGACCGTGTTTTTTGCAATAACGTGAGGAGGCTTGGCGATGTCTACGCGTGGCAGCTTGCTGGCCCGCTGGAAAAGGGCTTCCAGGGATATGGCCAGCCCGGGCGCGATGGCGCCGCCACAGTATTCGCCCTTGCCGTTGACATAATCAAAGGTGGTGGCGGTACCGAAATCGACAATCACCAGTGGGCATCGGTGTTTCTCATAACCGGCAACGGCGTTGACGATCCGGTCGGCCCCCACTTCGCGGGGGTTGTCGTACTGAATCGGCATGCCGGTCTTGATGCCGGGGCCGACAACGTAGGGTGTCAGGTTGAAGAAATCGTGGGAAATGGCCTCCATCACGCCGGTCAGCGGCGGAACAACCGAGGAGATGATAGCAGCGTTGACCGCTGAAAAAGCCAGTCCGGCCTGGTCGAAGAGACTGTGCAGTAATACGGCGTATTCATCGGATGTGCGCGACTTGTCGGTAGACAGCCGCCAGCTGCGCATCAGCTGCACACCGTCATAGACCCCCAGCACAATATTGCTGTTGCCGACATCGATTACCAGTAACATCAGAGTACCCTCACATCGCCGCCGGCGATCCGTTCGATCACGCCGGCATCGGTTTTCAGCAGCAGTGCCCCGTCTTCGTCTATGCCTGCAAACATGCCACTCAACCCCTCCATGCCGGCGTCACTGACCACAACCTTCCTCCCACTGGCGTTGCAGCGCCGCCGCCACTCTTCCCGCACCGGAGCGAAGCCGAGTTTCAGAAATTCTGAATAGAGCCGGTCGAGCTCCGTCAGCAGGCAGGCGGCAAATTTTCCCCGCTCCACCTGAGAACCGGACTCAATCAGCAGTGACGTAGCCGGATGGTGAAGATCTGCCGGAAACTGGTCGGTCGTCATGTTCAGATTGACGCCGATCCCCAGGATGACAAAATTTATGCCGTCGGTTTCGGCACTCATCTCATTCAGCAGGCCGGCAACCTTCTTCCCGGAAATCAGTACATCATTGGGCCATTTGATCTGCGGAGTGCATGCGGACAACTGCTCGATGGCACGGGCCACAGCCACGGCGGAAAGAAAGGTCAGCTGCGGCGCCTGCTGAGGCATGATCTGCGGCCGCAGGACAACCGAGCAGTACAGGTTGACCGCCGCCGGTGACGACCAGACCCGGCCACGACGTCCCTTGCCGCCGCTCTGGGAGTCCGCCACAACCACTGTTCCCTCGGCGGCCCCCTCTTCAGCACGACGGAACGCATCCGCATTTGTGGAGACGGTCTGCTGCAGGCACTCCAGCCTTCGACCGATTATCGCTGTCGCCAGCTGTGCCTTTATTCCATCGGCATCCAGCAGGTCAGGAGAAGAGAGCAGGCGATACCCGCGTGAAGGAAACGCCTCGATCCGGTAACCGATCTTCCGCAATGCCGAAATATGCTTCCAGACAGCGGTACGTGAAACACCCAGGCTCCTGCTGATCTGCTCCCCGGAAACAAAATCACGCGAGTCGGCCAACAGCCTTGTAATCGCACAGTTCATAACATGACCAGCTGGGAATGTGTCGGATACATCAAGGCTAATCGAGCAGCATGGAGATGTCCATGGCCCGGGGAGAATGGGTCAGAGCACCCACTGAAATGATATCTACTCCGGTCTCGGCAATGGCACGGACCGTCTCGAGATTGACACCACCGGAAGCCTCCACCAACGCCCGCCCGTTAATCGCCTCCACCCCCCGTCGCATATCGGCAAGGTTCATGTTATCCAGCATGATAATGTCGGCACCGGCCTCAAGCGCCTCGTCAACCTGAGCCAGGGTTTCGGTTTCAATCTCAATTTTCAGGGTATGGGGGATATAGGCGCGGGCGCGCCGGATAGCTTCGGTTATACCGCCGGCGGCCACGATATGATTTTCCTTGATCAGCACGCCATCATAGAGGCCGGTGCGGTGATTAATTCCGCCACCAACCCGTACCGCATATTTCTCCAGCTCCCGCAGGCCGGGAGTTGTCTTGCGGGTATCGACAATGCGGGCTCTGGTACCGGCAACGGCCTCGACGTAGTGGCTTGTAAGCGTGGCGATACCGCACATCCGCTGCAACAGGTTAAGCGCAACTCGCTCTCCCATCAGCAGATCGGCGGCATCCCCCTGAACAGTAGCCAGCAGGTCACCCTGGGCTGCCCGAAATCCGTCAGCCACCAGCTGGGTAAAAACCGTTCCCCGGTTTATTCGTGCAAAAACCTTCCCGGCAATCTCACCCCCGGCCACCACCAGCCCTTCCTTGGCTATCAGGCGGGCCGAGGCCGGTCGGCTATGGGGAACAACCGCCCGGGTAGTAATATCGCCGGTATGGATATCCTCAAGTAGTGCCTGCTCTATCAGACGGTCGATCATTATCATCGTTGTCACCTTGTAGCCGAAAGTCGGCAAGCTATATCACAGCGGGAAGTGGCTATCAACCACAAAACCGATACTTCATTCGGAACCGAACCACTCCTGCACCTTGAGCATCCGTCGGTTCCAGGCATCGTTCAAGCGTTCCTGCAGAAACTCCAGGAACAGGCTGTCAAACAGCTGAACCCCCTGCTCGATCAGGAACATGCGCTCGAAAAACACCGCTTCACGCTCGCTCATCTGGTCAACAGTGGCATCCTTTTCGATGCGAACCTGCGGGCATTTCAGCGAGGCAAAACCAAAGGTGTCCCCTTTCAGGGTCAGCTTCCAGGCATTTTCATCCTTTTCCATGTAGATGGTAGCGCTGGTGATGCACTTCCCCCCCGCAAGGGCTGAAATCGCCTCTCGATAACTATCCTGGGAACCTGAGACGGTCACTTTCTGAATCCCACCCTCCCCGCTTCCACCCTGAAACTGAATCCGGTCATCGATCCAGGCACTGAAACGCTCACCGGCGGTGAAATGCCCAGGCCGGTTGACGGTTGATTCGCCCTCACCGCATACACCGCGCTGCAGCAGCCAGAGCATGAAGTCCCAGCCAAGCCACTGGTTGTCGCGGATCAGCGCAACCGCCGCGTCGGAACCGGCCTGATTGGCAGCCTCCAGCTTGTCCAGCAACGGCCCCTGAAGCAGTTTCCGGGCACGGCCGAACGGGTGGACTACCGTCAGGCCAAACTCCTCGAACGTCTTACGGAATGCGTCTTCAAAACGCTCTACCCCCTTACTCCCCAGGGTGAAGAGCGTCAGGCTGCCATTTTTCAGGTCCCAGACCACATCGGTTTGAGAGGGTACCGGCAGGCAACGCATCAAAAGGCGAGACTGCACCTGTTCTTTTATTTCCTCACGCCGCTGTTTGGGCGTACGCCGCAGATTGGGGTGCTGCGCTAGAAATGCCTCTTCCTCCCGCCCGGTGTGCGACTTGAGAACCGCCGCCGGGATTTTGCGTTGGTCGCGACGCAGAGAAAATACCAGATAGTTGTCACGCCAGAAGGTTGCCGGCACATCAAAGGATGCGTCATCCGGCCTGTCGACCAGTACCCATCCTTCGGCACTTTCATCGGTAGAATTCTCGATCGAGCGAAATCCCCTCCCGGACAGTTTTTGTGAGAACCACTGAAACTGATCGTTTTTCGGCAGTTCTCCGGTAACGTCATACTGGATGATGCTGACGGTGTTGGCATATACTCCCATAATGTACGATTACTTCCTTTCGTTTACTTGCCCAGCAGACGGGCATATTCCTGAAGCGTAAGGGATGTTTCCCAAAAACCACCAGCCTTTCCGAGCTGCGTCCCACCCCAGAACAGCAAAACGACCAGAGCGGCAAATACGATGCCGGACACGGGGTATCTCCCGGCACAGCGCACGGAGAGCGCATCATTGAAGCGGCAGTGGCTGACGCAGCGCCAGCAGCCGATACATTCGGGCGAACTCACGCTCACCGACTGCATGACGTTAATATGAGTCGGGCAGACCGCGCTGCAGACACCGCAGGAAACGCAGCGACCTTCATCACGGGTAATACGAAACGGAGAGAGCATGGCGAGCAGCCCGAGAAGCGCTCCGTAGGGACAGAGATAACGGCAGAACGGGTTGCGCAAGAGCAGCGATGATAGCAGTATGCCCGCCAGTATCGTCAGTGCCCTGGGAGATATCTGCAGAAAAAAATCCAGCAGGCGCACATCGGCGATCTTGTGGTAATCCGATTGAATGAAACGCTGTAGTTCATCTGCCGACATGGCAACGGCAATCGAGTAGACAAAAAAAATCAGCAGCAGGTATTTCAGGGAGCGTAGCGGGATATCAAGCCATCCGGGAAACCGCCAGTTGCGCCGGACTGTCTTGAAGCCAAGCTTCCATGAACATTCCGAGATGGTTGCCACCGGACAGATCCACGAACAGAACGACCGCCGCAGCAGCAGCGCACCCGCCAGAACAGTCAGAAACGCGACCATCGCCGCCGGATGGATATGATTTATACCGCCCCCCTTCAGCCAGGAGGCGGTACCAAGCAGACCTGAAATCGGCAGAAAACTCTCGATTCCGGCGGGACGGGAGATAAATCCGACTACTCCCGCAGAACGAAAGTACTCAACAAAACGATAGAATTGAAAGCCGGTACCGCAGGCAACGCTGAGGAACACGAGCTGAACCAGAATGCGCAGCGGCTGCACGTAGCGGGCTGGCACGTGTCGTCCCTAATCGACCTTCATGGCAACATAATGAATGCTTCCATCAACTCGCTTGAGTAGCAACCGTACCATATCGCCGGTCTTCAATTTGGATGTAACCCCTTTAAACGCCGCAACGGTTTCAGGGCGCTGACCGTTTATTTCCAGAATAATCGAACCGGCTGATATGCCTGACTCTTCGGCTGGCGATCCCGCCTTCACATCGGTAATGACCAATCCTTTGCTGTCGCGTATGCCAAGCCGATCGGCAAGTTCTTTCTTCAGCTCTGAAACGGAAACACCCAGTTTATCCGGTTCGCTACCTGTGGCAGTGGAATTATCCGTGCCGCCATCCTTCAATTTTCCAACAACGATGGTAACAGTCTGTTTTTTCGCCTCCCTGAAGATGACGAGCTTTACCTGTTTGTCGATCGGCGTTGCTGCCACGTACCGGGGCAGCTCATTCCCTTCGTTGATCGGCTTGCCGTCGTATTCCAGAATAATGTCGCCCTCTTTAAGGCCGGCACGTTCCGCCGGGGTATCCTTTTCAACGCTGGCAATAAGAGCCCCCTTGTCCGATTCAAGCCCGAAAGACTTTGCCAGATCGGCTGTCAGTGGCTGGAAACGGACACCGAGATAGCCGCGGGTCACCTTGCCGGTATCCCGCAACTGGTTGACGACCGATTTTGCCAGATTCACCGGAATGGCAAATCCGATGCCTCCACCGCCTCCGGCAATGATGGCGGTGTTGATGCCGATCACCTTCCCCTGGGCACTGAAGAGCGGTCCCCCGGAATTGCCCGGATTGATGGATGCGTCGGTCTGGATATAATCGTCGTACGGCCCGCTGCCGATAACACGCCCCTTGGCGCTGACGATGCCGGCAGTAACCGTATGAGACAGGCCGAACGGGTTGCCGATGGCCATGACCCATTCGCCCACTTCAAGTGCGTCACTGTCACCGAGATCGGCAAAGGGGAGTTTTCCCTTCTCGTTAATCTTGATCAGGGCGATGTCAACTTTCTCGTCGAGGCCCTTGATTTCTCCCTTGACCTCCCTGCCGTCAGAAAGTTTGACCATGACTTCATCGGCACCGTTGACCACGTGGTTATTGGTCAGGATATAGCCGTCATCGCTAATGATGAATCCGGTGCCGAGGCTCTGCTCGCGACGCGGGCGCTGCTGCGGCATCTCGTCAAAAAAACGGTTGAAGAAATCGTCGAAGAAGTTGTTACCAAAAGGGTTCTGCTGGGGGGAGCGCCGCTGTCGCTGTTTCTGCTTGACGTTTTTGGCGCTGCGAATATTGACCACCGTGGGGTTAAGACGTTTTGCCAGCTCGACAAAATCAGGACTGACGGTTTTCGCTTCGGAAAACAACGGCAGCGCCAGAGAAAAAACCACAATGACTGATAGAAAACGAGGTGCTACTGACAGTGCGTGTGACATGATCCGGCCTCCATGAAGATTTGTGTGCGCGTGATACGGCAAGGGCGGAGCCGCTTGCGTCACGACTCCGCCCCTGATCGCTCCCGTAATGGAAGATAATCAATCACGTCAAAAAAATCAACCCCGACTACCCTTCTTTCAGAATGTACCCCTGTCCGCGGACAGTATGAATGAGCCTGGTGGGGAATTTACCATCAACTTTTTTACGCAGGTAGTTGATATAAACATCGATGATGTTGGTGAATGTCTCAAACGGGTACTCCCAGCAGTTGTCGGCGATATTCGCCCTGGAGAGCACCTTGCCGGCGTTACGTACCAGATACGCCAGCAGACTGTACTCTTTGGCGGTCAGAACTATCTCGGTCTCACCTCTCCACACCTTGTGATTGACCGGGTCAAGACGCAGATCAGCGAAGCGGATCTCGGCACCGCGATCCTGCTCACCACGCCTGATCAGAGCCCTGACACGGGCCTGCAGTTCGGCAAAAGCAAACGGCTTGGTCAGATAGTCGTCGGAACCGGCGTCAAGACCGGCAACGATGTCATCGGTGGTATCCTTGGCCGTCAGCATCAGCACCGGAATCAGATTACCGACCTCACGCAACTCCCGAACCACGGCCAATCCATCTTTCTTGGGAAGCATCGTATCGAGCACAATAACGTTGAAATCGCCGGAAATGGCGCGTTTCAAGCCATCAGCACCGTCATGACTCACGGTCACTTCATACTTTTCGTCTTCAAGTCCACGCTTGATAAACGTAGCAACTTTTTTCTCATCTTCCACAACCAAAATTTTCATACAGATTCTCCTTTCCTAAATAATTAACTTCTACTGACCGCTTTCGTATAAATACGGGCTGGATGAAAGGTCCACATGCCGCATGATTTCTGACGCCGCCTCTTCCACCGACCTGTTGGTAATGTTAAGGATGTACCACTCGGGATGTTTCCGGTAGAGCTTTCGACAGGCCGACAATTCATCCTCCACCTGCTGGAAATCGTTATAGGAGCCGCGGGGACTCTGACGCATATTGATCAGCCGCGATGTGCGCACCTCAACCAGGCGCTTGGGGTCAATCAGAAGCCCGACAATTTTACTCTGATCGATTTCGAACAGTTCGACCGGCGGCTCTATACCAAACACCAGCGGGACATTGGCCACTTTGTAGCCTTTATGCGCCAGGTACATGGAAAGTGGCGTTTTGGAGGTGCGTGATACGCCTACCAGGACAAGGTCTGCCCTGTGAAGGTAACGCGTCTCCTGGCCATCATCGTGCTTAACCGTAAAATTCACCGCCTCGATACGCCGATAATAATCGGTGTCAATCCGATGCAAGAGCCCCGGTTTCTCCCGCGACGGAGCCCCCAGGTAACGGGACAGGTTGTAGATCAGCGGGCTGAGCAGGTCGACGGTGATCAGACCGTTCTCCTCGGCAACCCGCTCAACTGCTTCTGCAAGATGGGGATCAACAAGCGTATATACCAGCAGACCCGGCTCGTGAACCGCAACCGTCAGGGCCTGTTGAACGTCAGCCTGCGTACTGACCTTGAAAAGGCGCTGAACGCGGACATCATCCTCATAAAATTGTGAAAGAGCAGCCCGTATAACCCGTTCGGCGGTCTCTCCGGTTGAATCAGAGAGCACATAAATTACCTTCATGTTGCCACCACGCGATTCTGTCTTAATGAGTAATTCGGCTTTTTTTCTAATGAGAATGTAGAGTCTGGGAGAACGAATGTCAAGATTTTTTACAGTCATTAACAATTAATATCCAAAATAGTGTTGACCAAAAAAGATTCGTGGATATACTGTATACAGTTTATTTCTATGGGAGGGATTATGGGTAGGGAGTATTCATTGCAAGAGGCGGTAGCCCTTGCGCTCAAGGCCGAAAAAGACAGTATGGATTTTTACCGCAGGGCCGCATCAGTTGCAAAGGATGAACGTGCCAAGAAAGTTCTGGAACTGCTTGCCAACGAGGAAGTTGGCCATCTGAAGGCGTTTTTTGCCCACTACAAAGGGACCGAATATGGCGATGTACAGTCCTGCATCAATGCCCCGGTAGATACCAAAAACCCGACGTACGTGAAGCTTGAAAAGGCCATCACAGAAGACATGGTCGAGCAGAAAGCGCTCGAACTTGCCTTGTTCGAAGAGAAGGAGTGCATCGGGCAATATACGCAGCTTGCACAAGGGGTCGTTGATCCGGCAGTGCGCGCAGTATTCGAGCGTATCGTCCAGGAAACCCAGGGGCATTATGCACTGATCGAATCCGAATACGCACATATCATGGGGATGGTTCACGAGAGCGACCAGGATACATTCGTCAGGGAATAGTAGATATCGCAACGTTCTTGGCATCTACTGGAAACAGGCCCGGCCGCTCGGAAACAAAAAATTTCGACTAACAGCACAAACACACGCAAAAAGCCCATCGACTTGAAGAGTCAATGGGCTTTGTAGTGTTACCGCGGGATCATCAACAACATGCATTCGCCAGGGTATGGTTGAAACTTATCAGGCTCTCTGCAGAACTATCCTTACGCAACCTTTGTTCCGTCGAGGTTAAGTCCCAGCGCTTCCTTGCGGGAAAGCTTGATCTTACCGTTCTTGTCGATACCGATACACTTGACCAGCACTTTGTCCCCTTCGCTGAGAACGTCGGTGACGACCTTCACGCGGGTGGTATCCAGTTCGGAGATGTGCACCAGGCCGTCGGTACCCGGCATGATCTCAACAAAAGCACCAAAATCCATGATTTTGCGGACGGTGCCCATGTACAGTTTTCCCTCTTCGGCCTCGTCAGTCAGACCGCGGATCATCTGAATGGCGAGGTCACAGGCTTCCTTGTTGGTGCTGGCGATATTGATGCGGCCGGTATCTTCGATATCGATGGTGACACCGGTGGTCTCGGTGATATTGCGGATATTCTTGCCGCCGGTACCGATGACGTCGCGGATACGGTCGGTCTTGACCCAGATTGTCGTAATGCGCGGTGCAAAGGATGACATTTCTGCACGGGGAGCGGCCAGGGTTTCAGCCATTTTGCCCAGGATGTGCAGGCGACCTTCGCGGGCCTGCGTGAGCGCCTGCTGCATGATTTCCTTGGTAACACCACCGATTTTGATATCCATCTGCAGGGCGGTAACTCCCTCGGCAGTACCAGCAACTTTAAAGTCCATGTCGCCGAGATGATCTTCATCACCCAGAATATCGGACAGGATCGCAAATTTCTCGCCTTCCTTAATCAGCCCCATGGCAATGCCGGCCACCGCCGCAGTGATAGGCACACCAGCATCCATCAGCGACATACAACCGCCGCAGACAGCCGCCATCGAAGACGAACCGTTGCTCTCCAGGGTCTCGGCAACAATGCGGATCGTATACGGGAAGTCGTCATGTTTTGGTAGAACCGCTGACAGAGCGCGTTCAGCCAACATGCCGTGACCGATCTCGCGACGCCCCGGAGCCAGGCGAAAGCTGGTTTCGCCCACCGAAAACGGCGGGAAATTGTAGTGCAGCAGGAAACGCTTGCGGGATTCTCCATAGAGCGAATCGATGCGCTGCTCGTCACTGGATGTACCAAGCGTCGCGGCCACCAGTGACTGGGTTTCGCCACGGGTAAACAGTGCCGATCCATGGACACGCGGCAGCAGTCCTGCTTCGGTGCTGATCGGGCGGATTGTGCTGGTGGTACGACCGTCAATGCGTATGCCGGTATCAAGAATGTCGGCACGTACGCGCTCATATTCGAAATCACCCAGAAACGCCTTGATCTGTTTTGCCGAACCTTCAAACTCCTCTTTGAGGGCCTCGATGGTCTCGGACTTGATCAGGTCAATCTGGTTGTGACGCTCCTGCTTGGATTTCAGCTTGACCGCCTCGCCAATACGGTTGTAGGCCAGTTCGTGTACTCGCGCCTGCAGCGCTTCGTTGACGACCGGCGCTGAAATAACACGTTTGGCTACACCGGCTTTGCGCTGCAGTTCTTCCTGGGCTTCTATCAGCGGCAGCATGGCCTCCTTGGCAAAGAATACGGCGTCCAGCATATCTGCTTCGGATACGAATTTTGCTTCACCTTCAACCATGATGACCGCATCGCGGCTGGCTGCCACCACAATCTCCATATCGCTCAGTTCCAGCTCTTCAGCAGAGGGATTGCAGATCAGCTTTCCATCGACACGACCAACCTTGACGCCGGCTATCGGCCCATGGAAGGGAGCATCGGATATCATCAGCGCCGCAGAAGCACCCAGCATGGAAAGAATACCAGGATCATTGTCCTTATCAGCCGAAACCACCGTCGCCATGATCTGGGTATCGTTCAGGAAGTTCTCGGGGAAAAGCGGCCGGATCGGACGATCGATCAGGCGGCAGGTCAGGGTTTCGGGATCGGAAGGGCGTGCCTCACGCTTGAAGAAGCCCCCCGGTATCTTGCCGCCTGCGTAGGCCTTCTCAGTATAATTGACCGTCAGAGGGAAAAAATCCTGCCCCTCTTTCATTTCTTTTGACGCCACTGCGGTCACCAGCACCATCGTGTCGCCGCTTTGCACGACAACCGCACCGCTGGCCTGTTTGGCCATCTTGCCGGTGGAAAGCGTGATTGTCCTGCCGCCAAATTCAACCTGTACACTCTGTTCCATAATTTTTTTCTCCTCAACGGGTTACGTTGGGGCCGTCGTTACAACTCCTCCGAATGAAGCGCCGGAGGAACTCTACCCACGTCCCCAACAAAAATAAAAGGGCCACTAGAAGCCCTCTTTCACAATGAGCACAACAGGGGAATGAGGTCGGCAATATACCTGCGTTGGACAGGTATACTGCCTTCCACTACCTGCGTATGCCGAGACGTTCGATAACCTTTTTGTACCTGTCAAGCTCTTTGCGCTTAAGGTAGTCCAGAAGGCGCCTCCTCTGGCCAACGAGCTTCAAAAGCCCGCGACGGCTATGGTGGTCTTTTTTGTGGATTTTGAAATGCTCGGTCAGATAGGTGATCCGTTCGGTCAGAATTGCGATCTGTACCTCTGGAGAACCTGTGTCGCTGTCATGTTTCTTGAATGCTTCAATAATCTCCTGCTTCTTTTCGGTTGCCAGCACTGTCTACACCCCCCTTGATCCCGTTTACGTAGTCTATTGATTCGGCAGGTACACGTGCACCCTGCCAAAAATGCGGTCGTTACGTTTACCATGAGCTGCCCTGTTTGTAAAGAATTAACTTGTGACGCACCGTGTGCACGAACGGAAGACTCTAACTGGCTGAATCAGAAACAGCAAAACTCCTGCCGCATCCCGAAAATGGGTTTCAGGCCACCTTTTTCAGTGTGAACGAAAAAATTGACCCTTTGCCTGTTTCGCTTGAAACGGAAACTGATCCGCCGTGGAGTTGAACGATATGCTTCACAATTGCCAGGCCGAGCCCTGTACCGCCCTGTTCACGGGTTCTGGCCTCGTCAACCCGGTAGAATCGCTCAAAAATCCGCGACTGGTCCTTGAAGGGGATGCCGATGCCGGTGTCAGCCACCGAGACCCTGATGCACTCTCCGACATCTTCCGTAAACAGGCGAATAATCCCATCTTCCGGTGTATACTTGATTGCGTTCTCCAATAGATTGACAACCACCTGTTCAAGCCGCCCCTGGTCGGCAATAACACGCGGCACGGTAGTACCGGCTGATTCATTGATAATCCTGATGTTTTTCCGGATAGATCGCTCCTGAAGCAGCATTATTGACTTGGCTATCGTTCCGGAAACATCAAGGGGACGGAGTTCAAGCCGCGCATCCCTGGCTTCGAGGCTTGAAAGCGTCAGAATATCGTTAATCAGGTTGGCAAGACGGTCGGAATGACTGGAGATTATTTCTACGAAACGGAGGGTGCGGTCCGGGTCGGACTCCAGCGTGCCACTCAGGAGGGTCTCGGCGTACCCCTTGATGATCGTCACCGGCGTCCGTAATTCATGGGAAACGTTGGCGACAAAATCACGGCGCATATTCTCCGCTTTCTTAAGATCGCTGATATCGTGAAAAACGGCCACAATTCCCTGCCGGCAGCCGTCGACGTTGAGCGGCACCCAGTGCGTAAAGAGCGTGATGTCGTCCGGCTGAATAGAAATTTCCCGCGCCAGCTCTTTCACATCCGAACCGGCGAGTTCATTGTAAGCTTCGAGCAGGTCAGGATGGCGCGACACTTCGACGAGCCTTTTTCCCGCGACAGTGCCGACAATTGAAAAGAGCTTCCGGAAAGCGGGATTCACCAGCGTTATCAGGCCATCGGCGGTTGTCACCATCACACCTTCGCCCATGCTGTTCAGTATGGTGTCGAGCCGCTGCTTTTCGGCTGAAAGATGCTGCACATTTTCTTCAATCCGGTCCGACATGTCATTAAGTACCGTGGCAAGCATGCCGATTTCGTCGTTTGACCGCACCGGTATCCTGACGTGAGCGGTTCCGTGTCCGATTCGTGCGGCTGCGTCGGCCATATCACAGAGCGGCCTGGTAGTCAGCCTCGACAGGATGTAACTGAACAGAAGAGCTATCAGAAGTGTTACCAGGGCAGCCCCGCTCGCAACGCCGTACAGGGTGGTTCGGGTGGTCGAGAGGTATTCGAGGGGGAGCGCCAGCCGTATAATCCCGCCCGAAGCTGCTTCTCCATAGCGCACAGCGGAGTACAACATTGCAGTGCGTAGCGTCTCGGAATAGCGCAGGGAACTGCCGCTGCCTGTCTTGAGCGCCTCCTGCACCTCAGGCCGCTGCAGATGATTTTCAAGCTGCGACAACCTTTCCTGCGAAACGTCGGAATCACCTACCACCGTTCCATCAGAAGCAATCATGGTGACACGGGCCTTGATGACTGTGCCGATCGAGGATGCAAGCTTTTGCGGCGAGGAGGCCCTGGCATCCTTCATTACCAGCAGACGGGCCAGTTGCGCCTGATTAGCCAGATTAATCCGGCTCTCGCCGGTCATCACGTTCTGCAGGGACATATTGAAATAGTAGTAAAAACTCCCCGTTATAAGAACGATCAGAACGATATAGGATTGTATGAGCCTGATCCGAAACCCCATGTTCACTCCTCGATTTTATACCCGAAACCGCGTACGGTTTTGATTATGTCACCCGACGCCCCGAGTTTCGCCCGTAAGCGGGTTACATGAGTATCGACCGTCCGCGTGTCACCGGCATTGTTGTAACTCCATACGTTCTGCAGCAACTTTTCGCGACTGTGGACACACCCTTTTCTTTCTGCCAGATAGAGCAGCAGCTTGAATTCGGTGCTGGTCAGCTCTACATCATTGCCAGCACTTTTTACCGTCAGACGTTGTGTATCTATTGCAATCTCACCGACAGCGAGAGCAGTACCAGGAGTGCCAGCCGAATCCTGCTCAAAGCGCCTCATGACTGCTTTGATCCGCAGGATCACCTCACGCGTGGAGAATGGTTTGACGATGTAATCGTCTGCTCCGACTTCAAATCCGACAACCCGATCAATTTCGTCACCTTTGGCCGTTATCATGATGATCGGAATGTGGGCGGTGCTCTGCTCTTTGCGTAGTGCCTTGCAGACCTCGGTTCCAAGAAGCCCCGGAAGCATGAGGTCAAGAAGTATCAGGTCCGGAACGGTCGCAATGGCTCGTTCAAGCCCTCTTTTTCCGTCGTGTACGCAGAATGCGGCGAAACCTTCCTTTTCAAGATTAAACGCCAGGAGTTCCGCCAGGTCCCGTTCATCCTCAATTATCAGGACATTTTTCATCTCACCCCCCTGTTTCAGCACTGTGACATCGTACACACACAGATGTGCCAAACAGTTGTACCATACAAATGTTACAATTTCGTTACAGATGGATAAAGATATTGTAGAAATTTGTCGTATTTTGGACAAACAACGATGAAATAATCGTATCGTCGATACCGGCTGTAGCACAGCCGGTGAATCTTCGAAGGGAGTGCAGAAGAAGGGATTATTTGCCCAATAGGGGGCTCATGACTTGATAGGAGAGGTATGCCACCAGGGCCGATGCAGGTATTGTCAGTATCCAGGCAACCAGTATTCGTTGGGCAACCTGCCAGTTGACCGCAGTCAGCCGCTTGGAGAGACCGACCCCCAGAATGGCGGAAGTGATAACATGCGTCGTGCTGACCGGCATGCCGATTGAAGAGGCCCCGAGAATAACACCTGCCGAGGCGGTCTCGACGCAAAAGCCATGAACCGGCTGAAGTTTGACGAAATCCCGCCCGATAGTCTTGATAATACGCCACCCGCCGGCCGCAGTTCCCAGACCCATTGAGACGGCACAGGCCACTTTTACCCACACCGGCACGTCAAACGTCGGAATCATGCCATACGACAAAAGCGCCATGGTAATGATCCCCATGGATTTCTGGGCATCGGCGGTGCCATGAGAAAAGGCCATGAAAGCAGCCGACAATATCTGCATCCGCCTGAAACCCTTATTGAGCGGTCCCGGAGAACTATTTCGGAAGCCCCACATCACCAGAATCATAAAAGTGAATCCGATTATGGTACCGACGACAGGAGAGATGAGCAACGCAAGTACTATTTTTTTCAGGCCGGCCCATTTAAGGGCGCTCAGTCCCGCATGGGCAAAAACCGCACCCATGAGCCCCCCGATAATCGCGTGGGAAGATGATGAGGGGAGCCCGTAGTACCATGTAGCGATATCCCAGATAATCGCGCCCAGAACACCAGCAAGCACGACCATCTGGGTGACATTATCCTTGTCAACTATACCCTTGCCGATGGTGGCGGCCACTTTGGTAGAAACCATAGCTCCGGCAAAATTGAGGAAAGCAGCCATGAAAATCGCTGATTTCACCGACAGGGCACGGGTGGAAACACATGTGGCAATAGCGTTCGCCGTGTCATGAAATCCGTTGATGTAGTCAAATGCCAGGGCCGCAAAGACAACCAGGCAAAGCATGACCAGAAGCGGATCAAGCATTCTTGACTACCACACTTTCCAAAATGTTGGCCGCGTCCTCACACTTGTCGGTGGCCCGCTCGAGGGTTTCGTATATCTCTTTCCACTTGATCAGCTGGATCGGATCCTTCTCTTCATCAAACAGGCGGCTGATCGCCTCGCGGGAGACACGGTCGGCTTCGTTTTCCAGGGCGTTGATCTCCACACAGGCCTCGAATATCTGCTCGTTGGTCTTTTTTCCCAGCATTGCCACCGCTTTGTCAACCGCGTGACAGGATTGCAGAATGATAAAACCAAGTGATTTTGCCTCGGCCGGTATGGACTCGACGTTGTACATGATCACCCGCGAAGCAGAGGCGTCGATCAGATCGAGTATGTCGTCAAGCTTTGAGGCCAGGGCATAGATATCTTCCCGGTCAAGAGGAGTGACAAACGTTTTATTGAGTTTCTGGATAATCTCATGAGTTATGGAGTCACCTACATGTTCCACATCCTTGATGCGGCGCTGACTCTCTGCAGGGTTGTCAAAATTATCCAGCATATCTTTAAGAAGTTTGGCCCCTGCGATGATATTCTCGGTCATCGTTTTAAACAGCTGAAAGAATTTTTCTTCTTTGGGGATCAATCCGAACATGTAAAACCCTCCCGGCACCAATCAGCGATTATGTGTTAACCCTGCACAGGTAGCACGTTTCCGTGTCTTCTGCCATACAAAAAAATATTCAGCTACCGCATCATTTAATACAGACCCTGCGAACTTCGATAATGTCGGTCAGCCCTTTAAAAACCTTGAGAATTCCGTCCTGCTTGAGCGTGGTCATACCATCGAGCGCTGCCTGGTCACGGATGCTGTCGGTATCCGCCCGCCGCTTGATAAGCCCCTTCAACTTGACAGTACATTCAAGAATTTCATGAATCCCAAGTCGTCCGCGATAGCCCGTATGACCGCAACGGTCGCACCCCACGGCCCTGAACATGGTAACATCGGATATGCCGAGACCGGTCGCAGCAAAAGCGGTCGACTCATACTCCTCCACAAGGTCGTCAAACTCCGCTGGAGTCGGTTGGTAAGGTTCCTTGCAATCCTTGCAGAGACGCCGGGCAAGTCGCTGTGCGAGCACACAAAGCAGCGAATCCGAGAAACTGTAGGGATCAAGACCCATCTCAAGAAGACGAGTCACCGTTTCGGTAGATGAGTTGGTGTGCAGCGTTGAAAAAACCAGGTGGCCAGTCAGAGAGGCCTCAACGGCCGTGCTGGCAGTCTCTTCGTCACGCATCTCGCCGACCATAATAACATCGGGATCGAGACGCAGAAAAGAGCGTAAAGCCGCCGCAAAAGTGAAACCGATACGGGGATTCACTTGCACCTGGCGGAGTCCTGCCTGGGTTATTTCAACCGGATCTTCGGCCGTCCAGATTTTTCTGTTGGTCTGATTGATCAGCGCCATCCCTGAGTGGAGCGTTGTCGTTTTACCGGAACCGGTCGGACCAACCACCAGGATGAGCCCGTGGGGTGATTCAAGTGATTCCTTGAACACGTGCATATTACGGTCCGTAAGACCAAGATCTTTAAAGCCGATCGGATCGCCGCTGGCCAGAATACGGATGACCACATCCTCCAGGCCGCCGACGGTCGGCATGGTGGCCACGCGCAGCTCAATGTCGAGCGGACCGAACTTTTTGAATTCGATTTTTCCATCGTGCGGCTTACGACGCTCAGCAATATCGAGATCAGCCATTATTTTGATGCGTGAGGGGAGTGCGAACTTATATTTGTACGGGATTCTCTGATAAATCGAGCACTGACCGTCGACACGGGTACGGACAACGACGTCTTTCTTGCCCGGATACGGCTCGATATGAATATCGGAGGCTTTGTTCATGTAGGCATCGTAGATGATCTTGTTGACCAGTTTGACGATGACACTGTCTTTTTCGGTTACTTTTTTGGTTTCTTCTTCGACTTCCGGCTCGTCGCCAGCCGAAGTTTTATTGAGCAATTCACTGATGCTGTCCGGAACGATGTCGAGATTGACTTCGTCGCTGGCGCTGATTGTCGAGACCGTGTCAATACCATAAAGGTGCTTCAACGATTTTGAGATACTGGCTTCGGTGGCAATTGCCGAAATGATCTTGAGGCGGATGCTGTCCTCTAGTTCGCGCAGATCTTGAGCCTTAAGCGGCTGCTCTACCGCCAGCGTCAGGGTATTGCCGATTTTTGAAATGGGGGCAATTCGTTGTTTCTGGGCATAGACCGCGCTTATGTAGCGGGAAAGTGAACGATCGAGGTTAACCGGATCAATCTGAATATACGGCATGTCATAACGTGCGGCAACAGCTTTGGCAAGATTTTCATCATCTATGTACGCGAGCTTGATGAACGCTTTCTCTATGGTGACGCCACTCTGTTGAGCAACTTCACGGGCATGGGATACCTTCTGCTGGTCGATAAGACCAGCCTCCATCAGTATGTCGTTTAGGCTGCGACGCTTGTTTTTCTGATCCAGCACCAGGCCGAGATCAGTTTCCTTGATAAATCCGAGTTTACAGAGCAGCTGCCCGACCGGCTGGTCAGGGAATACTTTTTTTAGCTCAAGCGCCTCCTGCAACTGCTCCTGCGTTATGAGCTTCTGCTCGACTAACAGCTCACCAATCTTTTTGACACTCATATATTCGGGCTGCTCCAGGGAAATAAAAACGCCCATACGTCGAGCGTGTATGAGCGTTATAACAGAAAAAAGCGGAAAGGAAAAGCTTATCGCGCAGTGATGCTGACTCCATTCTCATTCAGGACATCACGTACAATGGGGGGAAACGTCAGGTCCGTCAGAAACAAGCCTCCCCCCGGCAGCGAGGTGTCGTCGATCTTGAATCCTGACATCTGCAGTGAGTATGAGCTGGCCCCCTTCTGGAGTACACCATGCTGAGCAAATGTACCGTTGATTTTCAAGCGGGAAAGTATCTTTTCGGATACCTTGCGAAAATCATCGCGCTCATCGAGAATCACCACCCGGTATCCCATCGTCTCAAGCAATCTGAAGAGCGTGTAGTTCACCGGGTCACCGTCGAAGCGGGTAATGACGAAACGTCTACCGTCGCGTTCAAAATAACGGTCAGCTTTGACAGACAGCGAAATGCCGTTGTTATCGGAGGCAAACACATCCAGGCTGCGGCCTGGGTCTGACATGATTGACAGGGCCCCGAGAATCGCATCGACGATTTCCGGCTGTTTCCTGGTTGTCACCTGATAGATGGGGCGATACTCTCTGCCGCTCCCCGGACTGTAGGCGGCAAATGGCTCGTGCAGCAGAAAACCCTCTTTTTTCAGGTGGGCGCCCAGCACCGCCGGCACGGCAACACTCCCGCTGTTGACCAGCACGATGTCCTGCTTTGCCAGGCTGTCAGCCCCCTTTTCAACTTTAAAATCGGCATACACCGTCAGCTTGGGGTCGGCGCCGAAATCCATGCTGAAATTTTCCTCGACAGAATAGAAGCCGGCCGACTTCAACATGGTCGACATGAAACGCCTGGTGGCCGCAGGAGCTTCAGAGACGATGCGGATACTGGGATCTTTTTCCTCTATGAGCGCTTTGAGAAGCGGAGGTATGGTACCACCCTGATCAAGAACGATCCGGCCGCCGTTCATTGCCGGAAAAATCGGATAGCGCTGCGGGTCAAGCGTGAGCGAAAACGTTGATGTCTGAAATGAAAGTGGTTTCTGCAGGTCACCCTTGACGGGAACAATTTTTTCCCATGTTTCACGGATTCTTACCAGGCTCTCCAGTTCAGACAGAGGAGTAAAGGACGATTCAATCCGTAAAGAATGGGATTCAGGGGTGCCTGTTGAATCTGCAAAGTTGGAGGCCGACTGGCGCGGCTTCGTCGTTTTCAACGTACCGCCGGCGGTCCGGCGCACTGGAGGTATGACAATCCGCTGACCGATTTTCAAGCGCCTGATATCATAGATATTATTTTCACGCTTGATTTCCTCAATGAATGAATCGGCCTCATCATTTGTCAGACCGTAATCACGCATCAGGATTTTGAAGAGGTGATCCCCCTGTTTTACTGTGTACACCGAACCGTGGGATGGCGATCGGGATGCTTTATGTTCCTTTACTGCTGTTGTAGGTGCAGCTGCAGAACCAGTCGCTTTCTTTGGCGACGGTGTCGAAGAAACGACCGCCTTGGGATCAAGTTCAAAACGGGGATCCATGGCATACACGCCCCCCGCACCGACCAGACTGGCCAGGCATACCGCCACTACAGCGTGCTTTCGTAAAAAAGTGTACATCCTGTCTCCGTTGCGTCAAAAAAATCGACCGGTCGATGACTGAACAGATATCCTGCAGTGTAGTTTGAACCTATTTGACCTCAATCACAAGCGCCTGTACCTTGCCGTTCTTTGAGTAGAAAAGCACTTCCGCCTTATCCTTCACGATGCCGCGCTGCATAAGCAATCCTAACTTGGTCTCCCGCGTAGTTACCGAATACTCCGAATCACCGGCAACCTCTTTCAGAACCGTTCTGGTGAACTCGGCGGGGAGATTTCCTCCATTCAACGCAAGAATCTGCAACGCTTTGAGTGCAGTTCCGTTTCGGAACAGCCTGAAATCGTACCGTCCGTCTGTATAGCGATCCCAGCCGGTATTCTGAGCCGAAAACGCCGGGTCGTGCCCCTCACGGGGAATGAAGGAGGGGAGCGAAGGGGGCGCTTGAACGGGAGCGGCAGGTGACGGGCCCGCTGTCGTGTCCGTTTTTTGCGGCTGCTGTACCGGTTTTTTTGCAACGGCAACCGGTGCTGATGATGGCTTGAACCTCTGTTTTAGCGCCGTGAGATACTTCGGATTCTGGCTCATTATATACCAGCCGGCAGCAACAACAACCACCAGCAGCACTAAAGCCACCAGAACACTCCGCTTGCCAAAAAATGACTCAGAACGGTAATTCGCATCAAACGCCTGAAGAAAATCCTCCGGTATCGGTTCTTCCGCAGCCGGTATATTCCTGTCTGATGCCGCCTTAGTGGGCCGCTGAGAAGGAGCGCTAACAGTAAAATCGCTTGATTGCGTTCTGGCTACGGGTGCCGGCGTCGGACGCACCGTTGCTGGAGCCGAGGGTCGAGCGGAGGGCGGTGTTGCTGCAGGTTTCGGCGGCGTTACCACGGCTGCCGGCTGTTTTTCAACCGCAGGTGCCTTCGTAACCGCAAACCCGGCTCCCGCAGGAGCGGTATCTCGGCTCTGACTGACGGACGGCTGTGGAGCCGGAGTTGAGCCACCAGCCGCAGGATGCTTTGACGGCGCTTCACTTTGTCCGGACGGGACATTTGGAACACCAGAAGTCCCGGCACGCTCCGACAGATGAGCCGAGACTGACTGCTGCTTCAGCAATTCGGCAAGTTCATCACTATTTGATTGCGTCTGGAACAATCCGTCCACTACGGTCTCTGACGGTTCAGGCAATTCCGGTGTGTCGCTCCGTACCTCTTCAACGGGTTTGACGGTAACTTCGCCAGAAGAAGTACCGGTAGCCCCTCCTCCGGAGTCAAGGTCCGAAATAAAATCATTCACCAGTTTGTCGGCATTCTCGCGGGACTCCTGCGTAAGTCCGACTGACTTCCGTATGGAGTCTGCCGTCTGCTTGGGGGGGATGTATATCTTATCCCACTGCTCTCCGAGAAGCGACTTGAGTGTCCGCTGGAAATCTGCCGCCAGGTCATCGTGCGGCTGATTCAGGTCGATCAGGAGTTCAAAAAGCCCTTTTATGGCCTTAGCTTTACTGTTTCCTTCATGGAGAAGAATAAACCGTGGTGCTGCTGATCCAAGCAACATCTGGATATGACGCGCAACACTTTCTCCGGTAACTCCAGCTATGTTCTCCTGGATGCAGACCGTGGCCGGGCGTTTTTCAAAAACGTCTTTCAAGCCGTGGTCGAAATTCGGTACGACGTCAATAATTACCGTAAGCAAAGGCTGAAGCACCTTGCTGACGTCGACCGCCTTTGAATTGTTTGTGATAAACAGGAGATTGAGCATATAAAGCCTGAAAGATAAATTATAATCTGTTTTTACTACAACGCTTAATCTTGATTGTCAACTGTTTAGACATCAATCACAACACCTATATTCATGACTTTCCCCACTCCACCACCACAAAACCATCGACATCGCCAACAGTATTGTGTGTCCAACCCACAGAAACACTATCGCGTTCTCCCTGCTGTTCAGCACAGCCAGTGCGCTTCCTCCGACGATCATAATCACAGTTGCGCCGAGCAGTACATCAAACGGCTCAACACAACCACCGGCAAAACTATCTATGAAAACTGGAATACTCCCATTCTGAAGGCGCTTTTACATATCCATGTTTGACCGGATTGTGATGGATGTACTCAAATATGCCATATAAAATCTTCTTCGTTCGTCAGGTTCATACACCCCCTCCACAAAAACGGAACGTTTCATTCCATAAGATATTAAATTGTTGACACACCTTCACCCTCAGAATATGGTAGTGTTTAACACTACCATAGGGGGGTTTTATGCAAACAGTTCGAGCCGTTGACGCTAACCGTCATTTTTCCAGGGTTCTAAAACAGGTATCCCAGGGCGAAGAATTTCTCGTCATTTCGCGCGGCAAGCCTGTGGCAACTATTGCGCCGGTCAGGAAAGCCGATAATGCCCACGTTGCAGCCCGTAGCATGCTGCTTGAGCGACTGGCCGACCAGGAACCGACCGGAGTCAGGAACTGGACCCGCGATGAACTTTACGAGAGCTAGCTATGAGAGTTGTCATTGATACTAATATCCTCGCCTATGCTGAAGGAATCGGCGATGCCGCCCGCCGTGACGCCAGCCTGGAACTGTTGGCCCGCTTGCCCGCCGGGAATGTGGTACTTCCTGCCCAGACACTGGGTGAGCTGTTCCGGGTGTTGACCGGCAAGGCAAAATGTCCGCCGGACGCTTCCCGGGTGCGCATTCAACAGTGGGCCGACAGCTTTGAAATTGCCGATTCCACCTGGTCGGCTTTTCAGGCCACCTTTGATCTGACAGTTGATCACCATCTCCAGATATGGGATGCGCTGATTCTTGCAATTACCGCTGAAAACCGCTGCCGGATACTGCTGAGCGAAGACATGCAGGATGGTTTCACCTGGCGCGGCGTTACTGTGGTGAATCCATATCGTATCCCGTCCCATCCGTTGCTGGCCTCACAGCTTGTCTGAATTGTAACTCCGCGTGATTTTGTAGCATGACACATCTGCGCCAGAGGACACCAGATTGAAGAAACTGCTCACTTGGGGCGCAGTCGGCCTGCTGACGACGGCCCTGCTCGACCCAATCATGTATTCGATGCTGGAGATGTCGATACCCTGGGGGCGGGACCTGTTGATGGGTATTGGCGGTATCGGCTGTTTTTATCTGCTGGTAAAATACCGGAATGAGCTGTAATGGTAAATCAATCAGCAATAAAAACCAGAGGGGCCAGACATGTATAATGTGAACAGTAATGACGGTTTCAAGCAGGTGCTTGACGGTATAAAGATGAAGACACTCGTGTATGGCGATAAGACCCTGATGGTCGAGTTCCGCCTGCGTAAGGGTGCCATCCTGCCACTGCACTCTCATCCCCATGAACAGACCGGCTATCTGGTCAGCGGCACAATGCGCCTGACGACAGGAGAAGAGACGCAAAATGTCCAGCCGGGCGATAGCTGGTGCATTGCCGGAGGGGTGCAGCACGGGGCCGAGATCATCGAGGATTCGGTTGCCGTCGAAGTATTCTCCCCCGTGCGGGAAGATTACCTTCCCTGACACATGCTGCCGGGGTGCTTATCACGTAGTATAGTATCACGGCACACGGCATGCTGACATTTGATGTTTGTTTTATGAAGTCTGGCGTTTTCTCACCGGCTGCAGCCCCCTGCCGGGTCAAATGCCTTTCTGATAATTTCACTCTGTTGTTCTGCATGAATGTGATGGGATCCGACTGCCGGACAGGCATCCGTGGGACGGGCAACACACCCCAACCTGAATTCCGCCGCCTCAAAAACCCGGCTTATATGCTGCCAAGCTCCCATGTTAGCAGGTTCCTCCTGAACCCACGTCACCCGGCATCCGGCTGCCGCGCGGGAGACAAACTCCAAAACCGGCTCGACATTAAAGGGGTAAAGCTGTTCGACTCTGATTATAGCCACATCGTGACACCCCAGACGCTTGGCTTCTTCGGCCAGTTCGTAATAGATTTTTCCGCTGCAGAGCAGCAGGGATGTAATGGAAACATCCCCGACGCACGGAAATATCAGCGGCTGAAAATTGCCTGTGGCAAGCTGGTCAACGGTCGAAACACAGACCGGATGGCGCAGCAGACTCTTCGGTGTGAAAATTATCAGCGGTTTACGAAACTGCTGCAGCATCTGACGGCGCAGCAGATGAAATATCTGGGCCGGGGTGGACGGACAGGCCACCAGCATGTTCTCATTAGCGCACATCTGCAGATAACGTTCGATGCGGGCGCTGGAATGCTCAGCACCCTGACCTTCGTATCCGTGGGGAAGCATCATCACCAGACCGCTGGCCCGACTCCACTTGGATTCTCCGCTCGCAATGAACTGGTCGATGATGACCTGCGCACCGTTGGCAAAATCGCCGAACTGCGCCTCCCATATCGTCAGGCAGCGGGGATTTTCCAACGAATAGCCATAATCGAAGCCCAGAACACCAAACTCGGACAAAGGGCTGTTCCAGGCATCAAAAGAGGCTTTCGCGCTGGTAATCGACTGCAGCGGCAGATAGACCTGTTCATCCCGGCTGTCGAGAACAGCGCAGTGACGGTGATTGAACGTGCCACGGCGGGAATCCTGCCCCGATAGTCGCACCGAATAACCATCTTCCAGCAACGTTGCATAGGCAAGAATCTCGGCTGTGCCCCAGTCGATCGCTTCACCGTTCATCACCGCATCACACCGTTTCTGCAGCAGTGTGCGGATTTTGGCATGCAGGACAAACCCGTCGGGAATTACCGCAAGCTGCTGAGCCAGCGCCCTGAGTCTTTCGACCGCTACGTGAGTATCAACCGGTAGCGGGCTGTAATCTCTGCTGACCGCGTTCCACACTCCGGTAAAACCGGGATCATCCGGTTCCGGTTGCCGGTCGAACGCAGACTCCATTGCAGCAGTGACACGCTTCTCAAGCGATGACACCATGTCAGTGGTAAGCGCACCTTCAGCGACCAACGTCCCTGCATAAATTTTGTTGACGGACGGGCGGGACGTTATCTGGCGGTACATGAGCGGCTGAGTGAAGGCCGGCTCATCCCCCTCGTTGTGACCATGCCGACGGTAGCATATCAGTTCGATGACCACATCCCGCCGGTATGCACGCCGGTATTCCATCGCAAGCTGGACAACGTGAACGGCGGATTCCGGCGACTCCCCCTGCACATGAAAAATCGGACAGGCCAGCATCTTGGCAACGTCAGTTGCATAGCGGGTCGAGCGTGAATCCTGGGGAAGCGTGGTAAATCCTATCTGGTTGTTGAGCACGATATGGATGGTGCCGCCGGTCGCATACCCCTCCAGCAGCGAGAGATTTAGCACCTCCATGACGCTTCCCTGCCCGGCAAAAGCCGCATCGCCATGAATCTGGATGGGAAGAACACGTTCGCGGCCATCGCTGCCGTAGCTGTCCTGGCGGGCACGGCACTTTCCTTCTACAACCGCGTTGACGGCTTCCAGGTGGCTCGGATTGGCGGCTAACGTCAGGTGCACCGGGCTTCCGTCAATAGTGACCGTTGTAGAATACCCCTTATGGTATTTAACATCACCGTCGCCCGGAAAAGCTGCAGAAGCCGCATCTTTGAATTCCGCAAACAAGGCTTCATAGGGTTTATTGAAAATATGGGTCATGACGTTCAAGCGACCACGGTGAGACATTCCGAGCACAATGTCACTGACGCCGCTGTGGGGTGAGAGGCGAACAATCCGGTCAAGAACCGGCAGCAGAATTTCACCCCCTTCCAGCGAAAACCGCTTCTGCCCGATGAAACGGCGGTGGAGGAAGGACTCGAAAAGAGCCGCCTGGCTCAGTTTCTCCAGCAGATACGTTTTCTCCTCAACGGAAAACTCGCGCCGGTTTCGGCATGGCTCCATCGCATCAATCAACCACTGCCGCTCGGCTGGATCCTGAATATGCATGAATTCGACGCCGATTTCATGGCAGTAGGTATCGCGCATGGTCGCCACAATTTCACGCAACGTCGCCTCTTGCTTCATGAAGCGCCGGCAGGCGAACGACACATCAAGGTCGGCCGGCTCAAGCCCGAAACAGGAGAGTTCCAGCAGCGGGTGGTGTAACTGACAGGGAGAGAGTGGATCGGTGCACGCCAGCAGATGTCCGATTGTCCGGTAGCGGTAGATCAGCGATTGGACGCCGGACTGCTTGAGTTCATTTTCAGCTGTTCCGGACGTCGGCCCACTCCCCGTACCGGAATCAGCAAATTCGTACCCGGTAAAAAAAGCCTGCCACTCAGACGGCACTGAAGCAGCTTCCCTCTTCCAGTCGTTGTACAGCGACTCAAGCCATTCGGCTGAAATATTTGCCAGCATCGATCTGTTCGTCATATACAGCCTCACATCGTGATCAGTTATACCGGGAAAAGTCGGCATGGAAAAGACTTTCAGCGCTTTGGCAGGTGCACCGCCAGCCAGACCGTTTTCTGCCCGGTATCGGTCCAGGCAACCCGATGCCGGCAGCCTGCCGGAATCATAACATAGTCACCCGCCTTAAGACACAGTTCACGATTTTCTCCCTCGCAGAGAATTCCAGCGCTTCCGGAAAGCAGCAGAACCCATTCATCGCCGGGCTGATCATACCACTCCCCGTCAGGCGTGGAATGACCGTCCGAGACAATCCGCTCTACACGGATGCCCTCCCGCGCAATAATTTCCTGAAAAAGCTCCTGTGTCAGATCTTGAGGCAGATCCGCAAACATATTACCGGTTTTAAACTTCATGATTACCTGCCGATTTGAGTGTAACATCACGGAAACTCATTCTCCACCGCTCTTGAACGTCACACCGGCCTCGCGAAGTTCCCCCGGGGCCATCAGAAAAAATGTTCTGAACATGCAGTATTTGTAAAATTCCCGGAACAGCAGCTGGAAACTGCCACCATCGCTCCACCATGACTCCTTCAGGTTTTTGGTATCGACCGGATAGGGATAGATGGCCACATCCTTCGGCAGAGAATTCCGGAAGAGTATCGAAGAGCGTTTGAGGTGGTAGCGGGACGTTATCAATATAATTGATCGGATATTATTCCGGGCAATAATGTCGCGACCGAAAATTGCATTTTCAAGCGTGTTTCGCGAAGCCTTTTCGAGAATCACATTCTCGGAGGGAGGATCGCCCGGCTGCGGACGGTACAGGTCGCTTTTCCTCACCGACGGATCAACGCCTACAAAAATCAGAAATTTTCCCCTCGATTCGCGAAAAAGCCGAACCCCCTCATCTACCCTTCCCTTGCCGCCAGTCAGCACGACAATTGCGTCCCCCTTCTGGTTGTGCTGATGGTAGGAAAAGGTCTTGTAAGCAAAATCCATGAAGAGAACGGCAACGGCAAAAAAACCGATCACAATCAATGTGATGAATGCTTTGATAATGTTCATGCTGTAGCCCATATATTTTTCTTGCAACCTTATCGATGGTCTGGTATAAGTTCCCATTCAGTAATCAAGGGAGGACAATTATATGTCAAGAAAATGCGCAGTATGTGGAAAAGGCCCCAGCTTCGGCAATAACGTCAGCCACGCAAACAACAAAACACGTACCGTATGGTACCCCAACCTGCAGAAAATCCGGGCCATCAGGAACGGAAGCGTTTCCACCATCAAGGTGTGCACCCGCTGCATCCGTTCGGGACACGTTGTAAAAGCCCTGTAAATTTACTTTTTCTTGAGTCACCCAGCGCGCCCTTTTACTAGAGGGCGCGTTTTTTTGTTTCTATTTGCAGCCCAGGTTATTGAACCTGGGCTGTAATCTCGATTTCCACCATGGCACCGCGAGGAAGGGCTCTCACTGCCACCGTAGACCTGGCCGGTTTGTGTGCGCTGAAACAGCCGCCATACACCGCATTCACCGCCGCGAAGTCAGCCATATCCACCAGGTAGACAGTCGCCTTGATGACATCTTCAAAACCGGCACCTGCCGTGGCAAGCACTGCAGCGATGTTTTTCATCACCTGCCCGGTCTGGACGGTTACATCTCCTGCAACCAGTTCTCCGGTTGACGGATCAAGCGGTATCTGGCCGGAGCAGAACAGCAGATTCCCGCAGCGAACCGCCTGGGAATAGGGTCCGATAGCCGCTGGAGCGGCATCTGTCGAGAGCATTTCGAGTTTCATTTCTTCAGCCTTTCCACTTTGATTACCCCTTTCACCTTCATCAAGGCGTTCATGACCCGCTGCAGGTGGGCAAGGTCGGTTACGTTGACTTCAAAAGTATTTTCTCCGCGCTGATCAACCGTACTCTGAACGTGAGCGCTGGCAATATTGGCCTCGCTGTTGGTAATTGCCATGGAAATGTTGGCCAGAATCCCTTTTACATCGTGGCAGATAACCTTGATCTTTACCGGCAGCACCGCACTTTTCAACTTGTTCCAGGCCACTTCGATACGTCGTTCGGGGTCGCTCTCCAGGGCAAACTGACAGTCGGAAGTATGCACCGTCACCCCTTTCCCCCGTGTGATAAAGCCAACAATTTCATCTCCCGGCACCGGATTGCAGCATTTCCCGAATCGGACCAGCACGTCATCAACACCGCTGATTTCCACAGCACTGGATGATCTCCCCTTCAGCCTGTTAATTACCGCTTCCAGCCGGGACTCTTTGCGTTCAACACGATCTTTCAGCTTCTCTTCCGGCAGCAGCTTGCTCACAATCTGAGCAGATGAAATTTTACCATACCCAACCGCAGCAAGCAGGTCATCATCGGCGGCATAGCCGAATTCGGCGGCAATTTTTTTGAAATCACCGGCTTTCTGAATTTTCTGCAGATTGACCGAGTAGCGGCGAAAATCCTTTTCGCAGATTTCGCGCCCCAGCACAATGCTCCGTTTACGCTCTTCGATCTTGATCCAGGCCCTGATCTTGTTGCGGGCGCGGGAACTCTTGACGATTTTGAGCCAGTCTTTACTGGGAGTGTGATGGGGTGACGTGATGACTTCAACAATGTCACCATTTTTCAGTTCATACTTGAGCGGCACCAGTTTGCCATTGACTTTGGCCCCCACGCAGCGATGACCGACGTCGGTATGCACACTGTAGGCAAAATCGATCGGCGTGGAGCCTTTCGGGTACCCCTTTACGTCACCCTTCGGCGTAAATACATAGACCTCTTCCGGAAACAACTCGAATTTAACCGAATCCATGAATTCTTTCGAGTCCTGCAATTCCTTCTGCCACTCCAGCAGCTGGCGCAGCCAGGCAAAACGCCTGACCTCCTTCTCGTCGTATCCTTTGCCTTCCTTGTATTTCCAGTGGGCGGCGATGCCGGCATCGGCAACGCTGTGCATTTCATGAGTGCGGATCTGGACTTCCATGCGATCACCGTGGGGACCGATGACCGTCGTATGCAGCGACTGGTACATATTCCCCTTCGGCATGGCAATATAATCCTTGAAGCGCCCCGGGATCGGCTTCCAGGCGGAATGGATGACCCCCAGCACTTCATAACACTCCCGCAGGTCGTTGACCAGAATGCGCACGGCAATCAGGTCGTAGATTTCCTCGAACTCCACGTTGCGCTTCTCCATCTTGCGGTAGATGGAATACAGATGTTTGCTGCGTCCTGAAATCTCGCCTTGAATGCCGTAAAAATTCAGTTTCTCAGAGATAATTGACTTTGCCTCGGTAACAAAGGTTTCCCGTTCCTGCTTCTTGCGCGATATTTTCTGTACCAGGTCGAAGTAAATCTCAGGGTGCAGGTAGCGGAAGGAGAGATCCTCCAGTTCCACCTTGACCCACGAAATACCCAGTCGGTTGGCAATCGGAGCATAGATGTCCATCGTCTCACGGGCGATGCTGCGCTGTTTCGGCTCGGCCTGGAACTCCAGCGTTCGCATGTTGTGCAGGCGGTCGGCAAGTTTGACCAGAATTACGCGGATATCGATGGCCATTGCCAGCAGCATCTTGCGGAAATTCTCGGCCTGGCTCTCTTCTTTGGTTCTGAAATTGATCTTGCTGATTTTTGTGACGCCGTCAACAAGTGCAGCGATCTCGTCGCCAAACATCCCGGCCAGTTCCTCAGATGTGGCCAGGGTATCCTCGATGGTATCATGCAGGAAACCGGTCACGATACTTGGGACGTCGAGCTTCAGGTCGGCCAGCAGACCGGCCACCTCCATTGGATGGATGATGTACGGTTCCCCCGATAGACGGGTCTGCCCCTGATGAACCTTGGCACAGTAGACGTACGCCTTACGGATGATATTGAGGTCAGCCGTCGGATTATAGGCTGCAACCTTGTCAAGGATGTCATTGAGCCGGATCATGGTCTCTGAAGCCGCCTGTAATAACGAGAATGTGAATCGGGCAGATGGGGTGGGTGAAAAAAAGGGTGGAACCGGAACAACCCGGTTTCACCCTGCGTGGGAGGCTATGTGGTGCGATGTTTCTTTCCGACCTCAAAACTGATTTTGCCGGCAGCTATCTCCCTGAGCGCCGTAACTACCAGCCGGTTGTTCTTGGGTTCTATCAAGGGTTGCGCCCCTTTGTACAGCTGCTTGACCCGCTTTGCAGCCAGCATCACCAGCTGAAAACGGTTTTCCACTTTTTCCAGACAATCTTCAACGGTAACCCGTGCCATACCATGAACTCCTTCCTACAACAGGTAAATGAGCGTTCTATGTACCCCATATTTCATTAAATATCAAACAATTTCGCGATGGTCTCCTGCATTCTGAAGGTGGTGCGGCGATGAGCGGTAACGATCGCAGCCAGTTCTCCGCAAGCAACTTCGAATATATCGTTGATAATGATGTAGTCATACCAGCTCGATTCCTTGATTTCATCAGCTGCCCGGGCGATGCGGCGTTCAATGACCTCCCGTGAATCCGAAGAGCGTGACTCCAGGCGACGGCGCAATTCCTCCATGCTGGGAGGAACAATAAACACATATACGCCACCGTCAAACTGATTCTTGAGTTTTCGCGCCCCCTGACAGTCGATGTCCAGCACCAGGTCGATGCCGTTTCTGCGGGCCTCCTCCAGGGTGCTCAGTGCTGTCCCGTACATATTGTCGTGAACCACTGCCCATTCGGCAAATGCGTCATCCGCGACCATGCACTCAAATGCCTGCCGGCTGACAAAATGATACGCTTCTCCGTCAACTTCCCCCGGGCGCGGACTTCTGGTCGTATAGCTGATCGACTCCCGCATGTCGGGAAACTGCCTGAAGAGCTCACGGCAGAGCGATGTTTTGCCTGCACCGGACGGTGCGGACAGGATGAGAATGAGACCTTCGCGTTTCATGGAGGCGCCTCTTTGTAGCGATTGATGCCGGATATATTCTCCCCCCCGACTGAAATCGGGTGGCATCTCAGCCATCACAATCTCGATGCGGGGCATCAATGCGGTAAACATTGATGTGTTCGGGCACTGAGCGCTATTTATAGGTTATTGCAAATCGTTTGTAAAGCTGATAAGGTTTCGGAAACTTTGAGTTCAGATGCCCAATGAATCAGACTTCATATTCCGAAAGGAGACAGAAAATGTTCCACAGATTTGATGCAAAGAGTATATGTACCGTCATGCGCAACGTGGCGCTGGCACTGCTCATCTGTCTGGCGGCAGGTGGAGTCGCCTCTGCCGCAGAAAAGCCGCGCGTTGCCGTCATGCGTTTCACCAACAATACCAACGCGGGATGGTGGAATTCAAGTGTCGGCTCAGAGCTTTCCGACATGCTGATAAGCGAATTGAGCAGCACCGAAAAGTTCCGGGTTCTGGAGCGCCGAGAAGTTGAAAAGGTCGTCAGCGAACTGAGATTCGGCGAATCCGGGCTTGTTGATCCGTCAACAAAATCAAAACTTGGCAAAATCAAAGGCGCCCAGTATCTTGTCATGGCCACCGTTTCAGCCTACGAGGGGGGTACAGAAAGCAAGGGGGGCGGAATCAGCGTATTCGGTATCGGACTCGGGGCGGGATCGTCCAAGGCCTACATTGCGGTTGACCTCAAGGTCGTGGACGTTGAAAGCAGTGAAGTGGTTCATACGCGCACAATCGAAGCCACGTCAGAATCAACTCATCATAACCTTTCAGGCGGCTTTGCGGGGGTTGGCGTCAATCTCGGTAAACAGTCGAAGACCCCGGTCGGGAAAGCTATCAGGGCATGCATAATCAACATTGCGGATTATTTGTCCTGTTCCATGGTTGACAGGACGCAGGAGTGCTTAAGTCAATTTTCAGCAAAGGATCAGAGACGACGGGAAAAAACCAAGAGTTCGATCAGTCTTGACGAATAGATTCGACTGAATATGAACATCTCTGCCGCCATTCCCAACCGGGATGGCGGTTTTTTATGGTGTAGATGGATATTCCATGCTTGCAGTCATAAGCTCCACGAACGCCTGACGGGTGTCCGGGTCAGCAATTGCTGCAGAATGCTGCTCAATCATTTTTTTCTGGACTGAAGTGAGTTTTTTCGGCAGAGACTGCCGTAGTGGAGGCTCCGCTACAGGACGATCAACCCGGCCGGCCTTGAGAACAATATCGCAGACAATGTCGCCCCCGAGACGGCTGTTCAATTTCTCTTTCATCGCGCCGGTCATGAAACGAAGCTCCTGCATCCAGGGGGCGCTCGAAACGGCAACCGTCAGGATTCCATCGATAATCCGCACCGGCTGGGTACGTGCGGCCAGCGCCTCTCCAACAACATCACTCCAGACCCTCCAGATTTCAGCCTCCCGCAACCGGTCAGCCAGTCCGAGGTCATGCAAGCTCGTGGGAAGCAGGCACGCCAGCGGCTGAGGGCGCGCCATTCTAGGACGCTTCGCCACGCTGCTGCCTCCGGCGCCGAAATCTGCCTCCCACTATCTGGCCGACTATGGAGCCAGCCAGGGTGAGAGGGATGTAATGCCAGCTGAGCCCCGCCTTGATACGCATGAGAACGATGAGAGGAATCGGAATGTGAATGAGCACAAACCAGAAAAATGAGTATTTAGGGTAGTTTTGACGGATATACCCACACGGCAGGCTGACCAGAAAAGCCAGAACCAGGAGCCCGATTATGAGGATTGAGCCTTGCATGTGCAACTCCTTTTGGGCATAGTAGGAACTCACATGGCGTTTGTCAATCTGCTTTCAATCCTCATGGGGATCTGTAATGGAGTCACGCACAATGGTCAGGGACAACCAGTTGCTCGCAATTTTCAATTCGGCCCACCGGGTGATGAAGGCCGAAAGCGTGCTCAAGGCGCATAATCAGCCGATTCTGCTGATACCGGCTCCACGGGTTCTCTCAACCGATTGCGGACTTGCCTTACGTTTTGATGACGACGCGCACGCTGATATTCTTGAGATTCTTGAAGCCGAAAAACTTCTTCCGGCAATTATTTTCAGACGGATCAGCAGCGACCGGTATGACCGCATCTGGGAAAACAGTTCGCTGGAAGGCCCCTGAAGAAAGGACTTGATAATGACGGCACTTGACTGTCGAAACCAGGCCTGTCCAACCCCGGTGGTGATGACCAGAAAGGCACTTGAAGAACATGGCGCTGTTGCGGTTTTGCTTGATGACGGCGCTCCCCGCGAGAATGTTGCCCGCTTTGCGAGAAACCGCGGCTATACTGTAACTGAGGAACGCGAAGCAGAAGGGTGGCGCCTGACGATCAGTTCCGACGGGAGTCAGCGGGACACTCTACCATCGCCCATCGCCCACGATACGACCGTGCTGATTACCTCCGACCGACTGGGCGACGGCCCCGATGAGCTGGGGAGCCTGCTGATGAAGAACTTTATCTTCACACTGCTGGAAAGCCCTCATCAGCCGCTGCAAATTATCTTTATCAACACCGGCGTCCGGCTGACGACCGAGGGCTCCGATGTGATTGAAGCGCTGGACAAACTGGCAGGTATGGGCATTGAAATACTGTCGTGCGGACTGTGCCTGGATTTTTTTGGCATCAAGGCCAAACTCCGCTCCGGAAGAACCACCAACATGCTTGCAACCGTGGAGGCGGTTCTATCGGAAGGCAGAGTGGTGCGTTTGTGATGTGAATAAACCTGGAGCGATCCCCTGCTCTCCTCTCCACATGTTGCCTTAGCCCGGAGGTCTCTCCTCACCGGGCTGTCAATACTCTTCGGCTTCACTTCCTGGCCGCCGCTCCGGTGATCTGATCAAAAATACCGCCGTCGCTGAAATGGGCTTTCTGGGCCTTCTGCCATCCGCCAAACGCCTGATCGATGGTGTAAAGCTTGACCCTGGCAAGTTTGGTCGGGATCTTGGTATTGATCGGCCGGTAGTAGTGTTTGGCCGCTATCTTCTGCCCTTCGTCGGTGTAGAGATACTTCAGGTACTCCTCGGCCACCTTGCGGGTTCCGCGCTTGTCAGCCACCTTGTCGATAACAGTGACCGGCGGTTCGGCAAGGATGCTCTCCGACGGGGTTACAACCTCGAATTTGTCCGGTCCCAGTTCGTTGATTGCCAGAAAAGCTTCGTTTTCCCAGGCAAGCAGCACGTCACCGAGTCCGCGCTGGACGAAGGTATTGGTGGAGCCGCGGGCGCCGGAATCAAGTACCGGAACATTCTTGAAGAGCTTTGTGACAAATTCCCGCGACTTGGTTTCATTACCTCCCGGCTGATGCAGTGCATACGCCCAGGCTGCCAGGTAGTTCCAGCGTGCTCCGCCGGAGGTTTTCGGGTTGGGGGTGATAACCGAAACACCCGGTTTGATCAGGTCGTCCCAGTTCTTAATCTTTTTGGGATTCCCCTTTCGCACCAGAAAAACGATGGTCGAGGTATAGGGTGAACTATTGTGGGGAAGCTCCTTCTGCCACCCCGGTTTGATCAGTCCCTTTTCGGCAATAGCGTCAACATCGTAGGCCAGCGCCAGGGTGACCACGTCGGCCTCCAGCCCATCAATCACCGAGCGGGCCTGTTTGCCGGAACCGCCGTGGGACTGCTTGATGGTGACCTTGTCACCGGTTTTCTTCTGCCAGTACTGTGCAAAAGCGTTGTTAAAGTCGGCATACAGCTCGCGGGTGGGATCATACGATACATTCAGCAGACTGATGTCTGCGGCACTTACCGGCAGGGCCGTTACTATGGCAAGTAATGCCGCTGCCAAAATCTGCAGGATTTTTGAAGTTCTCATTGATACGTTCTCCCTTAGCGACGAAAAATTTAAGCACCTCGAACCTCTACATATCAAGACACACACGTGCTTGTCAAGAATATTTTATAATATCTATCTATTTTATAGATAATTTGTGCGCCGCTACATGACAACAGCACTAATGTGTGCAACAGTCGCGTCATGAACTTTTTCCGATTGGATTTCAGAGCCGCGTTCACCCGAGATCTAACAGCGACTGAGATGTGTGGTGGAGAACACGGGGGGAACTGCAGAGATTCAGCTGTTATGGCGATTCATGTTATGTCCCGCCTCTGGCAACAAAAGGACAATAGTTCACTTCGATACAGGTGGTTCATTGTGCGGCAAATGCGTGGCCTCAGCACCGGAAAGCTCTTCAAATGCTCTCTGTAGTGTGGCAATATGTTCCTGGTCACTAGACATCATGGCTTGAAACATTTTTTTGTACGACTCATCCTCGAATGCAGCAACACAGTGAATGTGAAACTCATTAAGGTACTTTTCAAGCTTTATGGATAAATCCAGTGCTTCCAAATGCGTCGGAGGTTGGTCTCTCACCAGTTCTATGACCGATCGCAACTGCGAAAGTACTGATTCAAGCATGCGCTCATCGACAGCAACCAGACAGGAAAGACTTTTCTTCATCTTCAGTGCCAGCGAAAACTGATCAGCGTGATTCTGTTCTTCCAGCGCTGTTTTTCTCCATAGCCGGGAAGCTTCAAAATCATCCTCATAGATTTCTGCGAAAAATGTATAAAGATCCCGGCTGAGGAATTCAATTTCGCGGCATTTTTCCAGAAGCGTCTGCTCTCTATTGGACATCTGCATTACAGTCATAAATAACCTCAATTTTCCTGCAACTTCAATACATATATGTTCTCATCTGCTAGCTTTGCAGCGGTGCCGGCCGGCCCAGAAAATATCCCTGGCCAAGTTCAAAACCGATCTCACGGCATACTTCGGCCTCCTCAACACTCTCGATTCCTTCCGCCAGAGTGCGGATTCCGGCATCACCTGCCATTTTAACAAGTGTTTCAACTATGGACCTCGAAGCTTTTGAGCGATGCTGGATGCCGTGAATAAGTGCAATATCGAACTTGAGGATGTCGGGCACGGAGTCGAGCAGTTCAATAAGCCGGGATTGTCCGGCGCCAAAATCGTCATAAACCAGCAGCATTTCCTGCTCATAAAGTAACTCTCTCAGCTCTTTCATCATGGCAGCATCGGTGACCGTGTTCTCATGAAGCTCCATCCCCAGCTTCAAGTCAGGTACAAGCTGTCTCAAGGCACTGAGAGATGGCCGAAGAATATCGAAGTTCATCTCGTCCGGTAGCGTATTAAACAGAATCAGTTCCGTCACCCCAACGGCTGCAGCATGCTTGAGTGCCGTATTTCTGAACAATTCGCTCAGCTCAACCTGTCTGCCGAGCATTCCCGAAATTTCGAACAGATGACGAGGACTGTTCGGAAGCCCAACGAAGTTTATTCTTCCGAGAACTTCATAGCCAATCAGTGAACCGTTGATAAGTGAAATTAATGGCTGAAAATGGGGATCTACGGCCTTCAGATCAAGCATCTGCTCCAGGTTTTCTGCGTAAGGATTGATTATCTCGGTGCACTCAGACTCGACACAGAGCTCCACGACATCGAACCTGATTTCAGCGATGGTAATGTAATCGCCCTGTTGAAGCAGATGATCTGCGGATAACCGCTTCCCGTTGATATAAGTCCCGTTGGTGCTGCCGCTATCCCTGATCAGCCATCCGTCATATACTTCGACAATTTCGGCGTGCTTGCGCGATACCCCTTCAGACGCCAGAAAAAGATCTGATCCTTCCTTCCGTCCGATGATGAACGGTGAACAGTTAACCGGAACAACCCAGTGACTGCCGTCCTTGGTTCTTCCTTCAAGTCTGAGTGGTGTGCTGTCTTCCGGTAAAAGCATTCAGTATCTCTATTTGGGAGGAAAAAGAGGGTATACTTGATCAATTCTGTATATACCACCCGTTTCGAGTTGCCGTCAAATGATTTCAGGGTAATTTCAAAAGGCCGGAAAACTGTCCGGGGACATTGCTTCATCCGAAAAATCGGCGGTTTGCCGAACATCCGACACGATCCCATTGAGTTCCGGATAGCGCTTCATGGCGACGCAACCAGTATCACGGAGATATTATCCCTGCCGCCGTTCGCATTGGCCGCACCAATAAGACCATGTGCAAGTGCGTCAAGACTCACATCCCCCTGAGAAAGCATGGCTTCGATTTCTGCATCCGACAGCATATCAGTCAGACCGTCGGAACAGATAAGGAGCATATCGCCCTGCTTAAATTCAACAATTTTAAAATCGGGGTACGGCGGGTTTCCACACCCAACAGACTGGGTCAATGTATGAAATTGTTTCTTAGGAATCTGACCGATGGAAATGCCGCTTGCCAGCAGTTGATCGCCCACGGTGTGATCGTGGGTCAGTCGCCTGAATATATTCTCCCTATTTTCATGGGAAAATCCAGATCTGGGATGATGAAACAGGTAGCAACGGCTGTCTCCGGCATTCACGATATACGCTTTATCGTTCCGAATGACTGCCACAACCAGAGTCGTTCCCATACTTTTAAACGAAACGCTTGACCGAGCCCTGCTGTTTATCTCCCAGTGGGCAGAGTGCATGGCATGCACCATCAGCTCAAAATATCCGTCAACCAACGTATGATTAATATTCGACCGTAATACCGCATAGACAGTTTCAACGGCCAGGGCGCTTGCCACTTCACCAGCATTATGCCCGCCTATACCATCGGCAAGCAGGTATATGCCGAAGTCGTTATCCGCGCGGATACAATCTTCGTTATTCTTACGCACAAGACCGGGATGTGTCGCGGATGCTGAGATCATAGTCAAATTCTATTGCAGTTTCGGTTGACAATATCGTTGATATATGGCCTTCAAATACGATGACTTGTCAGGAGTCAGTTTTTTGTTATAGCCGGATACGGTAACTCCCGGTTCAACATGAACGGTAATTCCATTAACAGTAAATTCATGTTGCGGGAAATCAACATCAATTCTTTTTTTAACAAAAAGAGCTCCGGACAGATCGGTCATTGGCAGTAAAATAAAGGGTATGCTACGATCATTTATCGTGTAAATGCCAATCACATCCAGATCTCTCTTCTGCATCTCCTTTAACAGTTTGAGCGCTTGGTTGGTCAACTGAATATGAATATCGGGAGTTAAATCAATCATCGTGAATGTCCGAATATCGACAATCTTCTCATAGGAAACAAGGATAGTTGAAAACGGTGAATTATAACGCAAATTCAGTTTGATTTCACGATCCAGAAAAAAGAGTGTGTTCTTGGCGTTGTGAACTCCCGGGGGGATTTCAATAGCGTGAGTTATGGCCGATTCGGCCCGTTGACGGGCTTTACTCACAATGGCATCTATCGTCTCGGCGGAAAGACCTTTGGAAATCAGAATTGCCCGGATTTCCTCGGTCACTCCGATCCCGTGTCCATGTTCCGCAACCTGCTCAATAATCGAAAGCAACATTTCTTCAGTCGGCTTCTTTGGGCTGTTGAGGTTTGTTCTTACCCAGTCGCTTTTCAAAGCAGAAACGGTTTCGCTGAACTGATCTGCCAGTTTTTCGGCAACTTCAGAAACCGTATTCAAACCGACATTCTGCGATTTCAGGCGATCCAGTATTTCCCGTTCAATCCTTGTGACAGCCGACTTAAGCATCACCCCGCCACCCGGGGCCGCAGCTTCGGGCGATTGCAGCGCGAGAGCCCGACTCACCTTTTCGATGTAATCACTCAAAACTACTGACATCTGATGTTCGTCGTCCGTAACGCCGCCCTTTTTAATTTCCGCAGCCAGCACGATAAGTCTGGCCGCTTCTTCCGGCGCCTCCTTGATCCCGTCAATCATCTCGTTCAGGCTCAACCCGATCTGGTCGGAAGCCTCGACCATGACCTGAATCAAACCGTCACTGTCAAGCTCTTTGCTCAGCTCCTTTACAAGCAGCAGATAATCTGAAGGCGACATGCCTTCAGCAAAAAGTCCATCCTTGAGCTGCGGCAGCAGGTACTTCAACTCCTTGATATCCGGAAGCATCCTCCGAATTATCTGGGCAAGCCTCTTGACCGAAATTTTTCGGTCACTTCGGTATTCCTCCTTGATCAACCTGACAATGACCTGATAACTGATCTGATTGATTTCAGATATGGCAAGCTCTTCAGCGGCAGTCAGCTTTCCGGTTTCTCGCTGAATTTTGATATTTTCGAGTACATTTTCCTTAAGCTTGTAAATCGATTCGAGCATCTCCGCCGGTGTAAGGGTAGTCTCCTCTGAAGTTCCCCCGGACTCACCGGTCGTATTGAGTTGCATGTTGATTGACTTTATGTGAGCGGTTATAAACTTATCGTAATCTACCTGAGAAAACTTCTGCGAGTTGGCGCCCCCGGTTCCTGAACCCCCTTTTTCGCTTTCGGACGCGCGTAACGACAGAACTTCAGAAAACTCCTTGAGGATCCCGCCCGGATCAGCCTGAACAAAAGTCCCACCACCGGAGGCATTCTGAGAGCTGAGTAACAGCTGATTTTCTGTAAAGGCATCTTTATTGACGATCGTGTCGTCAATGGTAACCTTCTTGTAGACCACATAATTGATTTTTACACCGGATATACGTTCACTCTGAAGATACGCCTGCATTGCATCCACACTCTGGAATTCAGAAAGCGCCCCCATTACATAAAACAGGGCCAGGGAACTCTCCAGAGAGGCATTTCTGTCAAAACTGACGGACTGGACGCCGGCCTTTTTGAACCTGCTGTTGATTCGCTGCACACTCACCAGTTTATCAACGCAGTGATTTTCAAAATATATGGAGTCCTTCTCAGCGCTTACTGTGATAATGCTTGCAATGTCAAACATCGGACGCAAAACAGAGAAAAAAGTTGCAGCACTAACTTTGGTGGTCTGGTGGTTACCTCCATACATAAATGCATTATTGAAAGCAAGGTTGAATGCCCTGGCAATCTGTAAGGCCTGCTTAAGGTCGATAGCTGTTTCCGACATATCGTATGTTAGGTCCTTATGTAAAATGAATAGCCATACCGGCTACTTCAGCCCGCGTTTACGAACATACGTATCAAGCTCATTTTTAAATTCATGACAATCGGCAAAACGACCTGCTGGACGCGAAGCAGTCGCCCTGAGAATTATCGTCTCCAGCTCACTGTCTATTGCTGGATTAACTTCGGATGGCCTGGCAGTAAAAAATGTGTCCGGTGCCGTTCTCTTCCGTTTGATCATATCGGCAGGTGGTTCTTTGAGTATCGGTACCAGACCTGCCGTCAACTCCATAAGCATGACACCAACTGAGTAGATATCGGTCCTGCCATCAATCTCTGTACCTGCTGTCTGTTCGGGCGACATGTACGTCGGTGTCCCTACCACCATCTGCGTCGAACCATATTCAGCCCAAACCGTCTTGGCGATCCCAAAATCCGCCACAAGCGGACGTTTGAATCTGTCATCAATGAGAATATTTGCCGGCTTGATATCCTGATGGAAAACACCTTCTTCATGACTGTACCCGAGGGCGTCGAGAATCTGACAGACGTACTGGATTGTTTCTGCAATTGGAAGAATACGCTTGGTCGGAACCGGGTGTTTACGAGCTTTGGCAATGATTGTTTTCAAATCTTGACCAACGACAAGCTGCATTACCTGAAAAAAGAAGTCGCAGGCCTCTCCCATTTCATACACAGGCACTATGTTCGGATGAGTAAGAATCCCGACTGTCTCAGCTTCATCGCGGAACATCTGCTGGGCTCTTGTGCTACTCGCCAGTGATTTTGGAAGAATTTTAACAGCAACCTGGCGTTTGAGAGTAGACTGATACCCGATAAATACTGCTCCCATAGCACCTTTACCCAATAACTTGACCAGGGTGACAGTGCCGATATTTGTACCAATATATTGTGAGAGGTCAATAGATGATATGCCGGCCATAAAAAATTCTCCAACCACAAATGTGAGTACTGCTTATACCAACTAACTATTGACGGGTAAAGCAAGATATTTATGAAATGCTGCGCACGGAATCAACGTAACGTCGTCAGAAAACATCCTGCGGCATCAATCGTCAATCAGACATGTTAAAGTTGTCGCACATATTCATAAAATTGACAAATATTCCGTAGCCTGCTATAAAAAAACATGGACTGCTACCAGTTTCCTCGACAAAAAATATTATGCGATAATTCGCACCTTTCCCGTGAGTTACTACAAAGCTTACTGGAAAGGGCATTCTCCGCCTCTCCCCCGTTCACCGGATACCTGAAGTTTGCCGGTGACAAATGCTCCCTTTTATTTCTCTTCTTTTTTAATGGCGCTCCCTATGCAGCCGGTAGATTCACAGACAGCAAGCCGGTCAGTTATTCTATCCAGGATCTTGGCAGACAACTGGTAAAATTATCTGATAAGCCGATGACCGTTTCTCTCTGCGAGACAGACCCGGTTCTCCTGAAAAGCATGCTGGTCTTTCTGCAGGAGGAGCCTGCCGTCAAAGCACCGCCCTCACTGCTCAATTTTGAAAACATTGTACAACAGATCAGTGATGCTGGTGCAAATGCAATGATTACACTGAGCCGGGCCAATGATTTCAATTTTTTCTTTTTCAGGGATGGCATAGGGGCCGTTGCTCATTATGCCAATCAGGCATATATTCGGCCTGAAGGAATGACCATTGAAGAAGAGGTGCTTCTGTACGCATTCCAACCCGGAGACAAAGTTATTGCGTACATATTCCGCGACCTGATTACTGCAATGTCCGAGGATTCAATCCGGTTTGACAAAGAATCGCTTTACGAACTTCTTACAGTCGGTTATCTGGATAACAGACGAAGAGGGAATGCTGAGACCCTACCCCTGCCTGATGGAGCTTCGAAAAACAGGCGTAGTAGTGATACAAATAAAACTCCAATGGCTGCAGCTATAGAGGGGATCGAAAAACTTATCAAGGAAGAACCGAAGTCCCCAAGCGCCATTCTCTCCGTCGAATCAGGCCCCCTTCAGGGGGAACGCTTCACCGTAACGCTTCCTTGTACCATCGGACGTAAAGAGTGTGATTTTGTACTTGATGACCGCCTGATTTCACGACGGCATGCAGAAATCAAAATAGTCGAGAAGAGACTCGTAATTGAAGACCTGGCGAGTACAAACGGCACCAAGGTTAATGGTAAACCGGTCAGCAAGAAACAGCTTACGCCAAGCGACCTGATTTCCATCGGACCGACCAGCTTCAGGGTCTCCCCTGCATAGCCGAAGGCATTTAACGGTTTCTTAGGCACACGCTGCCTATGAGACGCCCTGAAAGACGATTATTTTTTTGCTGGCGCGCCCGGAGAGACTCGAACTCCCGACACCCTGGTTCGAAGCCAGGTACTCTATCCAACTGAGCTACGGGCGCAGATTTTACTGGTGCAACATATCATATAACAGCCCACATTTTATAAAAAATATCACTGGGGATCTTGCTAATTTCACTAATATCCACTCTATGCTTATCAACTTTGTGTTAATTCTAGCCATATGGAGGATTTAAAATGAGAGAAGCCATCTTATGCTTGCTCGTAATTGTAACCTTGGTCAGCATCGCTGAATCTGCGGACATTATGGAATTGCCTGCATCCAAAGGGAATATTAGCTTCCCACATAAGAAACACCAGCAAATACTAAAGGATTGTACAAAATGTCACGCTAC
>JBAXVE010000130.1:0-2089 GCA_037129245.1 Desulfuromonadales bacterium
CCTATGGTCAGGGTTTTGCCGCTCCCAAGCGTCAGATCGCCGCTGTTCACACTGACTTGCGAACCGTTCGGGATTGTGAAGTCGGTGTTAAGGGTGAGACCGTTGAAATTGATATACGCTCCGGTAGGCATAGCCAGACTGCTGCCACTGATCGTGCTGCCGGTGATTGTGCTGTTGTTCTGCAGATTCAGGACGCCGAGCGTACCGCTGGTGCTGTTTATGGTGCCACCGCTTATGGTGCCGTAAAGATTGAGGGTGCCAGCACTCGCATTCAGCGTGTTAACAAAGTCTCCGCCAAAGGTGCCTGTACTTAGCTTGATAGTGCCGCCACTGGCCGCCACAATACTTCCGGCGGTGCTGCTCCATGCTGTGGTAGCCGACCTGAAGTCCAGTGTGCCACCGCCTGAGGCCGTGATGCTGCCAAGGGTTGCATTGGTGTTGTTGAAGCTGGCCGTAGTGACTGTTATCGTCTTTGTTGAAGCTCCTGCCGTGATCGTGCCGGTGTTGCTGACGGAACCCCAGGAATCTATCACCAGATCCCCGGCAGGAGCAAGTATCGCCTGGTTGGTAAATCCGCCGCTGTAGCCAGCTCCATAAATCCGGCCACTGCCGCTACCGTTAAGGGTGATACCGCTGCCAAGCGTCAGGGTGCTGGCTCCAGAATCCAACTTCTGAATGGTGCTGCTCGTGACGCTGGTGTTGCCAAAGGTGACGGTCGATGTCCCGCCACTCAGCAGAGACTGACTAACGCCGCCCCCGAAATACAGAGCACCAATGCCGCTTGCATTGCCTATGGTCAGGGTTTTGCCGCTCCCAAGCGTCAGATCGCCGCTGTTCACACTGATTTGCGAACCGTTCGGGATCGTGAAGTCGGAATCCAGTGTTGTGCCGTTTAGCGTGATGTTTGTACTCGAAGCCATGGATAACGAACCCGCACGCAAAATAGCGTTGGAAACTGTTGAGGATGAACCGAGGCTTAAAAGTCCGGTGCCGCCAGTGACATCAATCACACCGCCGTTTAATGATATCGTCTTGCTTGCGACCAAAGTTGCCGATCCACTGCCGCCTGTACCAGGTATTAGCGTCAACCCTGCCAAGCTACCACTTGCCGAAATATTGGTGTTAATATTAATGTTGCGGTAGGCATTCAGAACAAGTGTCTTATCAGCACTCCACGAGATTACCTCATTTACTAAGATATCGCCATTGCCACTGCTGTTGCCTGCCGCGCATGTTGCATTCGTACATGAAACCGAACCAGTAAGAGTCTGAATAGTGACATCATTACTGCCCAACGCTAATGACAGTACAGCTCCGGTGATATCGCCTCCGGTGCCGGCAACAGTGAAGTCATAAGGGTCAAGGAGCCAGTTACCGCCATTTGTATTGATCTTGACACTGTTCACATCAACCTTTGCCGCCGAGGTCTCGACAAACCCGCCGCTCCCCTTCGCTCCATCACCCTGTGCCGAAATACTCCCCCGTGCAGTCAGAGTCCCGCTGATTTTTCCCTCTTCATCCGTCTTGACTATAACCTGTCCACCCTTAGTACCATCGGCGCTGATGACGCTGCTGTCGGCAAGTTCAATAGACTTGGTAGCTCGCAAGAATATCTTCCCACCTTCCATAACCGCACTATTTGCGCTGATAATCCCCTTCTGCCGTACAATCCCTCCGTATGTACCAACCCTTCCGGCATCGGCCACAAGCGTCCCCAAATTGATCGCCTGATGCTCCGGTGCTGAGACAACAATGGCGATTTCGGGTGAGCGGCTGTCCACCAGCAGTATCTCTTTACCCGCCGCAAGCATGATGTCGCCATTGGGTGCGGTTATGACTCCGCTGTTGGTTACATCCTGGGCGATCAGATAGACGAAGCCGCCGCCGGGAGTCGTAATCGTCCCCTGATTCTCGACCTTCCCGGCGACTGGGCCGGCGCTGAATTTCATCCGTCCGGCGAGAAAATCCTGATTCGTGATATCGAGGGTGGAGGCGATCAGGCCGTTGACTTCAATGCGGGAGTTTGGGCCAAAGAGGATGCCGTTCTGATTTATCAGCAGAACTTTGCCATTGGATTGCAGTGCGCCGA
>JBAXVE010000131.1:0-1678 GCA_037129245.1 Desulfuromonadales bacterium
CTAGTTTCCATCCGGAAACGTAACACTTCGGATTTGTTGATTTATATTGAATAAAGTGCTTCAGTTTTTTGCTTATCCATGCTATTCTACAAACCATAACAGTCTGTACTTATTATACTTTATGGTTTTAGAGGTGCTCCTGATGCGACAAAAACTGACACGCCAGATGAACATTTTCTCCGCCACGATGCGCCATGATATCGGCAAAGAATTGGCTGTATTTTCCGAGATACTCGATGCTATGCCAAAGATGCTTGATCTCGTCTTTGCTGACCTTACGCGAGTGGCCCGAAAGGATACCGGTCGTGAAGGAATGACCGCTGAACAGGTACTGCGTTGCGTTGCCCTGAAACAGTATCGCAGCCTCTCATATGAGGAGCTTGCATTTCATCTTGAAGATTCAAAATCCTTTCGAGCTTTTGCCCGTCTGGAGATGGGACAGTATCCATCGTCATCATCTCTTCAGGAAAATATCAAGCCGCTTTCCGAAGAGACCTGGGAAGCAGTCCATGTATGTCTTATGCAGTATGTCCTTGAAGCCGGTATAGAAAGCGGTCGCAAGGTACGGATTGACTCAACCGTTGTCGAGAGCAACATCCACGATCCATCCGATTCCACCCTGCTGTGGGATGGCATCAGGGTCATCACCCGTTGGCTGGAGGAAGGCCATGCCCTTGCTCCCCGTCCTGACTATCGCTACTGCGATCATTGCCGTGTAGTCAAGAAACGGCTGATGGTGGTTCTCAATGCCAAGAAAGACGATGATCGGGTCTCGGCTTATCGTGACATGACGCACTACGCCGGAAAAGTTGTCGGTTATGCCAAAGAAGCGATTCTGGCTCTGCAGGCGTATCAGGCTGCCGGTCTTGGTGACCTGCTTGCCGCCATGAATCTTGCCGCCCAATTGAAGCGTGCTGTCGGTCTGCTGGAAAAGGTCATCAGCCAGACCGAGCGACGGGTATTCCGTAACGAGAAGGTTCCGGTAGCTGACAAGGTGGTTTCCTTTTTCGAAGACCACACCGACATCATCGTCAAAAAAAGGCGGGAGACCCAATTTGGTCACAAAATATTCCTGACCGGCGGGAAGTCCAACCTGATTCTCGACTGCCTGATTGCCAAGGGTAACCCAGCTGATTCGGATAAATATATTCCCATGCTGGAACGGCACAAGAAAACCTTCAGCAAGATGCCGCGTCAGGTAAGTGCTGATGGCGGCTTTGCATCAAAGGATAACCTGACAGATGCAAAAGAGTTGGGAGTGGAGGACGCTGCCTTTGCCAAGAAGCGCGGACTGTCAGTAATTGACATGGCTAAGAGTTCCTGGGTGTACAAAAAGCTGCGGAACTTCCGTGCCGGGATCGAAGCTAACATCTCCACGCTCAAGCGTGCCTTTGGTCTTGACCGCTGCACCTGGAAAGGCTGGGAAGGATTCAAACAATACGTCTGGAGTTCAATCTTTGCCTACAACCTGCAGGTTATTGCCCGGATCAAGCTGGAAGCAGCCTGACCGGTCACAAACAACAGTGCATACCCCTTGTCGGGTGAAGTGCGTCATAAAAATGAGAAAGAGCATATAAAACTGGTTACAGGGTAGTCAAAACGTTCAATGAAAAGACTGACAACTGAAACCGGGAACTCAGTGCGACTCAAACTGGGGTTTCCGGATGGACACTATCTA
>JBAXVE010000132.1:0-1444 GCA_037129245.1 Desulfuromonadales bacterium
GAAAAAACAAGGTTCGGGTTCGGATTCTGTGGTTCTGATCAGAGGCTCATTAATCGGCGCTTCTGGGTTTGTGGGGGGATTTTTCATTGAACAAGAACGGGGTTGAGGTTTAGGCCACCGAAATGGAACAGGATGTCGGTTTTAAGCCGTTCGCGGTTTCTGTAGCCGCAGGCTTTTTGAACAAGCAGCTGGATACGGCTGTTGACGCCCTCGGCAAGGGCGTTGCAGAAGCCATGACTGAGAAAGGTCGTGATGCCAGACAGATGCGCCTTAAACGAGCGGGCCACCTTCTTTATCGGTTCAAGCTTGGAGTGCATGGCGTGGCGATACCACTGCGTGAAGAACGACACCCCGTCCTCTTCGTCGCGGCAATTCTTGAAGGTTCGCCACAGTTCCTTGATCCCCCAGGCGCGTGCGGTTTTCAGGGTGCTGGCTTTCAGGGATTCAAAGCGTTCCGCATATCTTTGAGGCAGGTTCTCTTCCCCCCACAGCCACATCTGCCGGGTCTTCTTAAGGGCCTCGCGATCCGCGCCGGAGCCCATCACGGCCTCTTGCCGCCGCACCTCATCAACAGCCTTGTTGAGCATCTTCATCAGATGAAACGGATCAAAGATCAGATCGGCATCCGGACAGTACCGGCGGGTCGAGTTCTGGTACGGCTGACCCATATCCATACTGACCGCCTTGATCCGACTGCATCCTTCCGGTCCCAGCCATTCCCAGAAGCCATCCAGACCTTCCTCGCCCCGTCCATTGCCCACATAGAGCACCCGTGGCTTGCCGACGACCACACCGGTGACAATGGTTACATAATCATGGCCACGTCCCACGGCCTTCTCATCGACGCAGACATATTCAAGATCGACCACCTCGCGCCGAGCCAGCCCCCGTCGCACGGCCCGTTGCTTGATCCCGTCGGCTTCATCCCAGCTGATCTTCAGCAACTCCCCGGCCTTCGACGCCGCACAGGCCTGGAGCACGTCAATGGCAAACCGTTCGAAATACAGCGTAAACCGACTCGATCCTTCCGCCCAAGGCACCTGCACTGTTTGCCCCCCGTGCTCGGGGCATTCCACGACCGGCACCGACGCCACCAAGACCGTTTTGAACTGGCAACTGTCCATGTGTCGCCACCGCCGCTCCCGCCACTCCTTCACATGCATCCGACTGGCGCACTGCGGGCAGCCCCATATCGACTCAGGCGGCAACGTCAGGCGCACCTCGATCGTCAGCTTCTCCGCGTTCAGCTCAACCTCACTAACCGTCCACGGGCTCGTATCCCCAAGAATCTGCTGATAAAGAGACGTGTCTTTCATGTTTTTCATGGATCCAGCTTACACGCAAGTCGAGCTTTTGACCGGAAAAATCCCCCCACAAACCCAGAAGCGCCTTTTTTTTAAGGATTTCGTAAAGTGCCGCATCACAACGGAGTCTTGATATGAGT
>JBAXVE010000133.1:0-1415 GCA_037129245.1 Desulfuromonadales bacterium
AGGTTCACGGTCAGAGAACTTTCTACGTTTAGCGGCGAATTAGAACGAATCAGGTTCATATATGCCTGAACGTACGCCGTTCTAGCATATATAACTTCTTTGAGCTGTGCCTTTCCCTGCTCGGTTACGATCACTTTTTCCAAATCGGTGAATATCTTGCTGATCGCGTCCCTGGAGTCAGTAACCCGCTTAGCTTCTTTGGCAATTTCATCGGGAGCATCCAGAAGCAGCATATTCCTGAGTGCACGGGCAATAACGCTCAGATTGTCTTTGATGCTATGAAGCATCATTATCTTGGGATACCTGTCTTTCAGCAGCACATCAATGTCGCCATCCATTCTGTGTATCCTTGACAACGAATAGCCGCCGACAACGAGCATGATCATAATCAGTGCCGAAAATGCCAAACCAAGCCGGACGCCGATCTTCAAGTCCCCCATATTTCTTATCTCCCTGTCATGGATACCGCTAAAATAACGGATTCAGGCATATCATAATGAGCCTTTTTGGACAATAGATATAAAAAAAGCCCCTATTTATGAAGGGGCTTCAATGCTTCGCCGTTAGGTGGTCGGGGTTTGTGAGACAGCCTGATTGGTGAAATAAGCAATGCACCGATGTTGTTGTGGATTGGCTTCAGGCTGACAGTTTCACTGTTGAAGTCCACAGTAACTTCCCAGCACCCGTTTCATCTCCTGTATCAGCTCGCCAATGACCAGCGGCTTTGAGATATAGCCATCGAATCCGTCAGCCATGAATCTGTCCTGCTCGCCTCGCAGAGCGTATGCGGTCAGGGCTATCACCGGCTGATGGCGGTCGGTTCCCTTTTCCTGCCGTCTGATCTCCAGCAATGCCTCCTCACCGTTCATCACCGGCATCTGGATATCCATCAGGATGATGTCGAACTGCCCTTCCAGCAGCGCCGTAAGGGCATCCCTGCCGTTTTCGGCGGTGACAACTTCATGCCCCATCTTTCCGAGTAATGATGTTCCGAACATGATGTTGATGTCATTGTCTTCAACAAACAGTACCCGCAGTTTCGGCCCATCCCAGAGCTGCGTAGCGGTTGGCTTGGTTACGGTAGCCAGTTCGACATTCTCGGCTACGGTAAACGGAATCCTGACCTTGAAGCAGCTGCCGGTCACCGGTGTGCTTTCTACCGAGATGCAGCCACCCATCAGTTCAACCAGACGGTGGGTAATTGTAAGACCCAATCCCGTGCCACCGAATTTGCGGGTGGTTGAATGTTCCTCTTGGACAAATGGATTGAATATTTTGTCAAGTGCGTCGGCAGCAATTCCGATACCGCTGTCGTGAACGGCTAATTCGATGAGTACGGAGTCCCCGTTACGTTCGATGGTGTGTGCCGATATTTCTATGCTCCCCTGTGAGGTGAATTTGACTGCATTCCCCAG
>JBAXVE010000134.1:0-1165 GCA_037129245.1 Desulfuromonadales bacterium
AGGAGGAATACATTCATGCTGAAGAAGTCAATCCTGGCCGCACTGCTCGTGCTGGCCACTACCGTGGCAGCCCACGCCGAGACGGTCAAAGTCGATGCTAAAATCAAAGGGTATGCCCCTGCCGCCGGTGTGGCCGGCAATCTTGGCAGCATCGGCTCCGACAGCCTCAACAACCTGATGACCTACTGGGCTGAAGGCTTCAAGAAGAAATACCCCAACGTCAACATCCAGATCGAAGGCAAGGGTTCCAGCACCGCTCCCCCCGCCCTGATTGCCGGAACTGCCCAGCTTGGCCCCATGTCCCGCGAGATGAAAAGCTCCGAAATCGAGGAATTTGAAAAGAAGCACGGCTTCAAACCAACAAAAATCGGCGTAGCCCTTGACTCGCTGGCGGTATTTGTCAACAAGGACAACCCGATCAAAAGCCTGTCGCTTGACAAGGTCGACGCAATCTTCTCCAAGACCCACAAACGTGGCGGCGCTGACGTCACCACCTGGGGGCAGCTGGGTGTGACCGGCAAACTTGCCAACATGCCGATCAGCATCTACGGCCGCAACTCTGCTTCCGGCACCTACGGCTACTTCAAGGAGCATGCGCTCAGCAAAGGCGACTTCAAGAACACCGTCAAAGAACAGCCCGGTTCCGCATCCGTTGTCGAAGGTGTTGCCAAAGACATCGCCGCCATCGGCTACTCCGGCATCGGCTACGCCACGTCCGGTGTACGTGCCGTACCCCTTTCCGACAAAGAAGGCGGCAAAGTCGCCGAAGCAACCTACGCCAACGTGCTGAACGGCTCCTACCCCATGAGCCGCATGCTCTACATCTATGTTGCCAGGAAACCGGGGCAGCCAATGCCTAAAGTGGTAGAAGAATTCCTCCGCTATGCCCTTTCCAAAGAGGGACAGGAAATCGTCGTCAAGGATGGCTATGACCCACTGACCGCCAAACTGGTCGACGACCAGCTGAAAGCACTGAAGTAGATAATGCTGTCCGCTTTGGCGTCCGTGGTTGCAAAAAAGTCCCCCCGCCCCCAGCGGGAGGGGGTTAGGGGGTGGGGGAGTTTGCCATATTGTATGCTGACGGCAGCTTCACCCACCCCTCAGTCCCCTCCCGTCAAGGGAGGGGAGGCTTAATCAGACCGGGAAATAGCAACTTCTCAGCAGG
>JBAXVE010000135.1:0-1005 GCA_037129245.1 Desulfuromonadales bacterium
CAGCCCTGCGCGATGAGCAGGACGTAATCATCGGCTATCTGCTGATCGGCACCGACAACACAGCCCGGAAGAAGGCGGAAGAGGCGCTGCTCAAAGCTGGGGCGCTACAGAGTGCGATTTTCAACAGCGCCAACTTTTCAAGCATCGCAACCGACGCCAAGGGGGTCATCCAGATTTTTAACGTCGGAGCCGAACGGATGCTTGGTTACACAGCCGCCGAGGTGATGAACAAGATCACCCCGGCTGACATCTCCGATCCGCAGGAAGTAATCGCCCGTGCCAAGGAACTCAGCGCCGAACTCGATACCCCGATTACCCCCGGCTTTGAAGCACTGGTGTTCAAGGCCTCACGCGGCATCGAGGACATTTACGAGCTGACCTACATCCGCAAAGACGGGAGCCGCTTCCCGGCCGTCGTCTCGGTCACAGCCCTGCGCGATGAGCAGGACGTAATCATCGGCTATCTGCTGATCGGCACCGATAACACAGCCCGGAAACAGATTGAGACAGAGCAGATGCTGCTCAGTCAGCGCCTGCGCGATCATCAGTTTTACACGCGCTCCCTCTTTGAATGCAATATCGACGCGATAATGACCACCGATCCGTTCGGCATCATCACCGATGTCAATAAGCAGATGGAGATGCTCACCGGTTGCACTCGCGATGAACTGATCGGCGCACCTTTCAAAAAATACTTTACTGATCCGGATCGGGCCGAGATGGGTGTCAAACAGGTGCTGAGAGAAAAGAAGGTCACCAACTATGAACTCACCGCACACGCCAGAGACGGTAAAAAAACGGTGGTTTCCTTTAACGCAACCACCTTCTATGACCGCGACCGGAAGCTGCAGGGTGTTTTTGCAGCAGCGCGTGACGTTACGGAGCGCAAACGCCTGGATCAGGTGCTGCGTGAAAATAACATTGAGCTGGAGAACTCCAAGTCTGCAGCGGAAAAAGCAAACCGGGCGAAATCCGACTTCCTTGCCAACATGAGCCACGAAATCC